>NZ_JBWKAJ010000001.1:0-707304 GCF_056437585.1 Streptomyces sp. NPDC042364 | reverse complement strand
GCAGGCGGCCAGCGGCGCGCACTGCGGGGATGCCGCCACGAGGCGGCCCGCACAGGCGGGAGCGAAGCGCGCGCATCGGCCACAACGCCCGGCGCGAAGCACGCACGGCATGGGCGCCGACCGGACGGCGGCCGGCATGAGCGAGGAGCGGCTGTCGGCCACGGCAGGGCTGGCGCGGGCGCGGGCGGGACGCAGGTCTCGACCACGGCAGGCGGCCAGCGGCGCGCACTGCGGGGATGCCGCCACGAGGCGGCCCGCACAGGCGGGAGCGAAGCGCGCGCATCGGCCACAACGCCCGGCGCGCAGAGCGCACGGCATGGGCGCCGACGACAGCGCGGCCAGCACGGGCGGGAGCCAAGCGCGCGCACCGGCCACAACGGCCGGCGTTGGTCGGCGGGTCGGGGCGCGGGTGGCGGCAGCGGGTGACAGACGGGGCCGACCGCGGTGGGGGGCGGCCGTGGTGCTCCGTCAGCTGACTCGTTCCGCGCGGTGTCTGACGCCGCGCAGTCCGACCTCCGCCGGCAGCGTCGCCAGTCCCGCCGAGTCCCTGGCGTGGGCCACCGCCTCCGTGGTCAGGCGGTGCAGGGTGTCGGCGGGGTGGGCGTGGGGATGCAGGCGGGCGCGGAGACGGGCCTCGGGGGCGTTGCGGCGGCCGGTGAGGTGGGCGCGGGCCCGTTCGACGCCGTCCAGCCGGGCGGCCTCCGCGGTCAGGACCCCCTCCAGCGCGCGGCCCCGCAGCAGCGCGCCCTCGCCGTCGCCGGTGTCGACGAGCACCTCGGTGAGCCGGTGGCGGCGGAGCACGGCGGTCAGCCACCACAGGGCGAGCAGCACCAGCAGGGCGAGTACGGCGATGACGGTGGGCCACCACCAGTCCTCGTCGCGCCACCGGGTGCGCTCGGCGTCGCCGAGCAGCACGTCGTGCCGTCCGTCGTGGAGCCACCAGGAGGGAGGTTCCAGGCCGAGACCGACGGCGAGCACGGCGCCGCCCAGCACGAGGAGCGCCACGCCGACGAACCCGAGCAGCACCCTGTTGACGATCCGCAGCATCACGTCACCCCTTCCGGCCGGGCCGCCGTACGTGCACGGACAGGGCGGGCGGCCGGGCGAGGCCCAGGCCCCGGATGCCGTCGGTGAGCGTGGCGTCGAGGTCGGCCCGGACCTCGTCGAGTTCCCGGAAGTGGGACACCGCGCGGACGTCGACCCTCTTCCGGCCGGCGCGGACCCGTACGGACTGCACGCCGGACACACCCATGGCCCGGTCGCGCAGCACCAGCGCGGCGGCGGCCCGGTGCAGGCCCGCCCGGACGTGGGGGTCGAGGCGCCGCATCGGCAGCACCTCGCGCAGACCGGGGGTGGCGGCGAGCACCAGCAGCCAGAGGCCGAGGAGGACGGCGATCCCGGCTCCGGTCAGCACCCAGACGTCGTCGAGTCGGTGCTCGGCGAGCTCCCGGGCCAGGGAGCGGCGCCAGGCCATGGCGGGCCGGTCGGCGCGGACGGCGGCAATGTCGTAGAGGAAGAGGCCCGCGCCCGCGAGGAGCAGCAGGGCGAGGATGCCGGCGGGGACGCGGCGCGCGGACCAGAAGCGCTTCTCGCCCCCGTGCCCGTCCCCGAGGGCGGGCGGCGGGTCGTAGGCGGCGGCCGACGCGGACTGGTCCGGCTGGTCCGGCCCCCGGTCGGCGGCCGGTTGGTCGGCCTTCTCCATGACGGGCAGGCGTCGAGTGGTGCCTTCGGAGCGCTGGGGTTCGCTCATCGCGTCCTCCCCTGTGCCGCGTCGTGTGCGCCCGCCAGGTGCAGCCGTTCGACCTGGACGGCCACCTCCGATACGTGCATTCCCGCCAACGTCCCTACCCGCTCGACGACGCGGCGACGCACCGCGGCGCATCGGTCACCGATGTCGGAGGGGTAAGGGAGTTCGAGGGCGACGCGGACGCGCGCGGTCTCATGATGGACGACGACCGTCGCGTTGGGAGGCGCGGAGTCGGGCGGCGGTGTCCCCAGTGCCTCGCGCGCCGCCTGGCCGGCGATCTTCGCGACGACCCGGTCGGTGATCCGGGTCGCGCCGCGCGCGCCGGGCGCGACGGTCCGCGGCCCCGCGCCGCGGCCGTTGTCGGCGACGGTCATCGGCGTCGGTCGTCACGGGGACGGAAGAAGTCGCCGAGTTCCAGGTCCCCCTCCAGGAACCGGCCGACGACGAGGCCGACGGCGCCCAGCGCCGCCACCAGCAGGAAGGCACCGAATCCGCCGAAGTATCCGGCGAAGCCGAGCGCCATCCCGGCGATCATGCCGATCACGGCCAGAGTCATGCTGTGCTCCTAAGGGGTGTCCCGTAATTCCCGGTGGATCAGCGCGCGGCACGGCGTCGGATGCGGTGCGTCGCAAGGCGGAGGGGCGTCCGCACACTGGATGTATGCGGATGTTCCGACAACACGGCGAGGTGCCGTAGCCGGCGTCGCGCGCCCGCCGGGGATTACGGGACACCCCTTAGGGCTCGGAAGCGCCGTCACCGCAGCCGGGTCTCCTGCTCCTCGTCCTCCTCGTCGGGCAGCTTCACATCGCTGACGGCGATGTTGACCTCGACGACCTCCAGGCCCGTCATCCGCTCGACGGCGGCGACGACGTTCTCGCGCACGGCGCCGGTGACGTCGGCGATGGACACGCCGTAGTCGACGACGATCTCCAGGTCCAGGGCGGTCTGCACCTCGCCGACCTCGGCGTTCACGCCCCGGGTGACGTCCTTCGAGCTGCCGGGCACCCGGTCGCGGACGGCGCCGAAGGTCCGGGAGAGCCCGCTGCCCATGGTGTGCACACCGAGCACGTCCCGTGCCGCGAGCCCGGCGATCTTCTCGACCACACCGTCGGCGACGGTCGTACGCCCCCGGGCCGCCGGATCGCCGCCACCGACACGGAAGGCCTTGCGCCCCGCGGTCTGCGCGGGGTCCTTGGTGATGTCGGGGCCCTCCGTCCGGTTCCGCTCCGTCATGTCACTCATCGCGCATGTTCCTTCCGATTTTCATCCTTTGCTCACATTAAGCCGGGTTGCGCAGTCGTGCGCCGGGAATGCGGCAGGCTGGAGGAATGACGGCGGACGGCTGGACGGAAGCGGTACGACAGCAGCTGGGCCTCGGCCGGGTCCTCCCCCTGGGTGGCCCGCACGACGGCGCATGGATCACGGAGGCGGCGGCCGACGCGGTGCTACGGCGGGCGGTCGCCTCGGTGCGGGGGGTGCGTCTCGGCGCCCTGCGCATCGCGCTCGCCGAGCCGTCCGGTGCGGACACCCCCGCCGTCCCCGCTCCCCCGAGCGCCCTCCCTCCGGGCCCCCTGCGGGTCACCGCCGACTTCCTGGCCTCGGCGGCCCCGCCCGCCAAGCCCTTCCCGGTGGCGGCGACCCGGCTGCGGGCGACCCTCGCCGCGGCCGCCGCGGAACGGCTGGGGCTGCTGGTGACCGAGATCGATCTGCGGATGACGGACCTGCTGGAGACCGACGAACCCGGCGGTCCGCCCGCGTCGGCGTCGCCCGCGCCGCCCGGCGGTCGCGCTCCCGCCCGGCCGAGCCCGTCGGACGACGGCGAGGAGTCCCGTGTGACCGCCGCGGCCCTGGGGGTTGCCGGGGTGAGCCGTCTGACCGGCGCCCTGGGTGCTCCGGGCCGGGCGGTCCACATCGACACGAGGTCCGAACTCCCCGGCCGCCATGTCCGCGTCGAACTGGCGGTGGCACGGGAGAGACGGGCCCTGGAGGTGGTACGCGCTGTCCGGTCGACGGTGGCCGAGGCGCTGCCGGACCATCCGTCGGTGGCGGTCCTCGTCACCGCCGTCGAGTGAGTCGGCCGGTACCCCGGCACGCCGATGAGGGGCCCGGCAGCCCCTCCGGCACGTCGGCGAGTGCGTAGCCCGCCACTTCCGCCGCGGTGAGTGGGCCGAGCCTCGCCCTGGCGCGTCGCCGCTACTCCGCCACGCCGGCGAGATCGCGCAGGCGGCGGGCCTGGGCGGCACGCTCCGCGGCGCGCTGGTCCTCGTAGCCCCGGCCCTCGGCTCCGCGCAGCAGCGCCTTGGTCTCGATCACCGCGTCGCGCGGCGCGGCCACGAGCGCGGCGACCAGGTCGCGTACCGCGTCGTCCAGCTGGTCGGCGGGCACGGCGAGGTTCGCCAGGCCGATGCGCTGCGCCTCTTCCGCCTGGACGAAACGTCCGGTGAGGCAGATCTCCAGCGCGCGGCCGTAGCCGACGAGGCTCACCAGCGGATGCGTGCCGGTGAGGTCGGGTACGAGGCCCAGGCTGGTCTCGAGCATGGCGAACTGCACGTCGTCCGCGACGACGCGCAGGTCACAGGCGAGCGCGAGCTGGAAACCCGCGCCGACGGCATGCCCTTGTACGGCGGCGACGGACACGATGTCGTTCCGCCGCCACCAGGTGAACGCCTCCTGGTATTCGGCGATGGTCGCGTCGAGCGCGGCGTCGTCACGACGCGCGAGGTCGATGAACGACGGTTCGCCCTCGATGCCCTCGGGCGTGAACATCTGCCGGTTGAGTCCGGCGGAGAACGACTTGCCCTCGGCACGCAGCACGACGACCCGGACGGAGCCCGGCACCGACCGCCCGGCCTCGGCAAGCGCCCGCCACAGAGCGGGGCTCTGCGCGTTGCGCTTGGCCGGGTTGGTCAGCGTCACCGTGGCGATCGCCTCGTCGACGGTGAGCCGTACGCCGTCCTTGTCGAGCAGCGGTTCGAGCGAAGCCATGGGGCGCCTCCGATGTGTGCGGTCAGCAGAGCAGAGCTAAGTGACTGCACAGTAACCACCCGGCCGATCAGACAACCGACCGGGTGGCCACCATCGAAGCCGATGGGCCGCCCGGCGTCAGGCCGACGCGGCCTTCTTGCCGCGCGTCGCACCGCCACGCCCTCGAAGCGTGACGCCCGACTCGCTGAGCATCCGGTGCACGAAGCCATACGAGCGGCCGGTTTCCTCGGCCAGTGCCCGAATGCTCGCACCGGAGTCGTACTTCTTCTTCAGGTCTGCCGCGAGCTTGTCGCGCGCGGCGCCGGTAACCCGGCTGCCCTTCTTCAGAGTCTCGGCCACCCGGTCCTCCTCATGGGAAGTGCGCTCTGGTCTCCTCATGATCACCCCTCCGGGGCGCGATGGCCACCCATTCGGCAAGGTCCGTGGGACAAGGTTGTGACGACGGGAGCGCGTCCCCACGAACGGAACCCCATATTCCGCACGAGCTTGTCCGTACGGCCGAACGAGTGGACTCACGAAGCGGCAGGTCAGAGACGCGCGACGGCCGAGCCCCGCGCACAGCGGGGCTCGGCCGTGAAATTCGTGTACGACACACCTCGGTACGAGGAGATCTCACACAGATGGTGGATCACGAGTGGGCCGAATGATCCATAGGCTGTTGATCAAGCCGTTTGACCGGACATCCGGCGCCCCGGCCGATCAGGCGAGTGCCACCAGGTCCGCGTAGTCGGCGCCCCACAGGTCCTCGACGCCGTCCGGCAGGAGGATGATCCGCTCCGGCTGGAGCGCCTCCACCGCGCCCTCGTCGTGGGTGACGAGGACGACCGCGCCCTTGTAGGTGCGCAGCGCGCCGAGGATCTCCTCGCGGCTGGCCGGGTCGAGGTTGTTGGTGGGCTCGTCGAGCAGCAGGACGTTCGCCGACGACACCACCAGGGTGGCGAGGGCGAGCCGGGTCTTCTCACCACCGGAGAGGACACCGGCGGGCTTGTCGACGTCGTCGCCGGAGAACAGGAACGAGCCGAGCACCTTGCGGACCTCGACGAGGTCCATGTCAGGGGCGGCCGAACGCATGTTCTCCAGGACCGTGCGGTCCGGGTCGAGGGTCTCGTGCTCCTGGGCGTAGTACCCGAGCTTGAGGCCGTGGCCCTCGACGACCTGGCCGGTGTCGGGCTTCTCGACGCCGCCGAGCAGACGCAGCAGCGTGGTCTTGCCGGCGCCGTTGAGGCCGAGGATGACGACGCGGGAGCCCTTGTCGATGGCGAGGTCGACGTCGGTGAAGATCTCCAGCGAGCCGTACGACTTCGACAGGCCCTCGGCGGTGAGGGGCGTCCTGCCGCAGGGCGCGGGCTCGGGGAAGCGGAGCTTGGCGACCTTGTCGCTCTGGCGGACCGCCTCCAGACCGGACAGCAGCTTGTCGGCGCGGCGCGCCATGTTCTGCGCGGCGACCGTCTTCGTGGCCTTGGCGCGCATCTTGTCGGCCTGCGCGTTCAGCGCGGCGGCCTTCTTCTCGGCGTTGGCGCGCTCGCGCTTGCGGCGCTTCTCGTCGGCCTCGCGCTGCTGCTGGTAGAGCTTCCAGCCCATGTTGTAGACGTCGATCTGGGCGCGGTTGGCGTCCAGGTAGAACACCTTGTTGACGACCGTCTCGACCAGGTCGACGTCGTGGCTGATGACGATGAAGCCGCCGCGGTAGGTCTTGAGGTAGTCGCGCAGCCAGACGATCGAGTCGGCGTCGAGGTGGTTGGTCGGCTCGTCGAGCAGCAGGGTGTCCGCGTCGGAGAAGAGGATGCGGGCCAGCTCGATACGGCGGCGCTGACCGCCGGAGAGGGTGTGCAGGGGCTGGCCCAGCACGCGGTCGGGCAGGTTGAGCGCGGCGGCGATGGTGGCGGCCTCGGCCTCGGCGGCGTACCCGCCCTTGGTGAGGAACTCCGTCTCCTGGCGCTCGTACTGCTTGAGGGCCTTCTCCCGGGTGGAGCCCTTGCCGGAGGCGATGCGCTCCTCGTTCTCGCGCATCTTGCGGATCAGTACGTCGAGGCCGCGGGCGGAGAGGATGCGGTCGCGGGCCAGGATGTCCAGGTCGCCGGTGCGGGGGTCCTGCGGCAGGTAGCCGACCTCGCCGGAGCGGGTGACCTGGCCGGCGGCGGGGATGCCCTCGCCGGCGAGGACCTTGGTGAGGGTGGTCTTGCCGGCGCCGTTGCGGCCGACCAGGCCGATGCGGTCGCCCTTGGCGACACGGAAGGTGGCGGACTCGATGAGGACGCGGGCACCGGCGCGCAGCTCGATACCGGAGGCGGAGATCACGGACAGACTCCAGGGCGGACTTGGGTGGCGGGTGGGCGGCTGAGGACGTTCCCGCCGTCTAATGCGCGAGGAGAAAGGCCATGGGCCGATTCTAACGGGGGCCGGCAAGCGGTTTTCCGCCCGCGTCCCAAGGGATCACGTGGCCTCGGTCACCGCCCGCCGCCCCGTCGCCGCACCCCGACGGCCGTCGCCCGGCGGGTCGTTGCCGGTGCCGGGTGCCAGACTGGGCAGGGGTTTGCGTTCCGGGCGACAGAGAGGTCGTGATCGGTATGGCGGGCAAGGGCGAGGGACGTCCGAGCGTCTGTCCGACGCTGCTGTACGCGGACGCCAAGGCGGCCATCGCGCAGCTCACCGCAGGGCTGGGCTTCACCGAGCTGTCGGTGTACGAGGGAGCGGACGGGGCGGTCCACCACGCCGAGCTGGCGCAGGGCAACGGCGTGGTGATGCTCGGCTCCCGGGGGACGGGAAGTGTCTTCGACGGGGCGATGAAGGGCGCCGGTCCCGCGGGGGTGTACGTCGTCGTGGACGACGTGGACGCCCACCACCGCCGGGCCGTGGAGCACGGGGTGGAGATCCTCATGCCCCCGACGGACCAGGACTACGGCTCGCGGGACTACATGGCCCGGGACGTCGAGGGCAATGTGTGGAGCTTCGGCACCTACGCCCCCGAGCCGGGCGGCTGACGCCCCGCCCGGCCCGGCGGGGGGGCCGGCGCGGCCCGCGTTCCGGGTCCGCCGCCTCCGGTCGCGGCCTCGGCTCAGCTGCCGCCGGTGTGCACCTGGAAGGCGGCGCGGCGGACGGCCTTGGCGAGGGCCGGGTCGGGGTGGGCGGCGGCGAGCGCGACCAGTACCTGGACGGTGCGGGGGTGGCCGACGGCGCGGACCTCGTCGAGCAGCGCGGGGACGGTGGCCTGTACGGCGGACTCCAGATGCCGGACGAGCAGCGGGGCCTCGCCGTGGTCGGCGACGGCTGCCGCGGTGTCCACCCAGAGCCAGGTCGCCTCCTCGCGGGTGAGCACCTCGTGGGCGTCCTCGGGGTCGGCGCCCTCGTGCTCGGCGAGCCAGAGCAGGGCGTACGGCCGCAGCGGTGTCTCGTCGACGACGGTGCGGACATCGGGCTCGGCGGGGGCGCCGACGACGCGCAGCGCTTCGAAGGCGAGGCCCCGGATGAGGGCGTCCTCGCCGCGCGCGGCGTCGATGAGCTCGGTGACGGCGGCGCCCACCGTGCGGGCGGCGAGCCAGGCGCGGTACTCGGCGCGGGCCGCGTTGGGGCGGAGCTGGGCGCAGCCGCGGAGCATGTCCTCGGCGGAGACCTCGATGTTCCCGGCGGGGCTCTGCGCGGCGACGCAGATCTGTTCCAGCTTCACCCACACCGCCCAGCTGCCGAGCGGGGTGAGCGTGGCCTGGCCGTCGCCGTAGGTGAGGGCGCCGACGGAGGCGATGGCCCGCAGTGCCCAGTCGAGGAGGGGGGCGAGGGGGGTGTCCTCGGCGGCGGTTTCCGCGGCGGGCTCCGCGTTCTCGGGCTCGGGCCGCGGGCCGAAGGGGATCTCGCAGCGTTCCGTGCGCAGTTCCGTGACCCGCTGTTCGAGGAGGTCGAGGAGCTGCTCCACGGGGACGGGCCCGGCGGAGAGCTGGAGGAAGGAGAGCACCTGCGGCATGGCCGAGACGACCTCGGCGACGGCGGCGGGCTCCCGGACGCCGGGCTCGGGGTGGGCGAGGGACCAGGCGTCGAAGAGGGCCACCCAGCCGCGCAGTACGGCGCTGTCGTCCCGGTGCCAGGCACGCAGCCGCCAGCCGGGGCGGGCGCTGTCGCCGTGCACCTCGACGAGGCCGGCCAGGCGTGCCGTGTCCCAGTCGTGGCGGACCTGATCCGGGGTCAGCCCGAGGTCGGCCGCGGCGCGTTCGGCGGTCGCGTCGGAGAGGGTGCCCTTGCCGTCGGAGCCGGCGCCTTCGCGGCCGGGGCGCAGGGCGGAGTCGGCCCAGCGGGCGACACGGGCCGCGTCCGCCAGGACGGTGCGGGCCATCCGGGCCAGTTCCGCGGGCGGCGGGGTGCCCTCCGGGGGCCGGGGGGCCGGTCGGCGGCGCTGGGTCACTGCTGCTCGGGGAGCGGCGGCCAGGGTTCGCGGGCTGACGAGTCGGAGCCTGGAGTCGCGCGGATTACGGGACGTCACGGGGGCAGTCTTCCGGTTGACGGTCCGAAAACCCAAACGGAATGTCACAGCGGGCGACAGGAGTGGCCAACGCACGGGTTCCCCCGGGGCGTGACAGGGGCGAGGAGCGCCGTGGCCCGGCGCTAAACGGAATGTGACGTACCTGTCTGCGCGAGGCCGGTCGGCGGGGCGTCGCGACCGAGCCCCGGGGCACGCCGCGGCCCCGCTCCCCCGGCGCTACATCAGCGGCGTGAGGAAGCGGCGCAGGGACTCCTCGTAGCGCGCCGGGTCGGCGTTCCACATGGCGGCGTGGGGGGCCTCGCGCACGGTGCGCAGGGTGACGCGGGCCGGGTTGTCCTCGGCCAGGCGACGGGAGGCGTCCCAGGGGGCGACGACGTCGTCCGGACCGTGGAAGATCAGGGCCGGCGCCTCGAACCGGAGCACACCGGCCTGGTCGCGGCCCAGTCCCGTACGGCCCTGCGCGGCGCGGACGGCGAGGGGGAGCAGCGCGCCCGGGGTGCGGCGGGCGGCGGCGAGGGCGCGCAGGGTGGCCGTCCAGTCGAGGACCGGCGAGTCCAGGACGAGCCCGGCGACGCGGTCGCGCAGCCCCGAGCGCGCGGCGGCGCGCAGCGCCATGGTGGCGCCGGTGGACCAGCCGTGCAGGATGACCTTCTCGGCGCCGAACCGGACGGCGTGGTGGATCGCGGCGTCGACGTCGTGCCACTCGGTCTCCCCGAGGTGGCTCAGGCCGTCCGGGGGCCGGGGGGCGCCGAGGTCGCCGCGGTAGGCGAGGTCGAGCACCGGGAAGCCGTGGCGGTGCAGGAAGCCCATGACGTTCAAAGGGTGTTCGCGGGTGGCGCCCAGGCCGTGCACGGCGATCACCCAGGTGGCGCGGGCGCCCGGGACGAACCAGGCGGGCAGGGGACCGAGTTCGCCGGGGACCTCGACATCGGTGTGGTCGAGGCCGAGGGCGGTGCGCGGGTCGCCGATGTGGGTGGTCGGGGTGAGCCACACCTTGTCGCCCGGCTCCAGGCTGCCGCGGCCGACGCGTTCGAGGCGGCGTACGACGGTGTCGGGGGCGTGCGGGACGCCGTCGACGACGGAGCCGACGACGGCGTGGGCGGCGTCGCCGACAAGTCCGTAGACACCGGGGCGACGGGAGGCGAAGGCCCTGGTCAGGGTGATCCGGCCGGGGGCGGTGGAGTGCACGGTGAGCCGGGGCTCCGTGGGCAGTGGTCTGCCGGGCGGGACCTTCAGCGCGGCATCACTGGCGAGTCGGCCGGCGGCGACACTGGCCGCCCCGGCCGCGAAAGCGACCCCGACGGCCGCGGCTGCTGCTCTCACTGCACGCACGCGTCCAGTGTCCTGGCCCACCCCGTCCGGGGCCAGTGGGCGGGGGCCGCCGGGGTCACCGGCCGGGGGCACGGCCACCCGGCGGCCGCCCCGGCTGGCCGTACCCCCGGAACCGCTCCCCCGCCTCCGCCACCTGTTCCGGGGTGAGCAGGTGCGGGGACAGACCCGGCACCGAGGAGGCCGTCAGCCAGACCCTGCACATCCATTCGAGCTGGGCCGTGCGGTCGAAGGCCTCGGAGAGGTTCTGTCCGTAGGCGACCGTGCCGTGGTTCTGGAGCAGGCAGGCGGTGCGCCCGGTCAGGGCACCGAGCATGTTCTCGGCCAACTCGGGGGTGCCGTACGTCGCGTAGGGGGCGACGCGGACCGGCCCGCCGAGGGCACCGGACATGTAGTGGATCAGCGGCAGCTCGTCGACGAGGGTCGAGACGGCGGTGGCGTGGACGGCGTGGGTGTGGACCACGGCGCGGGCGGCGGTCGTGGTGTGGATCGCGAGGTGCATGGGCAGTTCGCTCGTCGGGCGGAGGGTGCCCAGGGTCTGGCGGCCCGCGAGGTCGACGCCGGTCACGTCGTCCGGGGTGAGGCGGTCGTACGGGACGCCCGTCGGTGTGACCAGGACGGTGTCGCCGACCCGTACGGAGACATTGCCGGAGGTGCCGACGACGAGACCGTCGGCGACCGTCCGGCGGGCCGTGGCGACGAGCTCCTCCCAGGCCCGCGCGATGTCGTCCGGCGCCGCCCCGGGCAGGGCGTCCCGCGTCTGCCGTGGATCCCCGTCCGCGCCCCTCGGGTCCTGTGCGTTCCGCCGCTGCTCAGCCATGCCGCGATCCTGCCAGGGGGCCCACCCGGGCGGGAACCCTCGACCGGAACCAGGCACCCCGGGGCGGCAGGGCTCCGCGGCGTGGGGCGGGCCTCCCGCGGGACGGAGGACCCCGGACGGGCCGGCGGTACGAGGGCGACCGCCCGCCGGGTGACCGGAATCAATCCCACGGCTCCCTGCCCCGGGGGAGGGACTTCACGCACAAGTGACACGGATCACACGCGGAGGTCGGTGCTCCGTTTCAGTTCGAGGAAACCGGGGAAGGGGCGGGGCCGATCCGCCGGAACAGCCCTCCGTCGACACAAGCGGAACCCCGGCAGCCCGATCGCTACACTCTCCGGCCCGCCTCAGTTCATCTTCCGTTCACCCAGGCTGCTTACGGTCCACGTGCCACTGACGTCCGAAAGAAGCCCGGGTAAATGGAAAACTTCTCGCTGATCCTCGCGATCGTGGTCATCACCGCGCTCGCGTTCGATTTTACGAACGGTTTCCACGACACCGCCAACGCGATGGCCACCACCATCTCGACCGGCGCCATGAAGCCCAAGGTCGCGGTGGCCATGTCCGCCGTGCTCAACCTTGTCGGCGCGTTCCTTTCCATCGAGGTCGCCAACACCATCTCCAAGGGGCTCGTCGACGAGTCCGGCATCCAGCCAGAGGTCATATTCGCGGCGCTCGTGGGCGCCATCCTCTGGAACCTGCTGACCTGGCTCGTGGGGCTTCCCTCCAGCTCGTCGCACGCCCTGATGGGCGGCCTGATCGGTGCCACGATCGCCTCGGTCGGCACGGGCGCGGTCCACGGTGACGTGCTCGTCACCAAGGTGCTGATCCCCGCCGTCGCGGCTCCGCTGGTCGCCGGCATCGCGGCGATGTTCGCGACGCGGCTGACGTACAAGCTCGGGCGGCACACGAGCGACAAGGCCGCCGGCAAGGGCTACCGCGCCGGTCAGATCGCCTCCGCCGGTCTGGTCTCGCTGGCCCACGGCACGAACGACGCCCAGAAGACGATGGGCATCATCACCCTGGCCCTGGTCGCCGGCGGCGCTCTCGCGCCGGACTCCGACCCGCCGGTCTGGGTCATCGTCTCCGCCGGTCTGGCCATCGCTCTCGGCACCTACCTGGGCGGCTGGCGCATCATCCGCACCATGGGCAAGGGCCTGACCGACCTCCAGCCGCAGCAGGGCTTCGCCGCCCAGACCAGCGCGGCGACGGTCATCCTGGCCTCCTCCCACCTCGGCTTCTCCCTCTCCACCACGCACTCGGTCTCCGGTGCGGTCATGGGTGCGGGCCTGGGCCGCAAGGGCGGTGTGGTCCGCTGGTCCACCGCGACCCGGATGTTCGTGGCCTGGGGCCTGACCCTGCCGGCCGCGGCGCTCGTCGCCGCGCTCGCCGAGTGGGTGACGTCCCACGGCACGTGGGGCACGGCCGTCGTCGCGGTCTTCCTCGTCGCCTCCAGCGCCGCGATCTGGGTGATCTCGCGCCGTGAGGTGGTCGACCACACCAACGTGAACGACACCGAGGAGCCCCCCGGTGTGGTGACCACGGCCATCGCCGCGGTGACCCCGCCGCCGGTCGGCGCCGTGACCGAGGACCTCGCGGCGACGATCCCGGCCCCCGCGGCCGCGACGGCCACCGCCGAGACCCCGACCGGTCCCTCCGCCCCCACTCCGGCCGTCTGAGCCCCGCGCCCCCTAGGAAGACACCACCATGCACATCGACTGGGCAGCACTCGGCTCCGTCTTCGGAGTCAGCCTCGTGGTCACCGTGGCCCTCGTCGGCCTGTTCACCCTGGGGATCGTCGGCCTCTCGAAGCGGGAGACGGCGACGGCCTCCGGCGGCTCGGCCGCACTCGCCACGACGGCGGCGTACGCCTGCTTCGCGGCGTGCGCGGCGGCGGTGGGCTACGGGATCTACCTGATCATGGCCTGAGGTCACGGACCTCCGTCCCGCCTCCCCCAGGACACCACGGCGAACCCCCTGTGCCGGCCACCTCGGCACAGGGGGTTCGCCGTCTCGTTCACCGCGTCCGCTGACCGGGGTTCAGACCCCACCACAGGCCCGCCCCCGTGGCGGCGAGGACGGTCACCACCATCCGGACGACGGCTCGTGCCTCCGCCTCCGGCACCAACAGCGAGGCGAGCGCGCCGGCTCCGACGGCGAGCACCCCGGCGACCGTGCTGAAGCGCACCGGCGGGGCGGCGGGAAAGAGTACGGAAAGCGTCGATTCGGACGGCTGACGCCGTTTCAGCGGTGTGGGGCTCAGCACACCGCTGCGCCGCAGGTCAGCGGCGAGTTGACGGGTCTTCCGGGGGCGTGGTGGACTGCCGGGGCCATCTACGACGGCAGGAGAGGAAGCCGGTGCGAGTCCGGCGCGGTCCCGCCACTGTCACCGGGGAAGAACCTTCCCCGGGAGCCAGGAACTCTCGTCGTCGGTCTCGTCGAACCAGGGCGTGGACACCCTGAGTGAGGACATATCGCCATGCGCGGCTGCCATGTGGGATCCAGCATCCGGTCCTTGCCCGACCCCGCGATCGGCTGAACGCGTGCGTGCCGATCGCGTCTTCGCGTACGGCGCCACCGCCGGACTCCTCGGTGACCTGCTGCTCGGCGATCCCCGCCGGGGGCACCCCGTCGCCGTGTTCGGACGGGCCGCGGGCGCCGTGGAGCGGGTGTTGTGGCGGGACCACCGGGGGTGGGGCGCGCTGCACACCGTGGTGTGCGCCGGCGGCGCCGTGGCGCTGGGGGCGGTGGCCGCGGCGGCGGCTCGGCCGTCCCGTGCGGCGTCCGTCGCGCTGACCGGCGCGGCCACCTGGGCCGTCGTCGGGGGGACCTCCCTGGTGTGCGAGGCCCGTGCCGTCGGGCGGGCGCTGGAGGACGGGGACGTCGAGGCCGCGCGGGCCCGGCTGCCGCATCTGTGCGGACGGGACCCCCAGGCGCTGGACGCGGACGGGATCGCCCGGGCCGTGGTCGAGTCCGTCGCCGAGAACACCTCGGACGCCGTGGTCGGGGCGTTGGTGTGGGGGGCGGTGGGGGGTGTGCCCGGACTCGTCGGGTTCCGGGCCGTCAACACACTGGACGCCATGGTCGGGCACAGGTCGCCGCGTCATCGGCGGTACGGGTGGGCGTCGGCCCGGCTCGACGACGTGGCGGGGTGGCCGGGGGCCCGGCTCACCGCCCTGCTGGCCGCGGCGGCCGGCGGGGACGCCCGGGGGGCCGTACGGGCCTGGCGGGCGGACGCGCGGAAGCATCCGAGCCCCAACGCCGGTCCCGTGGAGGCGTCGTTCGCCGGGGCGCTCGGCGTCCGGCTGGGAGGCACGTTGTCGTACGGGGGGCGGGTCGAGCACCGGCCCGTGCTGAACACGGAGGGGCGGGCCGTCGCCGTGGGGGACATCGAGCGGGCCGTCCGGCTGTCGCGGCGCGTGAGCTGGCTCGCGCTCGGCGTCAGCGCGGGCGCGTCGCTGCTGCGGGGCCGCATCACGCGGCGCCCGGCGCCGGGGGGCGCCAACGGCCGCCGCGGACGGGCGAAGGGGGCGTCGTCATGACGGGCGGGGGGCTGCTGGTCGCCGGTACCACCTCCGACGCCGGCAAGAGCGTCGTCACCGCCGGGATCTGCCGGTGGCTGGTGCGACAGGGCGTCAAGGTCGCGCCGTTCAAGGCGCAGAACATGTCCCTCAACTCGTTCGTGACGAGGGAGGGCGCCGAGATCGGGCGGGCCCAGGCCATGCAGGCGCAGGCCTGCCGGGTGGAGCCGACGGCCCTGATGAATCCGGTGCTGCTCAAGCCCGGCGGGGAGCAGAGCAGCCAGGTCGTGCTGCTCGGCAAGCCCGTCGGGGAGTTGAGCGCGCGGGGCTACCACGGGGGGCGGCAGCAGCGGCTGCTGGGCACCGTGCTCGACTGTCTTGCCGAGTTGCGGGGCACGTATGACGCGGTGATCTGTGAAGGGGCCGGGAGTCCCGCCGAGATCAATCTCCGGCGGACCGACATCGTCAACATGGGGATCGCCCGCAACGCCGGGCTCCCCGTGCTCGTCGTCGGCGACATCGACCGCGGCGGGGTGTTCGCCTCGTTCTTCGGGACGGTGGCGCTGCTCTCGCCCGAGGACCAGGCGCTCGTCGCCGGGTTCCTCGTCAACAAGTTCCGCGGGGACGTCTCCCTGCTGGAGCCGGGGCTCGACATGCTGCACGGGCTGACGGGGCGCCGGACGTACGGGGTGCTGCCGTTCCGGCACGGGCTCGGCATCGACGAGGAGGACGGCCTCAGGGTGTCCCTGAGGGGGACGGTCCGCGAGTCGAACGTGTCGCCGCCCGTCGGGGAGGACGTGCTGCGGGTCGCCGTCTGCGCGATCCCGCTGATGTCCAACTTCACCGACGTCGACGCGCTCGCCGCCGAACCCGGCGTCGTGGTGCGGTTCGTGGACCGGCCCGAGGAACTGGCCGACGCGGACCTCGTCGTCGTCCCGGGCACCCGGGGCACCGTACGGGCCCTGGAGTGGCTGCACGAGCGGGGTCTCGCGGACGCGCTGCGCGGCAGGGCCGCCGCACACCGGCCCGTGCTCGGCATCTGCGGCGGCTTCCAGCTCCTCGGCGAGCACATCGAGGACGAGGTCGAGAGCCGGCGGGGCCGGGTGGAGGGGCTCGGGGTGCTGCCCGTACGGGTGCGGTTCGCGCGGGAGAAGACCCTCACCCGCCCGGAGGGCGAGGCCCTCGGGGAGCACGTCACGGGGTACGAGATCCATCACGGGGTCGCCGAGGTCCTCGGGGGCGCCCCCTTCCTGGACGGCTGCCGGGTCGGCCAGACCTGGGGCACGCACTGGCACGGGTCGCTGGAGTCGGACGGGTTCCGGCGGGCCTTTCTGCGCGAGGTGGCGGCCGCCGCGGGCCGCCGTTTCGTGCCGGCCGCCGACACGTCGTTCGCCGGGCTGCGCGAGGAGCAGCTGGACCGGCTCGGCGATCTCATCGAGGAACACGCGGACACGGACGCGCTGTGGCGGCTCATCGAGTCGGGCGCGCCGCAAGGACTGCCTTTCATTCCACCGGGAGCGCCCGCATGAGCACTGGCACTGTGTTGTTGTTGTCGACCGCCGACACGGATCTGCTGGCGGCCCGCGCCGCTTCCGGCGCCTCGTACCGGATCGGCAACCCGACCCGCGTCGACGTGAGAGAGGAGCTGCCCGGTCTCCTCGACGGCGCGGACATCGCCGTCGTACGGCTGCTGGGCGGCAAGCGGGCCTGGGAGGACGGGCTCGCCGCGCTGAGGGCCGCCGGCATCCCGACCGTGCTGCTCGGCGGTGAGGCCGTGCCGGACGCCGAGCTGATGGCCGAGTCGTCGGTGCCGGCCGGTGTGGTCGCCGAGGCGCTCAGGTACCTCGTGGAGGGCGGGCCCGAGAACCTCACGGAGCTGGCCCGGTTCCTCTCCGACACCGTGCTGCTGACCGGCGAGGGGTTCGTCGAGCCGCGGAAGATGCCCGAGTACGGGGTGCACGGGGAGCGTCCCCTCGTCGACGGGCGGCCCACGGTGGGGGTGCTCTTCTACCGGGCGCACGAGCTGAGCGGCAACACCGCGTTCGTGGACACGCTGTGCGACGCGATCGAGGCGAAGGGCGCCAACGCCCTTCCCGTGTACTGCGGTTCGCTGCGCGGCGCCGACGCCGGCCTGTACGAGCTGCTGGCGGGGGCGGACGCGCTGGTCGCCACCGTCCTCGCCGCCGGCGGGACGCACGCCTCCGAGGCGTCGGCCGGCGGCGACGAGGAGGCGTGGGACATCGGGGCGCTCGCCGAGCTGAACATCCCCGTCCTCCAGGGGCTGTGCCTGACCTCGTCGCACGCCGCCTGGGACGAGTCGGACGCCGCCCTCTCCCCCATGGACGCGGCGATGCAGGTCGCGATCCCCGAGTTCGACGGACGGCTCATCACGGTGCCGTTCTCGTTCAAGGAGCAGGGCGCGGACGACGTGCCGGTGTACGTCGCCGACCCCGAGCGGGCCGCCCGTGTGGCCGGGATCGCCGTACGGCACGCGCGGCTCAGGCACAAGCCGAACGCGGAGAAGAAGCTCGCGCTCGTCTTCACCGCCTACCCGACCAAGCACTCGCGGGTCGGCAACGCGGTGGGCCTCGACACGCCCGCCTCGGCGGTCCGGGTCCTGGACGCCCTCAGGGCGGCCGGGTACGGGGTCACCGCGTATCCGGACAACGGCGACGAGCTGATCCACCGGCTCATCGAGGCCGGCGGTCACGACGTGGAGTGGCTGACGGAGGAGCAGTTGGCCTCCGCGCCCGCTCGGGTGCCGCTCGCCGACTACCGGGCGTGGTTCGACAAGCTGGACCCGGAGCTGCGGGACGGCATGCTGGAGGCGTGGGGCGAGCCGCCGGGTTCGCTGTACGTGGACGGGGACGACATCGTGCTCGCCTCCCTGCAGTTCGGGAACGTCGTGGTGATGATCCAGCCGCCGCGCGGTTTCGGCGAGAACCCCATCGCGATCTACCACGACCCCGACATGCCGCCCTCCCACCACTACATGGCCGCCTACCGCTGGCTGGAGAACAGTTTCGGCGCCGACGCGATCGTGCACATGGGCAAGCACGGCACGATGGAGTGGCTGCCGGGGAAGGGCCTCGGGCTCGGTGGGGGCTGTGCCCCGGACGCCGTGCTCGGCGACCTCCCCCTGGTCTACCCGTTCATCGTCAACGACCCCGGCGAGGGCACCCAGGCCAAGCGGCGCGGGCACGCCACCGTCGTCGACCACCTCGTACCGCCGATGGCGCGCGCGGACACGTACGGCGATCTGGCGAAACTGGAGCAGCTGCTCGACGAGTACGCGCTGGTGTCCGACCTGGACCCGGCGAAGGCACCGGCCGTGCGGGCGCAGATCTGGACGCTGGTGAAGGCCGCCGAACTCCACCACGACCTGCATGTGGACGAGCAGCCGGGCGACGACGACTTCGACGAGTTCGTCATGCACATCGACGGCTACCTCTGCGAGATCAAGGACGTGCAGATCCGCGACGGTCTGCACATCCTCGGCGGCGGGCCGGTCGGTGAGCCGCGCGTCAACCTGGTGCTGGCGGTGCTGCGCGCCTCGCAGGTGTGGGGCGGGCAGGCGAACGCGCTGCCGGGCCTGAGGGCGGCGCTGGCGGCTCACTTCGGGCTGGTCGAGAAGGAGTTGCTGGCGGAGCCGGGTGTGCCGGTGAAGGTGCCGGCCGAGCTGAGCGAGCTCGTGGAGGGCCCGTCCCGTACGGCGGCGGACGCCATCGACCTGCTTGAGCAGCTGTGCCGGCGGGTCGCGGAGGGCATGGAGGCCCGGGACTGGGACGTCACGGTGGTCCCGGCGCTCGTGCGTGGTGTGCTCGGCACCGAACTGCCGGACGCGGTGGCGGTGCTGGAGTTCGCGTGCCGGGAGGTCGTGCCGCGGCTCGCCCGGACCACCGACGAGATCGGGCACATCCTCAAGGCGCTCGACGGCGGCTACGTCCCGGCGGGCCCGTCCGGTTCGCCGACCCGCGGCCTGGTCAACGTCCTGCCGACCGGCCGCAACTTCTACTCCGTCGACCCCAAGGCCATTCCGTCCCGGCTGAGCTGGGAGGTCGGGCAGTCCCTCGCCGACTCGCTGGTGCAGCGGTACCTGGCCGACACCGGGGAGTACCCGAAGTCCGTCGGGCTGACGGTGTGGGGTACGTCCGCGATGCGCACCCAGGGTGACGACATCGCCGAGATCCTGGCGCTGCTGGGCTGCCGGCCGGTGTGGGACGACGCCTCGCGCCGCGTCACCGGGTTCGAGGTGGTGCCGCTCGCGGAGCTGGGCCGGCCGCGCATCGACGTCACGGTGCGCATCTCCGGGTTCTTCCGGGACGCGTTCCCGCACGTCGTCGGGTTGATCGACGACGCGGTGCGGGCCGTTGCCGAGCTGGACGAGCCCGCCGAGCGGAACTTCGTCAAGGCGCACGCCGACGAGGACACCGCCGAGCACGGGGACCGGCGGCGGGCCACGGCCCGGGTCTTCGGCTCGAAGCCGGGCGCGTACGGCGCCGGGCTGCTGCCGCTGATCGACGCCCGCAACTGGCGCTCCGACGCCGACCTCGCCGAGGTGTACGCCGTCTGGGGCGGCTACGCGTACGGGCGTGGCCTCGACGGGCGGGCGGCGCGCGGCGACATGGAGACGGCGTTCAAGCGGATCGCGGTGGCGGCGAAGAACGTCGACACCCGGGAGCACGACCTCGTCGACGCCGACGACTACTTCCAGTACCACGGCGGCATGGTCGCCATGGTGCGCCATCTGACGGGCGCCTCCCCCGAGGCGTACGTCGGCGACTCCGCGACACCGGACCAGGTCAGGACGCGCACGCTCGGCGAGGAGACGCACCGGGTGTTCCGCGCCCGCGTGGTCAACCCGCGCTGGATGAGCGCGATGAGAAGGCACGGCTACAAAGGTGCTTTCGAGATGGCCGCGACCGTGGATTACCTTTTCGGCTATGACGCGACAGCTGGCGTAGTCGACGACTGGATGTACGAGAAGCTCGCGTCCGAGTACGTGTTCTCGCCGGAGAACCAGGAGTTCATGCGCAAGTCCAACCCGTGGGCCCTGAGGGGCATCACGGAGCGACTGCTGGAGGCCGCCGACCGCGGGCTGTGGGCGGAGCCGGACCAGGAAACCCTGGACCGGCTCCGGGCGACCTACCTCGAGCTTGAGGGAGATCTGGAGGGAGACCAGTGATCCCCCCCGAAAGCCCCGCATCGGCGGGGAGCAAGCTGCCATTCGCCGTCACGGATACAACGGCGCCGGGCCACCCCCGCGTTGGCGGGGAACAGGCTTCGACCATGGCGGGTCCACGGCTTGGCTGCACGTCGTCCCGCCTTGAGTCCCCCGAAGGAGTGATCACCACGTGAGCACGCCCTATCCCTTTGCTGCCATCGTCGGACAGGACAGCCTCCGCTTGGCACTGCTCCTCAACGCGGTGAGCCCGGCCGTCGGCGGGGTGCTGGTGCGCGGCGAGAAGGGCACCGCGAAGAGCACCGCCGTGCGGGCGCTGTCGGCGCTGCTGCCCGAGGTGGACGTCGTCGCCGGGTGCCGTTTCTCCTGCGACCCCGCGAAGCCGGACGCGGCGTGCCCGGACGGGCCGCACGAGGCCGGCAACGGTACGCGGCGGCCGTCCCGGATGGTCGAACTGCCCGTCGGCGCCTCGGAGGACCGGCTCGTCGGGGCCCTCGACATCGAGCGGGCGCTCGCGGAGGGCGTGAAGGCGTTCGAGCCGGGCCTCCTCGCCGCCGCCCACCGCGGCATCCTCTACGTCGACGAGGTCAACCTCCTCCACGACCACCTCGTCGACCTGCTGCTGGACGCGGCGGCGATGGGTGCCTCGTACGTGGAGCGCGAGGGTGTCTCCGTACGGCACGCGGCGCGCTTCCTGCTCGTCGGCACCATGAACCCGGAGGAGGGCGAGCTGCGGCCGCAGCTCCTCGACCGGTTCGGGCTGACCGTCGAGGTGTCGGCCTCGCGGGAGCCGGACCAGCGGGTGGAGGTCGTACGGCGGCGGCTCGCCTACGACGACGACCCGGCCGCCTTCGCCGCCCGCTGGGCGGACGAGGAGGCCGCGGTGCGTCAACGCATCGTCGCGGCGCGGGAGTTGCTGCCGTCGGTGCGGCTGGGCGACGGGGCGCTGCGGCAGATCGCCGCGACCTGTGCCGCCTTCGAGGTCGACGGCATGCGGGCCGACATCGTCATGGCCCGGACCGCGACCGCGCTGGCCGCGTGGGCCGGACGGACCGAGGTGCTCGCGGAGGACGTCCGGCAGGCGGCGCTGCTGGCGCTGCCGCACCGGCGACGCCGCAACCCGTTCGACGCGCCGGGCCTGGACGAGGACAAGCTCGACGAGACGCTGGAGGAGTTCGGCGGGTCGTCCGGGGACGAGGACCCCGACCCCGGCCCGGACGGGCCCGGCGGTGGCGGGCAGCCGCCGTCGTCGGACCCGGAGGGGCCGCAGGGCGGGGACACCGGCGCGCGGCCCGAGGCCGGGGAGGGCGGGGAGCCGCAGCCCTCCGGCGCGGGTGCGGGCGAGCAGTCCGCCGTACGGGCCGCCGAACCCTTCCGGACGAAGGTGCTGAGCGTGCCGGGGCTTGGTGAGGGCGCCGCCGGGCGGCGTTCGCGGGCCCGGACCGAGCACGGGCGCACCACCGGGGCGCGCCGTCCGCGGGGCACGCTGACCAAGCTGCACCTGGCCGCCACCGTGCAGGCCGCCGCGCCGCATCAGCGGGCGCGGGGGCGGTCCGGTCCTGGGCTCGTCGTCCGGCGTGACGATCTGCGGCAGGCGACCCGTGAGGGGCGTGAGGGGAACCTCGTGCTGTTCGTGGTGGACGCCTCCGGGTCGATGGCGGCGCGGCAGCGGATGAGCGCCGTGAAGGGCGCCGTGCTGTCGCTGCTGCTGGACGCGTACCAGCGGCGGGACAAGGTGGGTCTGGTGACGTTCCGGGGGTCCGCCGCCGAGGTGGCGCTGCCGCCGACCTCGTCCGTGGACGCGGCGGCGGTCCGGCTGGAGTCGCTGCCGACGGGCGGGCGGACACCGCTGGCCGCCGGGCTGCTGCGGGCCCATGAGGTGCTGCGGGTCGAACGGCTGCGCGATCCGGCACGGCGGGCGCTGGTCGTCGTGGTGACCGACGGGCGCGCCACGGGCGGGCCGGAACCGGTGGCGCTGGCGGGGCGGGCGGCACGGCTGTTCGCGGTCGAGGGCGTCGCCTCCGTGGTGGTGGACTGCGAGTCGGGGCCCGTGCGGCTGGGTCTGGCCGGCCGGCTCGCGGGTGAGCTGGGCGGGACGGCCGTGACGCTGGACGAGCTGCGCGCGGACTCCATCGCCGGGCTGGTCAGGGATGTGCAGGGGACTTCGAGGAGGGCCGCGTAATGCCGCAGGGACAGCCGAGTGTGGTGCCGGACGACGGGCTGACGACACGTCAGCGGCGCAACCGGCCGCTCGTCGTCGTGCACACCGGCATCGGCAAGGGCAAGTCCACCGCCGCCTTCGGGCTCGCGCTGCGGGCCTGGAACCAGGGATGGCCGATCGGGGTGTTCCAGTTCGTCAAGTCGGCGAAGTGGAAGGTCGGCGAGGAGAACGCGCTGCGGGTGCTGGGCGCCAGCGGCGAGGGCGGCTCCGTCGACTGGCACAAGATGGGCGAGGGCTGGTCCTGGGTCCAGCGCGACGCGCAGATGGACAACGAGGAGAAGGCCCGCGAGGGCTGGGAGCAGGTCAAGCGGGACCTGGCGGCCGAGACGTACAGGCTGTACGTGCTCGACGAGTTCGCGTACCCCATGCACTGGGGGTGGGTCGACACCGACGAGGTCGTCGACGTGCTGCGGAACCGGCCGGGGACCCAGCATGTGGTCATCACCGGGCGGAACGCGCCGGAGAAGCTCGTCGATCTCGCGGACCTCGTGACGGACATGTCGAAGGTGAAGCACCCCATGGACGCGGGCCAGAAGGGCCAGCGGGGCATCGAGTGGTGATGCCGTCGTGAACTCCTCCTCGTCCGTCCCCCGGCTGGTGGTCGCCGCGCCCTCCTCGGGCAGCGGCAAGACCACCGTCGCCACGGGGTTGATGGCCGCGCTCACCGCGCGGGGGCTCGCCGTGTCCCCGCACAAGGTGGGGCCGGACTACATCGACCCCGGCTACCACGCGCTCGCGAGCGGGCGGGTGGGGCGCAACCTCGACGCGTACCTGTGCGGGCCGGAGCTGATCGCGCCGCTGTTCGCCCATGGGGCGCGGGGGTGCGACATCGCCGTCGTCGAGGGCGTGATGGGGATGTACGACGGGGCCGCGGGCGAGGGCGAGCTGGCGTCCACCGCGCACGTGGCCAAGCTGCTGCGGGCGCCGGTGGTGCTGGTCGTCGACGCGTCGTCGCAGTCGCGGTCGGTGGCGGCGCTGGTGCACGGGTTCGCGTCCTGGGACCCGGAGGTGCGGGTCGGCGGTGTGATCCTCAACAAGGTCGCGTCCGACCGGCACGAGGAGTTGCTGCGGGAGGCGCTCGACTCGGCCGGGGTGCCCGTGCTGGGTGTGCTGCGGCGGGTGGCCCGGGTGGACACGCCGTCCCGCCATCTGGGGCTGGTGCCGGTCGCCGAGCGGCGGGCGGAGGCCGTGGAGGCGGTCGCGGCGATGGGGGCGCAGGTGGCCGCCGGGTGCGATCTGGAGGGGCTGATGGCGCTGGCCCGGAGCGCGGGGGCGCTGCCGGGTGCGGCGTGGGACGCCGCCGAGGCCCTGGGGCCGGCGCGGGAACGGGAGGCGGAGGACGGGGCGCCGCAGGGCGGGGCGCCGGTCGTCGCTGTCGCCGGCGGGCCCGCGTTCACCTTCTCCTACGCCGAGCACGCCGAGTTGCTCGGTGCCGCGGGTGCCGAGGTCGTGGCCTTCGACCCGCTGCGGGACGAGCGGTTGCCCGAGGGGACGCGCGGGTTGGTCGTCGGGGGCGGGTTTCCCGAGGTGTACGGCGCCGAGTTGTCCGCGAACGAGGCGCTGCGGAAGGACGTGGCCGAGCTGGCCCTGGGCGGGGCGCCCGTGGCGGCCGAGTGCGCGGGGCTGCTGTATCTGTGCCGGGAGCTGGACGGGCGGCCCATGTGCGGGGTGCTCGACGCCACGGCCCGGATGGACGCGCGGCTGACGCTCGGCTACCGGGACGCCGTGGCGGTGAACGACAGTGTGCTGGCGCCCGCGGGGACGCGGATGCGGGGGCACGAGTTCCATCGGACGGTCGTCGAGCCGGGGGCCGGGGCGGCTCCCGCGTGGGGGATTCGCGGCCCTCTGCGGCGGGTCGAGGGTTTTGTACAGCGCGGTGTGCACGCGAGCTATCTGCACACGCACTGGGCGTCCGAGCCCGGTGTCGCCCGTCGGTTCGTGGAGAGGTGCCGGACGTCATGAGCAGCAGGCTGATCGGAGTGGGGGTCGGCCCCGGTGACCCGGAGCTGGTGACCGTCAAGGGCGTCAACGCGCTGCGGGACGCCGAGGTCGTCGTCGTGCCCGTCATGGACACCGGGGAGCGGGGTCGTGCCGAGGCGACCGTGCTGCACTACGTGGGCGCGGAGAAGATCGTCCGGGTCGTTTTCGCGCTCAACGAGCGGACCGACCGGGGGCGGCGCGAGGCCGCCTGGGACGCCGCCGGGGAGCGGGTCGCCGAGCTGCTGAAGACGCACTCCGCCGTCGCGTTCGCCACCATCGGCGACCCCAACGTGTACTCGACGTTCACCTACCTCGCCCACACCATCGGCGAGCTGGTGCCGGGGACCGTCGTCGAGACGGTGCCCGGTATCACCGCGATGCAGGACCTCGCCGCGCGCTCCGGTGCCGTACTGACCGAGGGGACCGAGCCGCTCACGCTGGTGCCCGTGACCGCGGGGTCGGCCGTGCTGAAGGACGCCCTCAGCGGTCCGGGGACCGTGGTGGCGTACAAGTTCGGGCGGCAGGCGGAGGCCGTGGTCGAGGTGCTGCGGGAGACGGGGCGGCTCCAGGACGCGGTGTGGGGGTCCGCGCTGGGCCTTCCCGAGGAGTCCATCCAGGCCGCCGGCGCGCTCGACGGGCGGCCCCTGCCGTATCTGTCCACGCTCATCGCGCCCGCCCCGCGCGACGGCGGACGCGGCGGCAAGCTGTGAGCGGAGCCCTCGGGTCCGGCCGCTCACTCCGCCACGCCCACCACCACCCAGATGAACCCCGCCCCGGCGATCGTGCACAGCAGCGTGGAGCGCGCCGGGTGCGCGTGGTGCGCCTCGGGGAGGATCTCGGCGGCCGCCAGGTAGAGCAGCGCGCCGCCGAAGAAGCCGAGGTAGCAGCCGAGCGGGCCCTCCGGGATCGTGAACAGGAGCGTGGAGGCGGCGCCCAGGACCGGTGCGACCGCGTCCGCGACCAGCATCGTGATCGCCCGTCGGCGGGCGTTGCCGTACACGCTCGTCAGCGTGTACGTGTTGAAGCCGTCCGCGAAGTCGTGGGCGATCACCGCGAGCGCCACCGCGAGGCCCATGCCCTCGCCGACCTGGAAGGCCGCGCCGATGGCGACGCCGTCCATGGCGCTGTGGCCGACCATCGCGGCGGCCGCCGTCAGACCGACCTGCGGGGCGCGCCCGTCGTACTCCTCCGCGCCGTGCGCCGCCTGACGGGCCGCCAGCAGGCGTTCCACCAGGTGTGCCGCGAGGAAGCCGGCGACGAACAGCAGCAGCGCCGCCGGCACCCCGAAGACCTCGTCGCCGGCGGCCTCCAGCGCCTCCGGCAGCAGGTCGAGGCCGACCACGCCCAGCATCAGGCCGCCGGCCAGGCCCAGCACCAGGTGCCGGCGGTCCGTGACGCGCCCTGCCGTCCAGCCGCCGATGAGCGTCATGAGGAACGCGCCGAGCGCCACGAACACCGCCATGGGTCCTTGCTACCGGAAGAGCCGGGGCTCTTCCTCGCGGCGCCCCGAGGCCGCGGCCGGGTTCCGGAGTCCGGCAAGGGCCCTGAGGGGCGCCGCCGGGTACCGCCTCCGTGTCCCGAACAGCCTTCGCGCCCCGTACTGCCTTTGAGAGAGGAACGATGACTTCCATGGCCGATGCCCCCACCGGCAAGGTGACCTTCGTCGGAGCCGGACCCGGGGCCGCCGATCTGCTGACGTTCCGGGCCGCGCGGGCGATCGCGGAGGCGGACGTCGTGATCTGGGCGGCCAGCCTGGTACAGGCCGAGGTGCTGGACCACGCCCGTGCGGGAGCGGAGATCCTCGACTCGGCCGCCATGTCCCTGGAGGACGTCGTCGCGGTGTACGAGCGCGCCCTCACGGAGGGGCTGAGGGTGGCCCGGATCCACTCCGGCGACCCGGCGCTGTGGGGCGGTACGCAGGAACAGCTCGACCGGTGCCGTGCGCTCGGGATCGAGACCGAGGTCGTTCCGGGTGTGTCGTCGTTCTCCGCCGTCGCGGCGCTCGCCCAGCGGGAGCTGACGATCCCGGAGGTCGCGCAGTCGGTGATCCTGACCCGGCTCGGCGGGGGCAAGACGCCCATGCCGCCCGGCGAGGAGGTGCGGGAGTTCGCGCGGCACGGCACGACGATGGCGATCTTCCTGTCGGCCGCGCGCAGCGGGCAACTGGTGCGGGAGCTGCTGGAGGGCGGCTATCCGACCGGCACGCCGGTGGTCATCGCCTACCAGGCGACCTGGCCGGAGGAGCTGGTCGTGCGGTGCACCATCGGGACGCTGGAGGAGACCGTCAAGGAGCACAAGCTCTGGAAGCACACCCTGTTCCTGGTGGGCCCGGCCCTGGACGCGCACGGCACGCGCTCGCACCTCTACCACCCCGGCCACTTCCACGGGTACCGCAAGGCCGACCCCGAGGCGCGCAAGGCGCTGCGGGAGGCGCGCGGCCGGGGTGGCACGCCGTGATCACCGTCATCGGTACGGGCACGGGGGCGCCCCTCGCCCCGGACGCCGAGGCCGTCCTGGCCGAGGCGGCGCTCGTCGTGGGCGGACGCCGGCATCTGGCGGCGGCCCCGCTTCCGGCGACGGCCGAGCGGGTCGTCCTCGGACCGCTGGCGCCCGCCCTCCAGGTGATCGAGAAGTACCGGGACCGGCGGGTGGTCGTCCTGGCCTCCGGTGACCCGGGGTTCTTCGGGATCGTGCGGGCGCTCGCCGAACGCTTCGGCGCCGGGGAGCTGGACGTCCGGCCGGGGGTGTCCTCGGTGGCCACGGCGTTCGCCCGGCTGGGGCTGCCCTGGGACGACGCGGTCGTGGTGAGCGCCCACGGGCGTGCCCTGCGGACCGCGCTGAACGTGTGCCGGGCCCGGCCGAAGGCGGCGGTGCTGACGGGGCCCGGCTGCGGGCCCGCCGAGCTGGGGGCGGGGCTGCTGGACAGCGGCCGGACGCTCGTGGTGGCGTCCGCGCTGGGCGACCCGGAGCGCGAGCGGGTGGAGCGGGTGACACCGGCCGAGGCCGCCGCGCGGGACTGGGGTGCCGAGGTGAGCGTCGTGCTGTGCCTGGACGAGGCGCGCGTCGTGTCCGCCGTGCGCACCGTCGCCGGGGCGCCGGCCGCTCCCGGGCGGTGGGCGCTGGACGAGGACGCCTTCGCGCACCGCGACTCGATGATCACCAAGTTCGAGGTGCGGGCCCTCGCGCTCGCCCGGCTCGGGCCCCGGCTCGGCGATCTGGTCTGGGACGTCGGCGCGGGCTCCGGTTCGGTGGCCGTGGAGTGCGCGCGGCTCGGCGCGGCCGTCACCGCGGTCGAGCGGACGGCGGACGGCGTCGAGCGGGTCCGCGCCAACGCCGCCGCGCACGGCGTCGACGTGCACGTGGTGCACGGGGCCGCGCCGGACGCGCTGGCCGGGCTGCCCGACGATCCCGACGCCGTGTTCATCGGCGGCGGGGGGCGCGGACTGCCCGCGATCGTCACCGCCTGCGCGCGGCGCGCCCGGCGGACCGTGGTGGTCGCCATGGCCGCGCTCGACCGGGTCCCGGCGGTCCGCGAGGCGCTCGTCGCGGCGGGGCTGACCTGTGACGGCGTGCTGCTGCAGGCGTCCCGGCTCGCGCCGCTGCCCGGGGACGTGACCCGGCTGGCGGCGACCAATCCCGTTTTCCTGCTGTGGGGCGTCAGGCCTCCGGCGCACTGTGAAGGAGTTGACCGGTGATCGGCCTGATCTCCGCGACCGCCGCGGGGGCCGTTGCCGCCCAGCGGCTCGCCTCGGCGTGGCCCGAGCGGACCCGTGTGTACGAGGGGCCCGTAGGGGACGCGGTGCGGCGCGCGTTCGGCGAGTGCGAGCAGGTGGTGTGCTTCCTCGCCACCGGGGCCGTGGTGCGGCTGATCGCGCCGCTGCTGGCGGACAAGGGGAGCGATCCGGGTGTGGTGTGCGTCGACGAGGGCGGCCGGTTCGCCGTGTCGCTGGTCGGCGGGCACGCGGGCGGCGCCAACGCGCTCGCCGTCGAGGTCGGCGAGGTGCTCGGCGCCGAGCCGGTCGTGACCACGGCGACCGACGCGGTGGGGGTGCCCGGCCTGGACACGCTCGGGATGCCCGTCGAGGGGGACGTGGCCGGGGTCTCCCGGGCCGTGCTCGACGGGGAGCCCGTGGAGCTGGACCTGGAGGTCGGCCGGCCCCTGCCCGCGCTGCCGCCGAACGTGCGGCGTCCGGCGCCGGACGCCGCGCCCGCCCGGCACAAGATCGTCGTCACCGACCGGCTGCTGGACGCCGGTGACGCGCGTGCGGTCCTCCGTCCCCCCACCCTCGTGGTGGGCGTCGGGGCGTCCAGGGGCGCCCCCGCCGAGGAGGTGCTGGGGCTGATCGAGAGCGCCCTGCACGACGCCGGCCTCTCCCCCCGCTCCCTGGCCGAGCTCGCCACCGTGGACGCCAAGGCCGGGGAACCCGGCATCGTCGAGGCGGCCGCCCGTCTCGGTGTCCCGCTGGTGACCCACTCCGCCGAGGAGCTGGCCGGGGTCGAGGTGCCGAACCCGTCGGACGCCCCCCTGGCCGCCGTGGGCACCCCCTCCGTCGCGGAGGCCGCCGCCCTCGTGGGCGGGGGTGAACTCCTCGTGCCCAAGCGGAAGTCCGAGCGGGCCGACGGCAAGCCCGCGATGGCCACCTGTGCCGTCGTACGGCGGCCGGCGCGGGGGCGGCTCGCGGTGGTGGGGCTCGGGCCGGGCGCCCGGGACCTGCTGACGCCGCGGGCGAAGGCCGAGCTGCGGCGGGCCTCCGTGCTCGTGGGGCTGGACCAGTACGTCGACCAGATCCGGGATCTGCTCCGGCCCGGCACCCGGATCCTGGAGTCCGGGCTGGGCGCGGAGGAGGAGCGGGCGCGGACGGCGGTGGCCGAGGCCCGTCGGGGGCAGGCCGTCGCGCTGATCGGGAGCGGGGACGCCGGTGTGTACGCCATGGCCTCCCCCGCGCTCGCCGAGGCCTCCGACGACATCGACGTGATCGGTGTGCCGGGGGTCACCGCCGCGCTCGCCGCCGCCGCGATCCTCGGGGCCCCGCTCGGACACGACCATGTGTCGATCAGCCTGTCCGACCTGCACACGCCGTGGGAGGTCATCGAGCGGCGGGTGCGGGCGGCGGCCGAGGCCGACATCGTGGTGACGTTCTACAACCCCCGCAGCCGGGGCCGCGACTGGCAGCTGCCGAAGGCCCTCGCCATCCTGGCCGGGCACCGGGAGCCGACCACGCCCGTCGGGGTCGTACGGAACGCCTCGCGGCCGGACGGGTCGCACCGGTTGACGACCCTGGCCGCGCTCGACCCGGCGACGGTCGACATGATGACCGTGGTGACCGTGGGCAACACCGCTACCCGTGAGATCGCGGGCCGCATGGTGACGCCCCGCGGCTACCGCTGGCAGGAGAACCCGGAGGGCACCGAGTGAACCCCCCGGTCCACCCGCCCGGTCCGGCGCCGGCCGCCGCGCCCGGCGCCCCGCAGTACCACCCCGTTCCAGACTCCGAGGAGAAATCGTGACCACCCCGCCGCCCGCCCTGCTCATCGCCGGTCATGGCACCCGGGACGATGCCGGAGCCGAGGCGTTCCGCGACTTCGTACGGGAACTGGGGCGCCGCCACCCCGAACTGCCCGTCGCGGGCGGCTTCATCGAGCTGTCCCCGCCGCCGCTGGGCGAAGCCGTGGCCGAGCTGGTGGAGCGGGGCGTACGGCGGTTCGCCGCCGTCCCGCTGATGCTGGTGTCCGCCGGGCACGCCAAGGGCGACATCCCTGCGGCGCTGGCCCGTGAGAAGGAGCGGCACCCGGGGATCTCGTACACCTACGGCCGTCCGCTCGGCCCGCACCCGGCGCTGCTGAGCGTCCTGGAGCGGCGGCTGGACGAGGCGCTCGGCGGCGCGGGCCGCAGCCCCGAGGACCGTGCCGATGTGACGGTGCTGCTCGTCGGGCGCGGGTCGACCGACCCGGACGCGAACGCCGAGGTGTTCAAGGCGGCCCGGCTGCTGTGGGAGGGCCGCGGCTACGCGGGGGTGGAGACCGCGTTCGTGTCGCTGGCGGCGCCGGACGTGCCGAGCGGCCTCGACCGGTGCGTGCGGCTGGGCGCCAAGCGGATCGTGGTGCTGCCGTACTTCCTGTTCACGGGCATCCTGCCGGACCGGGTGCGGCAGCAGACCGAGGGCTGGGCTGCCGCGCACCCGGAGATCGAGGTACGGTCGGCCGATGTCATCGGTCCGGAACCGGAGTTGCTGGATCTGGTCATGGAGCGCTACCGGGAGGCCCTGGAGGGCGATCTGCGCATGAACTGCGACTCCTGCGTCTACCGGATCGCGCTGCCCGGGTTCGAGGACAAGGTGGGGATGCCGCAGCAGCCGCACTTCCACCCGGACGACGACGGGCACCACCACGGCCACCACCATCACGGGGGACACACGCACTCCCATGCACACTGACCCCCAGACCGGACCGCACTCCGGCGGAGGGCACGATCTGCGCGCCGGGCACGACCTTCGGCATCACGGTGACGCCGAGGTGCGGGACGACGGGGCCGGGCTCACCGACCTCGCGGTGAACGTGCGGGCCGACACGCCGCCCGCCTGGCTGCGGGAGCGGATAGCCGGGTCGCTGACCGGGCTGGCCGCCTACCCCGACGGGCGGGCCGCCCGGGCGGCGGTGGCGGCCCGGCACGGGCTGCCCGCCGAGCGGGTGCTGCTCACGGCGGGCGCCGCCGAGGCGTTCGTGCTGCTGGCGCGGGCGCTGAGGGCCCGTCGGCCGGTCGTGGTGCACCCGCAGTTCACGGAGCCGGAGGCGGCGCTGCGGGACGCCGGGCACCGCGTGGACCGGGTGCTGCTGCGGGCTTCGGACGGGTTCCGTCTGGACCCGGCGGCGGTGCCCGCGGAGGCGGACCTGGTCGTCGTCGGCAACCCCACCAACCCGACGTCGGTGCTGCACCCGGCCGGGGCGATCGCGCGGCTGGCCCGGCCGGGGCGGACGCTGGTGGTGGACGAGGCGTTCATGGACGCGGTGCCGGGTGAGCGGGAGGCGCTGGCCGGGCGGACGGACATACCCGGTCTGGTGGTGCTGCGCAGCCTCACCAAGACCTGGGGGCTGGCCGGGCTGCGGATCGGCTACGTCCTCGCCGCCCCGGAGACGATCGAGGAGCTGGAGCGGGCCCAGCCGCTGTGGCCGGTGTCCACTCCGGCGCTCGCGGCGGCCGAGGCGTGCGTGTCCGGGCGGGCGCTGGCGGAGGCGGCCGACGCGGCCGAGCGCATCGCCGCCGACCGGGCCCATCTGGTCGCCGGACTGAAGGAGTTCGCCCCCGACGGTCTGAGCGTCGCCGAGCCCGCCGAGGGCCCGTTCGTCCTCGTCCGCCTTCCTCGCGCGCCGGCCGTGCGCCGCCATCTGCGCACCCTGGGTTTCGCGGTGCGCCGGGGCGACACCTTCCCCGGCCTGGACGAGAACTGGCTGCGTCTGGCGGTCCGCGACCGTACGACGGTCAACGGCTTCCTCCAGGCGCTGGACCAGGCGATGACGCTGGCGGACCGTTGAGCGGAGGGGGCTCGACGGTCCGCCGGCGGGTGGTGCGGGGCGGGCGCTACCGCGTCAGCACTGCGAGCTGTGCCTGCAGTGGAGCTTCACGCCCATCTTGTGGTTGAAGTCCTGCCACTTGCCGCGCGCGAACGACTTGTTGACGCCGTCGGGAACGCTCGGCCTGGCGACGTAGGCCCAGACGTGGAGCATCAGGTAGCCGGTGCTCTTCTCGTTGTAGAACTGGAAGTACACCTTGGAGCCGGCGCCGTCGAAGTGGCCCTTCTGCGCGACGAAGTACCAGCCGTTCTTCACACCCTTCGAGTAGAACTTGACCGGGGCGTTCTTGCAGCCGAAGGGACCCGCCGCGCAGGCCTTCAGCTTGATCAGCTGGCCCTCCTTGGGGTACTTCTTCGGCGCGTTCTTGACCGGGAACGTGCAGTTGAAGCACTTCTTGAGCTCCTGGACGGCCTCGCCGGGCTTCCAGGGCCGCCCGACGTACTTGGCGTTGTTGGGCTTGACGTGGAAGCGCCAGTCGTAGAGCTTGCGGAGCTTGACGGCGGCCGCCGCCGTCGTGTCCTGCCGGGTGACCGTCGTCTCGGTCGTCTTGGCGACGGGAGCGTGGCTGTCGGCGGACGCGGCGCCGGCGGGGGCGAGGACCGCGAGCATGGCGGCCCCCGCGACCGCCAGGTTCGACAGTCTGCGGAGGAGAGGGGAACGGTTGGGCACGGAGGTCTCCCTGGTGCTGGGCGGGATGTTCGAGACGGGCGTGCGGTGCCCAACCAACCTAGGGACCAGCCGAGTTCCCGGACATTGTCCCTTCGGTCACTGCCCTTGGGGCCCCGGTCCGTACCCGCTTTCCCGGGTGCCGTCCGGGAAAGCGGACCGCGACCAGGCCGCCGGCGCAGGTCCCGCGGCGCCGCTCACGGGAGCCGGAGCCTCGGCCCACGAAGGTGACCGGCAGCGGTCCCGCTGAGGGGAGTGGGAGACAGCGGGGCGCCGAGTGGTCGCGTCAGACGGCGACGACGCCGTTCAGTACCACCCGCAGGGGCGCGCCCAGGACGCGGACGTCGGCGCGGGGGTCGTGGGCGTAGACCACGAGGTCCGCCGGGGCGCCCTCCTCCAGGCCGGGGCGGCCGAGCCAGGCCCGGGCGCCCCAGGTGGTCGCGGCGAGGGCCTGCGTCGGGGGGATGCCGGCCCTGACCAGTTCGGCCACCTCGTCCGCCACCAGGCCGTGCGGGAGGGTGCCGCCGGCGTCGGTGCCGACGAAGACGGGGATTCCGGCGTCGTAGGCGTTGCGGACGGTGTCGTAGCGGCGGTCGTACAGGCGCCTCATATGGGCGGACCAGACGGGGAACTTGGCCTCGCCGCCCTCGGCCAGCTTCGGGAACGTGGCGATGTTGACCAGGGTGGGGACGATCGCGACGCCGTGGGAGGCGAACAGCGGGATCAGGTCGTCCGTGAGGCCCGTGGCGTGCTCGACGCAGTCGATGCCCGCCTCGACGAGGTCGCGGAGGGAGGACTCGGCGAAGCAGTGGGCCGTGACGCGGGCGCCCAGGCGGTGGGCCTCGGCGATCGCCGCCTCGACCGCCCCGCGCGGCCAGCACGCCGTCAGGTCGCCCGCCTCGCGGTCGATCCAGTCGCCGACCAGCTTCACCCAGCCGTCACCGCGCCGGGCCTCCCGGGCGACGTACGCGACGAGGTCGTCCGGCTCGATCTCGTGGGCGTAGCCGCGGATGTAGCGGCGGGTACGGGCGATGTGGCGGCCCGCACGGATGATCTTCGGGAGGTCGTCGCGGTCGTCGACCCAGCGGGTGTCGGAGGGGGAGCCCGCGTCGCGGATCAGGAGGGTGCCGGCGTCGCGGTCGGTCAGGGCCTGCTTCTCCGCGGTGCCGGCGTCGACCGGCCCGTGCGCGCCGAGGCCGACATGGCAGTGGGCGTCGACCAGACCGGGCAGCGCCCATCCCTCCACCGTCCGCACGTCCCGCGCGGTGGCGGGACGGTCGTAGGAGACACGGCCGTCCACGACCCACAGCTCGTCCCGGACGTCGTCGGGCCCGACGAGGACCCGCCCCTTCACACGCAGCACAGCACGCTCGTTCATACCCGCACCCTAGTCAGCGGCCGTCCCCGGCCGGGTGGTGCGGGTGGGCGGGGGCTGTTCGCACCCACCCGGGCCCGCCGAACGAACCGCACCCCACGGACGCGCGGAGGCGTCACCGCTCCCACGGCGGCGGACCCTCGAAGCCGAGGGGGTGGACGTCGAAGAGGACCGCCGCCTCGACTCCCAGTGCCTGGCCGCCCCGGCGGGCCGCCCAGGTCAGGAAGGGGCGGGGTTCGAAGCCCTGGGCGCCCAGGCCCTTGGTGTACTCGGCGTGGGCGGCCAGGGAGGCGATGCCGCGCTCCAGCGGTTCGCCCGTGACGTCCACACCGTGGGTCGGGCGCTCGGCCCCGGCGAAGGCCACGAAGCGGACCCCGCCCCAGGGTTCCAGGCCCTCGTCGACGAGTTCCGGGAAGACCCACCGGTTCCCCGCGTCGCGTGCGGCGTCGAGCGCGGCGAGCCCCACCACCCGGTGGTCCGCCTGGTTCACCACCCCCGCGACCATCCGCACGGTGTACGCCCCGCTCACCACGACCTCCGGCCGGTGCCGCCGGATCGCCCGCACGATGTCGCGGCGCAGAGCGGGCCCGTACTCGATCGTCCCGTCCCGGTGGTCGAGGAACTCGACCACGTCCACGCCCACTTCGCGTGCCCCGGCCCGTTCCTCGGCCTCGCGCAGCGGTCCCGCCTCGTCCGGGTGGAGGCCGTCGATACCGGCCTCGCCCCGGGTGGCCAGCAGGTACGTGACCCGTTTGCCCTGCGCCGTCCAGCGGGCCACGGCGGACGCCGTCCCGTACTCGATGTCGTCGGGGTGCGCCGCCACGGCCAGACAGCGTTCCCAGTCCTCCGGCAGCGGGGCCGGTCGCGTACCGGCCCCGAGGCCGCCCGCGTCGTCGAGATTCGTCATGACCGAATGATGACGGGCGGAGCGCTCTGGGCGACAGAAGGCGTATGCCCTTTTCAGCCGCTTCCGCCCACCTGGTCCGACGTCTCCTCCTCCACCTCCGCCATCGCGGGGTCGAGGAGACGGGACAGGAAGTGGCGGGTGCGCTCGTGCCGGGGAGCGCCGATGACGCGTGCGGGGGCACCGTCCTCGACGATCACACCGCCGTCCATGAAGACGACCCGGTCGGCGACCTCACGGGCGAAGGTCATCTCGTGGGTGACGACCATCATCGTCATGCCCTCCTGCGCGAGCCTGCGCATCACCGCCAGGACATCGCCCACCAGCTCGGGGTCGAGGGCCGACGTCGGCTCGTCGAAGAGCATCACCTCGGGGCCCATCGACAGGGAGCGGGCGATGGCCACGCGCTGCTGCTGGCCGCCGGAGAGGGAGGAGGGGTAGGCGTCCGCCTTCTCGGCGAGCCCGACCCGCTCCAGGTTCTCGGCGGCCACCCGCGCCGCCTCCGCCTTGTTCCGCCTGAGGACCCGGCGCTGCGGCAGCGTGAGGTTCTCGGTCACCGTGAGGTGCGGGAAGAGGTTGAACTGCTGGAAGACCATGCCGATGCGGCGGCGTACGGCGTCGATGTCGACGTCCGGGTCGGTCAGTTCGGTGCCGCCGACGAAGACCTGTCCCTCGGTGGGCTCTTCGAGGAGGTTCACACAGCGCAGCAGGGTCGACTTGCCGGAGCCGGACGGGCCGATGACGCAGACGACCTCGCCGCGGCCGATCTCCAGGTCGATGCCCTTGAGGACCTCGTTGGCGCCGAAGGACTTGCGCAGTCCGCGGACCTGGATCTCGGGGTGTCCGCCCAACGTCTTCCCTGTCATTTGACGGCCTCCTGGGCCTTCGCCTCCATACGGCGCACGACGAAGCCGAGCGGGATCGTCACCAGCAGGTAGCACAGCCCCGCGACCAGGATGGGGGTGGAGTTGGCGGTGGTGCTGGCCAGGTCCCGCCCGTACTTGGACAGTTCGCGCTCCTCCAGGGTGACGCCGAGGAAGAGCACCAGCGAGGAGTCCTTGAAGAGGAGGACCAGTTCGTTGGTGAGCGGCGGGAGGATGATCCGGAACGCCTGCGGGATGATGATCGAGACCATCGCGCGGGCGGGCGAGAAGCCCAGTGAACGGGCCGCCTCCATCTGCCCCTTGGGGACGGCCTGGATGCCCGCGCGGATCGTCTCCGCCATGTACGCCGCCGCGACCAGGCCCAGTGCCAGGGCGACCTTGCCGTAGGTGCCGCCGACGATCTCCGTGCCCGGGAAGGCCAGCGGGACGGCGACCCCGATGAAGATGAAGATCAGCAGGGCGGGCAGACCGCGGAAGATCTCGATGTACACACCGGCGAACCAGCGGTACGGGCCCACCGACGACAGCCTCATCAGCGCGATCAGCATGCCGAGCACCAGACCGACGGCGAAGCCGGACAGGGTGTAGAGCACGGTGTTCTTCAGCGCCATCGTGATGACGTCGGGGAACATCTGCTCGGCGATGTCCGCCTGCGCGAACTGGTTCTTCAGCCGGCCCCAGTCCGCCGAGACCGCGAAGGCGACCACGGCGGCGACGAAGACGGCGTACTGCACGCCGCGCGACACACCGCGCTTCTGCCGCCGGGTCAGGCCCTTCCTCCTGGGCTGGACCGGCACCTCCGTGTCGGCCATGGGTCAGGAGGCGGACGGGGAGGCGGAGGCGGCGCTCTCGTCGTACGGCCCGATCCACTGCTCGTACAGCTCGCGGTACGTCCCGTCGGTCCTGGCCTCGGAGAGCGCCTTGTTGACGGCCGCGAGGAGCTTGGTGTTGCCCTTCTTGACCGTGAAGCCGTACTGCTCACCGGTGTTGATGTTGTCCGCGACCTCGAAGGCGTCGGCGTTCGCCTTGTCCTTCAGCCAGCCCTGGACGACCGGGTAGTCGATGACGACGGCGTCGACCTGGCCGGTGCGCAGGCCGTTGAGGACGGCGTCGGAGGACTCGAAGGAGACCGGGTCGAGGCCCTGGCCCTTGGCGTAGTCCTCGCCGGTGGTCTGCGCCTGGGCGCCGACCTTCTTGCCCTTGAGGTCCGCGAAGGACCCGATGCCGGCGTCCTTGTCGGCGAGGACGGCCTGGGTGGCGTCGAAGTACGGGTCGGAGAAGTCGACGTTCTTCTTGCGCTCGTCGGTGATCGTCATACCGGCGGCGGCGAGGTCGCACTCACCGGAGTTCAGGAAGGCGCCCGTCTTGAAGTTCTCGAACGGGGTGTCGAGGATCTCCTGCTTCACGTCCAGGTCCTCGGCGACGAGGTCGATCAGAGCCACGTCGAAGCCCTGCACCTTGCCGTCGATCTCCGACTGGAAGGGCGGGTACGGGAGGTGGGTGCAGGTCGTCAGCTGTCCCGCCTTGACCAGTTCGACCCCGCCCGCGGCGGTCTTGGTGCCCCCGCTGCCGCCGTCGTCGGTCGAGGCGCAGCCGGCCACGAGCAGCAGTCCGGCCGCGGCGGTGGTGGCGGCGAGGATGCGGGTCCGGCGTCCGGGGACCGAGTTCACGGGGAGACCTCCAGTGGGGAACGTAGGCATCCGATTATAAGGAGATGTTTGACTCACTCAAATCAATCCGATGGTCACTGGGCCGTTCGGCCTCAGAAGTCATCGGTCAGGGGGTGGCTGGGCGGTCGGTTTCCAGGGGAACGGATCGTGGATCGGTGCTGCCGGGCGCGCCGATTACGCTCGACGCACGTCGACCCGCGTCGGCCCACTCTGGACACCATCTACCCCAGTGAGCGAAGAGAGCACCCTGTGACGCACCCGTTTCTGGATCTGGCCCCGCTGACCGCGGCGCACTTCGCGTCGATCGAGGACCGGGTGGCCCGGCTGCTCTCCACGCGCCAGGACGTGGTGATCACCCAGGGTGAGGCGCTGCTGCCGCTGGAAGGGGCGATCCGCGGGGCCGCCGGGCCCGGCACGACCGCGCTGAACGTGATCACCGGCCCCTACGGGCAGACCTTCGGCGACTGGCTGCGAGACTGCGGCGCGACCGTCGTCGACCTGGCCGTGCCGTTCCACACGGCGGTCACGGCCGAGCGGATCCGGGAGGCCTTCGCCGAGCACCCGGCCATCGACCTCGTCTCCCTGGTGCACGCGGAGGCGGCGACCGGCAACACGAACCCCGTCGCGGAGATCGGCGAGGTCGTCCGCGAACACGGTGCGCTGTTCTACCTGGACGCGGTCGCCTCCGTCGGCGCCGAGCCGGTGCTGCCGGATGCGTGGGGTGTCGACCTGTGCGTGATCGGCGCGCAGAAGGCGATGGGCGGTCCGGCCGGGGTCTCCGCGATCTCGGTGAGCGAGCGGGCATGGGCCCGGATGGCCGCGAACCCGCGGGCCCCCCGCCGCTCGTACCTGTCGCTCCTCGACTGGAAGGAGCGCTGGATCGACGGCGGCCGCCGCGCCCTGCTGCACGCCCCGGCCCAGTTGGAGATGCTCGCGCTGGAGGCGTGCCTGGAGCGCATCGAGTCGGAGGGGCTGGACACCGTGACGGCCCGCCACGCCTCGGCCGCCGCGGCCACCCGGGCGGGGGCGCTCGCGCTGGGCGGGGGCCTGGAGCCGTACGTGCGCGCGGCGCGCGACGCTGCCCCGGTCGCGACCACCCTCCGGGTGCCGACCGGGGTCGACGCGTCCGAACTGGTCGCCAAGGCCCTCACCGCGGACCCCGCGCTGCCGCTGGCCGCGGGCGGCGGCGCCCTCGCCCGGGAGATGGTCCGCGTCAACCACTACGGCCCCGACGCGACGCCGGGAGCCGTCCACTCCAGCCTCGCGGGCCTGGGGGCGGCGCTGACGGAGTTCGGGGTGCGGGTGGACCTGGAGGCGGGCCGACGGGCCGCATCGGCGGCCTGGGGGGAGTAGGACCGGCGGGGCCGGCCGGGAACCCCCGCCCCTACCGGGGCCTGGCGGGGAACATCCGCCCACGTCCGTACCGGCGCTCGCACCCCCGCAGCCCGCGCCACCTCGCCGCCGCACGCCTCGGCCGGAGCGGGGGCCGGTGCTTCCGGTCCGGAGAAGGGGCCGCGAAAGAGCGGAGTCCGCGCCGAACCGGCGAGAACAGAAGAAAAGCAGATCGCTTTTCCAGCGGAAATCCGGGCGGAAAGGGACCTACAATTCCGCGGGTAGGACCCCGTATTCTTCTGCCCGCTTCCACCTCCCCTAAACGCAAAGGTTTCGCGAACAACAAGGGGCGCGATCCGGGCAGGTCCCGTGAGGGTTACGCGCATGTGACGGACTCCACAGCCCGCCCTTTTTGACAGGTTATTTCCGGGCAGAACCACACAGAACAACCACCTGATCGCGCGCTCGCTCGCGCCCGCGTGATAACACACGAAGCATCTATTCGTAACCCCGCGCGGCGATGCAATCCGAAATCTCGCTGGGTAAATTCAAGCCGCATGACTGCCGCACAAGCAGACCTGCACATCCCACACCTGGAATCACAACCGGAAATCGCCGAGGGGATTCGGATCGACCGCCCGGACGTGGCGGACGGCAGCGCGCTGTGGCGTATCGCCGGGGACTCCGGAACCCTCGACCTGAACTCCTCCTACAGCTATCTGCTGTGGTGCCGGGACTTCGCGGACACCTCCGCGGTGGCGCGGGACGAGACGGGGGAACCGGTCGGCTTCGTGACCGGGTACGTGCGGCCGGAGCGGCCGGACACCCTCCTCGTGTGGCAGGTGGCCGTCGACGAGGCGCACCGCGGGCGCGGACTCGCGGGGGCGCTGCTGGACGGGCTGACCGCACGGGTCGCGCGGCAGCACGCGCTGGCCGCCGTCGAGACCACCATCACCCCGGGCAACACGGCCTCGGAGCGGCTGTTCGCCGCGTTCGCCGAACGCCACGGCGCGACCGTGGAGCGCACGGTCCTGTTCGAGGCGGGGGACTTCCCCGACGGTCCGCACGAGCCCGAGGTGCTGCACCGCATCGGCCCGCTGTCCCCCTGAGCACCGCCGGCCTCCCCCGGGCCGCCCTCTCCCCCCACCACCCCGCACACCCGCACCCCCCACGCATCGAGGAGCGATTCGCCGTGACCATCACCCAGCCCGACCTGAGCGTCTTCGAGACCCTGGAGTCCGAGGTGCGCAGCTACTGCCGCGGCTGGCCCACCGTGTTCGACACCGCTCAGGGCAGCCGGATGCGCGACGAGGACGGCCACAGCTACCTGGACTTCTTCGCCGGAGCCGGTTCGCTCAACTACGGCCACAACAACCCGGTGCTCAAACGCGCCCTGATCGACTACCTGGAGCGGGACGGCGTCACGCACGGCCTCGACATGTCGACGGGCGCCAAGCGGGCGTTCCTGGAGTCCTTCCAGAACCTGGTGCTGCGGCCCCGCGACCTGCCGTACAAGGTCATGTTCCCGGGCCCGACCGGCACCAACGCCGTGGAGTCCGCGCTGAAACTGGCGCGGAAGGTGAAGGGGCGCGAGGCCATCGTGTCGTTCACCAACGCCTTCCACGGCATGTCCCTGGGCTCCCTCGCCGTCACCGGCAACGCCTTCAAGCGGGCCGGGGCGGGCATCCCGCTGGTGCACGGGACGCCGATGCCGTTCGACAACTACTTCGAGGGCCAGGTCCCCGACTTCCTGTGGTTCGAGCGGCTCCTGGAGGACCAGGGGTCCGGGCTGAACAAGCCCGCCGCCGTGATCGTGGAGACGGTCCAGGGCGAGGGCGGCATCAACGTCGCCCGCCCGGAGTGGCTGCGCGCGCTCGCCGAGCTGTGCGAGCGACAGGACATGCTGCTGATCGTCGACGACATCCAGATGGGCTGCGGCCGTACGGGGGCCTTCTTCTCGTTCGAGGAGGCGGGCATCACCCCCGACATCGTCACCGTCTCCAAGTCCATCAGCGGCTACGGGCTGCCGATGTCGCTGTGCCTGTTCAAGCCCGAGCTGGACATCTGGGAGCCCGGGGAGCACAACGGCACCTTCCGCGGCAACAACCCCGCCTTCGTCACCGCGACCGCTGCCCTGGAAACGTACTGGTCGGACGGCTCCGCCATGGAGAAGCAGACCCGTGCGCGCGGCGAGCAGGTCGAGCAGGCGCTGGTCTCCATCACCGAGGAGAACCTCGCCGACGTGAAGGAGTACCGGGGCCGCGGCCTGGTGTGGGGCCTGGAGTTCCACGAGAAGGCCCGTGCGGGCCGGGTCGCCAAGCGGGCGTTCGAACTCGGGCTGCTGATCGAGACGTCCGGCCCGGAGAGCGAGGTCGTCAAGCTGCTGCCGGCCCTCACCATCACCCCGGACGAGCTGGACGAGGGCCTGCGCGTCGTCGCCCGCGCCGTACGGGAAACCGTCTGACAAGCCTGACAAGGAGGCCTGGAACCACCGTGATCGTCCGTTCTTTCAAGGATCTGGAAGGCACCGACCGGCACGTCAAAGCGGCGTCCGGCACGTGGGAGAGCAAACGCATCGTCCTCGCCAAGGAGAAGGTCGGCTTCTCGCTGCACGAGACGGTCCTCTACGCGGGCACGGAGACGTCGATGTGGTACGCGAACCACGTCGAGGCCGTGGTGTGCGTCGAGGGTGAGGCCGAACTGACCGACGACGAGACCGGGCGGACGTACACGATCACGCCCGGGACCATGTACCTCCTCGACGGCCATGAGCGGCACACGATGCGGATCAAGGAGGACTTCCGCTGCCTCTGTGTGTTCAACCCGCCCGTGACCGGACGGGAGGACCACGACGAGAACGGCGTCTATCCCCTGCTGACGGAGGAGGGCTGACCATCATGACCACGCTCACCGATCTCTACCCCAGCCGCGGCGCCACCGAGGTGTCGGTCCCGCGCCAGGACCCGGTCGTCTGGGGCGCCCCCGGCACCCCCGGCCCGATCTCCCTCACCGACCTGCAGACGTACGAGCGGGACGGCTTCCTCGCCGTCGAGGAGCTCATCACGCCGGACGAGGTCGCCGTGTACCACCGGGAGCTGGAGCGGCTCGTCACCGATCCCGCGGTCCGCGCCGACGAACGCTCGATCATCGAGCCGAAGTCGAAGGAGATCCGGTCCGTCTTCGAGGTGCACCGCATCAGCGAGGTGTTCGCCCGGCTCGTGCGGGACGAGCGGGTCGTCGGCCGGGCCCGGCAGATCCTCGGCTCCGACGTGTACGTGCACCAGTCGCGGATCAACGTGAAGCCGGGCTTCGGCGCGTCCGGGTTCTACTGGCACTCCGACTTCGAGACCTGGCACGCCGAGGACGGGCTGCCGAACATGCGGACGGTGTCCGTCTCGATCGCGCTGACCGAGAACCACGACACCAACGGCGGTCTGATGATCATGCCGGGGTCGCATCGGACGTTCCTCGGCTGCGCGGGCGCCACCCCGAAGGACAACTACAAGAAGTCGCTGCAGATGCAGGACGCGGGCACCCCGTCGGACGAGGCGCTGACGGCCATGGCCTCCGAGTACGGCATCAAGCTGTTCACGGGGAAGGCCGGCTCGGCGACCTGGTTCGACTGCAACGCCATGCACGGCTCCGGCGACAACATCACGCCGTTCCCGCGCAGCAACGTCTTCATCGTCTTCAACAGCGTGGAGAACGCGGCGGTCGAGCCGTTCGCGGCTCCCGTACGACGGCCGGAGTTCATCGGCGCGCGGGACTTCACCCCCGTGCGGTGATGCCGACGTCTGCGTCACCGTGACCGGACCGGGCGGTCCCTGCCCCCTGAGGGACCGCCCGGTCCGCCGTGTGCGCGGCGTCCGGCCGCGGCGGGGGCGCGTCACGGGTCACAGCCAGGCCAGCGACGCGGCCGTCTCCAGGACGTTCCGGGCCGCGTGCTCGTCCCCCGTGAGGCCCTTGGGCACCTCGTCCGGGGCGTAGCGGCCGCCCACGAGCAGACAGAAGTCGACCGGGTCCAGGGTCAGTTCGGCGGCCACGGGTTCGGCGTCCGAGCCGAGGACCCAGCCGGTGCCCGAGCCGGCCCCGGTGACCTCGACGAGGACGGGGGGCGCGTCGTGGAGGGCCAGGCCGAGGACGCGGACCGCGAGGCGGACCAGCTGCTCCAGGTGCTCGTCGGGCGGCGGTGGCACGGCGATGCCGAGCGCCCGGCCGATGTCGTCGGCGTGGATCCATGCCTCGAAGGCGCGGATGACGAAGTGGTCGGCGACGGGCAGCCGCAGTCCCATCACCGTCGTCGCGCGGGCGGCGAGGCCGGGGTCGCGGGCCTCGGGGGTCGCCAGCAGCTCGGCGGCCTGCGCGGCCCAGGTGGCGACGGTCTCCTCGGGCGTACGGGCGTGCTCGTGGACGATGACGTCGGCGGTGCGCAGCGCCCACGCCTCCGCGGCGGGGGTCCCGGCCGGGATGCGCGAGGCCGGCAGCCGGGCGCCGGCGCCGAGCGCCACGGCCAGGTGCTCGTCCGCGGCGATCAGGTGGGCGACGGTGGCGTGCACGTCCCAGTCGTGCACCACGGGGGTGCTCCAGCGGCCGTCCAGCTGCCGCGCCAGCGCCTGGAATCCGGCGACGGCGGCGGCGTACGGCGCCGCGTGCGGGGCGACACCGGGTGTACGGGGGCGGCGGGCGCGCAGGGCCGCCGCGAGCACGCCGTCCGTGCCGCGGCGCACGTCCCCGGCGGCACGGCCCGTCCCGGCGGCCGGGCCGGCGGGGCCGTCCAGGAGGCGTACGGCCGCACGGAGCCGCTCGGCCTCCGCCGCGCAGGTCTCGCAGCCGGCGAGGTGGAGCGGGACCGCCCCGGCGTCGGCGGGTGGCAGCGCGCCGACCGCCCAGGCGGCCAGCAGCTCCCGTACGCCGTCGTGGTCGTTGGTCATCGCGCGCCGCCCTTTCGCCGTGCCGCTGCCACGATACGCAGGGCCCGTACCGCCCCGGCGGTGCGATGAGCGCCTGCCGTCCGGATCGCGCCTCCGCCCCGCGGGGGCGCGTACGGCATACCGCTCACCAACACCCCCGTGGCGCCGATCCCGCGGCCGTCGTGATCCGAACGACGGACCCGGGCCGCCATCACGCGCCCCTCGCCGCTGCCGGGTCCGGTGGATCCGCCAGGGACGCCGCCAGTTTGCGCAGGGCCGAGCGGAGCCGGGTCTTCGCGGTGCCCTCGGGGATGCCCAGCTCCACGGCGGCCTGGCGGTAGGTGCGGCCCGCGAAGTAGGCGAGGTGGACCACCTCCCGCTGGGTGCGTGGGAGTTCGGCGAGGGCGGTGTGCAGCAGCAGGGAGCGCTCGCGGTCGACGACCGTCTCGTGCGGGCCGGGCCCGGCGTCGGGGATGGCGTGCAGCGCCGAGTCGTCCGCGTGGGCGTCCTTGCGATGCCGGGCCTCGCTGCGCACCCAGTCCACGGCCCGCCGGTGGGCGAGCATCGACAGCCAGGTGCGCAGTGAGCCGCGGCGCGCGTCGAAGCCGTACGGGCTGGTCCACAGCTGGGCGAAGACCTCCTGGGCCACGTCCTCGGCCGCCGCCGGGCTGTGGGTGACCCGGACGGCCACCCGGCGCACGAGCGCCCCGTACGCCGCGTAGGCCTCACGCAGCGCGGACTCGTCCCCGTACACCAGCCGCCGATGCAACTCCACATCGATGGACGACTGTTCGAGCGTCGGCTCCACCGGCACCACCATCCCTGATGCCCTTCCTAGCGTCCCGGGCGGGCTCGCGCCAGCGGTTCAGGAAGACAGGGCGTCCAGGACCCGGTCGACGTCCGCCGCCGTGTTGTACAGGTGGAAGGCGACCCGCAGGTTGCCCGCGCGGTCGGAGACCTGGATGCCGGCCGCGCTCAACTCGGGCTGCCGCACGCCCAGTCCGGGCACGGAGACGATCGCCGAGCCGGGTGCGGGCACGGGCTCGTGCCCGAGAGCTGCGAGACCCGCGCGGAAGCGGTCCGCGAGGGCGAGGTCATGGGCGTGGACGGCGGCCACGCCGAGTTCCTCGATGAGCGCGAGGGAGTGGCGCAGCCCGGCGTAGGTGAACAGGGCGGGGGTCAGGTCGAAGCGGCGGGCGGAGCGGGCGAGTTCGGTGACGGGCCCGTAGCAGCTGTCCCAGGGCCTCTCCCCCGCGACCCAGCCGGCCAGCACCGGGGTCAGTCCGCCGAAGTCCTCGGGCACGACGAGGAAGGCCGCGCCGTGCGGGCCGAGCAGCCACTTGAAGGTGGTGCAGACGGTGTAGTCGTACGCGCCGGCGTCCATCGGCAGCCAGCCGGCGGCCTGGGAGAAGTCGACGTAGGTCCGCGCCCCGTGGTCCCGGGCCGCCTCGCGCAGCGCGGGGAGGTCGGCGACCCGGCCGTCGGCGGACTGGGCGGCGCTGACCGCGACGAGCGCGGTGCCGGGGCGGACGGACTCGGCGAGCCGCTCCAGCGGCACGGCCCGCACCTTGAGGTCGCCCCGGACGTGGAACGGGTTCAGGACGGAGGTGAAGTCGCCCTCGGCGGTGAGCACCTCGGCGCCGGGCGGCAGCGACGCGGCGACCACCCCGGTGTGCGCGGCGACCGACGCCCCGGCGGCGACCCGCCCGGCCGGCACCCCGGCCAGCCGCGCGAACGCGGCCCGCGCGGCCTCCACGTCGTCGAAGAGCGGGTCCATCGCCCGGCCCTCGGCGCGCAGCAGCGCGGCCTCCTGCAGCGCGGCCACCGTACGGGCCGGCAGCAGCCCGGTACTGGCGGTGTTCAGATAGGTGTTCTTCGGCGCGAACTCGGCACGGACGAGGCTCTCGAAGGTCTCCATGCCACCACTGTGGGGCCCGAAGACCTCCCCGTCCATTGAGAGGTTTTGCACGCATACTCAAAGCGTCGCTTATGTATGGCCGCCGACCAGCACCTCACCTCCGCCGAAGGGGCCCGGGAACCGCGCGGGCGACCATCCGCACGGTCGCGTCCCGCGGATCACCGCACCCCCACGGCGCTACCGCGCGCCGGTCACCGGGACTGCGGCACCGCGCAGCCGTCGGGCCCGCACGCCTCCGCACCCTCGTCCTGGATCACCTGAAGAGACGGCCGCTCGCCCCACGCCTGCGCGAGTGCCCGCTCGAACACCTCGGCGGGCTGTGCCCCGGACACCCCGTACGTGCGGTCCAGCACGAAGAACGGCACTCCGTTCGCGCCCAGCTCGGCCGCATCCCGTTCGTCCGCCCGCACGGCGTCCGCGTACGCGGCGGGGTCGGCCAGGACCTGCCGCGCGGCGCCCTCGTCGAGCCCCGCCTCGACGGCCAGCTCGATCAGGAACTCGTCCGCGTCGGCGTACACGGACCGCTCCTCGGCGAAGTTCGCCCGGTACAGCAGCTGGAGCAGCTCACTCTGCCTGCCGTGCTCCTTGGCGAAGTGCAGCAGCCGGTGCATGTCGAAGGTGCTGCCGTGGTCGCGGCCCTCCGCCCGGTAGTCGAGACCCTCGGCGGCGGCCTGCGCCCGGAGGTTGTGCTCACCTGCCTGGGCCTGCGCCTCGCTCATCCCGTACTTCCTGCTCAGCATGGTGAGGACCGGCTGGATGTCGTCCTTGGCGCGGCCGGGGTCGAGCTCGAAGGAGCGGTGCACCACCTCGACACCGTCGCGGTGGGGAAAGGCCGCGAGCGCCTTCTCGAAGCGGGCCTTGCCCACGTAGCACCAGGGGCAGGCGATGTCGCTCCAGATCTCGACGCGCATGGTGTCAGCTCTCTCCGGTCGTACGGGTACGGGTGGACGGAGATTCCCTCCGCCTCTGCGATGGATGAACGTTCAAGCAGCCCGTCTGATTCCCGTCTGCCGTCCCCGGCTCCGTCTCATTGCCGCGCGCCGTCTCATTGCCGCGCGCCGTCTCATTGCCGCGCGCCGTCTCATTGCCGCGCGCCGGCTCCGGCTCGTCCCCCGGTGACCGCGTATGTGAGGAGCAGATGGTGATCGTCCGGGGCCGGTGGGTGCTCCGGGTCCGGGGTCCAGCCGAGCCGGGCGTAGAACGCCCGTGCCCGGTGGTTGTCCACGTGCACGGTCAGCGTGGCCGCGCGCCTGCCGTCGGCCCGCCACTCCTCCACGCAGGCCGCGTGCAGGGCGCGGCCGGTGCCCCGGCGCCAGTGGCCGGGGTCCACGTGGAGCTGGGCCAGGTACACCGTGTCGGCGGGTGCGCCCTCCTCCGGCCGGAAGGAGGCGATGCCGGTGATCCGGCCGTGCTCCACCGCGCACAGCACACGGCCGTCCGCCCGCTCGATGGCCCGCCGCCAGCCGGCGAGCCAGTCCGTGCCGTCGTCGGGAACGCCGTCCGGGTAGTACGTCGCACGGGCGCGGGCATGCAGCGCGACGACGTCATGGAGTTCGGAGGGGAGCGCGGTCCTGATCACCAGCGCTCCGGTCACTCGCTCCACATGATCCATGGTCATGCGGAGGAGGACGAGCGCGACGTCGCGGCGGTTCCGGCCGGGGGTGATACCGGGCCCCGGCCATGGCGAGGGGCGACGCCGGGCCCGGGCCGCCCCCGCCCCAGCGCCCTCAGCCGCCGTTTCTCAGGTCCTCGGGCCAGTTCGGACGGAACTCGATCTCGTCGTACGTCACCACACAGCCCTCCCCCATCGGCGACTGCGTCATGAACCCGACCAGCGCGGCTCCGCTCTCCCGCTCCCCGGCGAGCGTGAACAGCCGGACGAACGTCCAGTGCTTGCCGTCGCGCGACGCGTGGAAGGCGAACGCCCGGCCGGTGCGGCTGACCCGAAGCCACACCGAACTCCCCTCCACGGTGAAGGAGTTGGCGTCATCGGAGTGGCCCCGGGTGACCACCGTGCAGACGGTGGGAACATCCGGCGAGTACTCCAGGCACAGCTTCGCCCAGGCCCGCTCCCCCACGTGCACATACAGCACGCCCGCGTCGAACCCGGCGGCGAAGCCGACCGTGACGCGGGCGATCAACTGGAAGTCGCCCTTCGGCGCCCCGAGCAGCCTGGGCGCGTCCGAGACGGAGTCCAGCCCCTCGTCCGTGGGCGGCACGAACCGGTCCTGCCGGGCGCCGGCCCACCCGGTGAGCACCCCGTCCTCATAGGACCAGTGGCCATCGGGCCCGTATGTACGAAGCGGGAAAGGGAGTTCGGGAAGTTCGAGATCCATTGGGGGATTCTTACAGCCCGGGCCCCGTGTCAGCAGACGTTTCGAGGGCGCGGGAGACCGCGTGACCGGCCACGGACCACCCGCGGCCGGCAGACCACCGCGCCCCCTGCGGCACTACCGCTCCAGCGCGCCGTTGAACCGGCGCGGCAGCCCCAGCGGGTTGTCGTCCCGCAGTTCCGGCGGCAGCAGCGCCTCCGGCGCCCCCTGGTACGCGACGGGCCGCAGCCACCGCTCGATGGCCGTGCCGCCCACCGACGTGGACGTCGAGGTCGTCGCCGGGTAGGGCCCGCCGTGGTGCTGGGCCGCGGCCACGGCCACACCCGTCGGCCAGCCGTTGACCAGCACGCGCCCGGCCAGCGGTGTCAGCTCCGCCAGCAGCTCCGGGCCGCGTCCCTCACCGGCGGCCTCCTCGCCGGACAGGTGCACGGTGGCGGTGAGGTTGCCCGGTAGCCGGGACAGCACGGCCTTCGCCTCGTCCTCGTCCTCGTAGCGCGCCACGACCGTGAGCGGCCCGAAGCACTCCTCCAGGAGGAGGTCGTGCTCGCCCTCGGACGCCAGCTTGCCGGCGGGGACGGTGAGGAAGCCCGGGCTGACGGTGTGCTCGCCGCCCGCGCCCGCGGTCACCGGCGACTCCACGTCCGGCAGCTCCGCGCGCTCGGCGACACCGGCGAGGAAGTTGTCGCGCATCCGGTGGTCGAGGAGGACGCCCGCGTCGACGTCGCTGACCGCGTCCGTGAGCGACTTGACCAGGCGGTCACCGGCGTCGCCCGCCGGCGCCAGCACCAGGCCCGGCTTCACACAGAACTGGCCGACGCCGAGGGTCATGGAGCCCGCCAGCCCGGAGCCGATCGCCTCGGCGCGCTCGGCCGCCGCGGCCTCCGTGATGAGGACGGGGTTCAGGGAGCCCAGCTCGCCGTGGAACGGGATCGGCACCGGCCGCGCGGCCGCCGCGTCGAACAGGGCCCGGCCGCCGCGTACGGAGCCGGTGAAGCCGGCGGCGGTCACCAGCGGGTGCTTGACCAGCTCGACGCCCGCCTCGAAGCCGTGGACGAGGCCGAGGACGCCCTCGGGGATGCCGTGCTCGGCGGCGGCCCGGCGCAGCACGATCGCGACCAGTTCGGACAGCGCCGGGTGGTCGGGGTGGGCCTTGACGACCACCGGGCACCCGGCGGCCAGCGCGCTCGCGGTGTCACCGCCGGGGACGGAGAAGGCGAAGGGGAAGTTGGAGGCCGAGTAGACGGCGACGACACCCAGCGGCACCTTGTAGCGGCGCAGGTCGGGGATGGGCGGGGTCGCGGTGTCGTCGGGGTGGTTGATCACCACGTCGAGGAAGGCGCCCTCGTCGACGATGTCGGCGAAGGCCCGCAGCTGGAAGCAGGTGCGGGCGAGTTCACCGGTGAGCCGGACCGGGCCGAGCGCGGTCTCCGCGTCGGCGACCTCGACGAGCTGGTCCTTGGCCGCCTGGAGCTGGTCGGCCGCCGTGCGCAGGAAGGCCGCGCGGACGGTGCGGTCGGCGAGGGCGCCGCGGGCCGCGTGGGCCGCGCGGACGGCGGCGTCCACCTCCTGGGCCGTTGCCTCCACCGCAACCTGCTCGCGCTGCTTCCCGGTTCGGGGGTCGACACTCCAGACTGGTGCTGCTGCCACCGCGGGTCCCTCCACGTATTTCTGGGTCATTCCCAGGGGTATTGTCTGGGTCATTCACCAGGGTCGTTCGATATGCTGAACGCCGTCTTCAATGATGAATATGGTGTTGGAGACTATTTCCCGTCGAACGAAGGGGTCAAGGGCGATGTCGGCAGTCGAGACGGGCGGCGGAGCGCAGGTCAAGTCGGCGGTACGGACCGTCGAACTGCTCGAATACTTCGCCGGGCGCCCCGGAATGCACTCCCTCGCGGCGGTGCAGGAGGCCGTCGGCTATCCCAAGTCCAGCCTTTATATGCTGCTCCGCACCCTCGTGGAGCTGGGCTGGGTCGAGACGGACGCGACGGGCACGCGGTACGGCATCGGCGTACGGGCCCTCCTCGTCGGCACCTCGTACATCGACGGGGACGAGGTGGTCGCGCTCGCCCGCCCCACGCTCGACCGGCTCTCGGACGACACCACGGAGACCATCCACCTGGCCCGCCTCGACGGCACCAACGTCGTCTATCTCGCCACCCGGCAGTCGCAGCACTATCTGCGCCCCTTCACCCGGGTCGGCCGGCGGCTGCCCGCCCACTCCACCTCGCTCGGCAAGGCGCTGCTCGCCACCCACACCGACGAGCAGGTCCGCAAGATGCTCCCGGAGACCCTGCCGGCGCTGACCGAGAACACGATCACCGACCGGGAGCAGCTCATAGAGGAGCTCCACCAGGTCCGTGAGCAGGGCTTCGCCGTCGACCGCGAGGAGAACACCATCGGTCTGCGCTGCTTCGGCGTGGCGATCCCGTATCGCACCCCGGCCCGTGACGCCATCAGCTGCTCCGTGCCGGTGGCCCGGCTCACCCCGGCCCACGAGCAGCTGGTCAAGGACGCCCTCTTCGACGCCCGCGACCGGCTGACGCTGGCAACGCGCCGGCTCTGACCCGGGCACCCGGGCACCCCCGGACACATGAAGAGCGCATGAGAACCGGGACGGAAGGGAACGACCGACCGCATTCCGCTCGTCTGTCCGGGTGCGATGAACAAGACGATCAGGCGCAGCGCCGTCTTCACCCTGCTCCTCGTGCTCGCCCTGCTGGTGCGGGCGACCTGGGTGCAGTTCTACGAGGGCACGGCGCTCGCGGAGGACAAGGACAACCGGCGGAACGCGATCGAGACGTACGCGGCGCCGCTCGGGAACATCATCGTGGGCGGTGACGCGATCACCGGCTCCGCGCGGACGAAGGGCAGCGACCTAGCGTACAAGCGCACGTACAAGAACGGCGAGTTGTACGCGGCGGTGACGGGGTACGCCTCGCAGAGCTACGCCCCGACGCAGCTGGAGGGCATCTACCAGGACCTGCTCAACGGCACGGACATCCGGCAGAAGTCGGTGCTGGACACGGTCACCGGCGAGCGGGCCGAACCGGGCGATGTGATCACGACCATCGACCCGGCTGTGCAGAAGGCGGCGTACGGGGCGCTCGGTGACAAGAAGGGCGCGGCCGTCGCGATCGACCCGACGACCGGGAAGATCCTGGCGGTGGTGTCGACCCCGTCGTACGACCCGTCGTCGCTCACCGATGCCAACACGGCGGGCACGGCCTGGAAGAAGCTCACCGCGGACCCGGACAAGCCGCTGACCAACCGGGCGCTGCGGCAGCCGCTTCCGCCGGGATCGACGTTCAAGCTGGTCGTCGCGGCGGCCGCGCTGGAGGACGGGCTGTACCCGTCGGTGGATGTGAGGACGGACAGCCCCGACCCGTACACCCTGCCGGGCACGACGACGGAGTTGAGCAACGAGAACCCGAACGCGCCCTGCGAGAACGCCTCGATCCGGACGGCGCTGCAGTACTCGTGCAACAACGTGTTCGCGCGGATGGCCGTCAAGCTGGGCGAGGACAAGGTCAGGGCGATGGCGGAGAAGTTCGGCTTCAACGACACGGAGCAGGACGTACCGGTGCGGGCGTACCCGAGCGTGTACCCGTCCGGCATGGACGAGTCCTCCACCGCGCTCACCGGTATCGGGCAGTACGACGTCACGGCGACGCCGTTGCAGATGGCCATGGTGTCGGCGGCCATCGCCAACGGGGGCAGGCTGGTGTCGCCGCACATGGTGTCGCAGATCACCGACGGCGGCGGCGACGTGCTGGAGGACTACGACTCCGAGGCCGGCGGCGAGCAGGTGGTGAGCGAGTCCACCGCGAAGGAGCTGCGGTCGGCGATGGAGACGGTCGTCGAGGACGGCACGGGCACCAACGCGCGGATCGGCGGGGTGACCGTGGGCGGCAAGACCGGTACCGCCCAGCACGGCGAGAAGAACAGCAAGACGCCGTACGCCTGGTTCACGTCGTACGCGAAGGCGGACGGCAAGGAGGTCGCCGTCGCGGTGGTCGTGGAGCAGTCGGACGCGGCCCGCTCCGAGGTCAGCGGCAACGGGCTGGCGGCGCCGGTCGCGAAGGCCGTGATGGAGGCGGCGCTGAAGGACTGAGGGACCGCCCGAGGGCCCTCCGCGGACGAAGGGCCGCCCCTTTCCCCCGGGGGGCGGCCCTTCCCCCTACCGGCTACTTCACGCCGAACAGCTGCTGGATCGGGTTGATCGCGAAGTACACCAGGAACAGCGCCGAGGTGCCCCACAGCAGCCAGTGGATCTCCTTGGCCCTGCCGAGGACCGTCCTGATGAGGACGTACGCGACGAAGCCCGCGCCGATGCCGTTGGTGATGGAGTAGGTGAACGGCATCACGGCGATGGTGAGGAACGCGGGGATGGCGATGTCGTACCTGTCCCAGTCGATGTTCTTGACCTGGATCATCATCAGGAAGCCCACGGCGACCAGCGCGGGGGCGGCGGCCTGCATCGGGACGATGGTCAGCAGCGGGGTGAGGAAGAGGGCGATGGCGAAGAGCCCGCCGGTGATCAGGTTGGAGAAGCCGGTGCGCGCGCCCTCGCCGACGCCCGCCGCGGACTCGATGTAGGAGGTCGCCGAGGACGAGGAGGAGGCGCCGCCGGCGACGGCCGCGGCACCGTCGATGAGGAGCACCCGGCCGAGGTGCGGGACCTTGCCCTCCTCGTCGAGCAGACCGGCCTCGGCGCTGACGCCGACGACCGTGCCCATGGTGTCGAAGAAGTCCGAGAGCACCAGGGTGAAGACCAGCAGGACGACCGTGATGACGGTGGTCTCGCCGAAGGCGCCGAAGAGGCTGAAGTCGCCGACCAGTCCGAACTCGGGGGCGGCCACGAGGTCGTCGGGGACCTTCGGGGTGGTCAGGCCCCAGCTCTTGATGTCGGCCACCGAGTTGATCACGATCGCAACGACGGTCATCGTGAGGATGCTGATCAGGATGGCGCCCCTCACCTTCCGGGCGAGCAGCGCGATCGTCAGCAGGACACCGGCGCAGAAGACCAGGATGGGCCAGCCCGACAGCGCGCCGGAGGCGCCGAGTTGGACCGGCACGGTGGTGTTCGCGATGTCCGGGATACGGGTGACGAACCCGGCGTCGACGAACCCGATGAACGCGATGAACAGTCCGATGCCGACGCTGATGGCCTGCTTGAGCGGCTGCGGGATGGCGTGCATGACGGCCTCGCGCAGACCCGTGACCACCAGGACGCAGATCAGCAGGCCTTCGAGGACGACCAGGCCCATCGCGTCGGGCCAGCTCATCAGCGGGGCTATCTGGAAGGCGACGACCGCGTTGAGTCCGAGGCCCGCGGCGAGGGCGAGCGGCAGGTTCCCGCCGACGCCCATGATGATCGTCATCACGGCGGCCACGAGGGCGGTGGCGGTGACGAGTTCGGCGCCGTCGAGGGTGTGACCGTACTTGTCCTTGGCGCTTCCCAGGATGATGGGATTCAGGACAAGGATGTATGCCATCGTGAAGAACGTGGCGAAGCCGCCGCGTATCTCGCGGGCGAAGGTGGATCCCCGGGCGGTGATCCTGAAGAAGCGATCGACGCTGTTCACCCCGGGCTGCGGGGTGCTCGGCCGGTCGGCCACCTTCTGTGCGTCGGACATGGGCGGTGCTCCTAGGGACGTTGTGCGCTACGCGCGGATGCTGGCTGGATTGTTCCCTCGTTGAACCCGGTTCAGGTTTTCTCCGTGTTACGGAATCGAAGTTCGCCCTGTAAGACGGCGTTCGAAGCCTCGTACGAACTTCGTTCACGATCACTGCTACTCTTCCGGATCTCGCCGGGGAAACCCCCGGACGACCACGTGTCATTCACACGACACGCACAGGCACCCGGTCCCGGTGCCGTCGGCCGAAGCGAGGAGAGAGGTCGCCCGTGGGCACGGTCGTCGACGACGCAGCCTCCGTGGAGTTCCACGACTTCTTCGAACGGCACTACGCCGAACTGTCCCGTCTGGCCCATCTGCTGACGGGCGAGGCGGACGCGGCGGACGATCTCGCCGCGGACGCGCTGCTCGCGCTGTGGCACCGCTGGGACCGGGTCCGGCAGGCGGAGCACCCGGTGGCGTACGCCCGCGGCGTGGTCGCCAACCTGGCCCGTACCCGGATCCGCAGCGCGGTGCGCGAGCGCCGCAGGATCACGCTGTTCTGGTCGCAGCGCGAGGAGAAGGCCGAGAATCCCGATGTGGCCGGGGTGGTCGACGTGCAGTCGGCGCTGCGCCGGCTGCCGTTCCGCAAGCGGGCGTGTGTGGTGCTGCGGCACGCTTTCGACCTCTCGGAGAAGGACACGGCGCTCGCCCTCGGTGTCTCGGTCGGTACGGTGAAGAGCCAGACGTCCAAGGGGATGGCCGAGCTGCAGAAGCTGCTCGGCACCGGGGACGCCCCGCCGCGTATGCACGCAGGCATCACGGGCGCGGGCGTCACGGGCGCGAGGGTGACCGGCGCGGGTGCGCCGGGCAGCGGAAGAAGGGACCGATGAGGGACGTGCACGAGGAGCTGCGCGCCCGGCTGCGCGAGTCGGCCGAGGCGCACGAGCCCGACCGCGCCCGCATCCTGGCCCGGATCGAGCGCGGCATGGCGGCCCCCGAGGAGCGGCGCCGCAGCCGCGGGGCCACGCGGCCGCCGCTGTGGGGCTGGGTGCGCGTGGTCAGTGCGACCGCCGGTGTCGCGGGTGTTCTCGCGGTGGGCGGTTACGCCGTCGCGTCGGCGGTGAAGAGCGAGGAGAAGCCGAGCGACCGGACGGTCGCGGTGTCGCCGACGCCGGTGGAGTCGCCGGCCGCGACGAGCCGGGCCCCGATCCCGCCGGACCCGGAACCGAGCCGGGGTGAGCCGGAGCGGAAGCCCAGTTCACAGCCGTCCGGTGCACCGCCGGCCAAGAACTCCCCCGCGCCGAAGCTGCCCACCTCGGGGGACGAGGAGGACGGCCCGCTCTGGTCGGACGGCTCGGTCGACCCGCACAGCAACGACTTCTGGGCGCAGAGCAATCTGACCCTGAGGACCAGCGAGCAGCTGACCGAGCTCACCGTCCAGCTGCGGATCGCCGAGACCGGCGGGGTCTCCTCTTCCGGTGCCTGGCGCTCGCTGCCGGAGCAGGACTTCGACCTGACGGTCGCAGAGGACGACGGCTTCCTGGTCTACACCTGGGTGCTCAAGGACGGTCGTACGGTCCCGAAGGGCGAGTTCGTCTTCGCCGGGCAGTACAACCACGAGCGCGGCGGCCGGGACGCGAGCGACGACGGCTACGCCATGACCGCGGAGGCGGACGGCGAGAGGCTGTCGGTGGCGGGCGGCTTCGAGGGCCACGAGGGCGACTCGCCGGACGACGGCGACTCGTAGAAGAAGATCTCGCGGCGCGACACCCCTTTCCCCGCGCCACCACGATCGGGGCGGCCGCCGCCGGCGCCGCCGTCGCGGGCGGCACCGGCCTGTTGTCCACCGCGTCCGCCGCCGGCTTCGGACACTCCGACGACGGCGGGAGCCTCGTCGTCGGCACCGGCGCGGGTCTGGTCTTCGACCGCGCGCCCCGAAAGCCTTCGGAACTTTCGCTCCCGCATTCCACCCGCACACCGATGGACGCCTCGGGCGCCGTCACGAAGAAGCGGCACGACCGGCTGCCGGCCGCCTGCCGGTAGGGCGGCCGGGTCCGGCTCAGTCCATCGTCGCGCCGATCGTCGTGCTGCCCGTGGTCAGGAACGTGGTCACGGGCAGCGCGCCGTTCGGCTGACGGGCGTTGTACGTCGTCGAGGCGTTGGTGGAGCGGAACGCGGGTGTCGCGACGCCGGGGTCCCAGTTGTTGCCGGACGAGACGACCGACGAGCCCTTGTTGACCGGGCCGGAGCCGTTGCCGACGGCGAGGTTCCTGCCGAGGCGGGCCGCGCCGGTCGCGAAGTAGTAGCCCCACTTGCCGTTGGCGTACGCGGTGGTCCGGTTGATGACGATGGCGCCCCTGTTGCTGTTCTCCGTGATCCCGTTGCCTGCGTTGTCCCAGGCCGCCGAGTTGTTGACGACGTGCGCGACGACCTCGCCGTCGCCGCCCAGCTTGTAGCCGTTGCCGTCGCCCGCGAAGGCGGAGTCGCCCCAGCGGTTCCTGCCGTTGCCCATCGCCCAGGTGTGCTCCACCGTCACGGGCGAGGAGAACGACCAGAAGTCCAGGCCGTCGTCCGCGTTGTTGTAGAGGCGGGCACCGGTGATGAGGTTGCCCGATCCTGAGCCGAACTTCACGGCGATGCCGTCCGCGTTCTCCCCGTGGTTGGCCGGGTCGTAGTGGCCGTAGGAGTCGATGTTGCGGACGGTGTTGTTGGTGGTGCCGTCGCCGGTGAGCGTGAAGCCGGAGTCGCCGCCGTTGATGGTCTTGACGTTGTCCCAGACCGTGGAGGCGCACGACTGGCAGACGACCGCGCTGTCCGGGGAGTTCTGGAAGGTGATCCCGGAGACGGTCCAGTAGTCCGCGGTCAGCTTGAAGATCCAGTCGCCGTCCGGGAGGTTCGAGCCGTCGATCTTCACGCTCTCCGAGCCGTAGGGCTGGAGGTGAATGCGGCTGGAGGAGGTGCCGTTCGCCGTGGACTGGAGGGTGGCCGTCGGGTAGTACGTGCCGCCGCGCACCTGGATGACCGTGCCGGGGGTGGCGTTCTTGAGGGCGTTGGACAGGGCGGTCGTCGTGTTGACGACGACGGTGGCGGCCTGCGCCTGGGTGGGGAGCACGGCCAGACCGGTGCCGAGGGCGAGGGCGGTGCCCAGGGCGAGAGTGGTACGACGAGACATGGAGAGCGGTTCCTTTCTCGTGCGGGTGGGGTGGTGGTTCACAGGACGGAGTCGAGCCAGTCGACGACCTCGTCCTGCTGGGGCGCGGTGAACACATGGCCGAGGTCAGGCCACGTCTTCAGCAGCAACCGGTCCTCGGCGCGGCGGGAACGCCAGACGGCGCGCAGCTTGTCGTGGGCCGCGCGGACGCCGTCGGCGGGGAACAGCGGATCGAGGCCGCCGTTCAGGAAGAACATCGGCTTGGGGGCGCCGATGCTCGCCACGTCGGGGAAGTCGAGATGCCGGGCGAGTCCGGGGTGGATCATGTAGTAGGAGGACTGGCCGCGCAGGATGTTGTTGCCGGGGACCATGACCTCCTTGAGTCCGGTCATCCAGCAGACGCTCGCCGCGGCGGCGATGTCGTCGCTGAGCGCGGCCGTCTGCCAGGCCCGGAAGGCGCCCATGGAGAACCCGACGGCCCCGACCCTCCGCCGGTCCACCCGGTCGAGCCCCGCCAGGAAGGCCGCCGCGCGGACGTCCTCCCTGGCCATGAGCCCGGCGAGCGAGGAGCCCAGGTTGAGGAAGTTGCTCGCGAGGGCCTGCTGCTGCTCGTAGGTGACCGGTCCGCGGTCGCCCCAGCCGAGGGCGTCCAGGGCGAGGACGACGTATCCCCGCCGGGCCAGTTCGTCACCGACGAACCGGCCGCTGAAGTACCGGTCGGCCCACGCCTGCGCCGAGGCGAGCCGGGTGTCGTCGTACCAGGGCCGGACCAGCTTCTCCTTGCCGATGTCGAAGCGGGCGCCGTGGTCGTGGAGCAGCAGCACCGCGGGGAACGGTCCACCACCGTGCGGGGTGAGCAGCGCGCCGCGGACCCGCTCGTACCGGGTGAGGGAGAAGGTGACCAGCTCCCGGGTGAAGCCGTCCCCCGCGGAGCGCCGCTCGCCGGACACGGGCGCGAACGGGGTGTGGTCCGGGGCGACGAACAGGTGCTCCTCGACCTTGGCGCGGGCGGCCCGCCGCCAGGTACGGAAGTCACGGAGGGGGGAGGTGCCCCAGGCGAGCGGGAAGCGGAGTTCGTCCTTGAGGAGGGGGTGGAAGTCGGGGAGGGTGCCGTCGAGACCGGTGAGCGCCGGGGGTTCGGCTGCCCCGGCGGCCCCGGTTCCGGCGAGGAGGGCGGCGGCCGACGCGCCCGTGACGAAGGCCCGGCGCCCGAACCGTTCACGGGCCGGCCCGGGTGGACGGGCCTTGGACGGATCGCGGCCGGCGCCCGGCTCATGGGCACCCATCGGGCCTCCAGTCCCCGAGGTACGTCCGCCGGGTGTGCAGGGCGGCCTCGGCCTCCGTGAGCCGGGGCCGGTTCTCCGGCACCGTGACGACCGCGCCCGGACCGGAGTTGCCGTACTCGCGGAAGCGCATGGTCTGCCACGGGTACGCCTCACGCATGTCGGTGTACGGGGCGGCGGCGTCGATGCCGGGGCCGATCCAGGTGTCCCGGACGACCAGGGAGGGCCAGGCGGTCGTCTCGTACGACGGGACCCAGGGGCGGGCGATCTTGTACGCCCCGTCCTCGGCGCCGGAGGTGATCCGGCCCCGCAGGGCGAGGAACCCGTAGGGGTTGGCACGGGCGGTGGAGGGCGCGAAGACCATGCCCTTGGGGGTGAAGGCGACGTCCCGCCGGAGGGTGTGAAAGCGGCAGGACTCGAAGACCGCGCGGGCCCGGCCGAAGACGAAGTCGACGTCGCCCTCGATGTGGCAGTGGCGGTAGTACTGCCGGTCGAAGACGTCGAGCGCGGTGGTGTCCGCGAAGAGGGTGTCCTGGTGGGCGAGGAAGCAGACGTTCTCGAAGTGGCTGCGGTCCCCGGTGACATACGCGGCCACGGCCTGTGTGCCCGTGATGTCGGGGTGGTCGGCGCGCAGCCAGTCGTTGGCGAGGGTCAGGTCGCGCACGGTCAGTCCGGGCGCCGCCGAGGTGAAGGTGGCCGAGCCCGCCGTGCCGTACGTACCGCCCTCGGGCCGGGGCGTGCCGTTGGCCCGGTCGAAGACGATGACGGCGGCGCGCGGGTCGCGGGAGGCCCCCCGAAGCGTCAGCTCCGCCTTGTCGGCGGGGACGGCGACGACCTCGCGATAGGTTCCGGGATGGACCACGATGGTCCAGCCGGGGCCGTCCACCGCGTCGACGGCAGCCTGGACGGAGCCGCCGCGCCGGACGTGCAGGACCCGGCGGGCGCCGGCGAACGCGGGGGTGGCGCCGGCGGCCACGAGGCCGCCGGCGATCCCGCTGAGCAGGGTGCGCCGGCGCACGTCAGCACCCCTTCCAGGGGGTCCAGTCGCCGAGGTACGCCTCGCGGGTGTGGGCGGCGGCCTCCGCGGCGGTGAGCTGGGGCCGGTTCTCCGGGACGGTGATCCGGGCACCGGGGCCGGTGTTCCGGTACTCCGCGAACCGCTGGTCCTGCCAGGGGAAGCCGGAGGACATGTCGGTGTACGGGGCCACCGCGTCGATGCCCGCCCCCAGGCGGGTCTCACGGACGGTCAGCATCGGCCTGGCGGTGGTGTCGGAGCTGGGCACCCACGGCCGGGCCAGCTTGTAGTGGGCGTCCGGGGCCTCGCCGGTGATCCGGCTCCGGGTCACCAGGTAGCCGCGCGGGTTGGCGCCCGCGGTGGACGGCGCGAACACGAAGCCGTACGGGGCGGAGGCCAGGTCGGTCCGGGTCAGGGTGTGGAAGCGGCAGCGTTCGAACACCGCGGTGGCCCGGCCGAAGACGAAGTCCACGTCTCCTTCGGCGTAGCAGTCCCGGAAGTACTGGCGGGCGAACGTGCCGAGCGCCATCGAGTCGGCGTAAAGGGTGTCCTGGTGTCCGAGGAACCGGCACCGCACGAACGCCGAGCGGTCGCCCTGCACCTTGAGGGCGACGGCCTGGGTGCCGGTGATCTCGGGGTGGTCGGCGCGCAGCCAGTCGTTGGCGAAGGTGACGTCCCGCGCGGTGAACCCCTCGCCCTGGACGAGGGTGGTCGCCGAGCCGGTCGTGCCGTAGGTGCCGCCGCCGGGTTTGGGGGTGCCGGCGGCGTTGTCGTACACGACGGTGACGTCGCGGGCGTCTCCGGAGGCACCGATCCAGGTCATGTCGGTGCGGGCGGCGCTGACGGCGACGGTCTCCCGGTAGACACCGGGTGCGAGGACCAGGGTGTACCCGCTGCCGGTCGCGGCGGTGACGGCCGCCTGCACGGTGGTGAAGTCCCCGGCGCCCCCGGCGTGCACGTACAGCGTCCGCTCGTCGAGCCGGGCGGCCGGCGAGCCGTACCGGCCGAAGGGCGACCGGCCGTGGGAGGCGTGGGCCGGTGCCGCCGTCCCGAGCGCGAGCGCGGCGCCGGCGCTCGCGAGGACGAACGACCGTCTGCTCAGGGCGGTCCGGTGACCGGTCATCAGCACACCTTCCCCGCGCCGGCCCGGGCCTTGAGGATCGCGGGCAGGGCGCGCGGGTGGTCGGCCTTCCCCCGCAGGGTCGGCGTCCAGCCGGCACCGGACTGGAGCGTCTCGGCCGGGATCTCGGCGTTGTGGACGGCGATGAGGTCGGTGAGCCTGCCGTTGACGTAGTTGTTCTCGGCGGTCAGCGGGGACTCGCTCCACTTCTTGAGGACCTTGCCGACCTTGGCCCCGGCGGGCAGTGTGACGGCGTTGTCGGTGGCGTACAGCTGCGAGGAGATGCCGACGCCGAAGACGTAGTAGTCGTCCTTCTGCTCCTCGTTCACCACGTAGTGGTTGTTGTAGACGTCGACCTGTCCGAACCGCACGCGCGGGGAGCGCTGGAGGATCCCCTCGAAGCGGTTGTGGTGCAGGGTGACCTTGAGCTTGCCGGCGTCCTGCGCGGCGGAGCCGTCGCTGTTGCCGATCAGCATGTTCTTGTCGTGGTTCTCGAAGCGGTTCCAGGACACGGTGACGTGGTTGGCGCCGCGCACGATGTCGGTGAGGCCGTCGTGCTGCTGGAAGACCTTGCCGAAGTGGACCGGGCGTTCGCTGTCCGGGTAGCGCCCGTCGGTGAACGTGTTGTGGTCGAGCCACACGTGGTCGGTGCCGTAGACGACGACGGCGTCGTACTCGGAGTTCCAGTTGCCGGTGTTGCCGTCGTCGGTGGGGTCCCACTTGGGGAAGCAGTCCAGCGGCGCCTCGACGGTGAGGTTGCGCACGATGACGTTGGAGACGCCCCTGATCTGGAGGCTGCCGCCGAGGATGCCGGAGTTCCGGCCGACGCCGACGATGGTGGTGTTGCCGGGGATGTTGGCCTTGATCTCCGCGTCCTGCCGGGCGGCGGAGGCGACCCGGGCGTCCTCCTGCGGGCCCATGGCGACCTTGTCGTTGCCGTACACGGCCGGGTCGTAGTCCTTCAGGTACTGCTGGAGGTCGTAGCCGCCGGTGACGAAGGCCTCGCAGCCCTGGGAGACGGCGTCGATCATCCCCTTGATCTTGATGATCTTCGGCGCGTCGCCGCCGTCCCTGAGCGCGGCCTTGAACTCCGCCCAGGTGGTGACGGTGTAGACGTGCTCGGCGTCGGCCGCGGAGCCGCCGGTGGTCCCGCCTTCGGCGGAGCCCCAGCCGTCCCCGGCACCGAGCACCTGACGGCCGAGGTCACGTTCACCCGCCTGGGCGACGCCGGTCCCGGCGACACCGAGGACCAGGGCGGTGCAGCCGACGAAGGCAGTAATGGCATGGGCATGCCAGCAATGAGCACGCATGGGTGCGAGTTCCTTTCACAAGAACAGGGGGAAGGGGGCGCCCCCGAGGGGCGCGGGGGCGAGCGCTACGCCTGGGGCCAGGTGATCCAGGACTCGGGGACCGTCTCGTTCAGCCGGCGCACATCGCGGTGCGCGAGCACCCGGCGCCGCAGCAGCTCCGCAGCGACCAGCCGTGCCACGGCGATGGCCCCCGGTGGATTGAAGTGCGTGTTGTCCTGCTCGGTCGCGGTCCAGTTGAAGTACTTCTTGGTCTCCTCGACCCCGAGCCGCTGCCAGAGCGCGAGGGACAGCGACTGGATGTCGAGGAGGGCCACACCCTCCTCCTGGGCGAGGGCGCGCATGGCCGCCGGGTACTCGCCGTGGGTCGGCTGCGCCACCCCGCCCGCGTCGAACCTCCGGCGCTCCACGGAGGTGGCGAGGACCGGCCGGGCGCCCCGGGCGCGCGCCCCGTCGATGTACCGGCGCAGGTGGTCCTGGTAGGTGGTCCACGGCTCGGTGTACCGGGCGGGGTCGGCGGCCTTGGAGTCGTTGTGGCCGAACTGGACGATCAGGAAGTCGCCGGGGCGGACGGCCCCCAGGATGGCGTCCAGTCGTCCCTCGTCGATGAAGCTCTTCGAACTCCGCCCGTTCACGGCGTGGTTGGAGACCTTCAGCCCCGACCGGAGGAAGAACGGCAGTGCCATGCCCCACCCGGTCTCGGGCCGGGCGTCGGCGTACTTCCGGGCGGCGGTGGAGTCGCCGGCGAGGTAGACCGTGGGCTCACGGCGGACCCGGCCGGAGGAGACGGCGGCGGAGGCGGGCCCGGTGGCGGCGACGGTGAGCGGAACGGCGGCGAGCGCCGCGGTGGTGACCTGTCTGCGGGTGAGGGACACGTGCGGGTGCCTTTCTCAACAGGCTTACGAGATGGGGAGGTTCCTGGGTGCCTTTCACAAGGGGGGTGCCCCCGCGCCCCCTTCCTTCGGGGGCGCGGGGAACCGCGCGACCGGCAGGGACGGCCGGCGGTCGAAGCGGAGCGTCAGCCCTTCTGCTCGTTCCATTCGGCCTGCGCCTCGTTGAGCTGGTCGGCCAGCGAGTCGAGGAACTCCTTCGCGCTGGTCTGCCCGTCCATCACCTTCTGGAAGGCGGGCTCGTTGTCGGCCTTGGAGATCGTGTTCCAGTCCGGGAGGTAGTACGGCAGCTGCACGATCGACGTCGACCCGTCGGTCAGCGCGGCGGCGGCCAGCTTCGTCGGCTCGGCCTTCTGGATCCACTCGTCCTTCGCCGCGTCGTTGTTCGCCGGCACCTGGCCCGCCGACTCGTTGAACTTGGAGTTCTCCTCGTGCGACATGGCGAACTCGATGAACTTCCAGGCGGCCTCCTTGTTCTTGGAGCTCTTGAACATGCCGAGCCCGTCGACCGGGTTGGACACCTGGACGCGCTTGCCGCCGGGGCCGGTCGGCTGCGGGATGCCCCGGAACTTGTCGCCGAACGCCTTCACATGGTCCTGGTAGGAGCCCAGGTTGTGGTTGAGCATGCCGATCGTGCCGGAGTCGAACTGCGCGACCATCTTGGTGAAGTCGTTGTTGAGGTCGGCCGCGGGCGTGACCTTCTTGTAGAGGCCGACGTACTTCTCCAGCGCCGCCACGTTCTTCGGGTCGTTCACGGTGGTCTTCTCACCGCCGGCGTCCCAGAACGAGGTGATGCCCGACTGCCCGTACATCGCGTCCAGCGCCTGGGCGATGGAACCGGCGCCGCCGCGGATGGTGTAGCCGAACTCGTTCTCGTCCTTGTCCGTGAGCTTCTCGGCGGCCTTGTAGAACTTGTCCCAGGTGGTCGGCTCGTCGAGACCCGCCGCCTTGAACAGGTCGGTGCGGTAGTAGAGGACTCCGTTGTTCGCGGAGGTCGGGATCGAGTACAGGGCCTCGCCGCCGCCCGCGGACTTCAGCGACTCGACCATCGCCTCGTTGAGCTTGCCGTTCAGGGAGGACTTGGCGAGCCGGTCGTCCAGCGGTTCCAGCGCGCCCTGCGCGGCGAACCCGGCGGCCATGGCCGCGCCGACACCGCCGACGTCCGGCAGACCACCGCCCTGGATGGCGGTGTCGACCTTCGACTGGTACTCGGTGGCCGCGATGCCGACGTACTCGACCTTGATGTCCGGGTTGGCCTTCCGGAAGTCGGCGATGATCTCCTTCCAGATGTCGGTGCGGACACCGCCGTTGTTGTCCCAGAAGACGATCTCGCCCTTGCCGCTGCCCTCGGAGCCCTTGTCTCCGCCGGCCCCGCTGCCGTCGTCACCGCAGGCGGTGGCGGTCAGGGCGAGAACGGATCCCAGGGCGACGGCCAGGGCGGCGCGCCTGCTTCTGTGATTGCTGATCTTCATTGCTCGGCTCTTTCTTCTGGATCCAACGAGGGTTGTGAAGTTGTGGGGGTCCGGTGCTGCCGCCGGGGCCGGACTCAGTGGCGGGCGCGCCGCGGGTGCGGCGCCCAGCCGTCCGTCCCGGCGAGGTACGTGGTGACCGTGTGCGTGGGGGCGTCGGCCTCCGGGAGCTGCGGGCGGTCGGCGGTGATCCGGGCGCCCGGCCCGCGGGTGCGGTACTCCGTGAACCGCGCGTCCTTCCACGAGAAGCCGCTCATATCGGTCCACGGCGACGACTTGATCGCGGCGGGCAGCTCGGTGTCGCGGAACAGCACCTGGGCGACGGCGTTCGGCTCGCCGCCCGGGTGCCGGGGCCGGCCCGGGTGGAGGGACCCGGCGGGCGCGTCGCTGATCACCTTCGACCGGGTGATCAGGAAGCCGTACGGGTTGTCCTTCCAAGTGGAGGCGGCCGTGATGTAGCCGTTGTTGCTGCTGGAGCCCCGGCGGAGCGCCTTGATGACGGACCGCTCGACGACGGTCGTGGCGCCGTGCCCTGCAGCACCAACTCCGGCTTTGCCGCCGGCGCCTCCGGTGGTGCCGCCGCCGAGGGAGGCGAAGCCATGGGGCCGGTCGCCCCAGCCGCCGGGTGTGCGGACCCCCGCGGCGAGCGCGGTCTCGGTGGCGGGCGCGGCCCCGGCCCCCGCCGACGGCCCCGAGCCCGAGCGAGCCCAGCAGTGCGGCGACCGCCACCAGGGTGCGGCCGGCACCCGGGCTCGCCCCCGACCAGGTCGGCAAGCGCTTGCTGCGGAGGTGCGTCACTGCGGCTCCCAACAGGCGTACGGGTTACGAGGAAGGGGTGATCCTGAACGTCGTGAACGTGGCGGCACCGGCGTGTCCCGCGCCGGGGGGCGCGACCGCGAACAGGCCGAGCAGAGCGCCGACCCAGCGCCAGGACGTGGCGGCGAAGACCTGGCCGGCGGAGTGCCGGCCCTCCCCCACGTCGTAGGCGAAGTGGCAGCGCGCCCCGGCGCGGGTCTCGATCCGCAGCCGGGCCCGCCCCTCGGGCGCCGGGCACGGCGGAGCCGCGTCCCGCTCGCGCTCGGCGACCGTCTCGGCGAACCGGTGGACGAGGTGCACGCTCCCGTCGGCGGCCCGCTGGAGCCCGATCCAGCGGAAGGCGTCCCCGAGCACGGCGAGCCCGGCGCGCGCCCCCGGCTCCTCGCTGTCGAGGCGCAGCCCCACCTCGGTCACGGTGGGGATCCCCGGCAGCCGCTGTGTGAGCACATTCGCCAGTTTCCGCAGGTCGTGCGCGTGCACGGAGCGCACGCACGTGAGCCGCAGCCCGTCGCCGGAGTGCTGGGTCGCCCAGCCTTCCTGCGGGTTCGCGGTCCACTGCCACTGGCGTCCGAAGCGGCCGCCGGGGAAGTCGTCGTCGGTGGCCGGCGCGGCGGGTGGCTGCGCGGGCAGCGCCGGTTTGGGGTGGACGGACACGGGGGCGCCCTCGTCGCCGAGCACGGGCCAGCCGTCGGCTCCCCAGCGCATCGGCTGGAGATGGACGACCCTGCCGTACGCGCCCCGCTGCTGGAAGTGCAGGAACCAGTCCTCGCCGGCCGCCGTGCGCACCCAGCCGCCCTGGTGGGGGCCGTTCACGTCGGTGTCGTGCTGCTCCAGCACGACGCGTTCCTCGTAGGGGCCGAAGAAGTCGCGGGAGCGGAAGGCGCCCTGCCAGCCGGTCTCCACGCCCCCGGCCGGGGCGAGGATCCAGAACCAGCCGTCGTGCCGGTAGAGCTTGGGGCCCTCCAGGGTGAACCAGCCGGGGAGCCGGTCCGCGTCGACGATCACCTTGCCCTCGTCGAGCAGTCCGGTGCCGTCGGGCCGCATCCGGTGCCCGGTGAGCCGGTTCTTGATCCCGGAGCGGGACCTGGCCCAGGCGTGCACGAGGTACGCCTCGCCGGTCTCCTCGTCCCACAGCGGGCACGGGTCGATGAGCCCCTTGCCCTCCTTGACCAGGTGCGGCCGGGTCCACGGGCCGCGGATCTCGGGGGCGCTGACCTGGTAGATGCCGTGGTCGGGGTCGCCCCAGAAGATCCAGAACCGGTCGTCGAAGTGCCGCAGCGAGGGCGCCCACACCCCGCAGTCGTGGCGGGGCACCCGGAACTCGCCCGCCGGTTCGAGGAGTTCCAGCGCGTGGCCGACGAGCGTCCAGTTGACCAGGTCCCGGGAGTGGAGCAGGGGAAGTCCCGGGACCCGGCCGAAGCTGGAGGCCGTCAGGTAGAAGTCGTCGGCCACGCGCAGGACGTCGGGGTCGGACCAGTCGGCGTCGAGCACGGGGTTGCGGTAGGTGCCGTCGCCCCGGTCGGCGGAGAAGGCGGGTGCCCCGGCGGAGGTGGTCACGGGCCCACCGCCTTGCGGACGAGAGCCGCCGCCTCGACCCGGTCGAGGGTGCCGTCGGCGACGACGGTGACGATCCGGCGCACGGTGGTCCCGCCAGGCTCGACGGTCAGGCGTTCGGTGGGGGCGAGGGACGAGCCGACGCCCGGGTACTCGTCGGCGCGGACGAACCAGGGGTCGTGGCGGGTGGTGTCGGTGGCTCCCGCGAAGACCAGCGTCCAGGTGTCGCCCGCGAGGGCGAGCCAGTCGGCGCGGTTGCCGTGCACCTCGGCCTCGCCCTCGGCGTCGGCGGTGAACACGCGCGGGGGCTCGGCCGCCTTGCGGGCCCGCCAGAAGAAGCCGCCGTACGCGGCGCCGGGGCGGCCGTTGGTGGCGGGGCTGCCGATCGACACGGGCGCGCCGGTGGTGTTGGTGAGCGAGAAGGTGAAGTCCAGCGCCCACGCGCTGTCGGTCAGTTCGGTGGCCGCGACGGTACGGCGCTCGCGCAGCAGCTCGGTTCCGGACGCCACCCAGCGCAGTTCCTCGACGAAGCCGTCGGGGTCGCGCAGCTGGAAGGCGATGTGGCGCTGGGAGCCGTGGTTGTCGAGCTCGGTCGGGCCCCGGTCGCGGACGTAGGTCCGCCCGCCCCAGAAGTTGTGCCCCTCGACGTCGGGAACGGCGACACCGACGCCGAGGTGGTGGAGGTGGTCGGCGGGGCTCAGCTCGGTGACCGCCGTACCGGACAGGGTGGTGACGGGATGGAGGTAGGGGCGGGGCGAGAGGCGGGCCGGCACCTCGGGCCGCGCGTGGTAACGGCCCACCGGGCGCCCCGCCACCCGCAGGACGAGGGACTCGTCGGTCGTCATCAGGTACCCACCTCTTTCGCCGGTGTGTCGGGGAGCGCCCAGGGGGCGCCCAGTTCGGAGTAGAGGGCGAGGGTGTCGGCGGCGGCCGTGACCAGGGCATCGATGCCGTCGACGACCCTGCGGTCCTCCTCGGGCAGCCGGTGCCAGGTGTCGGCCGGGAGCGCGAGCGGGTCGGGGGCGGTGCGGATGGCCTCGACGACCTTCATGAACGCGCCGGTGGTGTCCGGCGGGACCAGCAGGCCGGTGCCGTCGACGAGGTGGTCGACCAGGTTCTCCAGCAGGTCGGTGCGGCCGTACTCGATCTCCTCGGGGCCGTGTCCCGCCCGCTGTAGGAGCACGCGGTCCTGCTTGTACCAGAAGGTGATCCGGCCGCTGGTGCCGTGGACGACGTTGTACGGCTCGTCGGGGTTCTCGGCGCACAGGGTGGCCGCGACGGTGATCTGGCGGCCGCGGGCGGTGGTGATCCGCACGCAGGAGGTGTCGTCGGACTCGATGTCGTTGGCCCGCAGCAGCTCGGTCTCGATGGCGGTGACGTCCTCGGCGCGGCCCGCGTCGCCGAGGGCGAGGCCGGTGGCGACGGCGTGCGCGAGGGGGTTGGTGAGCGCCCCGTCGATCACGTCCACACCGTTCAGGCGGCGCTTGCCCGCCCAGGGCGCCCGCCTGTAGTACGCCTCGGCGCGGGCCCAGGCGCCGGCGCCGCCGATGCCGGTGACCTCGCCGATCAGTCCGTCCGCGATCATCTTCCGGATGGCGGGCACCGCGTGGGAGCCCAGCGACTGGAAGCCGATCTGGCAGACGACCCCGGCGGCGGCCACCCCGTCCGCCATCCGGCGGAACTCGGCGTACGACGGGGCCGGGGGCTTCTCCAGCAGGAGGTGCACGCCCCGCTCGGCCGCGGCCAGCGCCAGGTCGGTGTGGGTCGGGATCGGGGTGCAGATCACGGCGATCGCGGCACCGGTGGAGTCGAGGAGCGCGCCGAAGTCGGCGGACTGCTCGGGGGTGCCGAGGCCGTCCGGGATCTCGTCCGCGCCCAGCGGGGTCAGTTCGCAGACGCCGGCGAGGCGGACGATCCCCTTGTCCGCCAGGCGGCGGATGTTCTCCAGGTGCCAGCGGCCGTGGCCGCGGGCTCCCGCGAGGACGAGCGGGACCGGTGTGTCGTACGCGGTGGTGTGGTTCATCGGATTCTCCCTGCGCCCGCGCCGCGCGCCACCTCTCGGTCGGCCCTCCCGGCGCTGTCGATCTTCTGGTGCAGGTTAGGGGTGTCGCCGCCGTCCAGGGCGTGTCGTGGGAGTCGGGTGCCGTGCGGGAGTTTCATTACGCCCCCTGGGCCCGGCATCCCGGCGAACGCGACGAGGGAGAGACCTCTCCTGCGGTGGCTCATCCCTTCACCGCCCCCGCGCTGAAGCCGGTGATCAGCCACTTCTGGATGAAGGCGAAGACGATGACGACCGGGACGGCGGCGATGATGCCGCCCGCGGCGAGCGCGCCCAGGTCGACGCTGTCGGCGCTGAGCAGGGTGTTCAGGCCGACCGGGATGGTCTGCTTCTCCTGGTTGCTGAGGAACATCAGCGCGAACAGGAAGTGGTTCCAGGAGTGGACGAAGGCGAAGGAGCCGACGGCGATCAGACCGGGCCGCAGCAGCGGCAGCACGACCACCCGGAACGCGGTGAACCGGTTGCAGCCGTCGACCCAGGCCGCCTCCTCCAGCGAGTACGGCACGTTCTTGATGAAGTTGCTGATCAGGATGATCGACAGCGGCAGCTGGAAGACCGTCTCGGCGAGGATGACACTGCCGAGCGAGTTGATCATCCGCAGCTCGGCGAAGATCTGGAACAGCGGCACGAGGAGCAGCGCGCCCGGGACGAACTGGGAGCACAGCAGCGCCAGCATGAAGCCGCGCTTGATCCGGAAGTCGAAGCGGGCGAGGGCGTAGCCGCCGGCGAGGGCGACGAGCGTGGTCATCAGCAGGGTGACGACGCCGACCAGGACGCTGTTCTGGAAGTAGGTGCCGAAGCTGCGCTCGTTCCACACCTTCTCGAAGTGCTCGAAGGTGACGGGCCAGGGCACGAGCGAGGTCGAGCCCGGCTTGCGGAGCGCGAACAGCAGGATCCAGTAGAAGGGGACGAGGGTGAAGACGAGGTAGACCGACAGGGGCAGATAGATCTGCAGGCGGGGCACCTCGTCCCAGGCGCGGTGCTGCTTGCGGGGCCGCTGCGGGGGCTCGGGGGCCGCCGGCACGGGCGTCACCGGAGCGGCCTTCTCGGCGTCCTTGGTGATCACTTGGACTCGCCTCCGAACTTGCTCAGCCGCAGATAGACCATCGAGCAGAAGAGCAGGATCACGAACGCGACCGTGGTCAGGGCGGACGCGTAGCCGAAGTTGTGGGCGTCGACCGAGGTGTTGGCGATGTACAGCGGGAGGGTGGTGGTCTCCCCCGCGGGTCCGCCGCCGGTCAGGGTGTAGAGCAGGTCGACGTTGTTGAACTCCCACACCGCCCGCAGCAGCGTGGAGAGGATGATCGCGTCCTTCAGGTGCGGCAGCGTGATGTGGAGGAACTGCCGGACACGGCTCGCGCCGTCGACCTCGGCGGCCTCGTAGAGGTCCTTCGAGATGGACTGGAGGTCGGCGAGGATGAGGATCGCGAAGAAGGGGACGCCGCGCCACAGGTCGGCGACGACCACCGCCGAGAAGACGGTGGAGGTGTCGGAGAGCCAGCTGGTGCCGTACTCGCCGATGCCGATGTCCGCGAGGTAACGGGTGATGCCCGTCTGGGAGTTGTAGAGCAGTACCCAGATCGCGGAGGTGAGGACGCCGGAGACGGCCCACGGCGAGAAGACGAGCGCGCGGCCGAGGGCCCGGCCGACGAACGTCTGGTTGACGATCAGTGCGAGCGCGAGACCGAACAGCAGCTGGAGTCCGACCTCGACGACCACCCACTTGGCGCTGAAGACGAGGGTGTCCCAGAACAGCGGGTCCTCGGTGAAGGCGTGGACGAAGTTGTCGAAGCCGGCGAAGCCGTTCCGCCACGGCTTGGTGGGGTTGTAGTGCTGCAGGCTGTAGTAGAAGACGCTGACGACCGGGTAGGCGATGAAGCCCAGCATGAGCAGGGCGGCCGGGGCGATCAGCAGGTAGGGCAGCCTGCGCGGGGTCGCGGAGGCACGGCGCGCACGGCTCCGCCGGGGTGGCGCGGGCGGTTTCGCCACGGCTGCGGCTTGGGCCATGACTGGGGCTCCGTTTCTGGGTACGTCGTTGCGCGTTGTGGTGCAGGAAGCGCTTTCTCGCTGTGCAGGGGTGGGCGGTTCGCGGTACGGGGATGCGGCTCGCGGGGTGAGGTCGGGTGCGGGTGTGTGGGTGCTTGTCGCGCCGCTCCCCGCGCCCCTTTCGACGCGCCCGGCGTCGGAGCGGTCAACCCGCGTACGGGTCCGGGACCTTGCCCGGTCTGGCCAGGAACTCGAAGTCGCAGCCGGTGTCGGCCTGGGTGATCTGGTCGTTGTAGAGGGCGCCGTAACCGCGTTCGTAGCGGGTGGGCGGCTCGGTCCACTCCGCCCGGCGGCGCTCCAGCTCCTCGTCGTCCACGTGGAGGTGGAGGGTGCGCGCCTCGACGTCGAGGGTGATCGGGTCGCCGGTGCGGACCAGGGCGAGCGGGCCGCCGATGTACGACTCCGGCGCGACGTGCAGCACGCAGGCGCCGTAACTCGTGCCGCTCATCCGGGCGTCGGAGATCCGCACCATGTCCCGTACGCCCTGCTTCAGCAGGTGGTCGGGGATGGGCAGCATCCCGTACTCGGGCATGCCGGGGCCGCCCTTGGGGCCGGAGTTGCGCAGGACGAGGACGCTGTCTGCGGTGATGCCGAGCGACGGGTCGTTGATGGTGCGCTGCATGGTCCGGTAGTCGTCGAAGACGACGGCGGGACCGGTGTGCCTGAGCAGGTGGGGCTCGGCGGCGATGTGCTTGATGACCGCGCCGTCGGGGCAGAGGTTGCCGCGCAGGACGGCGACCCCGCCCTCGGCGGCGACCGGGTTCTCACGGGTGCGGATCACGGCGTCGTTGTGGACGAGCGCGCCGTCGAGCTGCTCGCGCATCGTGTCGTGGGAGACGGTCGGCCGGTCCAGGTGCAGCAGGTCGGTGATCCGGGAGAGGAAACCGGGCAGACCCCCCGCGAAGTGGAAGTCCTCCATCAGGTACGTCTGACCACCGGGACGGACGTCGGCCAGCACCGGGACCGTGCGGGCGATGCGGTCGAAGTCGTCCAGGGTGAGCTTGACGCCCGCGCGGCCGGCCATGGCGATGAGGTGGATGACCGCGTTGGTGGAGCCGCCCAGTCCGAGGACGGTGGTGACGGCGTCCTCGAAGGCGTCGGCGGTGAGGATGTCGCTGAGCTTGCGGTCCTTGCGGACCAGCTCGACGATCCGCAGGCCCGACTTGGCGGCCATCCGGTCGTGCCCGGAGTCGACCGCCGGGATGCTCGACGCGCCGGGCACCGTGACCCCGAGGGCCTCGGCGGCGGCGGTGAGCGTGGAGGCCGTGCCCATCGTCATGCAGTGACCGGGCGAACGGGCTAGACCGGACTCCAGTTCGGTCATCTCGCAGTCGCCGATGAGCCCGGCGCGCCGGTCGTCCCAGTACTTCCACATGTCGGTGCCGGAGCCGAGGACCTCGTTGCGCCAGTGCCCCGGCAGCATGGGCCCCGCGGGCACGAACACCGTCGGCAGGTCGACGCTCGCGGCGCCCATCAGCAGGGCGGGCGTGGACTTGTCGCAGCCGCCCATCAGCACGGCCCCGTCGACCGGGTACGAGCGCAGCAGCTCCTCGGTCTCCATCGCGAGCATGTTCCGGTAGAGCATGGGGGTCGGCTTCTGGAAGGTCTCCGAGAGGGTGGAGACCGGGAACTCCAGCGGGAAACCGCCCGCCTGCCACACGCCCCGCTTCACCGCCTGCGCGCGGTCGCGGAGGTGGACATGACAGGGGTTGATGTCCGACCAGGTGTTCAGGATCGCGATGACCGGCTTGCCCAGGTGCTCCTCGGGCAGATAGCCGAGCTGACGGGTGCGGGCGCGGTGGCTGAAGGAGCGCAGCCCCGACGAGACGCCGCTGCCGTACCACTGGTGGCTGCGGAGTTCTTCCGGCTTCCTCGTGTCGACCGGGTTCGTCATATCGACCACCCCGCGGCGATGGAGGCGACCTCGGCGCGTTCGTCCTCGGGCAGCTGCCTGCTGGGCGCCCGGACGTCCCTGCGGCACAGGCCGAGCGAGGCCAGCGCCTCCTTGACCACGGTCACGTTGTCGGCGGAGCCGTTGGCGGCACGCAGCTCCTCGAAGCGGCGGATCTGCTCCCAGACCTTCATGGCGGCCGGGAAGTCACCCGATCGAAGCGCTTCGATCATGTTCAGCGAGACGGCCGGGGCGACGTTGACGAGCCCAGAGGTGAATCCGGTGGCGCCCGCCGAGAAGTAGGAGGGAGCGTACGGCTCGGCGAGTCCGGCCACCCAGACGAAGCGGTCCAGACCGGCGTCGCGGGCGAAGGCGGCGAACCGCGCCGCGTCCGGGACCGCGTACTTCACACCGATCACGTTCGGGCAGTCGTCGGCGAGTTCGGCGAGACGGGCGCCGGAGAGCTGCGCGTTGCGGATGTAGGGCACGACGCCCAGCTCCGGCACGGCCTCGGCGATCGCCCGGTGATAGTCGACCCAGCCGCGCTGCGACACATACGGGTGGACCGGCTGGTGGACCATCACCATCTGGGCGCCGGCCTCGCGGGCGTGCTCGGCGGAGGCGACCGCGGTCGGGATGTCGTGTCCGACGCCGACCAGGACCACCGCGCGGTCGCCGACCTCGTCCATGGTCAGCTCGGTGACCAGGCGCCGCTCCTCGGGGGTCAGCGCGTAGAACTCGCCCGTGTTGCCGTTCGGGGTGAGGGTGGTGATCCCCCCGTCCAGCAGCCGACGCAGCAGGGCCCGGTGGGCGCCCTGGTCGACGGTGCCGTCCTCGGCGAACGGAGTCACCGGGATGGCCACCACGTCGGCCAGAGCCGTCCGTTGGGTCTCGAACGTCACGCTGCTCATGGATGACCTTCCTCTGCGAGGACTGCGGAGGCCGTCGCCCGGGGCGGCGGGCCTCGTGGACTCGGGGGCTTACTGGGCGCTGCCGGTTCGGCCGGTCTCGCGGCCGCCCTGGGGCCGGCCGACCTGCCGGCCCCCGTCGTCGTGGGCCTCGGGGAAGGCCCGCTCGACGAACGAGGCGATGTGCGCGTGCAGGGCGGCGGCCGCGCCGTCGGCGTCGCCGTCGAGGGCGAGCCGCAGGATCTCCCGGTGCTCGGCGGCCTCCCGCTCCCACGAGGGATCGGCGGCCCAGGCCACGGCCGAGACCAGGGCGGCCTGGTCGCGCACCTCGTCGAGCATCCGGCCGAGCAGCGGGTTGCCGCAGGGCACATAGAGGGCGCGGTGGAACTCCCGGTTGGCGAGCGACCGTTCGGCGGTGTCCGTGGCCGCGTCGGCCCTGGTCAGCGCGGAGCCGGCGGCTTCCCACGAGGCACCGCGCCGCACCGAGCGCCGCAGGGCCTCCGGCTCCAGGAGCAGCCGTACGTCGTAGACCTCGCGTGCCATGTCCGCGTCCACCATGCGCACGGTGACGCCCTTGTACTGGCTCATCACGACGAGTCCGGTACCGGCCAGCGTCTTCAGCGCCTCGCGCACGGGCGTCTTGGACACCCCGAACTGCGCGGCCAGCTCGGTCTCGACCAGGGCCTGACCCGGCGTCAGCTGTCCGGTGAGGATGCGGTGTTTGATCCCCTCCAGCACGAACTGCGTGCGGGACGGGATCGGCGTGGGCACAGAGGTCATGCGCGGCCTCTCGGTGTCACGGAGATCCCACGGGCTGCCGTTCCCGGCATCTCACGTATCCGATCTCGCGTATCGCGTCTCATATATGACGTACGAAGTACGACGCGTTGAAGGTAGGAGGGGGCTCGTGTTTCGTCAATGCTTCCGGCAAAAGAATTCGTGGTTGCCGTCACACGATCCTGGTGTCGCCCTCATACGCGCTCTCGGTGGGCCCGCCGAACGCCACGGCGGCGCGTCCGGTGGCCTCCTCCCTGGTCAGCGCGGGTCCCACATGCGTGATGAGAAGCCGGCTCGCTCCCTTGGCGTAGGTACCGGCCTCCTCCGGCGTGAGATGCACCCGGGGTTCGCCTTCGCGATGCGCGGCGATGTCCGCCTCGCACAGGAAGAGGTCGGCGCTGCCCGCGAGATGGGTGAGCGCGTCGCACGGCCCGCTGTCCCCGGAGTACGCGAACACCCGCCCCTGGCACTCGGCGCGCAGCCCGTACGCCTCCGTGTCGTGGACGACGGCACGCGCGGTGAGGGTGAGGTTCCAGTGCCGGGCGGTGTGCCCGTCGTACAGCGGGCGGAACTCGAAGACGCTGCTGAGGAAGGCGGGGTCCGGCCGGCCGAAGAAGGCGGCGACGCGCCGGGCGCAGCCGTCGGGCGCGTAGACGGGGAGCGGCGCGGGCAGGGTGAGGCCGCCGTACGCGAAGCCGTACGCGGCGGCGAGCAGATCGGCGCTGTGGTCGGCGTGCAGATGGGACAGCCAGATCGCCGTGAGCCTCGTGGGGTCCGTGTGCCGCTGCAATTCGGCGAAGGTCCCGAACCCGGCGTCCACCCATATCTCCGCGCCCCCGCCGCGCAGCAGATAGCCGGAGGCGGGCCGGCCCGGTCCGGGATGCGGAGAGGAGGTACCGAGGACGGTGAGGCTCAGGGGCATGTGGGGGAGCGTACGGACGCGGGCGGGGGCGCGCGCCGGATTTCGAGTGTTCTGTCTGAGGACAGCCTATGCCTTCCGGTTCGGGTCGCGTCCGCTCAGGCCGATCGCGCGGTCCAGGAGGGAGGCGTCGTCCGGTACGGGCACGACGGGACCGAAAATGCCGTCCCGGCCGGGGGCGTCGACCGACGCGGTGAGGAAGGCGTGGGACGCGGCCAGTGCGTCCGGGTCCGGCTCGTACTCCTGTCCGGTGGCGCGGGCGAGGTCCCAGCCGTGCACCACGAGCTCGTTCACGGCGACGGCACCGGCGACGGGCCCCGGCAGCGGTATGCCGCCGGCCCGGGTCTCCCCGGTCCAGGCGGCCGGGTCCCGCCAGGCCTCCGCGAGTTCGCCGAGCGTCCGGGGCAGGGCCTCGCGCCAGTCGGGGCCGATGTCGGGGAGGGAGGCGCCGGGATCGGTGTCCGTCGTGGGCCCGAGGTCCTTGCGGGCCGCGTCGCGGAAGGCGACGGAGAGGCCGAGCAGGTGCCCGAGGAGGTGCCGCACGGCGTACGCGGGGCAGGGGGTCGCGCCGGAGAGCTGCTCGTCCCCCACGGCCCGCGCGAGACGGGCCACGACGCGGGTCTGCGCGGTGAGGTCGAGGGTGGTCGTGGCGGGGTCGGTGTCGTCGACGGTCATCCGGGGCTCCTTCGGGTCGGTCGAGGGCATGCGCCCTCTATCCGGTAGACCGACGGGAGAGGGAGAACTCATCGCCGTTTCGAGGCGGGGGTGCGGGTGCGTCGGCGAGTGCGGGTGGGTGGCGGCTGGTCGCGCCCACGCGGCGGAGCCGCAGGTGTCACCGCCCCGCGCCCCTGAAAAGCGACCGGGGCTGCGCCCCGTGCATTTCAGGATGGAGGGCGGGCCGCAGGCCCAACCCTTCAGGGGCGCGGGGAACTGCGCGAGAAACCACACCGCACCCGCGAAAGAACCCGCACCCCCTCCCCGGACGGCGCCCGGCACCACGGACTCACCGCACCGCCGTCAACGCCTCCCGAACCGCCGCCAGGTCCTGGTCCGACGCCAGGCCCGCGTGGTAGAGCCTGATCTCCGTCGCCCCCAGTTCCGCCGCCCGTCCGGCGTCCGCGCCCAGCGTCCCCGGGCTGCCCCCCATCCCCGACACGACGCCGAAGTTGGCGGCCAGCACCGCCCCCTCCGCACCCGCCTCCACGCCCGCCTCCGCGAACGCGGGAAGCAGCCCCGGCCCGCCCGCGCACGGCACGACGACGCCGTCCGCCACGCCGAGGATGTGCGCGGGGTCGACCCCCGCGTTCGCACCGCAGTGGTACGTCACGGGGTCCGCGTGCAGCAGCACCTGGAACCCCTCGGGTGCGGCGGCCCGCACCGCCGTGACGGCGGCCTCCTGGAGGGAGCGGGCGACGGCGTCGCGCCACACCCGGGTTCCCGTCGCCCGCTCCTCGCCGAGGAGCTTCTCGACCGCCGGCCACCCGTCGTCGACCGGCTCGCCCCGCCACAGCGGCTCCAGCGCGTCCCGCACGGCCGCGGCCAGCGCGTCGGGGTCCAGCCCGGAGTCTGCGTACCCGGCGCGGCAGGCCGGACAGAAGCAGAGCGCCATCAGGTACTGCCCGGCGTCCCCGAGCCCGACACCGCCGGTCTTGTCGTGGGCGTGCAGGTGCTGGAAGCCGTACCAGCCGAGGGACTCCAGCTCGGTGCCGCGCGCACCCGGCCGCACCGCGGCCTCCGCCGCCAGGTCGACGAGGTACTCGCGGGTCTCCGGCTGGGCGATGCACGGCGCCCACGGGTAGCGGTCGCCGTACGCGTTGACCACGGAGGTCGACGGATGCTCCGCGCCGAGCCGGGAGTTGTGGGCGAGGACCACCCAGGTGTGCACCTCCGGACCGGCGGCGCGCAGCGCCCCGGCCGCCTCCCCGAACGCGTCGCCGGGGGCCCACTCCCCCGCCGGGTACGGCCTCAGGGTCCGCCCCCGCCAGCGCTCACCCGGCGGGTACAGCACGGCCGCGTACTCGGCGGTGACGACGCGGTGCCGGGGATGGCGCGGGGTGAGCGCGCGCGTGGAGTGGTAGGCGGAGGCGAGCGTCACCTGCCGCACCCCGAGTTCCGCGATGCGCTCCGCGGCGGCCGGGTCCCCGTTGACGTCCCACGGGTAGAGGAACGTAGACGCCTTCACTTGCCCTCCTGGCACTCCTCCAGCAGCGCGTATCCGCGCTCGATCAACCGGCCCAGCTGTTTGACGTGCTCCGCCGACGGCTCGTGCAGCGGTGGCCGTACCTCGCCCACGTCCAGCCCCCGTAGCCGTACCCCGGCCTTCACCAGTGACACGGCATAGCCGCGTCCTCGGGCCCGGAGTTCCACGAAGGGGCGGTAGAAGCCGTCCAGCAGCCGCTCCACGGTCGTGCCGTCGCCCGCGCCGAGCGCCCGGTGGAACGCCTGGGCGATCTCCGGTGCGAAGCAGAAGACGGCCGACGAGTACAGGGTGACGCCCAGGCCCCGGTAGGCGGGCTGGGTCAGTTCGGCGGTCGGCAGCCCGTTGAAGTAGAGGAAGCCGCCCGGTGCCTCGCCGCGCACCGTGCTCACGATGCGCTGCATCAGGTCGAGGTCGCCGACTCCGTCCTTGAGGCCGACGACGCCCTCGGTGCGGGCCAGTTCGACGACCGTCTCAGGGGTGAGGACGGCGTTGTCGCGCTGGTAGACGATCACGGGGAGCGGGGTCGCGGCGGCCAGCCGGCGGTAGTGCCGCAGGAGTCCCTCCTGGGCGGCGACGACGAGGTAGGGCGGCAGGGCGAGCAGTCCGTCGGCGCCGGCCTCGGCGGCCAGTCGCGCGTAGCGCTCGGCCAGCGCGGTCCCGTAGCCGGTGCCGGCCACGACGGGCACCCGTCCGGCGGTCTCCGTCACGGCCGCCCGGACGCACTCCTGGAACTCCTCGGGGGTGAGCGCGTGGAACTCCCCGGTGCCGCAGCAGGCGAAGACGGCGGCGGCTCCGGCCTCGACGCCGCGGCGTACGTGCGCACGGCAGGCGTCGAGGTCGATCCCGCCGTCCGGGCCGTAGGCCGTGACGGGAAAGAACAGCGGCCCGGTGGGGACTCGGAGCCGAGCGGCGAGCGAGGCTGACGTCACGGGCTCTCCCAAGTCCATGTCGCTGATCAGTGTCCATATTCTTGAACGACGTCACGCTAAGGCGCCCGCGCGCGGACGGTCAAGCACACCGACCCGCGCCGCACCAGCCCATTCACACCACCGGCCGCACTCCGGCGGCACACTTGACTCACCGGACCCGCACTCCCTAGCGTTTCCACGGATGTGAATACTGGACGCCCATATACACGAAGGGCGAGGCAAGGAGACCCGAGAATGCCCGCTCCCCGCACCGTTCTGCTCACCGGCGCCGCCGGTGGTCTCGGCACCCTGATGCGGGAGCTCCTCCCGGCCCACGGCTACGCGTTGCGCCTCCTCGATCTGCGCCCCGTCGACGGCGAGCCGGACGCGATCGTCGCCGACCTCGCCGACAAGGAGGCCCTCAGGGAGGCCGTACCGGGCGTCGACGCGATCATCCACCTCGCGGGCATCTCCCTGGAAGCCCCGTTCGAGAAGATCCTCAGGGCCAATATCGAGGGCACGTACAACCTGTACGAGGCCGCCCGCCAGGAGGGCGTCCCGCGCATCGTCTTCGCCTCTTCCAACCACGCCGTGGGCTTCACGCCCCGCCCCCGGGGCGAGGACCCGCTGATCCCGGTCGACACCCCGCGACGCCCCGACACCTTCTACGGCCTCTCCAAGTCCTTCGGCGAGGACCTCGCCCAGTTCTACTGGGACAAGCACGGTCTGGAGACGGTCTCCGTGCGGATCGGCTCCTGCTTCCCCGAACCGACCAGCGTGCGCATGCTCTCGGTCTGGATGAGCCCGGCCGACGGCGCCCGCCTCTTCCACGCGGCCCTGACCGCCGAGGGCGTCGGCCACACCGTCGTCTACGGCTCCTCCGCCAACACCCGCCTGTGGTGGGACCTGTCCACCGCCCGCGGGCTGGGCTACGAGCCGCAGGACGACTCCGAGCCGTACGCCGGCAAACTCATCGCCGAGCAGGGCGAACTCGACCCCGGTGACGAGGCGCACGCCTACCTGGGCGGCCACTTCGTGAACAAACCTCCGATCTGGCCGCACTGACGGGACGACGGCCGGCCTGCCAGCCGTCGACCACCGGGGGGGCCGAGGTCGCCCGTCGTACGGAAAACGAGGGCCGTGCGGCGGACGGGGGCAGCGGGCGGGCACCGAACGGGCCCGCCCGCTGCCCTGTTCGGGCACGCTCGCTGCCCGGTCGCGCCTCAGCCCCCAGGTCCGCGGCGGGCAGCCGCCGTCGAAACGGGCAGGGACGGGCATCACCGGGCGCGCAACAAGCCTGGTCAGCGCCACACACCCGCTGTAGAACTGGCACCGGGGTCCCGAACGGGCCCGAACGGGCAGTACGACGGCGAGGGAGAGCGGGTGTCGGCCATGAGCGCGGAGGAGAGGCAGCGCGAGATCGTCAGGGCAGCCCGCCGCACGGGCTCCGTCGACGTCGCCGGACTCGCCGCCGACCTGGGCGTGGCGAAGGAGACCGTACGGCGTGATCTGCGCGCCCTGGAGGAGCACGGGCTCGTCCGGCGCACACACGGCGGCGCGTATCCCGTGGAGAGCGCCGGATTCGAGACGACGCTCTCCTTCCGCGCCACCAGTCACGTCCCCGAGAAGCGCCGGATCGCCGCCGCGGCGGCCGAACTGCTCGGGGACGCGGAGACGGTCTTCGTCGACGAGGGCTTCACCCCGCAGCTCATCGCCGAAGCCCTCCCCCGGGACCGGCCGCTCACCGTGGTCACCGCCTCCCTCGCCACCGCGGGCGCGCTGGCCGAGGCCGGCAACACGACCGTGCTACTGCTCGGCGGCCGGGTGCGCCCCGGCACCCTCGCCACCGTCGACCACTGGACGACGAAGATGCTCGCCGGCTTCGTCGTCGACCTGGCCTACATCGGCGCCAACGGCATCACCCGCGACCACGGGCTCACCACCCCCGACCCGGCGGTCAGCGAGGTCAAGGCCCAGGCCATCCGGGCCTCCCGGCGCATCGTCTTCGCGGGCGTCCACACCAAGTTCGGCGCGGTCAGCTTCTGCCGGTTCGCCGGGGTCGGTGAGCTCGACGCGATCGTCACGAGCACATCGCTGCCCGCGGCGGAGGCCCACCGGTACGCGCTGCTGGGCCCCCAGGTCATCCGCGTCTGACCTCCCCACCCGACCGGTTCCCCGGCCCCTCCACGCCGCGAGGAGTCCGTTATCCCCCATATATCCCTCCGACTCTCCCCAACGTCCAGGAGCGACCCCATGCGAACCCCGAGCCGACGGAGACCGCGCGCAGCACTCGCCGCGGTCGCCGCAGGGACGCTGCTCGCCCCGCTTCTCTCCGGTTGCTGGACCGGAGCGGGCGGGGCGGGATCAGGCGGCGACGCCATCAACGTACTGATGGTCAACAACCCGCAGATGCAGGAGCTGCGGAAGCTCACGGCCGCGCACTTCACCAAGAGGACCGGCATCGAGGTGAACTTCACCGTCCTGCCGGAGAACGACGTCCGCGACAAGATCAGCCAGGACTTCGCCAACCAGGCCGGCCAGTACGACGTGGCGACCCTCAGCAACTACGAGATACCGATCTACGCCAGGAACGGCTGGCTGGAGGAGATGGACCCGTACGTCGCGAAGGACCCCGCGTTCGACCAGCGGGACGTCCTGAAGCCGATGCGTCAGTCCCTGACCGGCGACGACGGCAGGCTCTACGGGCAGCCCTTCTACGGCGAGTCGTCCTTCCTCATGTACCGCAAGGACGTGTTCGCCGAGCAGGGGCTCACCATGCCGGACCGCCCCACCTGGCGGCAGGTCGCCGGCCTCGCGGCGAAGGCGGACGGCGCCGAGCCCGGCATGAAGGGCATCTGTCTGCGCGGCCTGCCCGGCTGGGGCGAGGTCATGGCCCCCCTGACCACGGTCGTGAACACCTTCGGCGGCACCTGGTTCGACAAGGACTGGAAGGCGCGCCTGGACTCCCCCGAGTTCGAGCGGGCCACCCGGTTCTACGTCGACCTCGTCCGGGAGCACGGCGAGTCCGGCGCCGCCCAGTCCGGCTTCGCCGAGTGCCTGAACAACATGACCCAGGGCAAGGTCGCCATGTGGTACGACGCCACCTCGGCCGCCGGTTCCCTGGAGGCGGACGACTCCCCCGTGAAGGGGAGGATCGGCTACGTGCCGGCCCCGGTCGAGCGGACCGAGTCCTCCGGCTGGCTCTACACCTGGGCCTGGGGCATCCAGAAGGCCTCCCGGAACCCCGACAAGGCCTGGAAGTTCGTCTCCTGGGCGTCCGGCAAGGAGTACGAGGAGCTGGTCGGCGACGAGATCGGCTGGTCGAACGTGCCCGCCGGCAAGCGGGAGTCGACGTACGCGAACCCCGACTACCGCGAGGAGGCCGCCGCCTTCCAGGAGATGACCCGCGAGGCCATCGAGAGCGCACGGCCCACCGATCCCGGGGTGCAGCCGCGGCCCGCGCCCGGCATCCAGTTCGTCGGCATCCCCGAGTTCACCGATCTCGGCACCAGGGTCTCCCAGGAGATCAGCGCGGCCATCGCCGGACACCAGTCCGTGGAGTCGGCCCTGAGGAAGGCGCAGGCGCTCGCCGAGCAGATCTCCGAGGAGTACGAGGGACGATGACCGCGACCACGACAGCGCCGACGGCGGCCGCCCCCGTACGACGCACCCAGGGCAGGCCCCCCGCCCGGCTGCGCGCCTGGGCGACCCGTGCCCCGCTCCTCCCCGCCCTCGTCTTCATGATCGCCGTGACCCAGCTGCCGTTCGTGGCCACGCTGGTGATCTCCTTCCTCGACTGGAACTCCCTCTATCCCGACGCCCGGAGCTTCGCCGGCCTCGCCAACTACGGCGAGGTCCTCACCGACCCCGAGCTGCGCCGCTCGGTGTGGACGACGATTCTGCTGACGGTCGCCGTCGTCCTGGCCAGCCTGGTCCTCGGCCTGCTGCTCGCCCTGCTGCTGGACCGGAGGTTCCGCGGCCGGGGCGTCGTCCGCACCCTGCTCATCGCCCCCTTCCTGGTGGTCCCGGTGGCGGCGGCCCTGCTGTGGAAGCACGTCCTCTACAACCCCGAGTACGGCCTGTTCAACGGCCTGCTGCACTACGTCGGCGGCCCCCAGCCGGACTGGATCTCCGAGACGCCGCTGCTCGCGGTGGAGGCATCCCTGGTCTGGCAGTGGACGCCGTTCATGATGCTGATCCTCCTGGCGGGCCTGCAGTCCCGCGACCACCAGCAGATCGAGGCGGCCCGCGTCGACGGCGCGAGCGACTGGCAGATCTTCCGCCATCTGACCCTGCCGCACCTGCGCCGCTACCTCGAACTCGGCGTACTGCTGGGCTCGATCCACATCGTCCAGAACTTCGACGCCGTCTTCACCATCACCTCCGGCGGCCTGGGCACGGCGAACCTGCCCTACACCGTCTACCAGACCTTCTACCAGGCCCATGAGAACGGCCTGGCCTCGGCGGCCGGCGTCCTGGTCGTCATCGGCTCGATCATCATCGCGACGTTCGCGCTGCGCGTGGTCTCGTCGCTGTTCCGCGAGGAGGCGGGGCGCTCATGAACGCCGTACGACGCAAGGGGCCAGGTCTGCTGGCCTGGTTCGCCGGGCTCGTCTTCTTCCTGCCCATCGCCTGGATGGCGCTGACGTCCTTCCACTCGGAGCCGGACGCCGCGACCAACCCGCCGTCCTTCACGGCGGCCCTCACCCTGGACGGCTACCGCGAGTTCTTCGGCACGGACGGCGGAGCGAGCCCCTGGCCCGCCCTGATCAACTCGACGGTGGCGTCCCTGGCGTCGACCCTGCTCGTCCTCCTCCTGGCCCTCCCGGCGGCGTACGCGCTGTCGATCCGCCCGGTACGCAAGTGGACGGACGTGCTGTTCTTCTTCCTGTCCACCAAGATGCTGCCGGTGGTGGCGGGCCTCCTCCCGATCTACCTCTTCGCGAAGAACGCGGGTCTGCTCGACAACATCTGGCTGCTGGTCCTCCTCCACACCTCCATGAACCTGCCGATCGCCGTGTGGATGATGCAGTCCTTCCTCGCGGAGGTGCCGGTCGCGGTGATCGAGGCGGCCCACCTCGACGGCGCACGCCTGCCGACGGTGCTGGCCCGTGTGGTGGCGCCGATCGCCGCACCCGGGATAGCCGCCACGGCCCTGATCTGCTTCATCTTCAGCTGGAACGAGCTGCTGTTCGCGAGGGTGCTGACGGGTGTCGTGGCCGAGACCGCGCCCGTCCTCCTGACCGGCTTCATCACCAGCCAGGGACTGTTCCTGGCGAAGGTGTGCGCCGCGTCCCTCGTCATCTCCCTGCCGGTGCTCGCCGCGGGGTTCGCCGCCCAGGACAAACTGGTCCAGGGCCTGTCCTTGGGAGCCGTCAAATGAAGGCCGCCGTCATCGAGTCCGTGGGCAAGGCCGTCGTCACCGAGGTCCCGGACCCGGCACCGGGCCCCCGCGACGTCGTCGTCCGGGTCGCCGCGTGCGGCCTGTGCGGCACCGACCTGCACATCCTCCAGGGCGAGTTCGCCCCCGAGCTGCCGATCGTGCCGGGCCACGAGTTCGCGGGCGAGGTCGTGGGGGTGGGCACCCGGGTCACCGAGCTGGCGGTCGGCGACCGGGTGGCGGTGGACCCGTCCCTGTACTGCCACGAGTGCCGCTACTGCCGGAGCGGCCACAACAACCTCTGCGCACGCTGGGCGGCGATCGGCGTCACCACGCCGGGCGGCGCCGCGGAGTACGCGGTGGCGCCCGTGGCGAACTGCGTGAAGCTGCCCGACCATGTGCGCACGCAGGACGCGGCGCTGGTGGAGCCGCTGTCGTGCGCGGTACGCGGCTACGACGTGCTCCGGTCCCGCCTCGGCGCCCATGTGCTGATCTACGGCTCGGGGACCATGGGCCTGATGATGCTGGAGCTGGCCAAGCGGACCGGCGCGGCGAGCGTGGACGTCGTGGACGTCAACCCGTCCCGGCTGGAGACCGCCCGCCGCCTGGGCGTCTCCGCCTCGGCCGCGACCGCCGACGAGCTCGACCGTCCGGCCGGCTGGGACGTGGTCGTGGACGCCACCGGCAACGCGGCGGCGATCCAGGACGGTCTGGACCGGGTGGCGAAGGCCGGCACGTTCCTGCAGTTCGGGGTGGCCGACTACGCGACGCGGGTCACGATCGACCCCTACCGCATCTACAACCAGGAGATCACCATCACCGGCTCGATGGCGGTCCTCCACAGCTTCGAACGCGCGGCGGAACTCTTCGCGAACGGGGTCCTCGACCCGGACCTCTTCATCAGCGACCGGTTGCCGCTGGAGCGGTACCCCGAGGCGCTGGACCAGTTCGCGTCGGGGGTGGGGCGGAAGATCGTCGTGGTGCCGTAGGGGCGGGCGGGCACCGCACCGAGCGATATTCACTGGGCCGCGACCGCCCTCGCCCCTAACATCCTGGACATGTCACGCCCGCACGGATTCACCTACACCGAGCACTCCGACCGCACGGTGACGATCGACCACCACGGCCGCGCGGCCACGACGCTGCGCGGCCCGCGAGCCGACCGCTTCCTCGCCGAGGTCACGGCGGGCGACCCGCAGCTGGTCATGGCCCGCTGGACCGGGAACTACCGGCGGGGCAACGAACGCACGGCCCGGGAGCACCCCCGCAACCGCCGCTGACCCGAACGGCCGCCCGACGCCCCGGGTAAGGGAACGGTAAAGCGGCCTGAATCGTTCACCCGGCATGACAGCTATGACCCCCGGCTCGAACATCCCGCTGCCCGCCACCCGCGTCGCGGTGGACGTCTCCGCCCCCGTGCGGCTCGACGTATCGGGCCTGCTGCTCACCGCCGACGGCAAGGTGCGCTCGGACGACGACTTCATCTTCTACAACCAGCCGAGCGGCCCGGGCGTGACATACCGCTCGGGCGGCGGTACGACCCCGGACTCGATCACGGTCGACACCACGGCCCTCCCCCCGGGTATTGAGAAGATCGTCGTCACGGCCAGCCCGGACGCGGCCGGCCAGACCTTCCAGGGCATCGAACCCACCGCCACCGTCCGCGACGCGGCCGGCGGCTCGGTGATCGCCACGTTCACCCCGCCGCAGCTCGGCACGGAGACGGCCCTGGTGATCGTGGAGATCTATCAGCGGGGCGGCGCGTGGAAGGTCCGCGCCGTCGGCCAGGGGTACGCCGACGGTCTGGCCGGCATCGCCACGGACTTCGGCGTCACGGTGGAGGAGCCCGCCCCGGCCCCGGCCCAGACCATTGCTCCGCCCGCGCCCACTCCGACCCTGCAGACCCCGGTGACCCCGCCGCCGGCCGTCCAGACCCCGCCGGTTCCGCCGGCCCCGCCCGCTCCTCCCGCCCCCGGCGCCGGGAAGATCAACCTGGACAAGGGCCGGGTCAGCCTCCAGAAGAACCAGACGGTGTCCCTGGTCAAGGGCGGCCGCCCCTTGCTGTCGCAGGTCCAGATGGGCCTCGGCTGGGAGCCCGCCTACCGGGGCAAGGACATCGACCTGGACGCGTCGGTGATCGCGTACGGCCCGCAGCGCAACCACATCGACAGCTGCTACTTCGGCAAGCTGGCCATCGTGGGCGGCGCCATCCGGCACTCCGGCGACAATCTCACCGGCGAGGGCGGGGGCGACGACGAGGTCATCACCGTCGACCTCGGCCGGCTCCCCCAGGAGGTCACCGGCCTGGTCTTCACGGTCAACTCCTTCTCCGGCCAGAAGTTCACCGAGGTCGCCAAGGCCTACTGCCGTCTCCTGGACGCCGCCACCGGCGAGGAACTCGTCCGCTTCGACCTGACGAACGCCGAACCCCAGACGGGCGTGATGATGGCCAAGCTGATCCGCCAGTTCTCCGGCGAGTGGGAGATGACGGCCATGGGCGACTTCGTCAAGTCCCGCACGGTCCGAGGCATGGTGAAGCCGTCCGCCCAAGCCCTCTGAAGCCGGGATCGGCGGATCCGGGCCACTCATGACCGGCATACTGCCTGGTCACGGCCTCCGGGGCCGGCCCGGATCCGCCGATCTCCGTTTACTGGATGACGCCGCTGTACGCGTTCAGGGCGGGCTGGCCGCCCAGGTGGGCGTAGAGGACGGTCGAGTCGCGGGCGATCTCGCCGCGTTCGACGAGGTCGATCATTCCGGCCATCGACTTCCCCTCGTAGACGGGGTCGGTGATCATGCCCTCGGTGCGCGCGGCGAGCTGCATCGCGACGAGGGTGGCGTCGTCGGGGACGCCGTAGATCCCGGCGTGGTAGCGCTCGTCCAGTTCCACGTCCGCCTCGGTCAGCTCGCGCTTGACGCCGATGAGCTGCCCGGTGCGGTGGGCGATGCGCGCGATCTGGGCGCGGGTGGTCTCCGGCTTGGCGGAGGCGTCGATGCCGAGGATCCGGCGCGGCCGTCCGCCCGCCTCCTCCAGGGCGGCGAAGCCGGCCACCATGCCGGCCTGGGTGGAGCCGGTGACGGAGCAGACGACGACCGTGTCGAAGAAGACGCCCAGCTCCCGCTCCTGCTCGGCGACCTCGTAGGCCCAGGAGGCGAAGCCGAGCCCGCCGAGGGGGTGGTCGGAGGCGCCGGCCGGGATGGCGTACGGCTTTCCGCCCGACTCCTCGACCTCCCTGAGGGCCAGCTCCCAGCTCTCCTTGAAGCCGATGCCGAACCCGGCCTGCACGAGCCGCACCTCGGCGCCGGCGAGCCGGCTGATCAGGATGTTGCCGACCTTGTCGTACACGGCGTCGGGCCACTCCACCCAGCTCTCCTGCACGAGGACGCACTTGAGTCCGGCGCGGGCGGCGACGGCAGCGACCTGGCGGGTGTGGTTGGACTGCACTCCGCCGATGGAGACCAGCGTGTCGCAGCCCTGGGCGAGGGCGTCGGCGACGAGGTACTCCAGCTTGCGGGTCTTGTTGCCGCCGTAGGCGATACCGGAGTTGCAGTCCTCCCGCTTGGCCCACAGGGAGGCACCGTCGAGATGGGCGGTCAGGCGTTCCAGCCGGTGCACCGGCGAGGGCCCGAAGAGGAGCGGGTAGCGCTCGAAGGAAGCAAGGGACACGGGTCCTCCCGGGTTCAGGGTCGGTGGTCCACGCCGGAGGCGGGCTCTTCTGCTTCGACGGCGACGTCGGCGGAGGCGTCGGCCGCGGGTCCGGCGGGGGCTTCGGCGGAGGCGTCGGCCGCGGGTCCGGCGGAGGCGTCGGCCGCGGGTCCGGCGGGGGCTTCGGCGGAGGCGCCGGCCGCGGGTCCGGCGGAGGCTTCGGCGGAGGCGTCGGCCGCGGGGCCGGCCTCCGGTTCGTCGGCGAGGGCCGCCAGGCCGCGCCAGATCTCCGCGGTGACGGTGACCGCCCCGTCGGTGTCACCGGCCGCGCAGGCCTCGATCAGCCGGTCGTGCAGCCCGGCGGAGCGGCAGTTCCCGCCCTCGCCGAAGCGGCGTCGCTCCAGCCGGCGGATGAGCGGGGTGTAGCGGGCGATGGTGGCGGCGGCCGCGCGGTTGCCGCTCACCCGGACGAGGACGTCGTGGAGCTCGTCGTCGGCGTCCAGGGCGGCGTCGACATCGCCCGCGTGGACGGCCGTCGCGAACCGCGCGTTGGCCGACCGCATCGCCTCCACGTCCGCCGCGAACAGCCGGCGTACGGCGACCCGTGTGACCAGCTCGTGCATCGCCCCGACCACGGCGGCGGCGTCGCGCACATCGGCGGCCACCACGGGCGTCACCCGTGTGTAGCTCTGCGGTTTGCTCTCCAGCAGCCCCTCGTCCACCAGCCGCGAGAAGGCCTCCCGCACCGGGGCGCGGGACAGCCCCAGCAGCTCCGCGAACTCGGCGTCCCGGACCACGGCGCCGGGTTCGATCTCCCCGGCCACGATGGCGTCCCGGATGGCGAGGTAGGCACGGTCCCTCAGCAGGGTGCGGCTCACCGGTCGTATGGCCTCCATGAACTGAAATGTTAGATGTCAGTTCGGGATGCGAACAAGAGTGTGGCCCGTGTCCCTGCTGGGACACGGGCCACACTCAGGGCGTCCTCACGCCCTCTTCCCCGTCGTCATCGGTCCCACGGCCAGTCGGCGTCCCGTGCCGCCTCCAGCAGCGGGACCATCCGGAACGCCGCGTCCGAGAGGCCGCCGAAGGTGTGGCGGTTCGCCGTGCCGGAAGGGCCGTGGCCCGCCCGGTACCCGGCGAGGTTCCAGGTGTAGACCGGCACGTCGGCCGGGACCTGGGCGGTCGGGTCGCCGTGGTGGCTGTAGCCGGCCTGCTCGTCGGTGACGATCAGGACCCGGTCATGCCGGCGGTAGTGCTTGCGCACCGCCTCGGTGGTGTCGGTGCCGCCCAGGTCGCCGAAGCGCTCCAGGATCTTCAGCACCGACTCGCCCCTGCGGAACGACACCCGCCGGCTGGTGGTGCCGAACTCGACGAGATCCGCGTCCGCCGCCCGCAGCGCGAGCGCCGTCCCGAAGATCGCCGCCGCGTCCGCGTAGGTGAGGGACGAGCGGTCGGTCAGCCGCGAGTAGAACATCGAGCCCGAGCGGTCGACCAGGACCAGGGTCCGGCCGGGCAGCGCGGGCACGTTGGCCAGCGAGTGACCGAGCGCCTGCTCCAGCGGGTACGCCCAGCGCAGCGACGGCGCGTGCCGGTGCGCGGCGAGGTACCGGAACGGGAACTGCCGGGACCGCGCGACCTCGGCCGGGTCGCTGATCCTCGCGGCGACCCGGGCCGCGACCTCGTCGGAGACTCCCGCCTCGTCGAAGTTCCGCAGGTTCCTTACGAGCGCCATGGCCCCCATGGACGGGATGACGGCCTCCCAGGCCGCCTTGTCCATGGGTCCCTGGAGCCAGCCCGCCAGCGCCTCCCAGGTGATGCCCGCGTCGGCGAGCCGCTGGGCGCCGCCCGCGCCGGTCACGACCTTGCGGCGCTTGGCGGGCCGCAGGGCCATCAGGTCCCGGTGCGCCGCGAGCACGGGCAGCGACTTGGGTACGACCGCCGTGTCCGGGTGGTGGCGCCGGTCCAGGGCGTACTGGAACAGATCGCCCTGCCACGGCTTGTCCGGGTCCGGCGCCGCGTGCACCAGGTTGAGGATGTCGCCGAAGCGGTAGCCCTTGGACGCGGTGTCGTACTTCAGCAGCGACTTGGGGTGGTAGAGGCGCCGTACGGCGTCGGCGACGCCCCGCTTCACCGGCTTGGGGAGGGCGCGGCCGTAGCGGGAGGTCCAGTACGCGAGCAGTTCGCCGGGCTCGTCCGGGCGCCGCAGCACCGAGTCGATGACCTGGCGGTTGGTCGGGCCGTGGGTGACGCCCGCGTCGAGCCGTGCCTTCACGTACTCGGCGGCGCCCACGAGGGAGGCCGTACGGAGGTTGCCCTCGCCGCGCAGCCAGCCGAGCAGGCCGGCCGTCCACTCCGGGTCGGTGACGGCGAGGCGGCGGACGAGCGCGGCGAACCTGTCGTCCCGGTCCTCACCCGACTCGTAGAACGTCTTCTGCGCGACGAAGTTGGCGATCGAGAGCAGAAACAGCTCGGAGCGCTCGTCGCGCTCCTGGCCGCGACCGCCCTGGTGGGTGCGGAGTACGCGTCCCGTCGAGGTGACGCGCGAGGTGGGCCGCGCCCGGGTGCTCTTGCTGTTGAATCGCGCCATGGTGAATTCCCCCGAATTCATACGCACGTTGTGCGTGACTGATGTACGGAGGGAGGCGCGGCAGGAGGAAGGTGTCCGAGATCGGGGTCGGCGACGGGCGCTGTAAACTGGCGCGTCTGCCTTTCCGCCACACCGGCCGTGGGCCGATGACGGGATTCGAACCCGCACGAGGAGTTTTCCCCACCAGTTCCCGAAGTATCCGCTGCCTGCGCACCGGGCACCCACCTTGTGCCGCGCCTCCCGAGATCAAGGTGGCGGCGGCGTGGATTCTTTTTACAGAAGAAGGAGCCGCAGCCCGCGCACCGGGAGGTGCATGAAGTTTTGGGTGTCCAGAGATCGAATTCGGCGGAACCGACGTAGGTGCTCTAACCCCTGAGCTACGCCGGCGTGTTGTGCCGGCGGCGGGACTCGAACCCGCGACCGCCCCATTATGAGTGGAAGTAGGTCCTGCCTTCGCACCTGGACGTGCATCACTCTAGGAGGGCGGTCGCGGGGCGGGCGAATGAATTAGTCACCGCTTCGCCGCATCCACCGCTTGGACGCTTCGCCGCGTCCACCGCTTCTGACGCTTCACCGCTTCGGACGCTTCACCGCTTCTGACGCTTCCAGGGCCCGGTGATGGCGAGCAGAATGCCCGGCGTCTGGATGTTGGCGTACAGGGTCTTTCCGTCGGGAGAGAACGTGACGCCGGCGAACTCGCTGTACTCCGGCTCGTCCTCGGTGCCGATGTTCAGGTCGTTGCGGGCGATGGGGTAGGTGCGGCCGCTGTCGGTGGCGCCGAAGAGGTGCTGGACGCCCTCGCCGTCCTCGGCGATGACGATGCCGCCGTACGGGGAGACGGTGATGTTGTCGGGGCCGTCCGGGGTGCCGTCGGCGGACGGGTCCGGGTTGACGCCGAGCAGGACCTTCAGGGTGAGGGTGCGGCGCTTGGGGTCGTAGAACCAGACCTGGCCGTCGTGCGCGGCGCCGGGGCTCTCCGCGCGGGCGTAGGAGGAGACGATGTAGGCGCCGCCGTCGCCCCACCACATGCCTTCGAGCTTGCGGGCGCGGGTGATCTCGTCGAACTGCTTGCGCACGGCGACGGTCCGCGCGTCCCGGTCGGGGACGTCGACCCAGTCGACGCCGTAGACGGTGCCGATCCTGGTGGCGCGGGAGAGGTCGTCGACGAAACGGCCGCCGGAGTCATAGCACTTGGGGGCCTGGAGGACTCCCGCGTCGTCGGCGAGGGCGCGGAACCTGCGGGGACCGTGGGTGAAGCCCTTCGGCGGGGTCCAGCGGTAGAAGAGGCCGTTGGGGCCGGCGGCGTCCTCGGTGAGGTAGGCGTGGCCCCTCTTGGGGTCGATGACGACGGCCTCGTGGTCGTACCGGCCGAAGAACTTCAGGGGCTTCGGGTCGCGGTTGGCGCGCCGGTCGCAGGGGTCGACCTCGAAGACGTAGCCGTGGTCCTTGGTCATGCCGTTGACGCCGGCCCTGTCGGAGTTCTCCTCGCAGGTGAGCCAGGTGCCCCACGGGGTGCTGCCGCCCGCGCAGTTGGTGGAGGTGCCCGCGATGCCGACCCACTCGGCGACCCGGCCGTCGGGGCGGACTTCCACGACCGTGCAGCCGCCGGACGCGGCCGGGTCGTACACGAGTCCCTCGGTGAGCGGCACCGGGTAGGGCCAGTTGGTGCGGGGGCCCTTCAGTTCGTGGTTGTTGACGAGCAGCGTGGTGCCCCGGGGGCCGGGGAACGCGGCGGTGCCGTCGTGCTTGCCGGGGGTGAACTCACCGGACTCCAGCCTGGTCTTCCCGCTGTGGGTGAGGATCCTGTACGTGAATCCGGCAGGCAGCGCGAGGATCCCGTCGGGGTCGGGGACGAGGGGCCCGTAGCCGGCTCCGCCGTGCCGGTGCGCCGCACTGTCGGCCTGGTGGGCGACGTCCGCGTCGTCCGTGCCGGTGTCCGTGGCCGCGAGGGCGTTCGGCGCGGTGGCGAGGGCGCCCACGGTGCCGGCCAGCGCGACACCGGCGCCGGCGACCGCTGATCGACCGGCGAAGTCCCTGCGGGTGAGCGACATGCTGTCTCCTGCGTGCGGTGAGAGGCCGTGGAGGGTGGCGGACCCAGCTCCGCGCCGCACTGTCCCGCCCCCGCCTGAACGGTGGTTGAACACCGCGGGAGAGCTCGGGGGCCCGGGGCTGTCGGGCGGGTGCGGGTGGGGGCGTTGTCCGCGTGGTTCCGCGCGCCATCGCGGGGGTCTGCGGCCCTGCGAGGAAGCCCGGGCCGCGGTCCCGGCTTTCGGACCGGCCGGGAACCGCAGGGGGGAAGGCGGGGCGCGGTCCCGCCTCTCCGGGGTGCGGTCAACCGCGAGACAGGCCCCGGCCCATCCGCACCCGCCGGGCCACCCGCGCCCGCCGGCGCACCACACCCCCCGAGCCCTCAGGCGCCCACCACCCGCACGCCGGCTGCGGGGGAGCGCCCGGCAGCCCTCACTCCCCCTTCTGCGACCGCGCCTTGAACGCGGCCTTGCGCGCCTCCTTCGCCACCCGCTTGTCCGGGTGGATCCGCCCCATCGCCTCCAGCACATCCGCAGTGGCGGGGTGCCCCACCCGCCACGCCGCGTCGAAGAACCCCCGGTGCTGCTGCGCGAGCCCCTCCACCAGCCCCTGCAGCTCCGCCGAGTTCCCTTCGGCGGCGAGCTGAGCGGCCACCGTGTCGATGGTCAGCCAGAACACCATCTCCTCGGACGGTGCCGGCACGTCCGCGGCCCCCCGCTCGGTGAGCCACACCCGCGCGAGCCCGCCCAGTTCGGCGTCGTCGAGCACCTCCCGCAGCGCGGGCTCCGCGGCGGCCCCCACCAGGGCCAGCGCCTGCTGGCAGCGCAACCGCCGCAGCGGCGCCGCCTGGTCGGAGCCACGGGCGGCGGCGAGCAACTCGCGTGCGGCGGCCGGGGGTTCATGGCGCGCCAGCCACTGCTCGGTCTCGGCGAGGGCCGCCCCCGGCGGGTATTCGGCGGTGCCGTCGAGCAGCGCGTCCGCGCCCTTGTCGGCGAGGTCCCCGACGGCGGGCGCCACGAGCCCCGCCTCCTGGAGCCGCGCCCGCATCCCGTACAGCCCGAGCGGGGTGAGCCGCACCAGGCCGTACCGGGTGACATCGGTGTCGTCGACGGCAGGTGCGCCCCCGGCCGCGCCGCCCTCCTCGGACGCGGTCTCGTCGGCGTCCGTCATCAGCGCCTCGTCCACGGGCTGGTACTCGACCAGCCCGACCGGCTCCAGTACCCGGAACTGGTCGTCGAGCCGCATCATCGCGTCCGACACCTGCTCCAGTACGTCGTTGGTGGGCTCGCCCATGCCGTCCGGGACGATCATCGACGCGGCGAGGGCGGGCAGCGGCACCGGCCCGTCGCCGGGGCCGTCCTCGCTGACGGTGAGGATGTAGAGGTTGCCGAGCACCCCGTCGAGGAACTCCGCCTCGGCCTCGGGGTCCCAGTCCAGTTCGCCGAAGTCGATCTCGCCGCCGGACTCCATGGCGTCGACGAGGCCGTCGAGTTCGGGCACGCTCGCGTCGGCCAGCGCGGCCTCCAACGCGGTGAGCCAGACGCCGAGGACGTCGCGGGGCGCGCCGGAGGTGAGGAGCGCGAGCGCGTCGCCGGTGGTGACCGCGCTCCCCTCCTCCTCGTCCGGGTCCACGATCTCGACGAGCCCGGTGTCCACGGCCACCCGCCATGCCTCGCTCGCCAGGGCCGCCGCGTCCTCGGCGGCGGCACCCTCGCCCGTGAGCCCGAGCGCCTCGGCCGCGGCGGGCAGTTGTTCCTCGACGAGTTCTCCCCCGGCACCCACCCGCGTCCGCGGCCCGGCCCAGCGGGCGAGCCGCGCGGCGCGCGAGAGCAGCGGGGTGGCGAGCGCGTCCCGCGCCAGTTCCGCCTCGGAGCGGAGCCGCACCGGCGGCAGTGGCGAGCTGTCTGACATCGGCGGGGTTCTCCTCGGGGACGAACGACGGCGAGTGGTGTGCGCAACAAGCATCATCGGTGGCGAGGCGGGGCCCGTCCGCGCACCACCTCGGCAGCCGCTCAGCCTAGACGGATTTCCACCCATGCCGCCCGGTTCAGGTAACCGCCAGGAGTCGGACGTGGCCGAAACCTTGACAAGTGGCCTGACCAGGCACGAGATTGACGCGCGTAGAAACTCACGGGTAGCTACGGGGGCGAGACCCCGGCCTCCCCTGGACGCCCTGTCGGGCGTTCCGGCGTTCTACGCGCGTCACACCGCCCCACCGGTCACAGGCCACCCCCCGTCCACCCTCGTCCCGGCGCCCATGTACGTCCCCGGAGGGATCCCCTTGCCGAGCAAGAGAACCGCGCGCATCGGCGCGCTGACCGTCGCCGCCATCTGCTCCACGGTGTCCGCCGTGGTGCTGACCACGCCCGCGGCGGCGGACACGATACGCATCCACGACATCCAGGGCACCACCCGTACCTCGCCGCTCGTCGGCCAGCAGGTCACCGGTGTCGAGGGCGTCGTCACCGGTGTACGGACCTACGGTTCGTCGCGCGGCTTCTGGATCCAGGACACCCTGGCGGACGACAGCCCGGCCACGAGCGAGGGCGTCTTCGTCTTCACCGGTTCCGCGCCGAAGGTTTCCGTGGGCGACGCGGTCACGGTGTCGGGCACGGTCGGCGAGTTCGTGCCGGGCGGCACTTCGTCCGGAAACCAGTCGGTGACCCAGATCACCCGCCCCACCGTCACCGTCGTCTCCAGCGGTAACGCGGTTCCCGCCGCGACCGTCGTCGACGCCGAGTCCGTGCCGGACGCGTACACCCCCGCGGGCGACCCCGCCGCCAACGGCTCGGTCAACGGGCTCACCCTCGACCCCACCTCCTACGCCCTGGACTACTACGAGTCCCTGGAGGGCATGAACGTCCAGGTCGCCGACGCCCGGGTGGTCACCGCCACCAACTCGTTCACCGAGTTGTGGGTCACGGTCAAACCGCGGGAGAACGCCAACCGGCGCGGCGGCACCGTCTACGGCTCGTACACCTCGCAGAACACGGGCAGGCTGAAGGTCCAGTCGCTGGGCGCGGTCGCCGACTTCCCGAAGGCGAACGTGGGTGACGTGCTGAAGGGCGCCACGGCGGGCCCGCTGGACTACAACCAGTTCGGCGGATACACGCTCGTCGCCGACCGGCTCGGCACCTTGAAGCAGGGCGGGCTGGAGCGTGAGACGACCCGCAGGCAGGCGCGCGGCGAGCTGGCGGTGGCGACGTACAACGTCGAGAACCTGGACCCCTCCGACACCACGTTCGCCGCCCACGCGGCCGCGATCGTGAACAACCTGAAGTCGCCCGACATCGTGGCCCTGGAGGAGATCCAGGACAACAGCGGCGCCACGAAGGACGGTACGGTCGCCGCCGACCAGACGGTGAAGAAGCTGATCGACGCCATCGCGGCGGCCGGCGGCCCCGCGTACGACTGGCGCTCCATCGACCCGGTGGACCTCGCGGACGGCGGCGAGCCCGGCGGCAACATCCGCCAGGTGTTCCTGTTCAACCCCAAGCGGGTGTCCTTCACCGACCGCGCGGGCGGCGACGCCACCACCGCCGCCGGCGTGACGAAGGCGTACGGCAAGGCCCGGCTGACGGTCTCCCCCGGTCGGATCGACCCGGCGAACGCCGCCTGGAACAACAGCCGCAAGCCGCTCGTCGGCGAGTTCTCCTTCCGCGGCGAGTCGGTGTTCGTCATCGCGAACCACTTCTCGTCCAAGGGCGGCGACCAGGCGCTGCACTCGCAGTTCCAGCCGCCGGCGCGCAGCTCGGAGACGCAGCGCCACCTCCAGGCGACCGCCGTGAACACGTTCGTCAAGGACATCCTGGCGAAGCAGAGGAACGCGAACGTCATCGCCCTGGGCGACATCAACGACTTCGAGTTCTCCGACACCGCCAAGCTGCTGGAGGACGGCGGCGTGCTGTGGTCGGCGGTCAAGTCGCTGCCCAGGAACGAGCGTTACTCGTACGTCTACCAGGGCAACGCGCAGGTCCTCGACCAGATCCTGGTGAGCCCGTCGATCCGGCGCTCCTGCGAGTTCACGTACGACAGCGTGCACATCAACGCGGAGTTCCACGACCAGATCAGCGACCACGACCCGTCGGTGCTGCGGTTCCGCCCTTAAGGGTTGTCCCGTGGGGTGATTTTCGAAAGTCCCGTCGTCCGCCCGAAGGGCGGGGCAGGCGGGACTTTCGTAACACGCCCGACACCGGCCGAGGGTTCTTCGGGTGTGTCAGGGCCGGCTGAACACGCCGTTCAGCCAGCCCTTCCACGCCGCCTCGTCGGCCTCGGCGTCGGCGGCCGGCGCGAAGTCGTGGACGCTGACGCCGACGGGGTGGCCCCAGTGGTTGCGGCCGAAGAAGCGGATGAGGGCGTCGTCGGTGCGCAGCCCGATGAAGTAGGGGTTGCGGTAGTCGACCACCGCGTCCAGCGGCTTCCCCTCGGGTCCCTCAGCCCGGACGCGCGTGCCCTCGGCGGTGTCGTCCGCGAGGCCCAGCGCCCGGGCGACGGCGGTGAGGGCGCCGGCGGCCGAGGACGCCCCGGGGCCGTCGAAGGTGGTGAAGGCGGTGACCGGGCGGCCGTCGAAGCGCGTCAGGTACTGGCGCAGGGTGTGCAGATAGAAGTCGGTGTGCCGGCCGGCGGCGTCGTACTGGTTGTCCCAGTCGTCGACGAAGATGCCGCTGTGCACGTACCGCACCCAGGCGCGCCGGCCCTCGTCGCGCGGCTCGATCGTGTAGTCGAGCTGGTTGAGGGTCTGCTCTGAGATGTCCTCGACGTCCTCCACCCGGTTGGTGTAGCGGTGCGGTGGCTCCCAGGCGGTGACCTCGGACCCGAAGGGCCCCTTGCCGCCGACCCGCGGCTCGGGCGCCTCCATCGGCCACAGCCAGCCGCCGGTACCGGTGGTGACGGCCTCCCACACCTGCTCCGGTGTGGCGTCGACCTCGAACTCGCGGGCGATCTCGAATTTCTTGGACATGGTGGCTCCTGAGCACTACGGGTGCGGTTCGGGGGCGGGGCTCTCGGGTGCGGGTTCGCCCGGTGGTCCGGCGGTGAGTTCGGCCGCGGTCTCTGCCGCCGCCCGGTCCGCCGTCCCGGCGGCGCGCGTGATCGTGGGGTGGACGGCGACGACGACGCGGTGTGCTCGGCCGCCCTCGGCGCCGGGGGCGTCGTACTTGCGGATGAGGGCGCTCACCCCGGCCGTCAGCTCCTGCACGAACGCGGCGCGATCGGCGGCCGAGGCGAAGGTGACCTCGCCGTCGAGCGCGTAGGTCGCGAGCCGTTTGCGCGCCTTGGCCGCGCCCGTGATCAGCGTCCCGACGTCGCGGACGAGCCGGGCGCCGAGCGCGAGCAGCCAGCGCGCCGAGAGCTGGTCGCGGAAGCGGTCCGGGTCCGGCTGTACGGCGGCGAGGGCGAGCGGCGAGATCACGTACGACGCGGCGGTCGCCCGCATCAGCCGCTCGGTGACATTGCCCTTGCGGCGTTCCCCCGCAAGCTCGACCAGGCCGTGCCGCTCCAGCGTCTTGAGGTGGTAGTTGACCTTCTGGCGGGGCAGCCCGACCTTCCCGGCCAGCATGGTGGCGCTCGCCGGTCCGGCGGCCAGCTCGGCCAGCAGCCGGGCCCGCACGGGGTCCAGCGACACTGCCGCGGCCTCCGGGTCCTCGATCACGGTGACGTCCCACATGGCTCCACCGTCTCACCGAAAACTATTTTTGTCCAGACGGTTCGTCCTTTCGGTGAGCTTCCCGCCCTCGGCCTCACCTGCGGCTCCCCGGATCAGTCGGGTACGAGACCGAGGGCGTACTCGTAGCGGCGGACCGTGCTGCCCTTCAGCCCCGGCCAGGTCTGCACCCGTCGCCAGAGCCCGGTGGGCGAGCCCACGCCGTCGCCGTCGTCCGCGAGCGCGTCGATGTGGTCCCGGGCGCTCTCCCACTCCGCGTAGTTGAGGACCCGGGTGCCGTCGGTACTGACGTGGAAGTGGGCGGCGATACCGCCGGGGTGCGGGTTCGGCTCGGCGGCCAGCGCCTCCTCGACGGCGTCCACCCAGGCCCGCTGCCGCACCGGATCCGGCCCGTCGAACTCGATGTCGACGATGACGACACACCCCGGCACCCGTGTGTGGTGGTCGCCCCCCGTGAGGCTGCGGTAGTGGCGGTAGCGCCCGAGCCGGACCCGTTCGATGTCCGGCACGGCGGTGTCGATCGCGTCGTTGCGTTCCTGCCGGCGGGTCCGGGCGAAGGCCTCGTAGGCCTGTTCGTCGGCCCACTGGGCGTAGTGCAGCAGGGTGGAGCCGTCCTCCCCGGTGTAGAGGAAGTAGCCCAGCAGCCCCTCGGTGGGCCAGGGCCGCCCCAGCCAGGTGTCGGCGACCGCCTCGACGGCCAGGCGCTGCCGCTGCGGCGATCCGACCCGCCAGGTGCTGAAGAAGGGTGCTCCGACTCCGGGGCGGTCGAGGACGGGATGCACATGGGTACGACGGGTCATGGCGCTCTCCGAGGATCGTTGCTCGTGTCCGGGCGCCCACCACCCTTCAACCTCAACCGGAATTCAGGTCAAGTCGGCGATTCGAGGCCCGAATTCGGGTGACCCGCCGCTCATGGGCGAGAAGCGGTCCGACGCCGGGCAGGCGAGCACGGAGGCGGGAACGGGGACGGGGACGGGGTCCGGCACCGGCGACGGGGCGGAAGCCGGGGACAGGACAGGAGCCCGAGGCGGGGCCCGGGCGGCGGGCAGCCCCATCCGGCTGCCGAGGAGTTCCTGGTGGGCGGTGGTGCGTCGCACGGCCAAGGAGGTCCTGGACGACGATCTCGCCGACCGGGCGGCGGCGTTGACGTACTACGGCGTGCTGTCCCTGTTCCCCGCGCTGCTGCTCACCGTGTCGCTGCTGGGGGTCGCGGGCCGGCGCACCATCGACGAACTCCTCCGCAACATCGGCGACCTGGCGCCGGGCCCCGCGCGGGACGTGCTGCGGGACGCCGTCGTGCAGCTGAGCGACGGCGGCGGCGGCACCGGCGGGGTGCTGGCCGTCGTCGGCCTGCTGGCGGCCGTGTGGTCGGCGTCCGGTTACGTGGCCGCGTTCATCCGCGCCTCCAACGCGGTGTACGACCTGCCGGAGGGCCGCCCGGTGTGGAAGCTGACGCCGCTGCGCATCGCGCTGACCCTGGTGCTGATGCTGATGATCGCCGTGAGCGCGCTGATCGTGGTGTTCACGGGGCCGCTGGCCGAGCGGGCGGGCACGATGGTGGGGCTCGGTGACGCCGCCATCGCGTTGTGGGGCGTCGCGAAGTGGCCGGTGCTGCTGGTGCTGGTGACCCTGATGATCGCGCTGCTGTACTGGGCGGCGCCCAACGTCCGCGGGCGGGGCCTTCGCTGGGTCAGCCCCGGCGGTGTCGTCGCCACCCTGATCTGGCTCGCCGCGTCCGCCGGGTTCGCGGTCTACGCGGCCAACTTCGGCTCCTACAACAAGACCTACGGCACCCTCGCCGGCGCCGTCGCCTTCCTGGTCTGGCTCTGGCTCACCAACCTCGCGATTCTCCTCGGCCTGGAGTTCGACGCCGAACTCTCCCGCGAGCGCGCCATCGTCCAGGGCCGGCCTCCCTCGGAGGAGCCGTACGTGGAACCCCGCGACACCCGCGCCTGGCCGCCGCGGCTACGGGCCCTGCGGGAGGCGAGGGCCCGTACGACGACGTCGGACGACGTCGAGCCGATCAACTGAGGCGACCCGGTCGGCCGCCACCGGCCCCGCCCGGCACCGCTCGGTCGCGAACACCGCAGTGGATCGCTGGGCCGTGGACGCGAATCGTCGGACACGGCCAAGGGGTTGCCCTGTGCTCCCCTGTTGACCGCGCGGCATCGGATGCGGTGCATCGCGAGGCGGAGGAGCGTCCGCACACCGGATGCATGCGGACGCCTTGACAACGCGGCGTGGTGCCGTAGCCGGCGTCGCGCGCCCGCCGGGGGTACGGGACAACCCTTAGAGCTCCGAACAAAAGTAGAGCCCGGCTCGCGACGCCTGGCACGCACGCTCGCCGCGTTGCCGAAAGCCCCTGGTAGCCCCGCTACAAGGAGCTTCCGGCGCCTTGCGATCGCACGCACCAGACGCCGCGAGCCGATCGGACTCCACTCTTGTTCGGAACTCTTAGTGGTAGTAGTGACGCCAGACGAAGACCCCGGTGGCCACGACGGCCACGCCCGCCCCTCCCACGATCACCGCTTCCCGGGGCACCCGCTGCCGTACGGACTGCACGCGTTCACGGGCTCGCGCCTTCACGTCGGCCTTCGCCGCCAGTTCCTCGACCGTGTCGCCGAGCCGGGTCCGGGTCAGCTCGATCTGCCGGCGGAGTTCGTCAGGGCCCTTCGCCCCGACGGCCTCCTTGGCCCCTGACTTCGCACCGCCGGACGCACCCATGGCCATCATCATCGCCGTGCCCTTCCCTTGATCTCGTCGACATCCGCCTTGACGCTGTCGAGCGCCCGCTCCGGCTTGGGCGGGGTGGCCCGCTTGAGCTGGGCGCGTCCGACGGCGGCCAGGACGGCCGCGATCACGAACAGCACGCCCATCACGATGAGCGCGGCGGCCCACACGTCCATGACCAGGGAGAGCGCCGCGACGGCGGCCCCGGCCATCGTCATGAACCCGACGTAGGCGACGGCTCCGGCCGCGCCCAGCAGCCCGCCGCCGCGCCCCGCGCGGCGCCCCTTCTCCGCCAGCTCCTCCTTCGCGAGGGCCAGCTCCTGGCGCACGAGCAGGGAGAGCTGTGCGGTGGCCTGTCCCACCAGCTCGCCCACGGAGTGGTGATCCTGCCCGCGCACCCCGGAACGCGCGGCATGGTCCGGCCTGGTTTCGAGGGTCCCGGTCACAGTTCCGCCTCCTCACATCTCGGGAGGCACCGAGTACCCGAACCGGCCCGCGCTAGGCAACCGAGCCCCACGGCAATGTGAGGCCGGCCGGACGCGTGGGGCCGGGCGGGGCACCCGGCCCCGAACGGCTCGTCGCACCTGCGGCGGACCACCTCTTTCGCGTAGTAAAACTCCCCCATACCTCGTAGAAGAATTAAGTGGAGCTTCACAATGTGGGAGCCGAGACTACCTCCATGACCACCACCACGCACCGCCACGCGCCCTTCGGCCGCGCCCTCTGCGCGATGATCACCCCGTTCACCGCGAGCGGAGCGCTCGACCTCGACGGGGCTCAGCGGCTCGCCGGCCGGCTGGTGGCCGAGGGCTGCGACGGGCTGGTCCTGTCCGGTACGACGGGTGAGGCGCCGACCACGACGGACACCGAGAAGGCGGAGCTGATCCGCGCCGTCCGGGCGGCGGTCGGGAACCGGGCCACGATCGTGGCGGGCGTGGGCACCTACGACACCCGGCACACCGTGGAGCTGGCCCTGGCCGCCGAGCAGGCGGGCGCGGACGGCCTGCTGGCGGTCACCCCGTACTACAGCAGGCCCCCGCAGGACGCCGTCGAGGCCCACTTCCGTGAACTCGCCGACCGCTGCGGCCTCCCGCTCGCCCTGTACGACATCCCCGGCCGCACCGGCACCCGGATCGAACCGGCGACCATGATCCGGCTCGCGGCCCACCCCCGGATCGTGGCGGTGAAGGACTGCGCGTACGACCTGCTCGGCACCCAGAAGGTGCTGGCGGAGACGGATCTGGCGTACTACACGGGCTGCGACGAGTACGTGCTGGCGCTGTACGCGCTCGGCGGCGCGGGCTACATCGGCACGGTCGCCAACGCCGCGCCCCGTCACTTCCGGTCGATCGTCGACGCGTTCGACGCGGGCGACACCGCCGAGGCGGCGCGGTTGCAGCGGGCGGCCGTCCCGCTCACGGAGGCGCTGATGGCCTCGGGCCTGCCCGGCACCGTCACGGCGAAGGCGCTGCTCGGGCGGCTCGGCCTGCCCGCGGGCCCGGTCCGGGCACCGCTGCGGCCCGCCGGCCGAGAGGTGGCCGACGGGCTGCTGGAGGCGTACGAAGGGCTGGTCGCCGCCTGAGCGCACGCCCATGCCCGGTCGGCGGATGGGGCGTGCCCCGGGCGGCCAGGCGCGGCCGACACGCTCCAGTGGCCTGCCCGCCCCGGCGGCCGGTGGTCAGCGGGTGGCGAAGACCGGCTTCCAGCGTCCGGCGGCGCCGTCGTTGCCCTTGCGGGTGCCGCTGAGCGGGAGCGTCTTGTCGCTGCCGATGGTGACGAGCACCAGGGCGTTGTGGAACTCGTTGTCGCCGGGTGCGGTGTCCCAGGCGATGAGCCGCTTGTTGTCGACCCAGGTGAGGAGTTGCTGGCCGGGCACCTTGTGGAGGGGCTTGCCGGTGCGGGGGTCGATGATCCACGACGCTGTCGTCCTGGCGCCGCCCGCGAAACCACCGGCCGCGAGCTTTCCGTCCGGGGACAGCCGCGCGCCCACCATCCAGTGCAGGTACACCTCGTCCGGCGGGGCGGGGACCTTGTCGCCCTTGAGGTCGTAGTACTGCTGATGCGGTTCGGTGGTCAGCCCGGAGTACACCGACGTGGCGTCGCCGCTGAAGGCGAAGTCCTGGTGGGCGTTGAGGAGCCCCTCCCGGTCCTCGGTGACCTCGCTCCAGTCGGCCTTCCCGGAGTCGACGTCCACGACGTAGAACCCGGTCCGGTGGGACGTGTGGTCCACGTCGTAGTCGTTCTTCTCGCCGTCGCCGTCGGAGTCGTAGTCGACACGGGTGAGCAGGTCGGGGTTCTTGCTGTAAGTGGTGGCGACGAGCTTGTCGCCGTCGGACGAGAACTCGACGCCCGCGACGCCCCGTTCGACCGGGATCCAGCGGTCCACCTCGCCGGTGGCCAGGTCGAGCAGCCCGATCCGCCGCGTCGGCAGGTCCCGCTCCAGGACGGCGGCGGTCCGCATGCCGGGGGCGACCGAGACCATGGACCAGCGGTCGTCCTCCGCGTACTTTCCGGTCTTCTGGTCGAGGATCCGGTACGTGCGCTGCCTGACCGCGGTGTCCTTGGACGTCTTGACCGTGGAGAACGTGTAGTACGCGGCCAGCGCCACGTCCCCGGCGGCGATCAGGTCGCGCGGCGGCGACTGGTCGGGGTGGGCGATGATGTCGCTCTTGTTCATCTCGCTGGCCAGGCGCACCTCGTCCTTGCCTGACTCCAGCAGCGGCACGGCGACCGCGACGGCGACGACGGCCGCGGTCGCCGCGGCGACGGAGGCGAGCCTGCGGGTCCGGCGCCGGCGTCGTACGTTCAGCACGCGTTCGGCGAAGCCCGGCTCCAGGGGCGGTTGTTCGGCGGCCTGCTCCCGCAGGGAGTCGCGCACCAGTTCGTCGACGTTCACGGACGCACCTCCACGGGCGAGAAGTCACGGGACGGCTGTTGCTCGGCCGCGGCGGGGCCGAGACCGGCCAGTTCGGGCGCGAGTTCCCGCAGCCGGGCGAGGGAACGGTGGGTGGTGGACCGGACGGTCCCGACGGAACAGCCGAGGATGCGGGCCACATCGGCCTCGGGCAGGTCCTCGAAGTAGCGCAGCACGAGCATGGTCCGCTGCCGTGCGGTCAGCCGGGCCAGCGCGCCGCGCATCACCAGGCGCAGTTCCACACCGGCCGCCCCGTCGGCGGCGCCGCTCTCGGGCAGCTCGGCGACGGTGACCTCCTTGCGCCGCCATTTCAGCCGCCAGCGGCTGATCTGCTGCCGGTACAGGACCCGCCGTACGTACGCCTCGGGTTCGTCGATCCGCTGCCAGCGGCCGGCCGCCTTGATGAGCGCGTTCTGCAGCAGGTCCTCGGCCGCGTGCCGGTCACCGCCGCTGAGCAGTACGGCGGTCTTCAGCAGCGCCGACGACCGCCCGGCCACGAACACCCGGAAACTCTCCTGACCTGCGGCATCCATCGTCACCTTCTCTTCCCCGGCGGGCCCTGTGTCCCGCCCCTGTGCTCTGTGTGACGCGCGGAGGTGCCCGCCGCTATGCCGGAGCGCCGAAAAAAGTTCCCCGGACACGGGCCGGGGCCCGCACCGCGCGCGAACGCGGTGCGGGCCCCGGACTCCTGGTCGCGGGCCAGGTCTATCCCCAGCGGTACCCGTCGCCGAACAGCAGGGTGTGCTCCAGCACGTCCTCCATCGGGTCGTCGACCTGGCCGACGTTGACGAGCCCGATTCGCGGGCCGTTGTGCGAGGCGGTGTTGGTCTCGTCGGCGTGCGCGGCGCCGGCCGGCAGCCAGCACACCACGGCCGCGCCCACCGCTGCGGTCACCACTCGTGCCACGGTCCTCGCCCGGTCGATCTTCATCCTGTGCGGCCCCTCATCTCGTCGGTTCGGCCTCTGATAGGACTGTGCGTCCCACCAGTTCATCTGCCGGCCCCGCCCGGAGGTCACGCCGATCAACCCGTACGGGTCGCCCGGGGGTCAGTTGTGGCTGTGCAGGATCTCGTTCAGGCCGCCCCAGACCGCGTTGTTCGGGCGGGCCTCGACCGTGCCGGTGACCGAGTTGCGGCGGAAGAGGATGTTCGAGGCGCCGGAGAGTTCGCGGGCCTTGACGACCTGGCCGTCGGGCATCGTGACGCGGGTGCCCGCGGTGACGTACAGACCGGCCTCGACCACGCATTCGTCGCCGAGGGCGATGCCGACGCCCGCCTCGGCACCGACCAGGCAGCGCTCGCCGATGGAGATGATGACGTTGCCGCCGCCGGACAGCGTGCCCATCGTGGAGGCGCCGCCGCCGATGTCCGAGCCGTCGCCGACGACGACACCGGCGGAGATGCGGCCCTCGACCATCGACGTGCCGAGGGTGCCCGCGTTGAAGTTGACGAAGCCCTCGTGCATGACCGTGGTGCCCTCGGCGAGGTGCGCGCCCAGCCGGACCCGGTCGGCGTCGGCGATACGGACGCCCTTGGGGGCCACGTAGTCCGTCATCCGCGGGAACTTGTCGACGGAGGTGACCTGGAGGTGCAGGCCCTCGGCGCGCGCGTTGAGCCGCACCTTCTCCAGCTCGTCGACGGCGACGGGGCCGAGCGAGGTCCAGGCGACGTTGGCGAGGAGGCCGAAGATGCCGTCCAGGCTCTGGCCGTGCGGCTTCACCAGGCGGTGCGAGAGCAGGTGGAGGCGCAGGTACGCGTCGTGGGTGTCGACCGGCTTCTCGTCGAGCGAGGAGATGACCGTGCGGACCGCGACGACCTCGACGCCCCGGCGGGTGTCCTGGCCGATCGCGGCCGTCGCGCCGCCGCCCAGCAGCTGGGCCGCCCGCTCGGCGTCGAGACGCTCGGTGCCGGACGGGCCCGGCTCGGCGGCGAGCTCGGGCGCGGGGTACCAGGTGTCGAGAACGGTGCCGTCGGCGGCGATCGTAGCGAGGCCGGCGGCCACGGCGCCGGTGGTGCGAGGAGCAGTCGTGTCGGTCATGAGGGAAACCTAACCGCCCGGGGGCGGCCCAGGCCAACCCACTGCACGGCCGTCTCAGGAGCCGGGCACCCAGGGTGCCGGGGAACCGGGCACCCCGCCGACCAACAGCCGGCAGACGAAGCAGCAGGGCCGCCCCGTCGACGAAACGGCCGGTCGCCCCGCCGGCGCACAGCCGCCGGCGGGCGGTCCGTCCACCCCCGTGAGGCGGGCCGCCCGGGGCCGTCCCCGGCCAGGTGGTCCACGGCGGTCAGGCCCGGCAGGGTGGCCGGCGCTCGGTACAGACCCGCCACCCCACGCGGCGGCTTGACCTCGGCGCCCATCAGCTGGGCGGACCCCGGGGAACCGTCCGCCTCAGCCGATCACCCGCGCCAGCACCTCCCGCGCGTACCCCTCGTCGTACGGTGTCCCCGTCAGCAGGACCTGGAGGCAGATCCCGTCGATCAGGGCGACCAGCGCCCGCGCGGTCACCGGATCGGTGCGCCGGGCGAGGCAGTCGGCGAAGCCCTCGGCCCATTCGGCGGCGACCGGGCGCAGCGCCGGGCGGCGCAGGGCGGCCAGATACAGCTCGTACTCGACCTCAAGGCCCGTACGGTCGCCGGCGAACCACTCGCCGCCGAGCGAGGCGAGTTCGGAGGCCAGGTCGCTCTCCGGGTCCCGGAGGGCGCCGCGGGCGAGGACCGCGCGCGCGAATCCCTCGTTGGCCTGCCGGAGCGCGGCCACCATGAGGTCGTCCAGGGTCTTGAAGTGGTACGTCGTCGAGCCGAGCGGTACGTCCGCCTCGGCGGCCACGCTCCGGTGGCTCAGCCCGGCGATGCCCTTCTCCCCGACGACCCGGATCGCCGCGTCGATGATCCGCTGCCGCCGCTCGGGGTCGTGACGCCGGGCCATCAGTGGGCTCCCCCCAGGTTGAGCACGACGACCCCCGCGATGATCAGCGCGATCCCGGCGGCCTTGGCGAGCCCCAGCCCCTCGCCGAAGAGCACCAGGCCGAGGGCCGCGACGCTGGCGGTACCGACGCCGGACCAGATGGCGTAGGCCGTGCCGATCGACATCGACTTGAGCGCCTGGGCCAGGAGCCCGAAGGAGACCAGATAGCCGATCCCCGTGACCAGTGACGGGCCCAGCTTGCTGAAGCCCTCGCTGTACTTCATGGCCGTGGTGGCCACGACCTCGGCGGCTATGGCGATGCCGAGCAGCAGATATCCCATGTGTACTAGCGTACACATCATGCGTACGGTCGTACACATCGAGGGGCGGACCGGGTTCCGGCGCTCCGTGCGGGTGCCCCCGTCCGTCCACGAACGGGGGCACCCGCACGGAATGTCTCCCCAAGAGGCCGCCGTTTCGGGGCCGTTCCGTTATGGAAGCGCTCTCCGAAAGGGCTCCCCGCACACCACTTGGTCCACTACTGTTTCAACGGTCAATCTCCCGATTGTGTGACGACCGCAAGGGTTTGCACACACCGGTGACACGCACCATCTCCCCTGACCCGCATGACGAATTCGCGTCCGCCTGTGCGACGCCGAGGGAACCGCGCATGCCGCCAACGAAGCCCGGACCTGATCCGGACCAGAACACCCCCAACCTCCCGGTGCTGAGATCCGCGAAGGTGTGGGAGACCGGTGTCGCCCCCGACGACACCCGAATACCGGGCACCCGCCGCCTCTGGCTGGCCGGAGCGCTCGCCCTGGCCGTCGTGTCGTCGTGTGTGACCGCGATCGTGCTGCAGGACTCCGGTCCTGACGACACGTCACAGACCCGTACGGACCGCACGACCCTGGCCGACGACCCGGTCGCTCCGCTCTCCCTTCCCCCGGCGTCGCCGACCTCGGCCCCCGACGGGAAGAGCGGACTGTCCGAGCCGCAGGCGGCCAAGCACGGCTCGAAGGGCAAGGACAAGGGCTCCTCCAAGTCCGGGGACTCCGGCTCGTCCGACAAGCAGCAGGGCGGCGCGAAGCCGACCGCCAAGCCCTCGGAGACGACGTCGCCCGGGAAGAAGCCGCCGTCGACGTCCGTCAGCAGGAAGTCCGTACAGGCCGTCAACTACCCGGACCGGTACTGGCACCTGAGCGGCGGGGTGATCCGCCTGGACCAGGTGGGTTCGTACAGCGGAAGCGAGACCCGCGAGGACTCCACCTTCAAGGTGGTCTCCGGCCTCGCCAGGTCCGACTGCTACTCCTTCCGCATGGCGGACGGCCGCTACGTCAGGCACCAGAACTTCCGGCTCCGCGTCGGCGGCGACGACGGCTCGAACCTCTTCAAGCAGGACGCGACCTTCTGTGCGGTGCGGTCGCCGAACTCGGACGCCATGATGCTCCGGTCGGTGAACTACCCCGACCGCGTGCTGCGTCACCGGAACTTCGAGCTGGTTCTGGACCCGTACGGCTACAACACCGGCAATCGGCAGGACTTCTTCTTCCGCCTGGTGAAGGGCCTCGACTGACGGCACGGCACCCGGACACGAGTGTGGCCCCCGGCGGAATCGCCGGGGGCCACACTCATGCGGTCGGTCTCAGACGTTGAACCCGAGCGCCCGAAGCTGCTCGCGGCCGTCGTCCGTGATCTTGTCCGGGCCCCACGGGGGCATCCAGACCCAGTTGATGCGCAGCTCGTTGACGAGGCCGTCCGTGGCGGACTTGGCCTGGTCCTCGATGACATCCGTCAGCGGACAGGCCGCCGAGGTCAGGGTCATGTCGATCGTCGCGATGTTCGCGTCGTCGATGTGGATGCCGTAGATCAGGCCCAGGTTGACGACGTCGATGCCCAGCTCGGGGTCGACGACGTCGTACAGGGCCTCGCGGATCTCCTCCTCGGAGGCCGGCTTCATCTCCACGGTGTCGCTCATGCCGTCTTCCTTTCGGCGTCGGCGCCCAGCGCCTGGGCCGTCGCGTCCTTCCACGCCATCCAGCTGAGGAGGGCGCACTTGACCCGGGCCGGGTACTTGGAGACCCCGGCGAACGCGACCGCGTCCTCCAGGACCTCCTCCATCGCGTCGTCCGGCTCGATCTTCCCCTTGGACTGCATCAGCTCCAGGAAGGTCTCCTGGATCCGCCGCGCGTCCGTCAGCTCCTTGCCGACGAGCAGCTCGTTCAGCACGGAGGCGCTGGCCTGGCTGATCGAGCAGCCCTGGCCCTCGTACGAGACGTCCTCGATGGTCGTACCGTCGTACTTCACGCGCAGGGTGATCTCGTCGCCGCACGTGGGGTTCACGTGGTGCACCTCGGCGTCGCCATCCCGCAAGCCCCGCCCGTGCGGGTTCTTGTAGTGGTCCAGGATGACTTCCTGGTACATCGAGTCCAGCTTCATGCGATCGCTCGTCCCATCAGCCGAAGAAGTTCCGTACGTGCTCCAGGCCGTCGACCAGCGCGTCGATCTCCGCCGGCGTGGAGTACAGATAGAACGACGCTCGCGTGGTCGCGGGAATTCCGTACCGCAGGCAGACGGGACGGGCGCAGTGGTGGCCGACCCGGACCGCGATGCCCTGCTCGTCGAGGACCTGGCCCACGTCGTGGGGGTGGATGTCGCCGAGCGTGAAGGAGATCGCCGCGCCCCGGTCCTCGGCCGTGGCCGGGCCGATGATGCGCAGGTCAGGGACCTCCGTGAGCCGCTTCACCGCGTACTCGGTGAGGGCGTGCTCATGGGCGAGGATCTTGTCCATGCCGATCGAGCTCAGGTAGTCGATCGCCGCGCCCAGACCGACCGCCTGCGCGATCGGCGGGGTGCCCGCCTCGAACTTGTGCGGGGCCGGGGCGTACGTCGACGAGTGCATCGACACCGTCTCGATCATCTCGCCGCCGCCGAGGAACGGGGGCAGGTCCTCCAGCAGCTCCTGGCGGCCCCAGAGCACGCCGATTCCGGTGGGAGCGCACATCTTGTGGCCGGTGAAGGCCACGAAGTCGGCCTGGAGGGCCTGGACGTCCAGCGGCATGTGCGGCGCGGCCTGCGAGGCGTCGATGCAGACCAGCGCGCCGACCTCCTGCGCCCGGCGCACTATCGCCTCGACCGGGTTGACCGTGCCCAGGATGTTGGACACCAGCACGAAGGAGACGATCTTCGTCTTCTCGGTGATGACCTCGTCGATGTTCGACAGGTCGAGCCGGCCGTCGTCGGTGAGGCCGAACCACTTCAGCTTCGCGCCCGTGCGCTGCGCGAGCAGCTGCCACGGCACGATGTTGGAGTGGTGCTCCATCTCCGTGATGACGATCTCGGTCTCGGAGTCCACCCGGTAGGGCTCGTCGGCCCAGCCGAGCATGTTCGCCACGAGGTTCAGCGACTCGGAGGCGTTCTTGGTGAAGATGACCTCGTCGCGGCTGGGCGCGTTGATGAACGCGGCGACCTTGTCGCGCGCGCCCTCGTACAGCGCCGTGGCCTCCTCGGCGAGCACATGCACACCGCGGTGGACGTTGGCGTTGTAGCGCTCGTAGTACTCGCTCAGGGCGTCCAGCACCTGGCGCGGCTTCTGCGAGGTCGCCGCGTTGTCCAGGTACACGAGCTTCCGCCCGTCGTGGACCTGACGGTCCAGGATGGGGAAGTCCTTGCGGAGCGCCTCGGTGTCGAGGAGGCCCGGCAGCTGTGTCACGCGGATGCGCCACCCTTCGTGTATGCCTCGTAGCCCTCGTTCTCCAGCTTGTCGGCGAGCTCGGGGCCACCGGACTCGACGATCCTGCCGCCGGCGAAGACGTGGACGTGGTCGGGCTTGATGTAGCGCAGGATGCGCGTGTAGTGCGTGATCAGCAGGGTGCCGACCTCGCCGGTCTCACGGACGCGGTTGACGCCCTCGGAGACGACCCGGAGCGCGTCGACGTCCAGACCGGAGTCCGTCTCGTCGAGGATCGCGATCTTCGGCCTGAGCAGTTCGAGCTGGAGGATCTCGTGGCGCTTCTTCTCACCGCCGGAGAAGCCCTCGTTGACGTTGCGCTCGGCGAAGGAGGGGTCCATGTTGAGGCGCTGCATGGCCTCCTTGACCTCCTTGACCCAGGTGCGCAGCTTGGGGGCCTCGCCGCGGATGGCGGTGGCGGAGGTCCGCAGGAAGTTGGAGACCGAGACGCCGGGGACCTCGACCGGGTACTGCATCGCCAGGAACAGGCCCGCGCGGGCGCGCTCGTCGACGGACATCTCCAGGACGTCCTCGCCGTCGAGCAGCACGGTGCCGCCGGTGATCGTGTACTTCGGGTGACCCGCGAGCGAGTAGGCGAGGGTCGACTTGCCGGAGCCGTTGGGGCCCATGATGGCGTGCGTCTCGCCCTGCTTCACGGTGAGGTCGACGCCCTTGAGGATCTCCTTCGTGGCGTTGTCGGCCTCGACGGTGACGTGCAGGTCTCGGATTTCAAGCGTTGCCATGGGTGCCTCAGGACTCCTGGGTGAGGGAGACGAGCACGTCGTCCCCTTCGATCTTTACGGGGTATACGGGGACGGGGCGCGTCGCGGGAAGGCCGGACGGCTTGCCGGTGCGGAGGTCGAACGCGGAGCCGTGCAGCCAGCACTCGATCTGACAGTCCTCCACCTCGCCCTCGGAGAGCGAGACGTTCGCGTGGGAGCAGATGTCGTGGATGGCGAACACCTCTCCCTCGGTCCGCACGACCGAGACCGGCGTGCCGTCGAGTTCCACCCTTTTCGGGGTGTCCTCCTCCAGCTCGCTCAGCCCGCAGGCGCGTACGAAGGTGGTCATCGGCCCGATCCAGACACGGTCTCCAGCTCCTCGTCGAGCTTCTCCAGCAGGCGCTCCTCGATGTCGTCGACACCGATCTGCTGGACCAGCTCCGCGAAGAAGCCGCGGACGACGAGGCGGCGGGCCTCCTCCGCGGGGATGCCGCGGGCCATCAGGTAGAAGAGCTGCTCGTCGTCGAAGCGGCCGGTCGCCGAGGCGTGGCCGGCGCCGACGATCTCGCCGGTCTCGATCTCCAGGTTCGGCACGGAGTCGACGCGGGCGCCGTCCGTGAGGACGAGGTTGCGGTTCATCTCATAGGTGTCGGTGCCCTCGGCCGCTGCCTCGATGAGCACGTCGCCGATCCACACCGCGTGGGCGTTGTCGCCCTGGAGGGCGCCCTTGTAGACCACGTTGGACTTGCAGTGCGGCACGTTGTGCGTGACCAGCAGGCGGTGCTCCTGGTGCTGGCCGGCGTCGGTGAAGTACAGGCCGAACAGCTCGGCCTCGCCGCCGGGGCCGGCGTAGGTGACGCGCGGGTGGAGGCGGACGACGTCGCCGCCGAAGGTGACGACGACCGACTTGAGGGAGGCGTCCCGGCCGACGAGGGCGTTGTGCTGGGCGATGTGCACGGCCTTGTCGTCCCAGTCCTGGACGGAGACGACGGTCAGCTTGGCGCCGTCACCGAGAACGTAGTCGACGTTGGCGGCGAGCACGGCGTCACCGGTGTGGTCGATGACGACGACGGCCTCGGCGAAGGCACCCAGCTCGATGACCTGGTGGGCGAAGGCGGTGCCGCCCTCGCCGTGCACGGCGATCCGGATCGGCTCGGTGAGGACCGTCTCCTTGGGGACGGTGATCACACCGGCCTTCTCGAACGCCGAGTAGGCCTGGGCGGCGACGCGGTCCACCGGGGTGCCGGCCTTGCCGAGGCGGGCGTCGTCGCGGCCGACGGTCTCGACGGTGACGCCCTCGGGGGCCTGCACGTCGACCTTCAGGCCGTCACCGGTGGCGACCGCGGTGCCGTCGTGCAGCCCGCGCAGCCGCTCCAGCGGGGTGAACCGCCACTCCTCCTCGCGGCCGTGCGGCACGGGGAAGTCCGCCACGTCGAAGGACGGGGGCGCGCTCATGCGCGAGACGACGGTCGACTCGGCGGCCACCGCGATCGAGCCAGCGGTGGTGGAGCCCGCCGGTGGGGGTCCCCCCTGTCCGAGCGAAGTCGAGGACTTGGGGGAGTTCTGAGCCTCAGCCATGGCTGTCGGTCTGCTCTCTTCCTACGTTTACGATCTTCGGCCCGCCCCGGAGAGGCGGGCCGCCTGCTGCTGGACCGGAAGGTCTGGGGTCAGCCGACCGCGCCTTCCATCTGCAGCTCGATCAGCCGGTTGAGCTCCAGCGCGTACTCCATGGGCAGCTCCTTGGCGATCGGCTCGACGAAGCCGCGCACGATCATCGCCATGGCCTCGTCCTCCGACAGACCGCGGCTCATCAGGTAGAAGAGCTGGTCCTCGGAGACCTTGGAGACCGTCGCCTCGTGGCCCATGGACACGTCGTCCTCACGGACGTCGACGTACGGGTACGTGTCCGAACGGGAGATGGTGTCGACGAGCAGCGCGTCGCACAGCACGTTCGACTTGGAGCCCGGGGCGCCCTCGCCGATCTCGATCAGACCGCGGTAGGAGGTGCGGCCACCGCCGCGCGCCACGGACTTCGAGACGATGTTCGAGGACGTGTTGGGGGCCATGTGGACCATCTTGGCGCCGGCGTCCTGGTGCTGGCCCTCGCCCGCGAAGGCGATGGAGAGCGTCTCACCCTTGGCGTGCTCGCCCATCAGGTAGACGGCCGGGTACTTCATCGTCACCTTGGAGCCGATGTTGCCGTCGATCCACTCCATGGTGGCGCCCTCGTAGGCGACGGCGCGCTTGGTGACCAGGTTGTAGACGTTGTTCGACCAGTTCTGGATGGTCGTGTAGCGGCAGCGGGCGTTCTTCTTGACGATGATCTCGACGACCGCGGAGTGCAGCGAGTCCGACTTGTAGATCGGGGCCGTACAGCCCTCGACGTAGTGCACGTAGGCGCCCTCGTCGACGATGATCAGGGTCCGCTCGAACTGGCCCATGTTCTCCGTGTTGATGCGGAAGTAGGCCTGGAGCGGGATCTCGACGTGCACGCCCTTCGGCACGTAGATGAAGGAGCCGCCGGACCACACGGCGGTGTTCAGCGCGGCGAACTTGTTGTCACCGGCGGGGATGACCGTGCCGAAGTACTCCTTGAAGAGCTCCGGGTGCTCCTTCAGGGCGGTGTCGGTGTCGAGGAAGATGACGCCCTGCTCCTCCAGGTCCTCGCGGATCTGGTGGTAGACGACCTCCGACTCGTACTGGGCGGCGACACCGGCGACGAGGCGCTGCTTCTCCGCCTCGGGGATGCCGAGCTTGTCGTAGGTGTTCTTGATGTCCTCGGGCAGGTCCTCCCAGGACTCCGCCTGCTTCTCCGTGGAGCGCACGAAGTACTTGATGTTGTCGAAGTCGATGCCGGAGAGGTCCGAGCCCCAGTTCGGCATGGGCTTCTTCTCGAAGAGCTTCAGGCCCTTGAGGCGCAGCTTGGTCATCCACTCCGGCTCGGACTTCTTGCCGGAGATGTCGAGGACGACGTCCTCGTTCAGACCGCGCTTCGCCGCGGCACCGGCCTCGTCGGAGTCCGCCCAGCCGTATTCGTACTTACCCAGGCCCTCGAGCTCAGGGTGGGCGGTCTCCTCGATGGGGAGAGTCATGCGGGGTTCCTCCCGGCCGTGCTTGCAGATGCGTTGGTGGCTGACTTGGAAACTCTGGGGATGAACGTCGTGCAGACGCCGTCGCCGTGGGCGATGGTGGCCAGCCGCTGGACGTGCGTACCGAGCAGTTCGGCGAAGAGCTCGGTCTCGGCCTCGCAGAGCTGCGGGAACTGCTCGGCCACATGGGCTACCGGGCAGTGGTGCTGGCAGAGCTGCTCACCCTGGTGGGGATGGGGGGCACTGCGTGCCGTAGCAGCGTACCCGTCCGCGCTCAAGGCCTTGGCCAGGGCTTCGGTCTTCTCTTCGGGCGCGGCGGCCTCGACGGCCTTGCGGTACTCGCCCGACTGCGCGGCGACCCGGGCGCGGGCGAAGGCGGCGACGGCCTGCTCCCCGCCCTCCCGGTCCGCGATCCAGCGGAGCGCGTCCGCGGCGAGCTTGTCGTACGACTGGTCGAAGGCGTCGCGGCCGCAGTCCGTCAGGGCGAAGACCTTGGCCGGGCGCCCGCGCGTGCGCGTCCCGTAGACGCGCTGCTCACGGGGCTGCACGACATCGTCGGCGACCAGTGCGTCGAGGTGCCGGCGGACGGCCGCCTGGGTCAGGCCGAGCCGACCGGCCAGGTCGGCCACGGTGGACGGACCGTGGTCCAGGATGGAGCGCGCGACCCGGTTGCGTGTCGATCGCTCACCGGTCGCGAGTTCCTCCTGCGGAGCCGCGCCCACGTTTTTCACAACGCCATTGTTGCGTAATTCTTCCGGGCCGGGCAAGCCGCGCCCGGCGCACCCCGCCGTGCCCTGCATCACTTAGGCATACCTAATCCGACCTGCGGAAACGATCTTCGGTCGTTCACCGGGTGGCTGCGGATGCCGGTGTGGCGCGCGTGCTCCTCATGTGGCGAGAGATACCAAATGATCCTAATTTGTAAGCATCCGCCTACTGATCGGGATGGCGATGGACGTTGAGCGCGGTCCCCTGCACGTCCTGGTGATCGACGACGACCAGGACGTCAGTGCCCTGTTGACGCGGCATCTGGGCGCCCTCGGCTGCCGGGTGTCGACCGCGGCTTCGGGTGAGAAGGGGCTCGACCTGGCGTTCGCCGATCCCCCGGACATGGCGATCGTCGACATCCTGCTGCCCGGCATCGACGGGCGGGAGGTCATCCGCAGAATGCGAGCGGACGAGCGGACGAAGCGGTGCCGCCTCGTCGTCACCTCCGTGCTCGACCCGCAGGACCTGGTCGAGCTCCCGACGGACGGACTGCTGGCGAAGCCCTTCCGGCAGGCGGCGGTGGCACGCCTCGTCGCCTCCCACCGCAGTTCCGCATCGCAGGAGGAGTAATGGCCCGTGTGCTGGTAGCCGACGACGACGCCGACATCCGGGATCTCGTCGCGTTCAAGCTGACGCAGAGCGGCCACCAGGTGACGGCCGTGGAGGACGGCATGGCCGCGCTGCGCGTACTGCGCGAGCGTCCGCCGGATCTGGTGCTTCTCGACATCCGGATGCCGGGGATGTCGGGGCTGGACGTCTGCCGCGAACTGCGCGCCGCGGAGGCGACGGCGTCGCTCCCGGTCATCCTGATCACCGCCCGTTCCCAGGAGGGAGACGTCGAGCTCGGCTTCTCGGCGGGCGCCGACGACTACATCGTCAAGCCCTTCAGCCCGCGCGAGCTGTCCAGCCGGGTCAACGCGGTGCTCACCCGGGCCGAGCGGTGATCCCGCTCGACTTCGTCACCGGCGCGCTGCTGTACCTGCTGGCCGTGGGGCTGGCACTGAGTCTGCTGGTCGCGGGCATCCGCGGGGCCCGTACGTTCCGCAGGCGCCGACGTGAGCGGATCGCGGCACCGGTGCGCGGCCTGCTGCTGGAGCTGCTGTGCGCACCGGAGGAGGAGCACGGCGAGCTGCTGGAGCGCATGGCGCGGATCGACCGGCGCACCTGGGCGGCGCTGGAGCCGACCGTGGCGGCCATGCTGGGCAAGGTGTCCGGCAGGGCCCGCACGGCACTGGTCCTGCTCTACGAGATGCGCGGCTCGGCCGCGGCGGCCGTCGCCGACCTGGGCAGCCGCAGTGCGGTCCGGCGGGGGCGCGCCGCACAGGTGCTCGGGCAGCTGCGCCACCGTCCGGCCACCCCGTCGCTGTGCCGTCTGCTCGACGACCGGGACCGGGAGGTGCGGCTGGCCGCGGCACGGGCGCTGGGCCGGACGGATGATCCGGCGGCCGTCCCGCATCTGCTGGGCAGCCTGTACGGGCCGCGTGCCGTGTCACCCAAGATCATCACCGCGGCGCTGACCTCTCTCGGGGCCGACGCGTGGCAGCAGGTCGCGGCCGGGCTCCGGGATCCGGTGCCCCTTGTGCGGGCCGTGGCCGTGGAGGTGCTCGGGGTGACCGGTGCGATCGCCCGCACCCCCGACATCGTCCGGGCCCTGCGCGAGGACCCCGCCACCGAGGTCCGCATCCGGGCGGCGCGCGCGCTGGGCAGGCTGGGCATGCCCGACGGCCTGGAGCCGCTGCTGGCGGCCATCCGCCCCGGCCGGCCGGCCGCCCTGCGCATCGTGGCGGCCGGTGCCCTGGGCAGTCTGGGCGCGGAGGCCGCGACGGACCCCCTGGCCACGCTGCTCGGCGATCCCGACCCGCACGCGGCCGGCACCGCGGCGCGTGCCCTGCTGCGGCTCGGCCCGACGGGCGAGGCGGCGCTGCGCGGCGCCGTCCGCGACCGCCCCGGCACGCGGGCGGCCGCCCAGGCCAGGGCCGTGCTCGCGGAGGCCTCCGTCGGCGGCACGCGCCATGACGTCCTGGTGGAGGTGAGCCTGTGATCGTCGCGGCCGACGGCTTCTGGGAGGGACCGCTGGGTGCCCTGCACCACGTGATCACGGTGTGCGACACCGCCATCATCCTGTACTTCGTGGCCATCAACACCGGGCATCTGCTGCTCAACCTCGTCGCCCTCGGGGAGATCGCCAGGAGAATGCGCCGGTCGCCTTTCGCGGGCTACGAGGACGCAGCGGGCAGCCCCTTCACCCCGCCCGTCTCGGTGATCATGCCCGCGTACAACGAGGCGGCGGGCATCACGGAGGCCGTACGGGCCATGCTGCTGCTGCACTATCCGGCGTTCGAGGTCATCGTCGTCGACGACGGCTCCACCGACGGCACCCTTGAGGCCCTCGCCGAGGCCTTCGACCTCGCCGAGGTGGACCATGTCGTTCCTGACGACGTCCCCACCCGGGGCTCGGTCGTCTCACTGCATCTGCCCAGGGGCGGCCCGGTGCCGCTGGTGGTGGCCCGCAAGGAGAACGGCGGCAAGGCCGACGCGCTCAACGTCGGGATCAACCTGGCCCGCTACCCGCTGGTGTGCATGGTGGACGCGGACTCCATCCTCGACTCCCAGGCGCTGCTCGCGGTGGCCAAGCCGTTCAGCGACGATCCGCTGCGGGTGATCGCCACCGGGGGTGTGGTGGGTATCGCCAACGGCTGCACCGTGAAGGCGGGACGCGTCGTCGAGGCGCACGTCCCCGCCGACCCGCTCGGCCGGGCGCAGGTCGTCGAGTATCTGCGCGGCTTCTTCCTGGGCCGGACCGGATGGTCCAAGGTCGGCGGACTGCTGATCATCGCCGGTGCCTTCGGCCTGTTCCGGCGGGACGCGGTGGTGGCGGTGGGCGGGATGGACCCGGACTGCATCGGCGAGGACGCGGAGCTGGTCGTCCGCCTCCACCGGCACATGAGGGAACAGGGCCGTGGCAACGGCGACTACCGCATCGTCTTCGTCACGGAGCCGATCTCCTGGAGCGAGGCACCCTCCCGGCTGCGGGTCCTGGGGCGCCAGCGGCGGCGGTGGCAGCGCGGGCTGACGGAGATCCTGCTCAAGCACCGCCGCATGATCGGCAACCCGCGGTACGGCCGCATCGGGACGATGGCCATGCCGTTCTACGTGCTCTTCGAGCTGGCGGCCCCACTGGTGGAGCTGGCCGGGCTGGTGCTGGTGCCCCTCGGTGTCCTGCTCGGCGCGGTCGACGTGACCTTCCTGTGGCGCTTCCTGCTCGCCGCGTATGTCTACGCCATGGTCGTCAGCCTGGTGTCGGTCGCGGTGGAGGAGTACGCGTACCACCGGTTCTCGCGGTGGCGTGACGTGTGGGGCGCTTTCGTCGGTGTCGCCGTCGAGAACGTCGGCTATCGCCAGTTCACGGCCTGGTGGCGGCTGCGGGGCATGTGGGACGCGCTGAACCGCGCCCCGCAGGAGTGGGGCTCGATGGCACGCAGCGGCTTCGGCTCCGAACGGACCCCGGAAGGCGAGGAGCGGACATGAGGACGGCCCCGCACCGGCGCGGCGTCCGGGTGGGACGCCGGCTCACGGCGACCTTCGCACTGCTGATCGCACTCCTGCTGGTCGTCGGGGCGGGAGCGCTGGTCACCACGTCCATGGCGGACGGACTGCACAGCCGGGTCCTCACCGAACTGGAGCCGGAGGTGCGGGAGAACCTGCGCGTGCGCGAACAGGCGAGCCGCATGCACCGCGCCGTGCGCACCTACCTCCTCACGGGCGACGAGGCGGAGTTCGCGGCCTATGAACGCGCCCGTGAGCAGTCCTTCGCCGTCATCGCAGCGGCCCGCCGGGACACCACCAGTGCGGCCCGGAGGAACCTGTCGGTGCAGGAAGCGGAGCTGCGGGCCTATGTGGCCGTAGCGGACCGGCAGGCGAGGGCCGCTCCCGGCAGCGACGAGGCGAACCGGCTGACCGTTCAGGCGGCCCGGCGGTTCACCGCCTTCGAAGCCACCAACCGGCGTCTCGACCTGACCCTCGCACGGGAGATGAACCGTCTGGAGCAGCGGGCCGACCGCATCCTGGAGGCCAGCATCGTGGGCATCGGCGTCCTGCTCGCGGTGGGCGGGGCGGTGGCCGTCCTGGCGTCCGTGCGCACCACTCGCGCCCTGACCAGGCCGCTCAGGAGCACCGCTCAGACGCTCGGCCGGCTGGCGGCGGGCGACCATTCGGCGCGGGCGCGGGAAGCGGGGCCGGAGGAGATCAGGGCGGTGGCCCGGTCGGTCAACGTGCTCGCCGATGAGAGCGACCGGCTGCGCGGGGTCGAGCGGGAACGCGCGAGCCTCTCGCAGGCGGCGCGCGAGCTCGGCATCCGGATCAGGGACCGCCTCGACGTGAACTACGTCCTCGACACCGCGTGCGGCGGTATGGGCGAGGTCATCGGCGCGGACTACGTCTTCATCATGCTCGTCGAGGACGGCGGCGCCGCCTTCCCCCTGGCCCGGGTGTGGTCCGCCGAGCGTGGTCTGCTCCCCGACGCGGAGGCCCGGGCCATACCCCCGCTCCCGGCGGACGTGGTCCGCGACCACTACCGGCGGGGAACGGTCTGGCTGGCCGCCGACCTGCCCCGGTATCTGTCCGGCACCACGCCGATGACAGGTGCCCCGGGGTCCTTCGGGCAGGTCGGTATGCCTGCCGAGAACCGCAGAGCCGCGGCGACGCTGGGCCTGGAGTCGGCGGTGGTCACACCGATCGGGGTCGGCGAGGAACCGATCGGCGCCGTGTGTGTGGCCCGTACCGGCGGCGACCGCGCCTGGCGTCCGGTGGAGGTGGAGATCGCCGAGTCCATGGCCAGCGGTGTGGGCCGTGCGCTGCACACCTCCCTGCTGTACGAGAAGGAGACCAGTCTGGTCGAGAAGCTGCGTGCCCTGGACAAGGCCAAGAGCGACTTCCTGTCCACCGTCTCCCATGAGCTGCGTACCCCGCTGACCAGCATCGTGGGGTACATCGAGCTGCTGAAGGACGAGGAGACCGGGCCCCTCACCCCGCCGCAGCTGCGGATGCTGGACGTCGTGGACCGCAACGCCAACCGCCTGCGGGCACTCATCGAGGATCTCCTCACCCTCTCCCGCATCGAGTCGGGGACCTTCGGCTCCATGAAGAAGCCGGTGGACCTGCACGGCCTGGTGGCGTCGGCGGCCGACGCGATCCGCCCGGCCGCCGAGGCCGCCTCGGTGGCCCTGGAGACACGCTGCGCCTCCCGTCCCCTGGTGCTGGAGGCGGACGGCGACCAGTTGGACCGGGTCCTGATGAACCTGCTGTCCAACGCCGTGAAGTTCACCCCGGAGGGCGGGAAGGTCACCGTACGCGCCGAGGCCCGCGACGGAGAGGCGGTCCTCACGGTCAGCGACACCGGCATCGGCATTCCCGCGGCCGAGCAGGAGAGGCTGTTCCAGCGGTTCTTCCGCGCCTCGAACGCCACCGACGCGGCCATTCCGGGCACGGGGCTGGGGCTGACCATCGTCCACACCATCGTGGCGAACCACGGCGGCGAGATGGAGGTGCACTCCGAGGAGGGCCGGGGCACCACCTTCACCGCCCGGCTGCCGATCAGCGGCGGGAACGGGGCGGGCTCCTCCTGAGACCGCCCCGTCGTACGTGATCCCGTCAGACGGAGTCCTCGAAGGTCACCCCGCGCGACCGGTAGTCGTCGACGACGGCCGCCACCTCCGACGGGCTCAGCACCTGGTCCTGGGCGAAGTACACGTAGTCGACCTTCTCCTCGTACGCCCGTGTCTTCCTGCTGTTGATCCCCGTCAGGTTGATCAGCCAGTGGTTGAAGCGGATGCTCATCATCGACTCGGGCAGGTAGGGCTCCGTGTGCGTGGCGAAGAGCCGGCCGTCGATGTAATAGGTGACGGCCGTGCCGTCGACCGTGATGACGAGGTCGTGCCAGCCGGAGAAGCTCGCCCGCTCCTCGGTGGTGACATGCTCCTCCTGGGGCGGGTCCTCCGCGTACGTCTCCCAGGAGGAGGCGAGCAGCGCGCTGCCGGGGATGCCCCATCCGCCGTTGGGCAGGTACTCGAAGTCGAGTTCGCTGTAGGCCGGGTCCATCGGGTAGTTCAGCGGCGAGATGGTGAAGAACGTCTGCACCATGCGGTCGCCGTCCGGTCCGAAGACCGGTACGTCGCTGAAGCGCACCCGTGCCGCGTAGGTCCCGGTCTGGAACTTGCGCTGCTGGTAGATCTCGGTGTGCTCGGTGCCGGCCGCCGTGCCGTTGGTGCCGGAGCGCATCGTCATCACGGAGGCGCCGGACTCGGTGGCGAAGGTGATGTTCTGCGGCCGCCAGGTGGCGCCGGGCACACCCGGCCCGCCCTGGCCGGACCTGAGGGTCCACCCCCGCTGGGCGAGGAGCGGATCGAGGTGGGTGCTGTAGACCAGGTCGTCGAAGAACTGCGGTCCGACCACGGGCTGGGCCTCCGCTCGCGGGGCGGGCAGCACCACCAGGGCCGCGCACAGCAGGCCCCAGGCGACGAGTGCGGCCCCGGCTCTGAGCCGGGTGAGCGAGGAGCATTCGATCATGCGTCAACTGCCTTTCAGGGGAAGGGAGAAGGGGTCCACTTGTCGCCCGGGGCAGACCACGGCAAGTGAAGCACCGTCAGAAGATCGGCATGTGCGAGACAAGTCCGCTTCACCCGAACAGCCCAGAACCTCCGAGACGGCGGTTCTCGCCCTGCCGGGCGACGGCCACGGAGACACCTGGTCCCGGCGGCCCTGCCGCCATGAGCGGGCGCGCCCCCGAAGCGGGGCGGACCAGGAGTGCGCCCACCCGCCGGTCCCGGGCCGTGAGCGCCTCCCTAGACTCGGGGCCATGCGAAGTGAGCCCGTGGTCCGGATCCAGGCCCTGGTGAAGCGGTACGGCCCGAAGACCGCGGTGGACGGCCTCGACCTGGTGGCCCGGGAGGGCGTGACCGCCGTGCTCGGCCCGAACGGGGCCGGCAAGACGACCACGGTCGAGACCTGCGAGGGATACCGGAGGCCGGACTCCGGCACGGTCCGCGTCCTCGGCCTCGACCCGGTCGGTCAGTCGTCCGAGCTGCGGCCGCGGATCGGCGTCATGCTGCAGTCCGGCGGCGTCTATTCGGGGGCGCGCGCCGACGAGATGCTGCGGCACGTGGCCAGGCTGCACGCGCACCCGCTCGACGTGGACGCCCTCATCGAGCGACTCGGACTGGGCAGCTGCGGCCGCACCGCCTACCGGCGGTTGTCCGGCGGGCAGCAGCAGCGGCTCGCCCTCGCGATGGCCGTGGTCGGCCGCCCCGAGCTGGTCTTCCTCGACGAGCCGACCGCCGGCCTGGACCCGCAGGCCCGCCGGGCCACCTGGGACCTGGTACGGGATCTGCGCGCCGACGGGGTCTCGGTCATCCTGACCACGCACTACATGGACGAGGCCGAGCAGCTCGCCGACGATGTCGCGATCATCGACGCCGGCCGGGTCATCGCCCAGGGCACCCCCGAGGAGCTGTGCCGCGGCGGCGCCGAGAACACCCTCCGCTTCACCGGCCGCCCCGGTCTCGACGTCGGCTCGCTGCTGAAGGCGCTGCCCGCCGACTCCACCGCCGCCGAACTGTCCCCGGGGGTCTACCGGGTGACCGGCAAGGTCGACCCGCAGCTCCTCGCGACCGTCACCTCCTGGTGCGCCCAGCACGGAGTGATGCCGGACCGGATCTCGGTGGAGCGGCACACCCTCGAAGACGTCTTCCTGGAACTGACCGGCAAGGAGCTGCGTTCGTGACCACCACCGGTACCTACGCCCCGAGGCCCGGCGCCGCACCGCTCCCGCGCATGATCGCGGCGCAGGCGGTGCTGGAGACGAAGATGCTGCTGCGCAACGGCGAGCAGTTGCTCCTGACGGTCGTGATCCCCGCCCTGCTGCTGGTTCTGTTCGGGTCGGTGGACATCGTCGACACCGGCGAGGGCGAGGCCGTCGACTTCCTGGCACCCGGTGTCCTGGCTCTCGCCGTGATGTCGACGGCGTTCACCGGACAGGCCATCGCCACCGGGTTCGAGCGCCGCTACGGCGTCCTGAAGCGGCTCGCGGCCTCCCCGCTCCCCCGCTGGGGCCTGATGACCGCGAAGACGCTGTCCGTGCTGGTCACGGAGGCCCTCCAGGTCGTCCTGCTCACGGTGATCGCCTTCGCTATGGGCTGGTCCCCGCACGGCAACCCGTTCGCCGTCCTACTGCTCCTGGTCCTCGGCACCGCGGCCTTCTCGGGCCTCGGCCTGCTGATGGCGGGCACGCTGAAGGCGGAGGCGACGCTCGCCGCGGCGAACCTGGTCTTCCTGCTGCTGCTCGTGGGCGGCGGTGTGGTGGTGCCGCTCGACAAGTTCCCGGACGCGGCGCAGAGCGTGCTCGGGCTGCTGCCGATCGCGGCGCTCTCGGACGGGCTGCGCGACGTCCTCCAGCACGGCGCGGGGATGCCGTGGGCGGACCTCGGGATCCTCGCGGTGTGGGCGGTGCTCGGCCTCGGCGCGGCCGCCCGGTTCTTCCGCTGGGAGTAACGGCAGGTCACAGCGGTGGACCAGGAGGGCTCGACCCCTCGTGAACGCGTGCACAAGCGGCGGCCTACCATGGTGCGCGTGCCGAAAGTGACCCGCGACGACCTCGTCTCCGCTGCGCGCAACCCGCTCGCCTTCATCGCCGAACGCTGGACCCCCGATCCCCGGACGGTCCGGCGCGCGGCCCTGGCCGCCCTCGTCATGGCGGTGGTCATCGTGGTGACCGGCGGTGCCGTGCGACTCACCGGTTCGGGCCTCGGCTGCCCGACCTGGCCCAAGTGCACCGACGACTCGCTCACCGCGACGCGCGAGATGGGCGTCCACGGTGTCATCGAGTTCGGCAACCGCATGCTGACCTACGTGCTGTGCGCGGCGGTCGGCTGGGCGATCATCGCCGCGCGCTCCCGGAAGCCGTACCGGCGCGACCTGACCCGGCTGGGCTGGACGCAGTTCTGGGTGGTCATGGGCAATGCCGTCCTCGGCGGCATCGTCGTGCTGGTCGGCCTCAACCCGTACACCGTGGCCGCGCACTTCCTGCTGTCGACCGCGCTCATCGCCGTCGCGGCCGTGATGTGGCACCGCACCGGTGAGGGCGACGCAGCCCCGCGTCCGCCGGCCGGCAAGGCGGTGCAGCAGCTGGTGTGGATCCTGGTGGGCGTCACGGTGCTGCTGATCGCGGTCGGCACCGTCGTCACCGGCGCGGGTCCGCACGCGGGTGACTCCAGCGAGGTAGAGCGCATCCCGCTGGACTGGGAGACCGTCACCAAGCTGCACGCCGTGCTCGCCTGGATCGTGGTGACGCTGACCTTCGCCCTGTGGTTCGTCCTCAAGGCGGTCGACGCGCCCCGCGACCCGCTGCGCCGTACCCGGGAGCTGTTCCTGGTCCTCCTGGCGCAGGGCGTCATCGGCTACGTCCAGTACTTCACCGATCTCCCGGAGGTCCTGGTCGGCGCCCATATGCTCGGCTCCTGCCTGGTGTGGATCGCCACCCTGCGGGTCCTGCTGTCCCTGCGGGAGCGGCCGGCGGACGGGGCGGACGTCCCGCGCCCGGCGGAGGTGGAGCGGCCGGTCACCGCCCGCGGCTGAGCCGGTCGTACGTCTGCACGAGGCCGTCGATGGCGGGTCCGAGGAACGCCCTGGTCAGCTCGCCCCTGCGCGGCACCTCAAGGGTCGGCTCCCGGTATCGGCGCCGCCGGATGTCCTCGACCACCTGTACGGGCGCGCCCAGCCCCGGCAGCAGCTCCAGCGCCTCCCGCTTGGAGATCAGCCGGCCGTCCCGCAGGGTGGCGGCGGCCCGGGCGTGGGTGAGCAGACCGAGGTCGACCCAGACGTCCCGGTCCCACAGGTGGGCCTTGTCGACCGCCGGGCGCCAGAAGTCCCGCTGGTCGCGTACGACGAAGGCGCCCAGCTCGACGTCGGAGACCGGCGGCAGCAGGTCCTGGGGCGGTACGCCGTGGAGGACCACACCGAAGGTGTGCAGTTCACGGCGGGTGACCGGGGTGACCGTCCGCCGGAACAGCTGCCCATGTGCCCAGGTGAGGTGCCTGCGCGCGGTGTCGTCCGCCGTGCCGGGGGTCAGATAGGTGCAGTGGAGCAGGGCGGCGAGGGGATGGTGGCGCAGCCCGGCGTGCAGCCGGGCCACCCGCCAGACCGTCCCGGCCGTGATCGGACCGTCCAGGACGGCGATCAGGTCCAGATCGCTACGGCCCTCCTGGTAGTCGCCCCCGCCGAGGGAGCCGTGGGCCCAGACGGCGAGCGGCTCCGGGCCGCCCCGCAGCCCGTCGACGAGGCGGCGGACGAGGGCGGCGGTCGCGCCGGTGGGGCCGGCCGGTACGGCGGCACCGGCCGCCATGGCGGTGTCCGGTAAGGCGGAGGTGTCCGGCGAGGCGTCGGTGCCGGTGCCGGTGCCGGTGGGGGCCGGGGTGCCGCGTGTCATGCGGCTCAGTCTGTCCGGCTCACTCCAGCCCGTACACACGTCGCGCGTTGCCCGCCGCGATCAGTGCCGCCACCCGCTGGGCGTCCGTCGGCGACCAGGCGCCCTCCGCCACCCAGGTCCCCAGCACCCGGGCCAGCGCCTCACGGAAGAGGCAGGCCCCGACGACATGCAGCTCGGGCAGGCCGTGGGCGCCGCTGGAGAACAGGAGCTTGCCGAACGGGGCGAGTTCGAGGACCTCCGCGAGCACGGCGGCCGCACGCGTGCCGGTGCGGACCAGTTCGGCGCCCAGGTCGGCGTAGACGTGCGGGAAGACACCGGCGAGGTGGGCGGCGTGGCGGTGGTACGGGTAGCCGTGCAGCAGGACCAGGTCGGTGCCGAGGCCGGCCGTGGCGCGGGCGAAGTCGGTGAGCAGGGCGGGGTCCGTGCGGTCGATGCGCGGGCCCGCCGCCCCCAGGCCGGCGTGGAGCTGGAGGGGGCGGCCGGAGGCGATGGCGATCCACAGCAGATGGCGCAGGAGCACCTGGTCGGTGAGGGTGCCGCCGACGGGCCGCTGCGCGAGCCAGCGTCCGGCGGCCCCGCGCACCTCGCCGGGGCCGGGCGGCTCGGGTGCCAGCGCCAGACCGTGCCGTATGCCCGCCACCGACACGAAGGCCACGGCGTGCGCGGCGGCCACGTGCACCGACTCGGCGAGATTGGCGAGGAACGACTCCACGGTGCCCGAGGTGTCGGCGACCTGTTCGGCCAGGAGTTCGAGGCGCACGATCTCGTGGGCGTCCGCGTCGCCCGTGGAGGCCATCTCGCCCGGCCCCGTGAGGTCACCGGGCAGCCCCGTGTCGACGAGGTAGGTGGTGATGCCGCTGCCCCGCAGCAGTCGGCGGCCCGTCTCGAGGACGCCCAGTTCACGGCGGCGGGCGAGATAGCCGGCCGGTGTGCAGTGCGGTTCCAGGCCCAGCAGGGGCGGGCACCAGCGGCGCACGGCGAAGCCGGTCTGGGTGTCGAAGAAGGTGGTGCCGGGCGCCGGTGGTCCCTCGCCGCGGGCGAGGTGGGCCTCGAAGGTGCCGAGGCCCAGCTCCGTTCTCAGTACGCCGTGGCAGTACTGGTCCACGAGGGACGGCGTTTCGATCATCCGGACTCCCCGTCGCTGGACGTGTGTGCTCCCACAGGTCCTAACGGGTGAGGCGGGGTCAGGTGTTGCGGTTGGCCGGTCCCCCGACCTGGATTCCGGCCATCCGCGACCACTCGTACGGGCCGGTGCGCACCTTGGCCGCGAACTCGCCGTCGAAGTCCTCGTGCACCGTGACGCCGGCCTTGCGCACGGCTTCCCGGGCGATGGCGTGGGTGGGGGCGACGAGGTCGCCCCAGCCGCCGTCCTCGCCCACGAGGACGATGCGGGAGCCGCGCTCGCCGATGTAGGCGACCTGGGCCTCGGCGCCTCCGTGCGCCTTCGCGAAGGCGCCGATCTGCTTGGCGATCCTGTCCGCCTGGCGCTCCGCCTTGGCTGCGGCCTTGGTGTCCTTGGCCTCGTCGAGCTGCTTCGTGTCTGCCATGGCTGGATGCTACCGATGGGTAGGTCGGTCCTGCGACGGTGGGGGCAGTGGGGTTGGCCACTCGCCGTTGTGCGTCGAGGCGAGTGGGCGCGTGCTGCTTGTCCGCGGTTGCCCGCGTGGCGGAGCCGCGGATCGATACGGCCCCGCGCCCCTCACAACCCCTGCAGCCCGGGCCTCAGCGGAGGAAGGGGTCCACCGCCACGGCCACGAAGAGCAGGGAGACATAGGTGATCGACCAGTGGAACAGGCGCATTTCCTTGAGCTTGGCGCCGGTGACACCGCTCTTCGCCCTGTTCTGGAGGGCGTGGGCCTCCCAGAGCCACCAGCCGCCGGTCACCAGGGCGACCGTCGTGTAGAACCAGCCGGTGTAGCCGAGGGGGGTCAGGAGCAGGGAGACGGCGACCATCACCCAGCTGTAGAGGACGATCTGGCGGGCGACGACCTTGTTCGAGGCGATGACCGGGAGCATCGGAACGCCGACCCGGGCGTAGTCGTCCTTCACCTTCATGGACAGCGGCCAGTAGTGCGGCGGCGTCCAGAAGAAGATCACCAGGAAGAGGATCACCGCGGCCCAGGACATCGAGTTCGTCACGGCGGACCAGCCGATGAGGACCGGCATACAGCCGGCGATGCCGCCCCACACGATGTTCTGCGCCGTACGCCGTTTGAGGATCATCGTGTAGACGACGACGTAGAAGAGGAGCGCTCCGAGCGACAGCCAGGCGGACAGCCAGTTGACGAGGACGCCGAACCAGAGGGTGGAGACCACGGCGAGGGTGAGGCCGAAGACCAGGCCCTCACGCGGCGTGACCATGCCGGTCACGAGGGGGCGCTGCGAGGTGCGCTCCATGAGGGCGTCGATGTCGCGGTCGATGTACATGTTGAGCGCGTTGGCGCCGCCCGCCGAGAGGTAGCCGCCGATACAGGTGGCGAGCACCAGCCACAGGTCCGGCACACCCTGTTCCGCGAGGAACATCACCGGCACGGTGGTGATCAGCAGAAGCTCGATGATCCTCGGCTTGGTGAGGGCCACGAACGCTTTGACGCGGGCCCCGATCGGCCGCTGGCCCCGGCTGCTGCTCGCGCTGCTCGCGCCAAGCACTCCCGGTGGACGGGATTCGACGGCCGTCACGCACACCCCTGACAGAGACTCCCAGCGAGCACCACGGATGTGAACTCCCCGTAACGGCTCGCGCGTACCACGCCACTGTAGACGTTGCCCAGAGCCAGCCTTTCAACGGGGTCGGGTCGTGTTGGACGGCGCGTCCGGGAGACCCGAACACACTTCGGTTGAGCAGTCGGATGAGCGGCTGCGTATTCAGATGTCGACCGACCGAACCTGCTGGTCTCATCATGCGGAACGACAGGTCGGGAGGCGGATCCGGGACGGTCCCGGCAGTCTGGAATGACTCGAAAAAATGCGCGTTGTTACGGGGGTAGGCTCGACTGCGGCCGGCGCCCCGAGAACGCCGGCACCGGACATGTGAGAGGAGCCCTGACCCAGGGTGAGCACCAAGCCGACCACTACAGACCTCGCGTGGACCGAGTTGGACCAGCGGGCCGTCGACACCGCACGCGTCCTGGCCGCCGACGCCGTACAGAAGGTCGGCAACGGCCATCCGGGTACGGCGATGAGCCTCGCGCCCGCCGCGTACACCCTCTTCCAGAAGGTGATGCGCCACGACCCCGCCGACCCCGACTGGGTGGGCCGTGACCGGTTCGTCCTGTCCGCCGGCCACTCCTCCCTGACGCTGTACATCCAGCTGTACCTGGGCGGCTTCGGTCTGGAGCTGGAGGACCTGGAGTCCTTCCGCACCTGGGGCTCGAAGACGCCGGGCCACCCCGAGTACGGGCACACCAAGGGTGTGGAGACGACGACCGGGCCGCTCGGCCAGGGTGTCGCCAACGCCGTCGGCATGGCCATGGCCGCCCGCTACGAGCGCGGTCTGTTCGACCCTGAGGCCGCCGTCGGCGAGTCGCCGTTCGACCACCACATCTTCGTGATCGCCGGTGACGGGTGCCTTCAGGAGGGCATCTCCGCCGAGGCGTCGTCGCTGGCCGGCCACCAGAAGCTCGGCAACCTGATCATGCTGTGGGACGACAACCACATCTCGATCGAGGGCGACACCGAGACGGCCGTCTCCGAGGACACGGTCAAGCGGTACGAGGCGTACGGCTGGCATGTGCAGCGGGTGGAGCCCAAGGAGAACGGCGACCTCGACCCGGCCGCGCTGTTCGAGGCGATCGAGGCCGCCAAGGCCGTCACCGACAAGCCGTCGTTCATCGCGATGCGCTCCATCATCGCCTGGCCCGCCCCGAACGCGCAGAACACCGAGGCCGCGCACGGCTCGGCGCTCGGCGCGGACGAGGTCGCGGCCACCAAGCGGGTGCTCGGCTTCGACCCGGAGAAGGACTTCGAGGTCTCCGACGAGGTCATCGCGCACACGCGTGCCCTGGGCGAGCGTGGCCAGGCGGCCCGTGCCGTGTGGGAGAAGTCCTTCCAGCAGTGGCGGGACAACAACCCCGACCGCGCCGCCGAGTACGAGCGCGTCGCGGCCGGCGAGCTGCCCGAGGGCTGGGAGTCCCACCTGCCGGTGTTCGAGGCGGGCAAGGGGGTGGCCACCCGTGCCGCGTCCGGCAAGGTCCTCCAGGCACTCGGCGCGGTGGTCCCCGAGCTGTGGGGCGGCTCCGCCGACCTCGCCGGTTCGAACAACACCACGATCGACAAGACGTCGTCGTTCCTGCCCGGGGACAACCCGCTGCCCGAGGCGAACCCGTACGGCCGGACGATCCACTTCGGCATCCGTGAGCACGCCATGGCCGCGGAGATGAACGGCATCGCGCTGCACGGCAACACGCGCATCTTCGGCGGCACCTTCCTGGTGTTCTCCGACTACATGCGCAACGCGGTGCGGCTGTCGGCCCTCATGCACCTGCCGGTGACGTACGTGTGGACGCACGACTCCATCGGTCTCGGTGAGGACGGCCCGACGCACCAGCCGGTCGAGCACCTCGCCTCGCTGCGCGCCATCCCCGGTCTGAACATCGTGCGGCCGGCCGACGCCAACGAGACGGCGATCGCCTGGCGCGAGATCCTCAAGCGCTGGACCAAGGAATGGGGCAAGGGCGCCCCGCACGGCCTCGCGCTGACCCGCCAGGGCGTGCCGACGTACGAGCCCAACGAGGGTGTGGCCAAGGGCGGTTACGTCCTGTTCGAGGCCGAGGGTGGTGACGCCCAGGTGATCCTGATCGCCACCGGCTCCGAGGTGCACATCGCCGTCGAGGCCCGTGAGCGGCTGCAGGCGCAGGGCGTGCCCACCCGTGTGGTGTCGATGCCCTCCGTCGAGTGGTTCGAGGAGCAGGACCAGGGGTACCGGGACAGCGTCCTGCCGCCGTCCGTCAAGGCGCGTGTCGCGGTCGAGGCCGGTATCGGTCTGACCTGGCACAAGTACGTCGGGGACGCCGGCCGCATCGTCTCGCTGGAGCACTTCGGCGCTTCGGCCGACGGCAAGGTGCTCTTCAAGGAGTTCGGCTTCACCGCGGAGAACGTGGCCGCCGCCGCGCAGGAATCGATCGCGGCCGCCCAGCGCTGACGCTCACATACGACACGTAGGAGATGTAATTCCATGACAGACGCACTCAAGCGCCTCTCCGAGGAAGGCGTGGCGATCTGGCTGGACGACCTGTCGCGCAAGCGCATCACGTCCGGCAACCTCGCCGAGCTGATCGATCAGCAGCACGTCGTGGGCGTCACCACCAACCCTTCGATCTTCCAGAAGGCGATCTCCCAGGGTGACGGCTACGACCAGCAGCTGTCGGACCTCGCGGCCCGCAAGGTGACCGTCGAGGAGGCCATCCGCATGATCACGACGGCGGACGTCCGTGACGCCGCCGACATCCTGCGCCCGGTCTTCGACGCGACGGGCGGCCAGGACGGCCGGGTCTCCATCGAGGTCGACCCGCGGCTGGCGCACAACACCAAGGCGACGGTCGCCGAGGCCAAGCAGCTCGCCTGGCTGGTGGACCGCCCCAACACCCTGATCAAGATCCCGGCGACGATGGGCGGCCTGCCGGCCATCACCGAGGTCATCGGCCTCGGCATCAGCGTCAACGTCACGCTGATCTTCTCGCTGGAGCGCTACCGCCAGGTGATGGACGCCTACCTGGCCGGTCTGGAGAAGGCCAGGGAGCGCGGCCTCGACCTGTCGAAGATCCACTCGGTGGCGTCGTTCTTCGTGTCCCGGGTGGACACCGAGATCGACAAGCGCCTGGACGCGCTGGGCACGCCCGAGGCCAAGGCCGCGCGCGGCAAGGCCGGTGTCGCCAACGCGCGCCTCGCCTACGAGGCGTACGAGGAGGTCTTCGGGAGCGAGCGCTGGGCGGCCCTGGAGAGCGCGGGCGCGAACAAGCAGCGTCCGCTGTGGGCCTCGACCGGTGTCAAGGACCCGGCGTACAAGCCCACCCTGTACGTCGACGAGCTGGTGGCGCCGAACACGGTGAACACCATGCCGGAGGCCACGTTGGAGGCCACCGCCGAGAGCGGCGAGATCCGCGGCGACGCGGTCGCCGGGACGTACGAGCAGTCCCGTGCCGAGCTGGACGCGGTCGAGAAGCTCGGGATCTCGTACGACGAGGTCGTCCAGCTGCTGGAGGACGAGGGCGTCGAGAAGTTCGAGGCGTCCTGGAACGACCTGCTCAAGTCGACCGAGGCGGAGCTGAAGCGCCTCGCACCCTCGGAGGGCTGAAAACCTTGTCGAGCAGCAATCCGCTGCGTGACGCCGCGGACCGACGGCTCCCGCGTATCGCGGGGCCGTCGGGCCTCGTCATCTTCGGTGTCACAGGCGACTTGTCACGCAAGAAGCTGATGCCTGCCGTGTACGACCTCGCCAACCGCGGACTGCTGCCGCCGGGCTTCTCGCTCGTCGGTTTCGCGCGCCGCGAGTGGGCGCACGAGGACTTCGCCCAGGAGGTCCACGACGCGGTCAAGGAGCACGCCCGCACCCCCTTCCGCGAGGAGGTCTGGCAGCAGCTCATCCAGGGCATGCGGTTCGTCCAGGGCACCTTCGACGACGACGAGTCGTTCGAGCGGCTGCGTGACACCATCCTGGAGCTGGACAAGGCGCAGGGCACCGGCGGCAACTTCGCCTTCTATCTCTCCGTACCGCCGTCCGCGTTCCCGGTCGTGATCCAGCAGCTCAAGAAGCACGGGCTGGCCGACCAGTCGAGCGGTTCCTGGCGGCGCGCGGTCATCGAGAAGCCGTTCGGCCACGACCTGAGGTCGGCCGAGGAGCTGAACGCGATCGTCCACGAGGTCTTCGCCCCGGACCAGGTCTTCCGCATCGACCACTACCTGGGCAAGGAGACCGTCCAGAACATCCTGGCGCTCCGCTTCGCCAACACGATGTTCGAGCCGATCTGGAACCGGTCCTTCGTGGACCATGTGCAGATCACCATGGCCGAGGACATCGGCATCGGCGGCCGCGCCGGCTACTACGACGGCATCGGCGCCGCCCGTGACGTCATCCAGAACCACCTGCTCCAGCTGATGGCGCTGACCGCGATGGAGGAGCCCGCCTCCTTCGACGCGGACGCGCTCGCCGCCGAGAAGACCAAGGTCCTCGGCGCGGTGCGGCTGCCGAGGGACCTGGGCCGGGACACCGTGTTCGCGCAGTACGCGGCAGGCTGGCAGGGCGGCGAGAAGGTCATCGGCTATCTCGAAGAGGACGGTATCGACCGCAAGTCGAAGACCGACACCTACGCCGCGATCAAGGTGGGGATCGACAACCGCCGCTGGGCGGGCGTGCCGTTCTACCTGAGGACGGGCAAGCGTCTGGGCCGCCGGGTGACCGAGATCGCCGTGGTCTTCCAGCGGGCGCCCCACTCCCCCTTCGACTCCACCGCCACCGAGGAACTGGGCCAGAACGCGATCGTCATCCGCGTCCAGCCCGACGAGGGCGTCACCGTCCGCTTCGGCTCCAAGGTGCCCGGCACCTCGATGGAGATCCGGGATGTGTCGATGGACTTCGCGTACGGCGAGTCCTTCACGGAGTCCAGCCCGGAGGCGTACGAGCGGCTGATCCTCGACGTCCTGCTCGGTGACTCGAACCTCTTCCCGCGCACCGAGGAGGTCGAGCTGTCCTGGAAGATCCTCGACCCGATCGAGGAGTACTGGGACAAGCACGGCAGGCCCGCGCAGTACCAGGCCGGTACCTGGGGCCCCGTCGAGGCGGACGAGATGCTCGAACGAGACGGACGGAGCTGGCGCCGGCCATGAAGACAGACCTCACGGACACCACGGCCAGCAAGATCAACAAGGCGCTCGTCAAGGGCCGCCGCGCGATCGGCACCCCGGCCGTCGGCATGGTGCTGACGCTGGTCATCGTCACGGACGAGGAGAACGCGTACGACGCGCTGAAGGCCGCGAACGACGCGTCCCGCGAGCACCCCTCGCGCACGCTCGTGGTCATCAAGCGGGTCTCGCGCGGCCCCCGGGACCGGACGAAGTCCCGCCTCGACGCCGAGGTGCGGGTGGGCGCGGACGCGGGCACCGGCGAGACGGTCGTCCTCCGGCTGTACGGCGAGGTCGCGGACCACGCCCAGTCGGTGGTGCTGCCGCTGCTGCTGCCGGACGCGCCGGTCGTGGTGTGGTGGCCGGTCAACGCGCCGCTCGACCCGGCCCGCGATCCGCTGGGAGCGCTCGCCCAGCGGCGGGTCACCGACAGCTACTCCGCCGAGAAGCCGATCGACGAGCTGCGGGCCCGCGCCGACAACTACGAGCCCGGTGACACGGATCTGGCGTGGACCCGGATCACCCCGTGGCGCTCCATGCTGGCCGCCGCGCTCGACCAGGTGGACTGCGAGGTCATCTCCGCGGAGGTGCAGGGCGAGCAGTACAACCCGAGTGTGGAGCTGCTGGCGATGTGGCTCGCGGACCGGCTGCACGTGCATGTGCGGCGCGGCGTGTCGGCGGGCCCCGGCCTCAACGAGGTGCGGATGCTGACCAGCACCGGTCCCATCCGGCTGTACCGGCCCTCCGGGGGCCTCGCCCTCCTGACGCTGGAGGACCAGCCGGACCGGGCGGTGGCGCTCAAGCGCCGCGAGACGTCCGAGCTGCTGGCGGAGGAGCTGCGCCGGCTGGACCCGGACGACACCTACGCCTCGGCGCTGCGGTTCGGGCTGGACCGGCTGGGCGGCTCCGCGGGTGGAGGACTGCCGGGCGGGGCGACGTCCGGGACCGGGGCGGCACCGGCTTCGGCCGGGAGCGTGACGTCGACCGGAACGGCTGCTCCGGCGCCGGCCCCGGAGGGGGCTTCGGCTTCGGCGCCGGCCCCGCAGGGTGCTTCGGCGGCGGAGGCTTCGGGCTCGGGGGCGGGCTCGGGCTCGGCATCCGCTTCGGCTTCGGCTTCGGTGGCGCTGTCCGCCTCGCCGGCCGCCGGTGACGGCGAGGACGAGCGGCCGACGCCCGCGCAGATGCCGCCCGTGAAGAAGGCGGCCGCGCAGTGAGCACTCCGCAGCTGGTCGTGCACCACGACAAGGAGTTGATGGCGCAGGCGGCGGCCGCCCGGCTGATCACCAAGGTCGTGGACGCGCAGACCTCGCGCGGCTACGCCTCGGTGGTCCTCACCGGCGGCCGCAACGGCAACGGCCTGCTCGCCGCGCTCGCGGCGGCGCCCGCACGGGACGCCGTCGACTGGGGCCGGCTGGACCTGTGGTGGGGTGACGAGCGGTTCCTGCCCGAGGGCGATCCCGAGCGGAACGTCACCCAGGCCAGGGAGGCGCTGCTGGACTCGGTGCCCCTCGACCCGAAGCGGGTGCACGCGATGCCCGCGTCGGACGGGCCGTGGGGGGCCGACGTGGACTCGGCGGCCGCCGCGTACGCGGAGGAGCTGGCGCGGGCGGCGGGGCCGGAGAACCACGGCTCGGTGCCTACGTTCGACGTCCTGATGCTGGGTGTCGGCCCGGACACCCACGTGGCGTCCCTGTTCCCGGAGCTGCCGGCCGTGCGGGAGACCGAGCGGACGGTGGTCGGGGTCCGGGGAGCGCCGAAGCCCCCGCCCACCCGGGTCACGCTGACGCTGCCGGCGATCCGGGCGGCGCGGGAGGTGTGGTTGCTGGCGGCCGGCGAGGACAAGGCGCGGGCCGCGGCGATCGGCCTGTCCGGCGCGGGAGAGATCCAGGCGCCGGTCGCGGGCGCGTACGGGAGGTCACGCACGCTGTGGCTCCTGGACTCGGCGGCGGCGTCCCAGCTCCCCCGCTCGCTGTACCCGCCGTCGTCCCCCTGAGGTACACGCGGCTGTGTCGGGGCTTGCCGCTCGGTTCCCCGCGTTCTTGAATCGCACCCGGCACGGGGCGCAGCCCCTGCCGGGTGAGGGGCGCGGGGAACCACGAACCAGCCGCGGCCGCCGACGTGCGGTCGGCGGCCGACGTGCGGTCGGCACCGCGCCGTCAGGCGCCCGGGCCGGGCCCTCTCAGGAGGAGAAGTCCCCCTCCCGGGTCTCCGGCAGAGCCACCAGGCACGCCAGGCTGACCAGGCACAGTCCGCCCGTGTAGAAGCCGAGTACCAGCGGCGACGACCACTGGCTGTTCAGCCATGTCGCGACGAGCGGCGCGAACCCGCCCCCGAGGGTGTTGGCGAGGATGAACGCCGCGGACGCCCCGGTGTACCGCAGCCGTGCGGGGAACAGCTCGGCGAGGAACGCCGCCACCGGCGAGAACATCAACGCGAGCAGCATCAGCCCCACCGTGTACGCACCGGTGATGAGCAGCGCGTTCCGCGAGCCGAGCGAGGCGTACATGGGGACCGCCCACAGGACGCACCCGGCCGCGCCCGTCAGCATGACCGGCCGGCGTCCGACCCGGTCGGCGAGCCGGGCGACGGGCAGGGTGATCGCGATCCCGGCCGCCGCCCCGACACTCGCCGCGGTCAGCATCGTGTTCTGCGGGATGCCGAGCGCCTTGGGGCCGTAGGACAGGCTGTAGACGATCGTGAGGTAGTAGACGGCCGAGCCGCCGATCGCCGCCCCGGTGCCGAGCAGCAGCCGGCCGGGGTGCCGCGCGAGGAGCGTGCCGAGCGGGAACCGGGACACCGGGTTCGGTGTCCGCTGTGCGGCCCGGTCCTCCTCCGCCCCGGCCCAGGCCGGTGTACGCGTACCGCCGCGGGCGTCCGCCTTGAACACCGGTGACTCGGCGACCGTCGTCCGCACCCAGAGCCCCACCACCACGAGCACGGCGCTGAGCAGGAACGGAACCCGCCAGGCCCAGTCGGCGAAGCCGTCCCGGCCGACGATGTCCAGGGTGGGGACGATGACGGCGCTGGAGAGCAGGAAGCCGAGGGAGGGGCCGACGTTGGGCACGGCCGCGTACAGCGCGCGGCGGCCGGGCGGGGCGTGCTCGGCGGCGAGCAGGACGGCTCCGCCCCACTCACCGCCCATGCTGACGCCCTGCAGCAGACGGAGCGTCACGAGGAGGACGGGGGCGAGGAGTCCCGCCGTTTCGTAGGTCGGCAGCAGGCCCACACCGATCGTCGCGACGCCCATCAGCAGCAGGGACGCGACCAGGGCGTGGCGTCGGCCGAGCCGGTCGCCGATCGTGCCGAAGAGGACGACACCGAGGGGGCGGGAGAGGAACGCGGCGGCGAAGGTGAGGAACGCGGCCAGGGAGGAGACCGTGGCGTTGCCCGAGGGGAAGAAGGCGGGGCCGAGGACGAGCGCGGAGGCGGTGCCGTAGACGGCGAAGTCGTAGTACTCGATCGTCGTGCCGATGAGGCTCGCGACGGCGACCTTCGGCGCCGTGGACCGCTCCGCCGGCGCGGAGGGTAAGGCGACCTGTCCGGGACCCGCGGCCTCGGTGGCGGTCCTTGCGGGGGATTCGGGCATGGGGGGCTCACTTCCGGTATGCCCGGACACGAATGGTCCGGGCCCAGATGGGGACGGCCACGCATGTAACACGAACCGGAGTGCGGCTGTCACCCTAGGCCGGGAAATTCGCTTTCCACAAGGAAGTCGGGCCCCGACGGAATCCACGTCGGAAAAATAAGCACGCTTCCGTTCAACACAACGGCAATAAAGTGTGTGATGCCGCGATGGGTGCGGACAGATCCCCGGAAACCACCCAGAGCGCGCGACACCCACCACCTCACCACTTGCCGCATAACAACACACGAACACCACTCGGCGAGGGCGTCAACTGAGAGGTTACTGTCAATCCGCTGTCAATAATCATACCGACTACCGCATATAAATTTGCCGACGATCACGCCTTGCCAACGGCCGATCACGCACGGAATGCTGACGCGGGCGGAACTTTAAAGTTCTACGACCATCACTTTTCGGACATGGAGAAGGGCTCTTTACCCATGCTGAAAACTGGCAAGCCATTACGTCTGAGAAGACTTTCCCTCGTCGGCGACGACCGACACTTGCTCATACCGCTCGACCACAGTGTTTCGGATGGCCCGGTCGCTCCCCCGGGTCAATGGGAAGAGCTCCTGCGCGCACTCGTGACCGGCGGGGCAGATGGAATCATCGTCCATAAAGGGCGGGCTCGAAATCTTTCGCCGGACATCCTCAAGAGCTGTGCGCTGGTGGTACATCTGAGCGCCAGTACGGCGTGTTCCGCCGATGTCGACGCGAAGGTGCTGGTGGGCGATGTCGAGGAGGCGGTGGCCCTCGGCGCCGACGCAGTCAGCGTCCATGTGAACATCGGCTCCGACACCGAGGGACGGCAACTGGCGGACCTGGGAGCGGTGGCGCGCTCGTGCGACACCTGGGGCATGCCGCTGATCGCCATGGTCTATCCCCGCGGCCCCCGGATCGACGATCCGCACGACCCGGCCCTCCTCGCGCACATCGTCAACGTGGCCGCCGATCTGGGCGCCGACATGGTGAAGACGTCCGTCGCCCTGCCGCTCGACCGGATGGCCGAGGTGGTGGCCCACAGCCCCATCCCCGTCCTCGCGGCCGGCGGTCCACCGGACGGCTCCGACCTGATCGCGTACGGCACCGCCGTGATGGCCGCCGGCTGCCGCGGGCTCGCCGTCGGCCGGCGCGTCTTCTCCTCCCCGTCCCCCGCCTCCCTGGTCTCCCGGCTGGCGGCCGTCGTGCACGCGGAAACGGAAGGACCTTCGAATGACATGAGCATGACTGATTCGCCTGATTCGCATCCCTCCCCCTACTCGACGATCGTGGCAGGTGTCGCATGAGGTTCGCGTGGATCGATCTCCGCGAGGTCCCCCGTCCGCAGCTCCAGGCGGTGGTGGACGCGGCCGTCCACGCCCGCATGGCCGGAGTGGTCTCCGCGGACGCCGGGTTGCTCGCGACGCTGCCGCCGACCGTGACCCGGGTCCTGGCCGCCGGGGAAGCCGTCCCGGCCCCCGACCGGAAGCCGGGTGCCAAGGCCCCCGACACGGGCACCGGCAAGGCCGCCGACAAGGGCGGCAAGGACGCGAAGGACACCTCGGGGCGCACGTCGTCCGCCGCCGCGCCCGCCGGAGAGGCCGGCACCGGGATCGACGTGCTGCTGCGGAAGTTCACCGCCCAGGAGGAGCTGGACGCCCTCGCCGGGGCGAACCGTGCCGCCGCCGGCGCGTCCGGCACTCCCGTCGCCGGATTCGTGGACGTACGCGACGACCGCACCCTGCGGCTGTCCTGCGCGGGCGCGATGGCCCTGCCGTACACCGTGATCCACTTCGCCGACCCGACGAAGATCCCGCTGGAGATCGTGCTCGCGGCGGCCGAGTCCGCCGAGGGCAAGCTGGTGACCGTCGTCGGCGACCTGGAGGAGGCGGCCATCGTCTTCGACGTCCTCGAACGCGGCTCCGACGGCATCCTCTACGCGCCGCGCTCCGCCGACGAGGTCTTCGCGCTCGCCCGGCTGCTGGAGGCGACCACTCCGCAGCTCGAGCTGTCGACGCTGACCGTGGAGAGCATCCGGCACGTCGGCCTCGGCGACCGGGTCTGTGTGGACACCTGCTCGCACTTCGAGGAGGACGAGGGCATCCTCGTCGGCTCCTACTCCTCCGGGTTCGTGCTGTGCTGCAGCGAGACCCATCCGCTGCCGTACATGCCGACCAGGCCGTTCCGGGTCAACGCCGGTGCCCTGCACTCCTACACGCTGGGCCCCGACAACCGCACCAGCTACCTCAGCGAGGTCGGCTCCGGCAGCACCCTGCTGGCGGTCGGTGCCGACGGCCGCACCCGGCGGGTCGTGGTGGGCCGCGCCAAGCTGGAGTCCCGGCCCCTGCTGGAGATCCGCACCCACGCCGAGGACGGGCGGCTGGTCAGCCTGACCGTGCAGGACGACTGGCACGTCCGGGTGCTCGGCCCCGGCGGCAAGGTCCTCAACGTCACCGAACTCCGGGCCGGCGACGAACTGCTCGGCTATCTCGCCCAGGACAAGCGCCATGTGGGCCTGCCCATCGGCGAGTTCTGCAAGGAGGTCTGAGCCCCCATGGGTGAGCTCGTCGACGACGAGGGGATGGGCGCCCTGGTCCAGCGGCTGTTCGACGCGCGGGACGACACCCTCCCCTATCTGACGCACCGGGGGGAGACCGTCCACCGGGGCGAGTTACGGGAGCGGGTGGCCCGGCAGGCCGCCGTGTTCGCCGGATACGGCATCGGCCCGGGCAGCACCGTGGGCCTGCGGACCCCGCCCAGCTTCACCCAGGTCGAGGTGCTGCTCGCGCTGTGGCGGCTGGGCGCGCAGGTGCTGCTCTTCGACTTCCGGCTGAAGCCCGCCGAGGTGACCGCGCTCGGCGACGTCTGCCGCCCCCAGTTCATGGTCGGCGCCGGGTCGAACGTCAGGGCGGCCTTCGGGTTCCGGCCCGAGTACGAGGTCACCACCGAGATCCGCAGGGGCGGCCGGCCCGCCACCACCGGGCACCGGCTGGTCCAGTTCAGCTCGGGCTCCACCGGGCGGCCCAAGGTGATCGGCCGGACCGCACGGTCGCTGGCCGCCGAGGTCGCGGCGTTCGGCGAGGTTCCGGGTATGCCCGGCGAGGGCGACCGGCTGCTGCTGCTCAGCTCGACCGCGCACAGCTTCGGGCTGATCGGCGGGCTGCTGCACTCCCTGGCCGCCGGCGTCTCCGTGGTGTTCACGCCTCGCGTCTCGGCCCGTGACATCCTGCGGACCGCGGCGGAGCACCTGGTCACCACCGTGTTCGGGGTGCCGATGCACTACGAACTGCTCGCCGCCGCCCTCGACGCCCCAGCGCTGCCCGATCTGCGGACCGCCGTGTCGGGCGGGGAGCTGATGCCGCCCGAGGTCGCGGCCCGGTTCGCCGAGCGGTACGGCGTGGAGGTCGGCGAGGCCTACGGCACCACCGAGACCGGAATCGTCGCCATCGACGTCGGTGGGCGGCTGCGGCCCTCGGTCGGCCGGCCCGCGCCGGGCGTCGTGGTCCGCGCGCACCAGGGGGAACTGGACGTGGCGCTCGACGAGTCCCCGTACCTGTACGACTCGGGCGGCACCCAGTACGCGGACGGCTGGCTGCACACCCGGGACCGGGCCACCGTGGACGCCACCGGGGCGGTCACCGTACGCGGCCGTGCCGACTCCCTGGTCGTGATCGGCGGCCTCAAGGTCGACCTCACCGAGGTCGAGCACGTACTGCGCGAGCACCCGGCGGTCGAGCAGGCGGTCCTGGTGCACGAGGACGTGACCGAGGCGTATGTGGCGCTGGCCGACGGGGCGCAGAGCCCGTCGGCGGAGGAGCTGCTGCGCTGGTGCCGGGAGCGGCTGGCCGACTACAAGCTGCCCCGCGTGATCCGGCTGCTCGACGACCTGCCCCGCACCTCCAACGGAAAGCTCGTCCGCCAGGCGGCCACGCTGCGCTCCGCGGGATGAGCCGGGCACCGCGGTGGTCCGTCGTCACGGGAATCGGTCACTGAAATCAGCACGGAATCAGCACGGGAATCAGTCACGGGAGATTCTGATCATGAGTACGTCCACTTTGGAAGACGAGATCCGCGAGTTCGTCCTGACCTCGGTCATCGACGAGATGAACATCCTGACGAGCCGCGACGGCATCACCGACGACAGCCCGGTGACGGTCGGCGGGCTGGAGGTGGACTCGCTGAGTCTGATCGAGCTCACACTGCGGCTGGAGTCGCGGTTCGGTGTGGAGATCCCGGACACCGACATCGAGCCGCTGGCCTCACTGACCCTCGGCGGGCTGGTGGCCGAGGTCGTCCGACGCGGTGCGGCGGCATGAGCGCGGAGGCGTCCGCGCCGACCGCCCTCACCACCGACACCGTCCGGGAGCTCCTGGCGGACCGCAAGATCTTCCCCGGTGTGCCCGAGGACCTCGACGAGGACGCCGAACTCGTCCTGGACTCGCTGGGGTTGGTGTGGCTGCTGCATGTGGTGGAGGAGCGGTACGGCCTGGTCGTGGAGCCCGGCGACGACGACATCCTCCAGCTGACCTCGCTCCGCCGGCTCACCGAGTTCCTGCGGGCGGCCCCTCGGGACGCGGCGGAAGGGGGTGGGCACGGTGGCCGGTGAGGTGACGGTGACCGGGTTCGGCGTCCGCACGGCGTTCGGTACGGGCGCGGACGCGCTGCGCCGCGGGGTGTTCGCGGGCGTCCCGTCGTTCGCGCCCACCACCCGGTTCGACACCGGCCCGTACCGCACGCCGATGGCCGGCGCCGCCCCGGACGGCCCGGACGCCGTGGAGGGCTGGGCCCTGCGCCACGCCCTCGCGCGCTGCGGCGCGGAAGCCCTCGACATGGCGGGCCTGCCCCGGGGCGCCGAGGCGGCGGTCCTGCTGGGCATCGCCGGTGACTGCACGGCCATCACACGCTACTGGCGGGACACGGCGCGTTCCGAGGCCGGCCCCGGTTCCCCGGACACGGCGGGAGAACGCGTCGGCGCCCGGCTCGCCGACGCCGTCCCGGCCCGGCTCGCCGAGTCGCTGGCGGTCGGACTGCGGCTGACCGGGCCCCGGCTGACGTTCACCAACGCCTGTGTGGCGTCGGCGACCGCGATCATCCACGCCTGCCGGCTGATCTCGTCCGGCCGGATCGACGCGGCGGTCTGCGCCGGCGGCTATCTGGTGGAGGAGGAGACGTTCGGGAAGTTCGACTCGGGCCGGGCGCTGTCCCGGGACGGCAGGGTGCGCCCGTTCAGCGCCGACCGCACGGGCCTGCTGCTCGGCGACGGGGTCGCGGCCGTCGTGCTGGAGTCGGCCGAGCACGCCCGGCGGCGCGGCGCCCGGCCGCTGGCGAGCGTGGTCGGCTGGGGCGCGGCCACCGACGCCCACCACATCGCGCAGCCGCACCCGGAGGGCCTCGGCCTCGCCCTCGCCGCACGTCAGGCGCTGCGGCTGGCCGGAGACCCGGACGGCGCCTGCCTCGGCTATGTCAACGCGCACGGCACCGGCACCAGGTACAACGACGGTGCCGAGACCCGGGGCCTGCGGGCGGCCCTGCCGAAGCGGGCCGAGTCGGTCCCGGTCAGCTCCACCAAGAGCACCACCGGCCACCTGCTGGAGGCCGCGGGTGTCGTGGAGTTCGTCATCACGATGCTGGCGCTGACGGACGGGGTCCTCCCGCCCACCGCGGGATTCACCGCCCCGGACCCGGAGTGCGACCTGGACTACGTGCCGAACGAGCCCCGCACCGCCGACCTCCACCGCGCCCTCACCATCAACGCCGCGTTCGGCGGCGCCAACACCGCACTCGTCCTGGAGCGGCCGTGACGACCACAGAGAAGGCGGTGCTCCGCTCGCCAATCGCCGTCCTCACCTCCGCCGCCGCCACCCACGGCACCGGCCGTGACGGCGACATCGCGCTGCCGCGGCTGCCCGGCTTCGTGGAGTCGGCGTTCAGTCCGCTGGTGTACGAGGTGGCCGCGCGCTGTCTGACCGCGTGCCCGGGCGACGGTTCCCGTACGGCGGTGGCGCTGGCGAGTCTGATGGGGGACACCACCACCGCGGATCTGGCCAGTACGCGGGTGGTGTCGGGGCGGGTGCACAATCCGCTGCTGTTCATGCAGGCCACGCCCAACTCCGTGCTGGGGCACCTGAGCCGGGAGTTCGGGATCACCGGGCAGATGTTCAGCCTCTCCACCCTCGACGACCCCGTCACCGAACTGCTGGCCATGGCGGACCTGCTGCTGGAGGACCCGGAGCTGGACCGGGTCCTGGTGCTGGGCGTGGAGCTGGGCGGCGGTGAGCGGGTGGCCGCCGCGCACCGCGAACTGACCGCCGACGGCGGCCGCCCGCTCCCGGAGCTGCCCGAGTCGGCCGGTCTGGCGGTGGCGCTGCTGCTCGCCCGCCCCGGCCCCGAGGCACCGGTGACGGTCCGCGCGACGCAGACGTACGACGGCGGGCGTCGGCCGGCGGCCACGCATCCCGGCAGTGTCCAGGGCCTGTTCGACCTGGCCGCCGCCCACCGGCTGCTCCAGCGGGACGGCGGCAGCCGGGTCCTGGTGACCGGCCCGGCGGCACCCGCGTTCCTCCTCAGTTCCGAACGGCTCCCGGAGAGAAACGAGACGGACACCCATGCTCATCAGTAGGCAGGAGCGGGCACGGATCTGCTCCGACGGCGAACTCGGCGCCGGCAACGTGCTGTACCGGCTGAAGGCGTACGGCCGCGCCCTCGACGAGCCCGTCCTGCGGACCGACGGCACCTGGCGCGCCCCCGACGGCAGCCACCCGGAGGTGCTGACGCTCGGACAGCTGTACGAGGCTGTCGAGGCGTACGCGGGCTGGTACGCGGCCCATGGGGTGCGGCCCCGCGACCCGGTCGCCGTCCACTCGTACTCCGCGGCCGAGTTCGCGGTGAACTTCCTGGCGCTCACGGCGCTCGGCGCGATCCCGTCGTTCGTCAACGGCAATCTGTCACCGGAGACCGCCCGCGAGTACGTCCGCCGGCAGGGCGTGGTCGGCGCCTTCACGGACGAGTCGCACCACGAGGTGCTGGCCGGCGCGCCCGGCCTGGGCTTCTGTGTGACGGCCGCCGGGATCCGGCCGGAGGACCGGGACGCGCTCCCGGCCCCGTACCCTTACCGGCACGACCCCACCGACCCCGTGCTGATCTCCCACTCCTCCGGCACCACGGGGCTGCCCAAGGGGGTGCCCCACACGCACCGGACGCTGATGTACGCGCAGCTGCACCGACTGCGCTACTCCACCGGCACCGACATGGAGCGCACGCTGGTCGGTCTGCCGGGCGCGCACAACGCGATGGTGGCGACGCTGATGTACTGCCTGCTGCTGCGCACGGACATCAAGCTGCTGTCCAGCCAGCGGGGCACGGACGTGCTGGACGCCATCGAGGAGTTCCGGCCGACGACGGTGCTGGCCTTCGCCGGGACCTTCGGCGAGATGGCGGCCGAGGACCTGGGGGCGCGTGACCTGTCGAGCGTGCAGGTGTGGTTCAACACCGGGGACGCGGCGCACGAGGCGCACATCCGGGCGCTCGTGCGGCACGGGAGCCATGTCGGGATCGGCCGGGATCTGAGCCGTACGCGGGTCGACGGGTCGGTGTTCGTGGACGGGCTCGGGTCGTCGGAGGCCGGCTACTCGGTCTTCCACAACCGGCACACCAAGGACACCTCGGCGTACTCGCGCTGTGTGGGCAAGCCGATCAGCTTCGCCGAGGCCGCCGTGCTCGCCGAGGACGGAACCCCCCTGCCGCCCGGCCGGATCGGCCGCCTCGGCCTCAAGTCGCCTACGCTGACGCCGGGTTACTGGAACGACTCGCTGACCTGGAACCGGATGCGGCTCGGCGGCTACTGGCTCACCGGCGACCTGGCCCACCAGGACGAGGAGGGCAACTTCTACCACCTGGACCGGGCGCCGGACGCCATCCGCACCCGCGCCGGCATCGTCTTCAGCACCCGCACCGAGGAGCTGCTGCTGGCGGAGGTCCCCGGGCTCGCCGACTGCACGGTGGTCGGGGTCGCCCCCGACGGCGTACGGGCGGACTGGGACGGTGACGGGGAGGCCGAGGCGTACGCGCTGCTCCAGCTCGCGGACGAGGGCCGGGCCGAGGACGGCGGTGTCGGGGGTGTCGGCGGTGTCGGCGGTGTCGGCGGTGTCGGCGGTGTCGGCGGTGTCGGCGGTGAGGCCGACGAGGAGTGGACCGCACGCGTCAACGCCGTGCTGACGGCGGCCGGTTTCCCGCCGGTGACACGGGCGCTGCGGATGAGACCGGACGACGTCGCCAAGGGCGCCACCGGCAAGGTTCTGAAACGAGTGATGCGCGACAGGTTCGCCGCCGGTCCGGCCCCCGCGGCCGCCGCCCCGGCCGACGCCGTCGCCGCCGAGGAGCACGCATGAGCACGAGTACGGGTGGTGACACCGTCAACCACCGGGCCGCGACCGTGGAGGCGTACCGGCTGTGGTGGCAGCACGACGCCCACTGGTACCAGGGGGTGGCCGCCAGGTTCGGGCAGGAGGCGGCCAACGAGATCAACGCCGAGGCGCTGCGCAGGGTCGCCCTGCACGTGGGGCAGCGCGTCGCCCGCCTCGCCGGCCCGCTCCCGGAGTCCGGTGACGGCCGCAAGGACCTTCAGGAGCTGCGCCGCCGGTACGACGACTGCGGCGACCGGATGTTCCCGCCCGAGCTGCGCAACGCCTCCACCGAGGTCGAGGACGACGATCTGATCGTCCTCACGCTGAAGCGGAACTTCGCGATCACCATGGTCCGGATGGCCGGTTCCCTGGAGGGCTACCGCTGCCCCTGCACCGCCGTCCACGCGGGCTGGTCCGAGGGGCTCGGCGTGACCCTGACCGAGAACCGCGCCGAGAGCTGTCTGCGCGACGGCGACAAGGCGTGCCGGCTGCTGATGCGCGTGGCCACGCCCGCCGCGACCGGAACGGAGGGCTGAGGCATGCGGATCCTGGTCGCCGGGGCCACCGGAGTGGTCGGGCACCCGCTGGTGGGCGCGCTGCGCGAACGCGGCCACGAGGTGAGCGCACTCGTACGGAAGGGGGCCCGCGACCGGGCTCCCGGCGCGGACGGGGTGGTGGTCGCCGACGCCCTCGACCGCGAGGCGCTGCTGTCGGCGGTGTCGGACGCCCGGCCCGAGGTCGTCGTCCACCAGATGTCGGCCCTGCGGCTGCTGCGCGACGACCCTCCGGCGGCGTTCGCGCGGACGGCGCGGCTGCGCACCGAGGGCACCGCCAACCTGATCGCGGCGGCCCGCGCGGCCGGTGCGCGCCGGCTGGTCGCCCAGTCCATCGCCTTCGCCGCCGCGCCCGCCGGGGAGCCGGTCCTCGACGAGGACGCGCCGCTGTACGTGGACGCCCCCGATCCCGGCTGGGCGGCGACCGTCCGGGCGGTGGCCGATCTGGAACGGCAGGTGCTGGGCGGCGGCCTGGCGGGCGTGGTCCTGCGGTACGGCACCCTGTACGGCCCCCGTACGGCGTACGCCCGTACCGGAGGGACCGCGCAGGCTGTGCGGGCAGGGCGGCTGCCGCTGCCCGGCGGCGGCGCCGGGATCATGTCGTTCCTGCATGTGGAGGACGCCGTGGGGGCGGCCGTGGCCGCCGTCGAGGCGGACGCGACCGGCGTGTTCCATGTGACGGACGACGACCCGGCCCCGGCCGCGCAGTGGCTCCCGCACTTCGCCCGGACGCTCGCCGCGCCCTCCCCCCGCACGGTGCCGGCGGCCCTCGCGCCCCGGCTGCTCGGCTGGTTCATGGCGCACCAGCTCACCTCCGCCCACGGCGCGGCCAACGACCGGGCGCGGGCGCGGCTGGGCTGGAAGCCGGTGAGACCGAGCTGGCGTGACGGGCTGGGCCGGGAATGACCGGTCCCGACCGCCTCACCGTCTGTGTGATCGGCGCCGGACCGCGTGGCCTGTCCGTCCTGGAGCGGATCCACGCCAACGCCGCCGGGCTCGCACGGCCGGTCGAGGTCCGCCTCGTCGACCCGTACCCGCCCGGCGCGGGCGCGGTCTGGCGCACCGGCCAGCCGGGCGAGCTGCTGATGAACACGGTCGCCTCCCAGGTGACCGTGTTCACCGACGACAGCGTGGACTGCGCGGGGCCCCCGGTGCCGGGGCCCAGCCTGTACGACTGGGCGTGCGCCGTCCGCGACCGGGCCCTCGACGCGGACCTCCCCGCGCGCGCCCTGGACGAGGCCCGGCGGCTCGGCCCGGACAGCTATCCGAGCCGCGCGTTCCACGGCCACTACCTGCGGTGGGTGTTCCGGCACCTGTTACGGACCGCGCCGCCCGGTCTGACGGTCCGGGTCCACTCGACGACCGCCGTCGCGCTGGCCGACGACGCGCCGGACGAGCGGCGGCCCTCCTCGCCGGACGACCCCCTCCCGGGTGCCCGGCAGACGGTGACCCTGGCGGACGGCACCCGGCTGACCGGCCTGGACGCGGTCGTGCTCGCCCTCGGCCACGGCGATCTGACCCCCGGCCCGGAGGAGAGCGGGCTGCGGTCCTTCGCCGACCGCCACGGCCTGACGTACGTGCCGCCCGCCAACCCCGCCGACACCGGCCTCGGCGGGATCGCGCCGGGCGCCCCGGTCGCGCTGCGCGGACTCGGGCTGAACTTCTTCGACTGCGTCGCCCTGCTCACCGAGGGCCGCGGCGGCACGTTCAAGGAGGGCGAGTCCGGTCTCGTGTACCTCCCGAGCGGCAACGAGCCGGTGCTGTACGCCGGTTCGCGGCGCGGGGTGCCGTACCACGCCCGGGGGGAGAACGAGAAGGGCGCGCTCGGCCGCCACGAGCCGCGGTTCCTCACCCCGGAGGTCATCGCCGGTCTGCGGCGACGGATCGACGGCGGCCGGCCGATCGGCTTCCGCGCCGACCTCTGGCCGCTGATCGACCGCGAGGTACGGACCGTCCACCACGAGGCGTGGATCCGCGCCGCCCGGGGCCCCGAGGCCGCCGGCGAGTTCGTCCGGTCCTGCCTCGCGGACGGCGACGGCTCGCGGGAGGCGGCACTGCTCGACCGGTACGCGATGCCGCCCGCCGAGCGATGGGACTGGCGGCGGATCGAACGCCCCTACGGCGAGCGGACCTTCACCGACCGGGCCGGCTTCCGGCGCTGGCTGCTGCCGTATCTGCGCCGGGATGTCGCCGAGGCCCGGCTGGGCAATGTGAACGGACCGCGGAAGGCCGCACTGGACGCCCTGCGGGACCTGCGCAACGAGATCCGGCTGGTCGTCGACCACGGCGGTGTCTCCGGCGCGTCGTACCGCGCCGAACTGGACGGCTGGTACACCCCGTTGAACGCCTTCACCTCGATCGGCCCGCCCGCCTTCCGTATCGAGCAGCTGATCGCCCTCATGGAGGCCGACGTCCTGCATGTACTGGGCCCGGGGATGCGGGTGCGGCCGTCGCCGCCGGGTGGCCGCCACGGGTTCCTCGTGGACGCCGAGTCGGTGAACGAGCCGCCGGTGCGGGTCGACGCGCTGATCGAGGCCCGGCTGCCCGCCGTCGACCTGCGACGGAGCACGAACCCCCTGCTGCGTGAGCTGCTCGCGTCGGGCGCGTGCGGTCCGTACCGGCTGGACGGTCACGAGCCCGGCGGTCTCGCGGTGACCGGCGGTCCGCCCCGGCTGCTTGACGCGGCGGGCCGCGCGCACCCGCGCCGGTTCGCCTTCGGGGTGCCGGTGGAGGGGGTGCGCTGGGTGACGGCGGTCGGCATCCGGCCCGGCGTCGGCTCGGTGACGCTGGAGGACTCGGACGCGATCGCGCGGGCGGCACTGGGGCTGCCTGGTGTCGAGGGCCCGCCCTCCGCCGGTTCCCCGACCGTACGTCGGATCTCAGGCACAGGGAGTCGATGAGTGTGAACACGACGATGTCCGTGGGCACCGACGCCGGGCTGCTCGCCCCCGTCTGGGCGGGCACGCCCGTGGCGGCCGAGGTGACCGACGAGGCCTGGCTGCGCGCCATGCTGGACGTGGAGGTGGCGCTGGCCCGCGCCCAGCACGCGGTCGGGCTGACCCCGGCCGCAGCCGTGGAGGCGATCGCCTCGGCGGCCGACCCCGAACGGCTCGACCTGGCCGCCCTGTCCCACGCCGCGCGTGCCGCCGCCAACCCGGTGGTCGCCCTGGTGACCGCGTTCACCGAGGTCGTCGCCGCGCGGGACCCGGCCGCAGCCGAGTACGTCCACCGGGGGTCGACCAGCCAGGACATCCTCGACTCGGCGGCCATGCGGGTGTCCCGGCGGGCACTCGATCTGATCGCCGGGGATCTGTCCCGGGTGGCCGCGGCCCTCGCCGCCCTGGCCGACACCCACCGGCACACCGTCCTCGCCGGGCGCACCCTGGCCCAGCACGCGGTGCCGACGACCTTCGGGCTCAAGGCGGCGGGATGGCTCAGCCTGGTCATGGACGCGCTGGAGCGGGTGCGTACGGTGGCGGCCGGGCTGCCGGCCCAGCTGGGCGGAGCGGCGGGGACCCTGGCCGCGTACCACGAGTACGCCCTCCTGGACGTCGGCGAGCGGTGCCGTGGCGTGGCCGCCGGGGACAGCGCCGACGGGCAGGCCGTCGGCGGGATCGCCCTGCTCCGTCCCTTCGCCGAGGCGCTGGGGCTCGCCGAGCCCGTCCTCCCCTGGCACACCGTCCGCACCCCCGTCGCGGAACTCGGGGCCGTGCTCCAGCTCGTCACCGGGGCGCTCGGCAAGTTCGCGCTGGACGTGCAGACCCTGTCGCGGACCGAGATCGGTGAGGTGTCGGAGCCCGCCGCGGCCGGACGGGGCGCCTCGTCCGCCATGCCGCAGAAGCGGAACCCGGCCCTGGCCACCCTGATCGTGTCGGCCGCCCGGCAGGTGCCCGCGCACGCCCTCGTCCTGGCGCAGTGCCTGCTCGCCGAGGACGAACGGCCCGCCGGGGCGTGGCACGCCGAGTGGCAGCCGTTGCGGGAGGCGCTGCGGCTGGCGGGCGGGGCCGCGCACACCGCCGTCGAGCTCGCCGAGGGGCTGGTCGTCCACGCCGGGCGCATGCGGGCCAACCTCGATCTGACCGGCGGCGCGATCGTCGCCGAGCGCCTGAACGCGGCGCTCGCCCCGGCCCTCGGCAGGGCGACGGCGAAGAGGCTGCTGGCGTCGGCCTCCTTCGAGGCCGCCGACAGCGGGCGCCCGCTGGGCGAGGTGCTGTCCCGCCGTCCGGAACTCGCCGCCCGCCTCACCCCCGCCCGGCTGGCGGAGCTGCTCGACCCGGCCCGCTACACGGGCGCGGCCGACGCGCTGATCGACCGGGCGCTGCGCGCCCACCAGGACTCCGGAGGCACCCCATGAGCGCCGTGAGCCGGCCGACGAAGGACCCGGCGGTCCCCGCCGCCCGGACCTGGCCCGTCCTCCTGGTCGTGGTCTGCGCCCAGATGCTGATCTGGCTGGACACCTCGATCCTCAACGTCGCCGTCTCCACCCTCGCCGACCCGGCCGACGGTCTCGGCGCGACCCCGGCCGAACTGGAGTGGGTCGCGAGCGCCTACACCCTGATCCTGTCCGGCATGCTCTTCGCGGGCGGTGCGCTCGCCGACCGCTTCGGCCCCCGGAACACCCTGCTCGCCGGGCTCGCCCTGTTCGGCGCCGCCTCCGGCGCGGGCGCCTTCGCCGACAGCCCGGCGTGGCTCGTCGCGGCGCGCGCCGTCATGGGCGCGGGCAGCGCCCTGCTGATGCCGGCGACCCTGACGGTCATCGTGCAGGGCACCCCGGAGGAGAAACGCACCCGGGCCATCGCGATCTGGAGCTCGTCCAGCGGCCTCGGCGTGGCCGTCGGCCCGGTCGTGGGCGGCGCGCTGCTCGACCGCTTCTGGTGGGGCTCGGTGTTCCTGGTCAACGTGCCGATCGTGGTCCTGTGCCAGGTGGCGGTCGTGGCCGTCGTCCCGGACCTGGGCGGCGCGCGGCGCCGGGTCCTCGACCTGCCGGGCCTGGCCCTGTCGGTGCCGGGCCTGGGCGGCGTCGTCTACGGCGTCATCGAACTCGGCAACGGGCGCGCCTGGTACGGCACCCATGTCCTGCTGCCCTTCGCGGCGGGCTGCGCGCTGCTCGCCGTCTTCGTCGCCGGGCAGCGCAGGTCGGCGACGCCGAGCCTGGATCTGCGGCTCTTCAAGCAGCCCGGGTTCACGGCCGGGAGTGTGGTGCTGCTGCTCGCCTTCATGGCGCTGGCCGGGCACCTCTTCTACGCGGCCTTCTATCTCCAGGGGCCCCGCGGGCTCTCCCCCGCCGACGCCGGCCTGGTCATGATCGCCGCCGCGGTCGGCATCGTCCTCGGCAGCCAGGCCTCCCCGGCGGCGAGCCGGTGGCTGACCGCCCGCTGGACGGTCGCCTCCGGTGTCCTCGCCACCGCCGCCACCTACGTCGCCTACGCCTGGCTCGACGGGCGGACCCCGCTGTGGATCATCGCCGCCCTGCTGTGGATCCAGGGCTTCGGCATGGGCCTGGTCGGCACGCCGGTCACCGCCGTGATGATGAGCGGGGTGCCGCCGCGGCTCGCGGGGGCCGGGTCCGCCGTCAACAGTGTCACCCGGCAGGTCGGTGGCACTCTCGGCGTGGCCCTGGCCGGCTCGGTCCTCTCCGGCGTGTACCGGGCACGCATGGCCGACGTCGAACTGCCGGGCGCCGGGCAGGGGCTCTCCCCCGCCGCCGAGGAACAGGCCCGCACCTCCGCCGAGGCGGCCCGCTCGCTCGCCGGGTCGCTGCGCCTGCCCGAGCTGGCGACGGCGGCCGACCGCGCCTTCCTCGACGCGATGTACGCCGCCACGCTCTCGATCGCCGCGCTCGCCCTCGTCGGGTTCGCGGTGTCCGCCGTGGGCCTGCGCCCTCGGGCGGCGCCGATCGACCGGGAGCGGACACAGCCGTTGGAAGCAGCGAGGAGAGGGAGCACACGATGACACCGACGACGGCCCGTTCGGTCCTCGTCACCGGCGGGAACCGGGGCATCGGCCTGGCCATGGCCCGGCGTTTCGCCGCGGCCGGCGACATGGTCACGGTGACCTACCGGGGCGAGGAGCCCCCCGCGACCGAGAACGTCCTCGCCGTACGGTGCGACGTCACGGACGGCGATCAGGTGGACCGGGCGTTCAAGGAGGCGGAGGCGGTCCACGGCCCGGTGTCCGTGCTGGTCGCCAACGCGGGTGTCACCCGGGACCGGCTGCTGCCGCGGATGTCCGAGGCCGACTTCACCTCCGTCGTCGACACCAACCTCACCGGGGCCTTCCGGGTCGCCCGGCGGGCGGTGCGCGGGATGCTCCTCGCGGGCCACGGCCGTATCGTCCTGATCTCCTCCACGGCCGCGCTGCACGGCGCCCCCGGCCAGACCAACTACGCGGCGGCCAAGGCGGGCCTCGTCGGCTTCGCCCGCGCCCTCACCCAGGAGCTGGGCCCCCGCGACATCACGTGCAACGTCGTCGCCCCCGGTCTCACCGAGACCGACATGAGCCGCGCCCTCACCCCGGAACAGCGCCGTGAGCTGCTGCGCGGCACCCCGGCCGGCCGGCTGGGCCGTCCCGAGGAGGTCGCCGACGCGGTGGTGTTCCTGGCCGGCGCCGGCTACGTACGCGGCGCCGTGATCCCGGTCGACGGAGGCGCCGGCCTGGGGCACTGAGGCCGTCGGGGCGGGGCACCACCGGCGCCCGAGAGCAGGGTGGGGAGGGGCCGAGGGTGCCTCCCCCTCCCCACCCGATCCACTACCGGCGGCCGCGCAGTTCCCGGTACTTGGCGACCAGCGCCCGCGTGGACGCGTCCAGCCCCGGGACCTCGGCCCCCTCGGTCAGCGCGGGTTCGACCCGCTTGGCGAGGACCTTGCCCAGCTCGACGCCCCACTGGTCGAAGGAGTCGATGTTCCAGACGGCGCCCTGGACGAACACCTTGTGCTCGTACAGGGCGATCAGCTGCCCGAGGACCGACGGGGTCAGCTCCCGGGCGAGGATCGTGGTCGTCGGGTGGTTGCCCTTGAACGTCTTGTGCGGCACCAGCTCCTCGGCCACGCCCTCGGCCCGCACCTCGTCCGGGGTCTTGCCGAAGGCCAGCGCCTGGGTCTGGGCGAAGAAGTTGGCCATCAGCAGGTCGTGCTGCGCCCTGAACCGGTCACCGAGGTCGGCGACCGGCTCGGCGAAGCCGATGAAGTCCGCCGGGATCAGCTTGGTGCCCTGGTGGATCAGCTGGTAGTAGGCGTGCTGCCCGTTCGTCCCCGGCGTGCCCCACACCACCGGCCCGGTCTGCCACTCGACCTCGCGGCCGTCCCGGTCCACGTACTTGCCGTTGGACTCCATGTCCAGCTGCTGGAGGTACGCCGTGAACTTGGACAGGTAGTGGCTGTACGGCAGGACCGCGTGGGACTGGGCGTCGTGGAAGTTGCCGTACCAGATGCCGAGCAGGCCCAGCAGCAGCGGCACATTGGACTCGGCGGGCGCGGTGCGGAAGTGCTCGTCGACGATCCGGAAGCCGTCGAGCATCTCCCGGAAGCGGTCCGGGCCGATCGCGATCATCAGGGACAGACCGATGGCCGAGTCGTAGGAGTAGCGTCCGCCGACCCAGTCCCAGAACTCGAACATGTTGGCGGTGTCGATACCGAAGTCCGACACCTTCCCGGCGTTCGTGGAGAGCGCGACGAAGTGCTTCGCGACGGCCTCGGGGCCCGCCTTCAGCTCGGTCAGCAGCCAGTCGCGGGCGGAGGTCGCGTTGGTGATCGTCTCGATCGTGGTGAACGTCTTCGAGGCGATGACGAACAGCGTCTCCGCGGCGTCCAGGTCCCGTACCGCCTCGTGCAGGTCGGCCCCGTCGACGTTCGACACGAAGCGGACGACCAGGTCGCGGTCGGTGTAGGAGCGCAGCACCTCGTACGCCATGGCTGGGCCGAGGTCGGAGCCGCCGATGCCGACGTTGACGATGTTCTTGATGCGCCGCCCGGTGTGCCCGGTCCACTCGCCGGAGCGGATCCGCTCGGCGAAGCCGGTCATCCTGTCGAGGACGGCGTGCACGGCCGGCACCACGTTCTCGCCGTCGACCTCGATCACCGCGTCACGCGGCGCGCGCAGCGCGGTGTGCAGGACGGCGCGGTCCTCGGTGGTGTTGATCTTCTCGCCACGGAACATGGCGTCCCGCAGTTCGAACACTCCGGTCGCGGCGGCCAGCTCCCGCAGCAGCCGCAGTGTCTCGTCGGTGACCAGGTGCTTGGAGTAGTCGACGTGCAGATCGCCGACCTCCAGGGTGTACCCGGTGCCGCGCCCCGGGTCGGCCGCGAACAGCTCCCGCAGCTGTACGTCGCCCAGTCGTTCCCGGTGCTCGGCCAGCGCCGTCCACTCGGGCGTCTGGTTGAGCCTGGTACGGCTTTCTGCGTTCATCTCGGACTTCAGCCTTCTTTCCTACTGGTCCTGCGTACCTTGCCCCGCTGCCGGTCCCAACCTAATGGAGCACGACGGGTCACGGGTTGCCGTCCCGTCGTCGTCCGGCTCAACAACAGATACGTCCACCTGGAGCGCCGGTGTCAGCGCGGTGAAGGACAGGTCGGGGAATGCAGAAGTCGGCGCCCGGCCCACATGTGTCCGGCCGGACACCCTGGGGTGCCCGGCCGGCCTCGACTCTCAGATCTCGCCCCGCAGTTTGGCGAGCGCCTCGGCGAGGATCGCCTCGCCGTCCGCGTCGCTGCGCCGCTCCCGCACATAGGCGAGGTGCGTCTTGTAGGGCTCGGTGCGCGGTGGGTCCGGCGGGTTCTCCCGGTCCTGTCCGGCCGGGAAGCCGCAGCGCGGGCAGTCCCAGGTGTCGGGGACCTGCGCGTCGCTTGCGAAGCTCGGCTGGGTCTCGTGTCCGTTGGAGCACCAGAAGGAGATGCGAAGCCGGGGTGCGGACTCGCCGCGCTCGGCTTCGCCCATCGGCCCCGCCCCGACCCGGCTTCCTCGGATCGCGTTGCCACTTGCCACGGTCGTAACTCCCTGCGTGATGGTGCGGCGAAGCGAGTCGGCGTTTCGCTTCGCTGCGAGCGCCTCAGTCTACGTAAGGCCCAACGCGCGTCCAGTGATTGGAGTTACATCCACCCCAGACGCAAGCCCCATGATAGGCCGCGCTCGAAGTCGCGTACCCGGCATGGGGCTTTACGTGCGGATTGGTGCGTCCGTGACGCAGGTCAGTTGGTGACCTTCATCAGGATGCCAAGTACGACAATGCACGCGAACCACAGCAGACCGACCACGACGGTGATCCGGTCGAGGTTGCGCTCGGCGACCGAGGAGCCGCCGACGGACGACTGCATTCCGCCACCGAACATGTCGGAGAGACCGCCGCCCTTGCCCTTGTGCATCAGCACCAGCAGCATCAGCAACCCGCTGAAGACGATCAGGGCGATCGAGAACCCCATAACCACGGCTGGACCAACTTCCTCGGATCTGGATGGACGACACGGGGGCATGGCGACAGCGCCATGCCCCCGCAAGACTACGACGTTCCGCCGCTAGCGCCTACTCGCCTTTCTCGGATCGCCGCCGGGGCGCTCTGATCCGGTGTCGAGAGGCCGACCGTGCTCAGCCCTACGGGCTTCCGCGCGCTCGTCCTCTCGACACCGGCCGCGCCCCGACGGCTCACTGGTCGCGGAAGCGCACGATCTTGACGAACTCGTCCGCGTCGAGGGAGGCACCGCCGACCAGGGCGCCGTCGATGTCGGCCTGCGCCATGATCTCGGCGACGTTGCCGGCCTTGACGGAACCGCCGTACTGGATGCGGACCCGGTCGGCCAGCTCCTGGCCGTACAGCTCGGCCAGCTTGGCACGGATGGCCGCGCAGACCTCCTGGGCGTCCTCGGCGCCGCAGACCTTGCCGGTGCCGATGGCCCAGACAGGCTCGTAGGCGATGACGACGGTCTCGGCGTGCTCGGCGGGGACGTCCTTCAGGCCGCCCTCGACCTGGGCGAGGGTGTGGGAGACGTGGTTGCCCGCCTCGCGGACCTCCAGCTCCTCACCGACGCAGAGGATCGGGGTGAGGCCGTGCTTGAAGGCGGCCTTGACCTTGGCGTTGACGATCTCGTCGGTCTCGTCGTGGTACTGGCGGCGCTCGGAGTGGCCGACCGCCACGAAGGTGCACTTGAGCTTGGCCAGCATCGGGCCGGAGATCTCGCCGGTGTAGGCGCCGGAGTCATGGGCCGACAGGTCCTGCGCACCGTACTTGATCTTGAGCTTGTCGCCGTCGACGAGGGTCTGCACGGACCGCAGGTCGGTGAAGGGCGGCAGGACCGCGACCTCGCAGGCCTCGTAGTCCTTGTCGGCCAGGGCGAAGGCGAGCTTCTGGACGTGGGCGATGGCCTCGAGGTGGTTGAGGTTCATCTTCCAGTTGCCGGCCATCAGGGGCAGGCGGCCGTTGTCAACAGTCATCGAGGGTCAGTCCTCCAGTGCGGCGAGGCCGGGGAGCGTCTTGCCCTCGAGGTATTCGAGGGAGGCGCCGCCACCGGTCGAGATGTGGCCGAATGCGTTCTCGTCGAAGCCCAGGATGCGCACGGCCGCGGCGGAGTCTCCGCCACCGACGACCGTGAACGCCTCGGAGTCGAGGAGAGCCTGGGCGACCGCCTTGGTGCCCTCGGCGAAATCGGGGTGCTCGAAGACGCCCATCGGCCCGTTCCAGAAGACGGTGGCCGCGTCGGCGATCTTCGAGGCGTACAGCTTGCGGGTCTCCGGACCGATGTCCAGGCCCATCTGGTCGGCCGGGATGGCGTCCGCGGCGACGGAGGTGGGGTTGGCCGGGGCCTTGGCCTTCAGGTCCGGGAACGCGGACGAGACGAGGGCGTCGACGGGCAGGACCAGTTCGACACCGGTCTTCTCGGCGCGCTCCAGGTACTCCGCGACGGCCGGGAGCTGGTCCTCCTGGAGGAGGGAGCCGCCGATCTCGTAGCCCTTGGCCTTGAGGAAGGTGTACGCCATGCCGCCGCCGATGAGGATGCGGTCGGCCTTGCCGAGCAGCTGGTCGATGACGGCGAGCTTGTCGGAGACCTTGGCGCCGCCGAGCGCGACCACGTAGGGGCGCTTGACGTCCTCGGTGAGCTTCCTGAGGACGCCGACCTCGGTGGCGATCAGGTAGCCGGCGTAGTGCGGCAGCCGGGCCGGGAGGTCGAAGACGGAGGCGTGCCCCCGGTGCACGGCGCCGAAACCGTCGCCGACATAGACGTCGGCGAGTCCGGCGAGCCGGTCCGCGAAGGCGGCGCGCTCGGCGTCGTCCTTCGACGTCTCACCGGCGTTGAAGCGCAGGTTCTCCAGCACGGCGACCTGGCCGTCGGCGAGGCCCGTGACGGTGGCCGTGGCGGACTCGCCGACGGTGTCGGTCGCGAACGCCACGTCGGCGCCGAGGAGTTCGCCGAGGCGGGCGGCGGCGGGGGCGAGCGAGAAGGCCGGGTCCGGGGCGCCCTTGGGGCGGCCCAGGTGCGAGGCGACGACCACGCGGGCGCCCGCCTCGGCGAGCGCCTTCACGGTGGGCAGGACGGCACGGATGCGGCCGTCGTCGGTGATGGTGGTGCCGGACAGCGGCACGTTCAGGTCGGCGCGGACGAAGACCCGCTTTCCGGCGACCGGGCCGGCGAGGAGTTCGTCGATCGTCTTCATTGAGGGGACTCCCGGAGAGGACTTGTGGTGCTCGTGATCGTAAGAGGGCCCCGTGATCGTAGGAGGGCCGTTTCGCACGTGAGTCAGGGCCCGGGCGGCGCGTCGCTGCGCCGCCCGAGCCCTGCCGTCACATCAAGTGCCTGTTTCCGTCGATCAGAGCTGGTTGCCGACGAAGACCGTCAGGTCGACGAGGCGGTTGGAGTAGCCCCACTCGTTGTCGTACCAGCCGAGGATCTTCACCGACGTGCCTTCCTGGACCATGGTCAGGGAGGCGTCGAAAGTGCAGGAGGCCGGGTCGCTGACGATGTCCGAGGACACGATCTGGTCCTCGGTGTAGAACAGGATGCCCTTGAGGTCGCCGTCCTCGGAGGCCTTCTTGAAGGCGGCGTTGACCTCGTCCTTGGTGACCTCGCGCTGCAGCGTGACGACCAGGTCGGTGGCCGAGCCGGTCGGGACCGGGACACGCATGGCGATGCCGTCGAGCTTGCCCTTGAGCTGGGGCAGGACCAGCGCGGTGGCCTTCGCGGCACCGGTGGTGGTCGGGATGATGTTCTCGGCGGCGGCGCGGGCGCGACGCAGGTCCGAGTGCGGGAAGTCCAGGATGCGCTGGTCGTTGGTGTACGCGTGGACCGTCGTCATCAGACCCTTGACGATGCCGAAGTTCTCGTCGAGGACCTTGGCCATCGGCGCCACACAGTTGGTGGTGCAGGAGGCGTTGGAGATGACGTGGTGGTTCGCCGGGTCGTACTTGTCCTGGTTGACGCCCATCACCACGGTGATGTCCTCGTCCTTGGCCGGAGCCGAGATGAGGACCTTCTTGGCGCCGCCGGCGAGGTGCTTGGCGGCGTCGGCCTTCTTGGTGAAGATGCCGGTGGACTCGATGACGATGTCGACGCCCAGCTCGCCCCACGGGATGTCGGCGGGGTTGCGCTCGGAGAGGACCTTGATGGTGTGGCCGTCCACGGTGATCGTGTCGGCGGTGTGCGACACCTCGGCCTTGAGACGGCCCAGGATGGTGTCGTACTTCAGGAGGTGTGCGGTGGTCGCGGTGTCACCCAGGTCGTTGACAGCCACGATCTCGATGTCTGCACCCTGCTCCAGCAGCGCGCGGAAGTAGTTACGACCGATGCGGCCAAAGCCGTTGATGCCTACGCGGATCGTCACGAACCGATCTCCTCGTTGGTACGCCGGCTCAGTGCCGGCGAGCTGTATGGGATGTCCCCGACCGCCTCCGACCCTACCTCCCCGGGGCCCGTCGAGTGACATCGAGATGCCCTATACATGCCGGTGCGATCCGTACCCGCCAGTAGGGGTACGGACCGCCCGGGTTTTACAAGGTGATTACCTTTTGAGCGGCCCCCCGATCATCTGATTTCAGACGTTCGGGGTGACCTCTCAAGGGCCTGTCATCAGCCCTTCGGAGCAGTCGGTGCTCACTTCCTCAGTGCCGACAGCGCCCTGCCGAGAAGAGCCGTACGGTCGGCCGCCGCCGGCACCTGCTCCAGGCCGAAGCCCAGCAGCACGGTGTCGTCCGTGGTGACCGCGCCGAACGTCTTGAACAGTTCGCCGGACAGACCCCAGTCCCTGACGACCGCCGGGCTGCCCGCGGGCGGGCCGGGGGTCTTCCAGGCGCCGAGCGACGTCTCGAAGCCCTCGGTCGCGCCGGCGGTGCCGCCGGTGACGACCGTGGTGTTGTCGAGCAGGACGCCACGGCCGCCGGAGCCGGGGTCGGTGATGTAGCTGAAGGACACCTCGACCGACTTGCCGGCGTAGGCGGACAGATCGAACTCGACCTGCTTCCAGCCGTCGGAGGCCCCGGTGAAGCTGTTCCAGGCGCCGCTGGTGCCGGTCGGCGTGCAGCCGGCGGAGCCCGGGGTCAGGTACCGCCTCAGCGCAGGGTGGGCCTGGATGAAGTAGCCGGCCTCGCACTCGACGGGCACGGCGGTGGAGGTGGCGCCGCCCGCCTCGGGCAGTGTCGTCCAGTCGTCCGCCCCGGCGGTGTGCGCCTCCAGCACGGCGTGGTCGTAGCCCTCCTCGGTGTTCCACAGGATCCGGGTGCGCAGCGTGGGCTTGTCGGCCGCGCTCACCGAGGTGAGGTCGATGGTGCGGGTGAGCCGGTTCCAGGCGTAGTCGGAGTGGGTGACCGCCGCCATGGACGCGCCCTCGTACGGGCCGTACGGGTTGACGGTGCCCGGGTACTGGCCCGCCCCCGCGCTCGCGAACTGCGGGAAGGCGTCCGCGGGCAGGGCGTCGGAGGTGAGGCCGAACGAACCGGCCGTGTTGAGCGGGTTGCCGGGCGCGTCGCCGAGCGTTCCCGTGAAGCCCGCGAGCCCGCCGCCGCCCGTGAAGGCCTTGGCGTCGGGCAGGGACGTACGGCTGTAGGCGCCCAGGTAGTACTGGCTGAAGTCGTTGGACAGGGTGCCGCCGCCGAGGTCGACGGAGCCGCCGGCGCTCTCGCCCGCCTCGATCAGCTTGCCGCCCTCGTTGAGGTAGGCGCGCAGTTCGAGCTGGGTGGCGACGCCGGGGCGCACGGCGCCCGTGTAGTGGACGACCTGCTTGAAGTGCTTCAGTACGCCCAGCGCGTCGGGAGCGCCCTGGGTCGCGACGTCCCAGACGAGCGCCTTCTTGCCGTTGGCCTTCAGCGCGTCGGCATAGGTCTGCGCCTGGGTCGCGGTCGCGCCCTCCTCGGCGACGACGAGGGTGTCGGCCTTGGGCCGCTCGGCGATCGTGTAGGTGAAGCGCTCGCTGCGGGTGGGCTTGCCGCTCTTGGTCTCGCCGGTGAACCAGACCTCGACCTTGTCGCCGGGCTCGCCGTCCTGGACCTTCGCCCGGTACTCGTCGAACCAGAGGTTGTCCTCACCGCCGAACGTCTCGCCGCCCTTCCAGGGCCTGAGCGTCTGGTCGTAGGTCCGGCCGCGGCCGTTGATCCGGTACTTCAGCTCCTTGTCACGTACGGACCTGCGGGCGACGACGGAGATCTCCTGGTCGGCGCCGCGGGAGTAGGACGTGGTGAGGGGCGCGGGGGTGAAGTCGGGAGCCTCGAGGCCCACCGCGGACTTCGGCCGGTCCGGCCTGGCGGCGGACTCGGCGACGGAGAGCGCGAACGGGATGTTCTTCTCGAACTCCTGCTTGATCAGCTTCTCGTCGTCGGGGAACGTGAAGACGGAGGCGCAGTCCTCCGGCTTCCAGGCGTCGGCCGGGTCGATGTTCGACGCGGTCTGGCACGTCGACATCTCGGGGGTGAACATCGGCGTGCCGTTGACGTTGGCCGCGTGGCCGTCGGCCTCGCCGTTGGTGGTGTACAGCTCCGAGGAGAGCTGGGGGTGGTAGCCGGGGACCGCGGGGTTCTCCGGGGTGCCGGCCAGCGCCTCGTAGAGCACGTCGTCCGGGGTGGGGGTGGCCACCTGCCAGCCGACCCCGTAGAGGATCAGTTCGGCGGCGGAGTGGTAGTTGATGCCGTATTCGAAGCCGATGCGCTTCTCGAAGGCGTCCAGGGCCTTGGTCTCGGGCTCGGAGCCCGGGGTCGCGCCGCGGTAGGTCTCGCTGGTGGGGAACGGGGACGAGCCCTCGTTGTCGTAGCCCCACTTGTAGGCGAAGTTGCGGTTCAGGTCGACGCCGTCACCGACGGTGATGGCCTTGTCGCCGTTGATGTCGCGCAGGTTCTTGCGCCACTGGCGGTTGCCATCGGCCTTGTGCGTGAAGTCGTAGCCGTCCGGGTTGGCGGAGATCACGAACCACAGCTCGGTGGTGTCGACGATCTTCTTGATCCGCTTGTCCGTCTTGTAGCTGTCCAGGTAGTGGTGCATCAGCCGCCGGGTCATCTCCGGCGTGATCCACTCACGTGCGTGCTGGTTGGACAGGTACAGGACGGAGGGCCTGGCGCCGTCCTTGGTCTTCTTCGCGTTCCTGGTCACCTTGAGCGCGAGGATGTCCTGTCCCCGGAGGGACTTGCCGATGGAGACCACCTTGGTCAGGGAGGGGTGTTCCCGACCGGTCCGGAGGATCTCCTCCTTGAGGTTGCCGGCGCCGCTGTAGGGGCGGTAGACGCCGTCGCCGGCGGCGTCCACCCGGGCCTCCGCCTTGCGGCTGAGCTTGTGCTCCTTGAGCTCGACGCCCTGTTCCTCCAGGGCCTTCGCCTGCTTGTCGGTGAGATAGACCTCGACCGACGCGGTGCCCTTCTCCGGCGCCTGCTCGCTGAGTTCGTGACCGTCCTGCCCGGCCGCGAGCAGCAGGGGTACCTGCTTCTTCGTGACCTCGGCGCGGAAGACCTTGACCTCTTCCGCGTCGCCGGAACCCTCGTTCTCGGCCGCCTGCGCGAACGGCGCGAGCCCGGCGCCGCCGCCCAGCAGGAGCACGCCCGCGGCGAGGATCGATCTCGCTCTTCGTCTCATGAGCCCCCCTTGCGTGGGTTCGCCACAGTGGCGAACAGACGCCAGGCTCATGTCAGATCGGGGTCACGTCAAGGGTGGCGCACAGGCCACACAAGGATTTCACCCGGTGATCGAAAAACCGGCGCCGACAGCCCAACAGGGCGTCGGCACCGGCGAGTTCGTCCATACGGCGTAGGACTGACAGGCTGTCACCCGGCGAGGTTTTCGGCCATCTCCTCGGTGAGGCTCGCCTCGGTCCCCGGGATGCCCAGGTCCTGTGCGCGCTTGTCCGCCATGGCCAGCAGCCGGCGGATGCGGCCCGCGACGGCGTCCTTGGTGAGCGGCGGGTCGGCGAGCGCGCCCAGCTCCTCCAGCGAGGCCTGCTTGTGCTCCATGCGCAGCCGTCCTGCGGCGGCGAGGTGCTCGGGCACGTCGTCGCCGAGGATCTCCAGGGCGCGGCCGACGCGGGCACCGGCGGCGACCGCGGCACGGGCCGAGCGGCGCAGGTTGGCGTCGTCGAAGTTGGCGAGCCGGTTCGCGGTGGCCCGGACCTCGCGGCGCATCCGCCGCTCCTCCCAGGCGAGCACCGACTCATGGGCGCCGAGCCGGGTCAGCAGCGCGCCGATCGCGTCACCGTCCCGGACGACGACCCGGTCCACGCTCCGCACCTCACGGGCCTTCGCGGCGATCGACAGCCGGCGGGCGGCGCCGACCAGCGCGAGGGCGGCCTCCGGGCCCGGGCAGGTCACCTCCAGGGAGGACGAACGGCCGGGCTCGGTGAGCGAGCCGTGCGCCAGGAACGCCCCGCGCCAGGCGGCCTCGGCATCGCAGGTGGCCCCCGAGACCACCTGCGGGGGCAGCCCTCGGATGGGACGGCCGCGGCCGTCCACCAGTCCCGTCTGGCGGGCCAGCTGATCGCCGCCCGCGACGACCCGCACCACGTAACGCGAGCCCCGGCGCAGTCCGCCGGGTGCCATCACGATCAGTTCGGAGCTGTGGCCGAAGATCTCCAGGATGTCCCGCTTGAGGCGGCGCGCCGCCATCGCGGTGTCCAGCTCCGCCTCGATCACGATGCGGCCGCTCACCAGGTGCAGCCCGCCCGCGAACCGCAGGATCGCCGAGACCTCCGCCTTTCTGCAGCAGGTCCGGGTGACGGGTAGCCGGGAGATCTCGTCCTTCACCGCTGCCGTCATCGCCATGGGCCGATCCTTCCATGCATCCGAAAAATACGGTCGTACGCGGCGGCCAGCAGCTCCGGATCATGCCGCGGAGATCCGTCGGGCCGGGCCACCGGGGCCAGCTCGACCGCGGCGCCGAACCGCTCGGCGGCCTCGGTCAGCAAATCGCGGTCGGGCACGGCGGCCTCGTCGGCCAGCACCACGTCCAGGGCGAGTTTAGGGGCGTGTCGTGCCAAAACCTCCAAATGACGCTGCGGGGAGAAGCCATCGGTTTCTCCCGGCTGCGGGGCGAGGTTCAGCGACAGCACGAGCCGGGCCTTGGTCTCGGTGAGGGCGTCGAGCAGTTGGGGGACGAGCAGGTGCGGGATCACCGACGAGAACCAGGAGCCGGGGCCGAGCACCACCCAGTCGGCGTCGAGGACGGCCGCCACCGCCTCGGGCACGGCGGGCGGGTCGTGCGGCACGAGGTGCACGGACTGCACCTCGCCGGGGGTGAGCGCGACGGTCGCCTGGCCCCGGACGGTGTCCACGGCGTCGGGGCGCGCCGGATCGTGCCCCTTGACCAGGGCCTGGAGCTCCAGGGGGACCGCGGACATGGGCAGCACGCGGCCCTGGGCGCCGAGCAGCCTGCCGACCAGGTCCAGTGCCTGGACGTGGTCGCCGAGCTGCTCCCACAGGGCGACGATCAGAAGGTTGCCGACGGCGTGGTCGTGCAGGTCGCCCTTGGTCTTGAAGCGGTGCTGGATGACGCGGGCCCAGGTCTGGCCCCAGTCGTCGTCGCCGCACAGCGCGGCCAGCGCCTTGCGCAGGTCGCCGGGCGGGAGCACGCCCAGCTCGTCGCGCAGGCGTCCGCTGGAGCCGCCGTCGTCGGCCACGGTGACGACGGCGGTGAGGTCGCCGGTGATCCGGCGCAGGGCGGCGAGCGAGGCGGACAGGCCCATGCCGCCGCCGAGGGCGACGACCTTCGGCTGGGCGCCACGACGGCGCGGCCGGCCGCCGCGCGCCTCGGCGGGCCTGGCCGTCCGTCCCTCCGGGGTGACCCGGCGCAGTCTGCTCAGCCGCAGAGCAGCACGTCCGGTCATTCGCGGCCCATGTCGCGGTGCACGACGACGGTCTCGACGCCCTGGGAGGCGAGGCGGGCGGCGAGCTTCTCGGAGGTGGCGACCGAGCGGTGCTTGCCGCCGGTGCAGCCGACCGCGATGGTCACGTACCGCTTGCCCTCGCGGCGGTACCCTGCGGCGATCAGCTGGAGCAGCTCCGCGTAGCGATCGAGGAACTCCTTGGCTCCGGGCTGGTTGAAGACGTACGCGGAGACCTCCTCGTTGAGGCCGGTGAACGGGCGCAGCTCCGGGACCCAGTGCGGGTTGGGCAGGAAGCGCATGTCCACGACCAGGTCGGCGTCGACCGGGAGGCCGTACTTGAAGCCGAAGGACATGACGGTGGCCCGCAGCTCGGGCTCCTCCTCGCCGGCGAACTGGGCGTCCATCTTGGCGCGCAGCTCGTGCACGTTCAGGCTGGAGGTGTCGATCACCAGGTCGGCGTCGCCGCGCAGCTCGCGCAGCAGCTCCCGCTCGGCGGCGATGCCGTCGACGATGCGGCCGTCCCCCTGGAGGGGATGCGGGCGGCGCACCGACTCGAAGCGGCGCACCAGGGCCTCGTCGGAGGACTCCAGGAAGACGATCCGGCGGGTGACGTTCTTCGTCTCCAGGTCGGCGAGGGAGTCACGGAGGTTGTCGAAGAAACGGCGGCCGCGGACGTCCACGACGACCGCGATCCGCGCCACGTTGCCCTGGGAGCGGGCGCCGAGCTCCACCATGGTGGGGATCAGCGCGGGCGGCAGGTTGTCCACGACGAACCAGCCGAGGTCCTCCAGGCACTTGGCGGCCGTGGACCGTCCGGCGCCGGACATGCCGGAGATGATGACCAGCTCGGGGATGGCCGCATCGGGGACCCCGGCTGTTTCGATGCCCGTACTCACGTGTGCTCCGTCTTCCTGTGGCGCTGGGTGCTGGGAGGCATGGTCGCCCGCCGCGCTGAGGGCCTGCCCGCGCTCCCCTGTGTGCTCTCGGTGCTGTTCTTCTGGACGCTCGGGGCGCTCATGGGGTTCAGGGCGCTCTTCGTGCTCGGTCATGTCTCCTGCCCTCGTCGCCGGTCCGGGGCGCCCGCGGTGAACACCGCCACGGGTTCCCCGGAGGTGTCCGCCGTCGTGCCGGGCTCCTCTTCCTCCATGATCTCCCCAGTGGCGGTGTTCACGGCGGGTGCCGCCGGAGCCGCCTGCGCCAGGGCCGCGGCGATCGTCTCGGCCGTCTTGCGCCCTATGCCGGGGACCTCGCAGATCTGGTCGATCGTCGCGGCGCGCAGCCTCTTCAGCGAGCCGAAGTGCTTGAGCAGGGCCTGCTTGCGGGTGTCGCCGAGGCCGGGCACGTCGTCCAGGGGGCTCGCCCGGAACCGCTTGGCCCGCTTGGCGCGCTGGTAGGTGAGGGCGAAGCGGTGGGCCTCGTCGCGGACGCGCTGGAGCAGGTACAGGCCCTCGCTGGCGCGGGGCAGGACCACCGGGTCGTCCTCGCCGGGCAGCCAGACCTCCTCCAGGCGCTTGGCGAGACCGCACACGGCGATGTCGTCGATGCCCAGTTCGTCCAGGGCCCGGCGGGCGGCGGCGACCTGCGGCTGTCCGCCGTCGACGACGACGAGCTGCGGCGGGTAGGCGAAGCGCTTGGGGCGGCCGTCCTCCTCCGTGAGGGCGTCCTCGCCCTCGGTCCACTCGCCGGTCTTCTCCTTCTCGGCGAGGTACCGCTTGAAGCGGCGGGCGATGACCTCGTGCATGGACCGGACGTCGTCCTGGCCCTCGCCGTGCCAGACCTGGGTGTCGCCGACCCGGCCCTTGATCTGGAAGCGGCGGTACTCGCTCTTGCGGGCGAGTCCGTCCTCGAAGACGACCATGGAGGCCACGACGTCGTCGCCCTGGAGGTGGGAGATGTCGTAGCACTCGATCCTGAGCGGGGCGCTGTCGAGGTCGAGGGCCTCGGCGATCTCCTCCAGGGCCCGGGAGCGGGTGGTGAGGTCGGAGGCACGCTTGGTCTTGTGCAGGACGAGCGACTGCTGGGCGTTGCGCTGGACGGTCTCCATGAGGGCCTTCTTGTCGCCCCGCTGCGGTATGCGCAGCGAGACGTTGGAGCCGCGGCGCCCGGTGAGCCACTCCTGGACGGGCTCGACGGGGTCGGGCAGCGCCGGGACGAGGACCTCCTTGGGCACCGAGTCGCCGGTCTCCTCGCCGTAGAGCTGCTGGAGGGCGTGCTCGACGAGGTCACCGGTGGTGACGGCCTCGACCTTGTCGGTGACCCAGCCGCGCTGGCCGCGCACGCGCCCGCCGCGTACGTGGAAGATCTGGACGGCGGCCTCCAGCTCGTCCTCGGCGACCGCGATCAGGTCGGCGTCGGTCGCGTCGGCGAGCACGACCGCGTTCTTCTCCATGGCCTTCTTCAGGGCCTCGATGTCGTCGCGCAGCCGGGCGGCCCGCTCGTACTCCATCTCCTCGGCCGCGTCCGTCATCTGCCGTTCCAGACGACGGAGGTAGGTGCCGGTGCGGCCGGCCATGAAGTCGCTGAACTCCTCGGCCAGTTCCCGGTGGTCCTCGGCGGTGATCCGCTCGACGCAGGGGGCGGAGCACTTGCCGATGTAGCCGAGCAGACAGGGGCGGCCGGTGCGGGCTGCGTTCTTGAAGACGCCGGCGGAGCAGGTGCGGACGGGGAAGACGCGCAGCAGCAGGTCCACGGTGTCGCGGATCGCCCACGCGTGCGCGTACGGGCCGAAGTACCTGACGCCCTTCTTCTTGTGACCGCGCATCACCTGTACGCGGGGGTACTGCTCGTTCATCGTGACCGCGAGGTACGGATAGCTCTTGTCGTCGCGGTACTTGACGTTGAACCGGGGATCGAACTCCTTGATCCAGGAGTACTCCAGCTGGAGCGCCTCCACCTCCGTGGACACCACCGTCCACTCCACGGAGGCGGCCGTGGTGACCATGGAGCGGGTGCGCGGGTGGAGGCCGGCCAGGTCCTGGAAGTAGTTGGCCAGGCGCTGGCGCAGGCTCTTCGCCTTCCCGACGTAGATCACCCGGCGGTGCTCGTCACGGAACTTGTACACCCCGGGAGAGTCCGGGATCTGTCCCGGACTGGGGCGGTAGCTGGAGGGATCGGCCATGCTCCACACCCTACTGGCGGGGAGTGACAGCACGGGGGCGCCCGGGGGTCTGCGCAGGACGGCTCTCCCCGTCCCGGGACAGCACCCCTAGCGTGTCTCCAGGAACGTCAGCACGGCCAGGACCCGGCGGTGGTCGTCCGGTTCCTCCGGCAGCCTCAGCTTGCCCAGGATGCTCCGCACATGCTTCTCGACGGTGCCCTCGGTCACCCACAGTCGCTTGCCGATCCCCGCGTTGGAGCGCCCCTCGGCCATGAGCCCGAGCACCTCGCGCTCGCGGTTGCTGAGCATGGCCAGCGGGTCGTCGCGGCGCTGTGCGGCCACCAGTTCCTGCACCAGTGAGGGATCCACCACACAGCCGCCCCGGCGGATGCGGTCGAGCGTCTCCAGGAACTCGTCCACGGCGGTGATCCGGCTCTTGAGCAGATAGCCGATGCTGCGCCCGCCGGCCAGCAGCTCCAGCGCGTCCTCGACCTCGACGAACGCCGACAGGACGAGGATCCCGACCGAGGGGTACCGCTCACGGATGACGCGGGCCGCCTTCAGTCCCTCGGTGGACTGGGTCGGCGGCATCCTGATGTCGATGATCGCCATGTCCGGCACCTGCGACTCGACGAGTTCCATGAGCCCGCCGCCGTCGCCGGCCTGGCCCACGACCTCGTAGCCGACGCGCTCGCACAGACTGGCCAGTCCCTCGCGCAGCAGTACGTCGTCGTCCGCGAGCACCACCCGTCCGAGCGCCGGATGCTGATCCGCGTCCATTGGTCCCGGTCTCCCCCTGCCCGACCTGTTCCGTTCGTCCCGACAGCCTGCCTGAACACGGTCTTACGGCTAGCTGGAAGCCTAGTTGGGGGAGAGCCGGGACGACACCACGAGGGCGGCACGTCATGCTCGTCGGAGTGCAGTCGCGGGTGGCCGGTCGCCTCGGCGGAGACGGATGGAGTGGCTCACCCGCGCGCTGAGCCGGACGGCCGTCTCGCCGTCCGACACGACCGCCCGAACGTACGCCCGATCGAGTCCCGCACTCCCCCCCTTGAAGGGGCTCGCCGCGTACGCTTCGGGCGGTCATGAACGCGGCGTGGCGTCCCCGGTCGCGGTGGGCGGTGCCAGGGGCAGGCGGACGCCCAGCGTCGTCCCGCTGCCCGGCGGGCTGGCCATGGTCAGCCGGCCGCCGATCGCCTCCACGCGGTCGATGAGCCCGATCAGTCCCGAGCCCCTGCCCGGATCCGCTCCCCCCACGCCGTCGTCGTGGATGACCACCTCCAGGACGCCGCCCGTGTCCTCGGCCGTCACGGTCACCGCGCTCGCGTGCGCGTGCTTGACTGCATTGGTCAGGCATTCCGACGTCACGTAGTACGCGGCCACCTCGACCGGCTCGGGGAAGCGGGGCGTGGAGAGCCGGAGGCCGAGTTCGACGGGGATCGCGCAGCGGCGGGCGAGGGAGCGCAGGGCGGGGCCCAGGCCGCCCCTGGAGAGGATCGCCGGGTGGATGCCCCGGGCCACCTGGATCAGGTCCTGGAACGTTTCGTCGAGGCCCCTGCCCAGGTGGTCGAGTTGCCTGCCGAGTGCCGAGCCGCGGTCCTCGACGAGGGTCTGCGCCATCCGCAGCTCCAGTTGGAGGGAGACCAGGCGCTGCTGCACCCCGTCGTGCAGATCACGTTCGATACGGCGCCGGGAGGCGTCGCCCGCGGCGACGACACGCGCGCGTGAGGCGGTCAGCTGGGCGCGGCTGTCGGCGTTGGCGATCGCGGTGGCGATCAGTTCGGTGAAGTCGGCGAGCCGGGACTCGGTGCCCTCGGGCAGCGGGCCGAGCAGCGAGGCCGCGACGACGACGCCCCACAGCCGGCCCTCGACGACGATGGGGGCGCCCGCGGCGGTGCCCGACCGGGCGGCGCCCCGGGTCCGGGCCACCTCCTCCATCACCACGCGCGCCGCCTCACGACGGGTCAGGCGTGGCGCTCCGCCGCCGCCGTCGACGTGTTCGCGTGCGATGCCGAGGACCGTGAGGTAGCCGTCGGTCTCGTAGCGCAGGACGGCCGCGGCCGTGCTCAGCAGGGCGCCCACCTCCTCCGCCACCTTCGCGAACACCTCGGACGGCGGCACGCCGCGGGCCACCTCCGTGGCTACTCGGCGCAGTGCGGCCTGTTCGCGGGCGGCCAGCCGGCTCTCGGTGACATCGCGGGCGGCGGCGTAGATGAGGCCCTCCTCGGGGACCGGCCGGGCGCTCCACTGGAGCCAGCACTCGGTGCCGTCCGCGCGGATGTACCGGTTCTCGAACTCGGCGACCTCGGCACCGCTCGCCAGCAGTTCCATCGCCGCGCGGGTGCTGTCACGGTCCTCCTCGTGGACGAACTCGGCCATCGGCCTGGCGGTCAGGGTCTCGGCGGGATGGCCGAGGGTGCGTTCGAAGGCCGGGTTGACGCGTTTGAAGTAGCCGTCGAGTCCACTGATGCAGAGCAGGTCCAGGGAGAGGTTGAAGATGCCTTCCAGTTCGCGCTCGGCGCGCCTGCGGCGGCCGTGGGCGGCGGCGAAGGACGCCATGGTCTCGTTCATGCCGCCGAGCAGCTGGGCCCAGGTGCCGTCGAAGGAGTCGACGTCGGCCCGGTGTTCGAGGCGGCCCGCGTCGATCGCCGCGTTCATGCCCCGGATCTGGCCGGCCAGCCGCTCCGTGGTCACCCGCAGCTCCCGGAAGGTGTCCACGACGGCCCCGAGTTCGTCGCGGCCGGCGTAGCGGATGTCGTACGAGAGGTCGCCCCGGGACAGGGCCCGCGCGCCCGCGGCGACCTGCCCGAGGGGGCGGGTGATCGAGCGGCGCAAGGCGAGCGCGAGGACGGCGACGGCGCACAGGACGGCCAGGAAGAGGGCCAGATCGCTGTAGGCCCGGGTCCGGGTGGCCCGCAGTTCGTGCTCGGCGGTGCCGTCGAGTTCCCGCATGGCCCGGCTCTGGATGACGCGCAGATCGTCGACGTACTTCCCGGAGTCGGCGAGCCAGGCGTCGTACGAGGGCCAGTCGGCGGGCCGGGTGTCGGAGTCGTCGAGCAGGTCGCGGACCTTGCGGACGGCGCGGCCGGGGGCCTGGAACATGGCGCTGTGCAGGTCGGCCCAGAGGGCCGCGGAGGTGTTCTCCTCGAACGCGCGCAGCTGGGCCCTCTCCAGTTCGGTCCAGCGGCCGGCGGCGGTGGGGCGTTGACCTGCCGGGACGTCGAACAGGATGGCGAGCTCGACCCGCTCCCGTTCGGCGGCCGCGATGGCCTTGCGGAGCGCCACGTGGGCGTCGGCGGCGCGGCCCGCGGCGCGTGTGGGGCGGCCGGACTCCAGGGTGGCGACGGTGTCGAGCAGGACGTCCTCGATGGCGTCGTACCGCTGGGCGACGGTCTGCGCGTCGAGTGAGGCGGTGCCCGTCTCGACGCGCAGCGCGTGGAGTTGCCGGCGTACGGCGTCGAGGTTACCGGCGACGTCGGGCTCCGGATGGCCGGTGGCGTGCCGGAAGGCCCGCCGCAGCGCGTCGTCGGTGGCCCGCACGGCCTCGGAGCGCTCGCGCTCCGTGCCCGGTTCGAGGCGCAGCCGGGCCTTCACCGCGGCCATCCGCTCCCGCGCGACGGCGTCGGAGACCTCGCCGGTCGCGAACGACACCGCGATCGCCGTGTCGAAGTCGCGCAGCGTCCGCGCCTCCTCCCCGTGCGACACGGCGGCGAACACCGTGAACACCAGCAGGACGGTCACCGGCAGCAGTACCAGCAGCATCAGCTTGGCGCCCACCCGCAGCCGGGCGAGGAACGGCACCCCCGGCACGCCCCTGCCCCGCCACCGGCCCGCCCCGTCGCGCCGGGACGGCACCGGCGCGGCCCGACCGGGGCCCTCCGGCGACGGACGGGAACCGCGATCCGCCGGGGACACGCTGCGGCGCGGGCTCGGCACGCGGCCGGCCGGCGCCGATGGGCACGGTTCGCTCGCGGGGCCCGCGGCGGATGCGTCGGCGGCGACCGGGGCGTGCCCCGGGACGCGCGGGTCCCGCGCTTCCTCCGTCGGGGGGCGGGTCCCGTCCGGTGCCTTCCCCGTGCCGGACCGGCAGTCACCCGGGGCGGGCTCGTCGCCGGGCGTAGGTGCGCCGCCGGGCGTGGGCTGGTCGCCGGGCGTGGGCTGGTCGCCGGACGTCGGATCGTCGCCGGACGTGGGCGAGGCGCTCGGCCCGGGCGGCGGTGGGGCGGGCTCGGGGGCGTCCGGGGCTCGGTCCGGTGAGGGGGTGCGGCGCATGGTGGGGCTCACGGGTGCTGGGGGGTGGGGGCGCAGCTCCGGAGGACCGCCCCGGAGTCGTTGTTCGCGTGCATGTGTTCCGCCTTTGCCGGCTCGGCGGCGTCGTCCGCGCCTCGGCCGCCCGCGGCCCGTCGCGCCCCCGTCGGCCGCTCGACAGGGGAAACGTTCGTTCAGGTCGCCGCCCGCCACCGCGGCCCCTCCTGAACGGGGTTGAGGGTGCCTTCAGCATCCCGCTGAACCGGGTGGCGGTCCAGGTGCCCTCGGCGAACCGGCGGTCACGGCTCGCTCTGCGGGTAACCGTCGTGCGCGGCCAGGTCCTTGTCGATGTCCTCGACCGCCGCGTCCAGCGTCCTTCCGGCCGGGGCACCCGCGAAGACGATGTCGGCGACCGCGCGGGAGAACGCCTGGGTGATCGCCGGGTACGCGGGCGTCTGCGGCCGGGGCCGGGCGACACCGCCGCGCAACTGCTCGATGAACAGCCGCTCGGGACCGTTCTCGCGGAACTTCGTGGAGAGGGCGACGGCCCGTTCCGTCGCCGGGATCGCCCCGTTGGCCTCGCTCATCCTCAGCACCTGCTCCGGCCGCAGCAGATACTCCAGGAAGCGCCACACCGCGTCGCCGTCCGCGCCGCCCGAGGGGATGCCCCACTGCCAGGACCCCATCCCGGTGGCGGTGCCGGCGCCGAAGTCGGGCAGCGGCACGATCGCCACGTCGCCCGGGTGCGCCGCGCTGAACTCGCCGTACTTCCAGTGCCCCATCCAGGACAGGGGGGCGCGGCCCTTCACGAACGCGCTCTTGTCCTGGTCCCGGTCGACGTATCCCCGCTCCACCCAACTCTGCATGGTGGTGAGCGCCTTGACCGCCTTCGGACCGTTGAGGAAGCCGTCGGCCGTGCGGAAGCCCTCGGGATCGATGAGGTCGCCGCCCGCCGACCACACGGCCGGTGCGAAGGCGTAGGTGTTCCACTCGTCGGGACGCTTCGAGTCGACGAAGTTGAGGTCGAGCGGCGACTCGTACCCCTCGGCCCGCAGCCTGCGCAGGATCCGCGTCAACTCGTCGGCGGTCCAGGCGTCCTTCGGGCCCTTCGGGATCCGGATCCCGGCCTTGCGCAGCACCGAGGGCCGTACATACAGACCGAGCCCGGAGTCGAAGGTTCCGACACCCCACAACCGGCCGTCGTAGGTGCCCTGCCGCCGGATCGAGGGCAGCAGGTCGTCGCGGACCTCGGCGGGCACGCAGGAGTCGATCGGCTTGAGCTTGCCGGACCAGGCGTAGCTGTAGAGGTTCGGGCCGTCGAAGTCGAGGAGGTCCGGCAGATCGCCGCTGGCCGCCGCGGACAGCACGAGTTCGGTGTAGGGGCGCTGCTCGGGCAGGGTCACCAGTTCGACCCGCACCTGCCCCTGGGCCTTGTTGAACTCCTCGACCTGGCTGCGCAGGGTGCGCTGTTCACCGCTCTGCCCGGCGTGGAACCACAGGGTGATGTGCGCGGTGCCGTCGATCCTGCCGTCGCAGGTCGTGTCGCCCGCCGCCTTGCCGCCCGCGCCCTGCCGGTGCTCCTCGTCACCGGCACTGCATCCGGCCAGTAACAGTGCCGCGGCCGACATCCCCGCCACCAGGGCACGACGGACCTGACGTCTCCCGACGCCGTTGTGCGACGCGTTCATCGCGCATTTCTCCCATTCGACCGGGCCGCTCGGCCCCAGGGCAGCGACATGCTACTCCCCGTGGCTTGTTCGATTCCCTCGGTGAGTGCGAACGGACCGGATCGGCACAGGCCATGAGCACATTCCACGGCACGGAGGACCGGACCGGAGCGACACTTTCCGGCTACCGGGGTGTGCGTCCGCCAACGGGCCGGGGAGGCTGTCCTCATGTCTCTCGCGCGGATCGCCGAACCGGCGCCGGACGTCGTCCTGCTGAACACCGGCCTCGCCGGCGAGAGCGGACCGGACGGCTCGCGAGGGGCGGCGCGCCGGTCACCGTCGGCCACCGTCGCCGCCTCTGCCCGCGCACCCGCCGGACGACATCCGCAATCCGGTCGCGGCCCGCTCCGGAGCGGGGGCTCCTTCACAACCCGAGGCTCCCGGGACAGGCGCCGCGCGACCTGCCGGGGTCCGGTCCCCGGCCTGCGGAGCACCGGGGATCTTGCCGTCGGTGTCCGGCCATGTCCGGTCCCGGGTGTTGTCCGGACTTTGCCAACACGCTTCAATGCGGGGGAACTCAGGGCGGGGAACGCCGTCGTACGGATGTGAAGACGGGCGGTCGCCGAGAGCCCCCGCGCGTCCGCGGGGCGCCCCGGCCCGCCCCTGCGTGGTCAGGCCAGCCGACCCGCACCTCACAGAAAGGCTCCTCCATGCGGCACGCCACAGAGCACGCCGACGTCGCGGCGATCGCGAACGTCGCCACGGCGGAGTTGGAGTCGGCCCTGCGGGGTGGTCCCTTCCATGTGGCGCTGCGCGCCGCGATCGCCGCGCGCGGGCTGCCGTTGCAGCGTGTGCAGCACCATCTCTCGCGCCACGGGGTCAAGGTCGGCGTGACCAGCCTGAGTTACTGGCAGCAGGGCGCCCGGCGCCCCCAGCGCCCCGAGTCGCTGCGGGCGGTGCGGGCCCTGGAGGAGATCCTGCAGCTTCCGGACGAGTCGCTGATCCGCCTGCTCGCCCGGTCCGAGGAGACCTCCGGGCGGGTCCGCGGCGCGGACCGCTCCTACCGCTCCCTCGTGGAGGCCCCGGCCGTCCTGGAGCGCCTCCTCGGCGAACTGGGGTCGCCGCTCGACGGCGGGGTGCACACCCTCGGCCATCACGAGCGGGTGCGCGTCGGCGCGCACCGTGAACTGCTGGGCCGCGACTCCCAGCACATCGTGCGGGCCCACCGGGACGGCGTGGACCGCTATGTGGCCGTCCACCACGGCGAACCGGGGTGCGTTGCGGAACACATGACGGTCCGCGCCCTGGAGAACTGCCGCCGGGGCCGGGTGCGCTGGGACGACGACACGGGGGTCCTCGTCGCCGAGTTCCTCTTCGACACCCGGCTGCGCAGCGGCGACACGTTCCTGTTCCGCTACGGCGTCGACGGCGGAACGGCCGGGGTCTGCACCGAGTACGTCCGCGGCTTCCGGTCGGCGGGCGGGCAGTACGCCCTCCAGGTGCGCTTCGACGAGCGGGCGTTGCCGGTGCGCTGCCACCGTTTCAGCCGGCATGCGCCGGCCGCCCCGCGCGGCGGCCGGCAGCCCCTCCCGCTGAGCGGACTGCACCGCTCCGTGCACCTGGTGGAGCCCCGCGTGCGCACGGGCGTCGTCGGGATCGGCTGGGACTGGGAGTGAGGGGAGCCGGGCCGGGTGCCACCCCGTGCGGGGCTCGGCCGGGGCCGCCCGTCGCGGGGCCCGACGTCTGAGGTACCTTCCGGCCCAGACTCCCGAGAAAGGATCTCCTCCGTGATCGTCGTCGCCGGTGAAGCCCTGATCGACCTGGTCCCGAGGGGTTCGGGTCCGCTCGTGGATCTGCGGCCGGCGCGCGGCGGCGGGCCCTACAACACGGCGGTCGCGCTCGGCCGGCTCGGCTCCCCCACGGCGTTCTGCTCCCGGGTGTCGTACGACGTCTACGGCGAGGCCCTGCTGACCGGGTTGCGCGAGGCCGGTGTGGACGTGACCTCCGTGCAGCGCGGCCCGGAGCCGACGACGCTCGCGCTGGCCTCGATCGGCGAGGACGGCTCCGCCCGGTACTCCTTCTACGTCGAGGGCAGCGCCGACCGCCTGTTCGAAGCCCCCGGGCGCCTCCCCGCGGGCACCCGGGCCGTCTCCTTCGGCACCTGCTCACTGGTCCTGGAGCCGGGTGCGAGCGCGTACGAGGAGCTGCTGCACGGCGCGGCCGCCCGGGGCGTCTTCACCGCCCTCGACCCCAACATCCGGCCCGTGCTCATCCCCGACGCGGCCGCCCACCGCGCCCGCTTCAAGAGCTGGCTGCCCTCGGTGTCGCTGCTGAAGCTGTCGGAGGAGGACGCCGAGTGGCTGGGCGGCACACCGGACCAGTGGCTGGCCTCCGGCCCGTCGGCCGTCGTGGTCACCCGTGGCGGAGACGGACTGACCGCCTACACCGCCGACGGGGCCGAGCACTCCGTGCCGGGCGAGAAAGTCGATGTGGTCGACACCATCGGCGCCGGTGACACGGTGAACGCGGCCCTCCTGCACGGTCTGTCCACGCGTGACGCCCTGTCCGCGGCCTCGCTCGCCGCCCTCGGCGCCGAGGACTGGACCGGACTGCTGCGCTTCGCCGCCCGCGCGGCCGCCGTCACCTGCTCCCGAGCGGGCGCGGAACCGCCGTACGCGTCAGAGGTGGACGAGCTCTGATCCCCTCCCCAACCGGGAGTGGGCCGGCGGAACGAGCGGTGCCCCGCGGGGAGGGTTCCCGCGGGGCACGCCGTTCTTGTGGATCGGCCGGGTCAGGCCTTGCGTGCCCGCGTGGTCTTCTTCGCGGGAGCAGCCTTCTTCGTGGCCGCCTTCTTCGTGGCCGCCGTGCCGTCGGCGGACCTCGCGGTGCGGGCGGTGGCGGTCTTCTTGGCGGCCGCCCCGGCGGCGACCGCCTTCCTGGCCGTGGTCCTGCGCGGGGCCTTCACCGACGAGGCGTCGCTGATCCGGTCGGCGTCGAGGATCTCGCGCAGGAACTTGCCGGTGTGGCTGGCCGGGACCCCGGCGATCTGCTCGGGGGTGCCCTCGGCGACGACGAGGCCACCGCCGGCGCCGCCCTCGGGGCCCATGTCGACGATCCAGTCCGCGGTCTTGATGACGTCGAGGTTGTGCTCGATGACGATGACCGTGTTGCCCTTGTCGACCAGGCCGGACAGGACCTTCAGCAGCTTGCTGATGTCCTCGAAGTGCAGACCGGTGGTCGGCTCGTCCAGGACGTAGACCGTGCGGCCGGTGGAGCGCTTCTGCAGCTCGCTGGCGAGCTTCACGCGCTGCGCCTCGCCGCCGGAGAGGGTGGTCGCCGCCTGGCCGAGGCGGACGTAGCCGAGGCCGACGTCCTTCAGGGTGTTGAGGTGGCGGGCGATCGCGGGGACGGCCTCGAAGAAGTCCGTGGCCTCCTCGATCGGCATGTTCAGCACCTCGGCGATGGACTTGCCCTTGTAGTGGACCTCCAGGGTCTCCCGGTTGTACCGGGCGCCGTGGCAGACCTCGCACGGGACGTAGACGTCCGGGAGGAAGTTCATCTCGATCTTGATGGTGCCGTCACCCGCGCAGTTCTCGCAGCGGCCGCCCTTGACGTTGAAGGAGAAGCGGCCGGGCAGATAGCCGCGGACCTTCGCCTCGGTGGTCTCGGCGAACAGCTTGCGGATGTGGTCGAAGACGCCGGTGTAGGTCGCCGGGTTGGACCGGGGGGTGCGGCCGATGGGCGACTGGTCGACGTGCACGACCTTGTCGACGAGGTCGTCGCCGTCCACCCGTGTGTGGCGTCCCGGGACGTTCCGCGCACCGTTCAGCTCGCGCGCCAGGTGGGTGTACAGGATGTCGTTGACCAGCGTGGACTTGCCGGAACCCGAGACGCCCGTGACGGCGGTGAAGACGCCGAGCGGGAAGGACACGTCGATGTCCTGGAGGTTGTTCTCCCGGGCGCCGTGCACGGTGAGCTGCCTGCTCGGGTCGAGCGGGCGGCGGATGTCGGGCAGCGGGATGGACTTCCTGCCCGACAGGTACTGCCCGGTCTGCGACTCGGGGTTGGCCAGCAGCTCCTTCAGGGAGCCGCTGTGCACGACCTTGCCGCCGTGCTCGCCGGCGCCGGGGCCGATGTCGACGATCCAGTCGGCGGTCTTGATGGTGTCCTCGTCGTGCTCGACGACGATGAGCGTGTTGCCCATGTCGCGCAGCCGGACCAGGGTCTCGATGAGCCGGTGGTTGTCCCGCTGGTGCAGACCGATGGAGGGTTCGTCGAGGACGTAGAGCACGCCGACGAGTCCCGAGCCGATCTGGGTGGCGAGGCGGATGCGCTGGGCCTCACCGCCGGAGAGGGTGCCGGCCGCGCGGTTCAGCGAGAGGTAGTCCAGGCCGACGTCGACCAGGAACCGAAGTCGTTCGTTGACCTCCTTCAGCACCCGCTCGGCGATCTTCTTGTCACGGGCGCCCAGCTTCAGCTCGCCCAGGAAGTCCGCGCAGTCGCTGATGGACATCGCGGAGACCTCGGCGATCGACTTCTCCATGATCGTGACAGCGAGGACGATCGGCTTCAGACGGGTGCCCTCACAGGTGGGGCAGGGCACCTCGCGCATATAGCCCTCGAAGCGCTCCCGGCTGGCGTCGCTCTCGGCCTCGCTGTGCCGCCGCTTCACGAAGGGGACCGCGCCCTCGAAGGCCGTGGTGTACACCCGCTCGCGGCCGTACCGGTTGCGGTAGCGGACCTCGATCTGCGTCTTGTGGCCGTACAGCAGGGCCTTCTTCGCGCGCTGCGGGAGACCGGCGAAGGGGATGTCGGTCCGGAAGCCCAGCGCGTCGGCGAGGGCGCCGATGAGGCGGCCGAAGTAGTCCTTGGTGTGGCCGTGCGACCAGGGGTGGATGGCACCCTCGTCGAGCGACTTGTCCTCGTCCGGGACGATCAGCTCCGGGTCGACCTCCATGCGCGTGCCGATGCCGGTGCAGTCGGGGCAGGCGCCGAAGGGCGAGTTGAAGGAGAAGGAGCGGGGCTCCAGCTCCTCGAAGGACAGGTCGTCGTACGGGCAGTACAGGTGCTCCGAGAACATGCGCTCGCGCTCGGGGTCGTCCTCGGGGAGGTCGACGAAGTCGAGCACCACCATGCCGCCGGACAGGCCGAGGGCCGTCTCCACGGAGTCGGTGAGCCGGCGCTTGGCGGAGTCCTTCACCGTGAGGCGGTCGACGACCACCTCGATGGTGTGCTTCTCCTGCTTCTTCAGGGTGGGCGGGCTGGAGAGCTGGACGGTCTCCCCGTCCACCCGCGCACGGCTGTAGCCCTTGGTCTGGAGGTCCGCGAAGAGGTCGACGAACTCGCCCTTGCGCTCCCGCACCAGCGGGGACAGCACCTGGAAGCGGCTGCCCTCGGGCAGCTCCAGCACCCGGTCCACGATGGCCTGCGGCGACTGCCGGGAGATGGGGCGGCGGCACTGCGGGCAGTGCGGCTTGCCGATGCGCGCGAAGAGCAGCCGGAGGTAGTCGTAGACCTCGGTGATCGTGCCGACCGTCGAGCGCGGGTTGCGCGAGGTCGACTTCTGGTCGATGGAGACCGCCGGGGACAGACCCTCGATGAAGTCGACGTCCGGCTTGTCCATCTGGCCGAGGAACTGCCGGGCGTAGGAGGACAGCGACTCGACGTACCGGCGCTGGCCCTCCGCGAAGATCGTGTCGAAGGCCAGCGAGGACTTGCCCGACCCCGACAGGCCCGTGAAGACGATGAGCGAGTCGCGTGGGAGGTCGAGCGAGACGTTCTTCAGGTTGTGCTCGCGCGCGCCACGGACGATGAGACGGTCGGCCACGCCGGTCCGCACCTTTCTTGAGTGAAGTGACAGGAGCGGAGCCCCCGTCCTTCACAGACTAGGGGGAGCCACTGACAGCGCCGGTCCTGTTTCCCCGTTCCACAACAATCCCGGACCTTCCAGCATGCCCGACGCAGGACTCGACCATATAGCACGTGCATTCGATTTTGGGCCGGGGTCCACCGCCTTCACCCGAAGGGGTGGCACGACTAGGGTCGGCCTCATGAATTTCCACGCGCGTGACCTGGACTCTGTACGGGAAGCGACCGAGCGGCTCCTCACCGCAGTCGCCAAGTTGGACAACGCGGCTGTGACCCAGCCGTCACGGCTGCCCGGCTGGACCCGCGGCCATGTGCTCGCCCATCTCGCCCGCAACGCGGACGCCCTCGTGAACGTCCTCGAAGGGCGTCCCATGTACGCGTCCGGCGAGGCCAGGGACGCCGACATCGGGCGCGACGCGCCGCGGCCCCTCGATGTGCAGCTCGCCGACGTACGGGAGAGCGCGGGCCGCTTCCAGGACGCCGCCTCGGTGTTCCCTGACTGGTCCCGCACCGTCGAGCTGCGCAACGGCGTCACCGACTCGGCGTCCCGGGTGCCGTTCCGGCGCTGGATCGAGGTGGAGCTGCACCACGTGGACCTCGGCATCGGGTACGAGCTGGAGGACCTGCCGGAGGAATTCACGCAGCGCGAGATCAACTTCCTGACCGAGCGGTTCCGCGACCACCCAGCCGTCCCCGCGGTGACGATCAAGCAGGACGACGGGCGGCTGCTCTTCACCGGAGCCGTCAGGGGCCTCACCCCGGAGCAGCTGGAGAGCGGCGGCCACACGCTCATGGTCACCGGCCGCCGGGCCGACCTGCTCGGCTGGCTCGCCGGACGGCGCGACGGCGCCGCCCTGCGCGTCGAGGGCGGCGCCCTGCCGTCGCTGCCCGCGCTGTAGCGGCCGCGGGTCCGCCCGCGGCCTAGACTGACGGCCATGACGTACAGCGGAGCGGTGAAGGTCGGCGGCCCTGCGGATGTGCACGAGCTGCCGGACCTGATGATCTCCAAGGTCGCGGTGGGCCCGATGGACAACAACGCCTATCTGTTGCGCTGCCGGGCCACCGACGAGCAGGTGCTGATCGACGCCGCGAACGACGCGGGCACCCTCCTCACGCTGATCGGTGACGACGGCATCGCGTCCGTCGTCACCACCCATCGGCACGGCGACCACTGGCAGGCACTCGCCGAGGTGGTGGCGGCGACCGGCGCCCGTACGTACGCGGGGCGGGACGACGCCGAGGGCATCCCGGTGCCGACCGATGTGCTCGTCGACGACGGCGACACGATCCGGGTGGGGCGCGTGGAGCTGACCGCGCGCCACCTGGTGGGCCACACGCCGGGTTCGATCGCCCTGGTCTACGACGACCCGCACGGGCATCCCCATGTGTTCACCGGGGACTGCCTCTTCCCGGGCGGTCCTGGCAGGACAACACGTCCGGAGGAGTTCAACTCCCTGATGGGCGGCCTGGAGACCAAGCTCTTCGACGTCCTGCCCGACGAGACGTGGATCTACCCCGGCCACGGCAACGACACCACCATCGGCACGGAGCGGCCCCACCTCGCGGAGTGGCGCGCACGAGGCTGGTAACCGCTCAACGACGACTGGTTCTGTACGGCCGGCCCGCACATGCGCAGCGAGGTAGCCGGGCGTTCGGTCGGCACTCTCACCCTCACCCGGAACGGCAAGGACTTCGCGGTGCACCACGCCCTGGTGCAGTTCGCCTCTGTCCGCAGGAACCCGTGGGCAGCGCAGGAGTCAAGTGGTCGGCCAAGGGGCCGGGAGTCGGTGGGACTGACCGTGAAGCCTCCTTGACAAGACACACCATGGAGCCGCCACCCCATGAGCACGCCCCCACCCCCTACACCTCGCGGGACAGGTCAGGGCAGTACGGGGTGGGGGCGATCAGCTCCAGGGCGACGCCGACCGGGAGCGCAGGCCCTCGTCGTGGAGGGCGACCTCGTAGCGGTAGGTCAGCCAGCGGCGGGCCGCGCGGTCGGCGAGCTGCTGCGGGGTCCGGGAGTCGAGGGCTTCCAGGACCGCCTTCCGGTTGCGCTTGGGGATGTGCCCGTACGGCAGGAGGGCGGGAGGCAGGCCGGCCTCTACCTCGCGGCAGGCCACGGCCTCGGCGTCGGCCTGGTCGTCACGCGGTCCCGGTACGCGCGCCTTCCGCTGCCCTTCCCCGACGAGGTGGTCTTTCCCGTCGCGGCGGAGCCGCTTTCAGCCTCGCGCGCGCTACTACCTGCACCAGTCCCACGGACGTCAGCGGCGCTACGCGCCGAAGGCGCTGTCGGTTCTGTTGTGAGGGTTGTGACTGTGGGTTCAAGAGGTGACGGTGGCGCGCCCATGGTTGGCGAACACTCCTGTGCCGTAAGGCAGTTGCTGAGCCGTACGACGGGGGCGCTTGGCGTGCCCTCACGCGCCCCGTGTGAATCGAACGCACACGCCGGTGTCACGCGCGCGCTCCCGGCGCACGCCCTGGCGTAGTCCACTGGAAGACAGGTCCGCGCGGGATGACGGCTCCCACGTGGACGGGCCGCCGGCCTCCCCATCCCCGCCCTCGGCCGGCGGCCCCGCCCGCGCTCTCCACCGTTCGCGCGCCGGCGCTGTCCGCGGTCCCCTGGCGAGGGTTCACGGAATTGCAACACGCGTTCCCACTATGCGGACTCTTGCCGACGTGACCTCGACAAACGGTATGTCGCGCTGTCAGTCTCCCGCCATGCGTACTGCCCTCCGAGCCCCGCGCCCGCCCCGTCGCGCCGTCCTGGCCGCCACCGCCGCCCTGTTCGCCACGGTCGCGGCCGGGTGCGCCCCGCAGCCGGAGGAGGACACGTCCGGCAAAGCCTCCGCCTCGGCGACCGGGGCGGCGTGCGCCAAGGGCGGGTTGCGCACCGAAGCGGCCGGGAAGCTGACCGTCGCCACCGACTCCCCCGCGTACGAGCCGTGGTTCAAGGACGACGACCCGAAGAACGGCGAGGGCTTCGAGTCGGCGGTCGCGTACGCCGTGGCGAAGCAGCTCGGCTACGGCAGGGCGGACGTCGTCTGGCAGTCCGTGCCGTTCAACAAGGCGTTCGCGCCGGGTGAGAAGACCTTCGACTTCGACATCAACCAGGTGTCCGTCAGCGACGAGCGCAAGAAGGCCGTGGACTTCTCGTCGGGGTACTACGACGTCCGTCAGGCCGTCATCGCCCTGAAGGGCTCCAGGGCCGCGAAGGCGAAGAGCGTCGCCGACCTCAAGGGCCTCCACCTGGGCGCCCAGGTCGGCACGACCAGCCTGGACTACATCGACGACGTGGTGAAGCCGAGCCGGGACCCCGCCGCCTACGCCAAGAACGACCAGGCCAAGTCCGCCCTCAAGAACGGCCAGATCGACGCGATCGTCGTCGACCTGCCGACCGCGTTCTACATCACCGCCGCGGAGGTGACGGACGCGGCGATCGTCGGCCAGTTCGAGAACCGGGGCGGCACCCCCGAGCAGTTCGGCCTCGTCCTCGACAAGGGCAGCGCCCTGACGCCGTGCGTGACGGCGGCGGTGGACGCCCTGCGCGAGGACGGCACCCTGGCGAGGATCGAGCAGAAGTGGCTCTCCGACGCCGTCGACGCCCCGGTGCTCAAGTGACCGTCGTGAAGGAGGAGCCGGGCCGGGACGGCGCGGACGACGACGGCGGCATGCCCGGCGGGGACGACGGCTACGTCCCCTCCGCGCGACGGCTCGAACGGGAGCGCTACAAGCGCGTCCGGTCCCGTCGGGCCACGGGCATCGCCGCCCTGTCGACCCTCGTCACGGCCGTCGTCCTCTATGTGGTCGTCGTCAACGCGCCCGGCTGGCCGCGCACCAAGGAGACGTTCTTCAGCGCCGAGTACGCGCGCGAGGCGCTGCCCAAGGTACTCGAAGGGCTCTGGCTCAACGTCCGGCTGCTGCTGGTGTGCGGTGTCGCCGTGCTCGTCCTCGGCATGCTCATCGCCGTCGCGCGGACCCTGCGCGGCCCGGTGTTCTTCCCGGTGCGGGCGCTGGCCGCCGCGTACACCGACTTCTTCCGCGGTCTCCCGCTGATCATCAACCTGATGATCGTCGTCCTGGGGGTCCCGGCGCTCCGCCTCCAGGGCGTGACCGTCGACCCGGTCCTGCTCGGCGGTACCGCGCTGACGCTGACGTACTCGGCGTACGTCGCCGAGGTGTTCCGCGCCGGCATCGAGTCCGTGCACCCCTCGCAGCGCGCGGCGGCCCGCTCGCTCGGTCTCACCAACCGGCAGGCCCTGCGGCACGTCGTGCTGCCCCAGGCGGTACGCCGTCAGGTGCCGCCGCTCCTCAACGACCTGGTGTCGTTGCAGAAGGACACCGGTCTGGTCTCGATCGGCGGTGCCGTCGACGCCGTGCGCGCCGCCGACATCATCGCGGGCCGCAGCCTGAACTACACGCCGTACATCGTCGCGGGACTGGTCTTCGTCGCCCTGACCATCCCGATGACCCGCTTCACCGACTGGGTCACGGCCCGGATGGACCGGCGGCGGGCCCAGGGAGGCACGATATGAGCGACGTCCGCAAGGCGCCCGGGGTGCCCGGGGTGTCCGGGGCATCCGGGGTGCCCGGGGTGTCCGGCACCGGCCCCGTGCTGCGGATGGAGTCCGTCCGCAAGACCTTCGGCGGTTCGCCCGTCCTGCGGGGCGTCGACCTGGAGGTCGCCCCGCACACCGTGACGGCGCTGATCGGCGCCTCCGGGTCCGGCAAGTCGACGCTGCTGCGCTGCGCCAACCTGCTGGAGGAGATCGACGACGGGGCGATCTGGCTGGACGGCGAGGAGATCACCGACCCGCGGGTGGACCAGGACGCGGTTCGGCGCCGTATCGGCGTTGTCTTCCAGTCGTACAACCTGTTCCCGCACATGACCGTGCTGGAGAACATCACCCTCGCTCCGCGCCGGGTGCACGGCGTGGGCCGGGCGGAGGCGGAGGACCGGGCCCGTGAGCTGCTCGACCGGCTGGGGCTCGGCGCCAGGGCGGGCGAGTACCCGGACCGGCTGAGCGGCGGGCAGCAGCAACGCGTCGCGATCGTCCGCGCGTTGGCCGTACGGCCCCGGCTGCTGCTCCTCGACGAGATCACCGCCGCCCTCGACCCGGAACTCGTGGGCGAGGTCCTCACCGTCGTCCGGGATCTGAAGGACGAGGGCATGACGATGGTCCTCGCCACGCACGAGATGGGCTTCGCCCGCGATGTCGCCGACCAGGTCTGTTTTCTGGACGGCGGGGTGGTGCTGGAGCGCGGGACCGCCGAGGAGATCTTCGGCGACCCGCGGCAGGAGCGCACCCGGCGCTTCCTGCGGCGGATCGTCGACTCGGGCCGCCTGTGAGGGAGTCGCGCGAGCAGCACGGCCCGGAAACAGCGAGTCGGGTCGGTAGCGGCGTGCTCCAGGCGACCGGTTGTTACGCCTCCGCCTTCCCCTTGCCTGCCAGCGCGGCCACCCGCTCCACACCGAACACGTAGCCCTGCACGCCGCACCCGGCGATCACGCCGTCGGCGCGCAGCGAGACGTACGAGTGGTGCCGGAACGCCTCCCGCTGGTGGATGTTGGAGATGTGGACCTCCAGGACCGGCAGGCCGTCGCAGGTGTTGAGGGCGTCCAGGATCGCCACGGAGGTGTGCGAGTAGGCGCCGGGGTTGATGACGATCCCGCAGTGACTGAGGCGTGCCTCGTGGATCCAGTCGACCAGTTCGCCCTCGTGGTTGGACTGCCGGAAGTCGACCGTGCCGCCGTGTGCGGCCGCGGCCTTGGCGCACATGGCCTCGACGTCGGCGAGCGTGTCGGAACCGTAGATCTCGGGCTGCCGCTGGCCCAGCAGGTTCAGGTTGGGCCCGTTGAGGATCATGATCGGGGCGTGGGCGAGGCTGCGGGGCACGGTTCCTCCGGTCCGTTCGGGTGGGCGGCCCGCCGGGGCCGCTGCTGGGACCCGGTTTATCACGATGCGATGCCCTGGTGAGAGGCCATAGCCTCCCGTCATGACCATGCCCATGTATCCCCCCAAGCCGTCGCCCGGCGACCGGGTGGCCGTCATCTCACCCGGCGCCGGTCTGCCCGGCCTCTTCCCCCGGCCCTTCGAACTCGGTCTGGAGCGGCTGCGGAAGGAGTACGGACTCGAACCGGTCGAGTACCCGACGACCCGCACGATGGGCGCGACACCCCAGCAGCGTGCCGACGACGTCCACGCCGCCTTCGCCGACCCTGAGGTGAAGGCGGTGTTCACCTCCATCGGCGGCGACGACCAGATCACCGTCCTGCCGCTGCTGGACCGGGAGTTGATCCGGGCCAACCCCAAGCCGTTCTTCGGGGTCAGCGACAACACCAACCTGCTGGCGTTCCTGTACAACTCCGGGATCGTCGGCTACCACGGCGGAACCGTGATGACCGCGCTGGGCAGGCCCGGCGCCATGAACCCGGTGACCGCCGAGTCGCTGCGCGCCGCGCTGTTCGCCTCGGGGCCGTACGAACTGCGGCCCGCCGAGCGCTTCAACGACATCGAACGCGACTGGGCCGACCCGGCGACCTTCGACGCGGAGCCGGAGAGCCGGCCCGGCGCCGGATGGACCTGGGCGAACGCCGACCGCGTGGTGGAGGGGCGCGGTTGGGGCGGTTGTCTGGAGATCCTGGGCTGGCTGCTGATGGCCGACCGCGAGGTGCCGCGCGACCTGTCCGTGTTCGACGGAGGGGTGCTCTTCCTGGAGACCTCGGAGGAACTGCCGAGCGGCGAGGAGGTCTTCCGGACACTGCGGAACATGGGCGAGCGCGGGCTGCTCGGCCGCTTCTCCGCGCTCCTGATGGGCCGCCCCAAGACCTGGTCCTTCGAAAAGCCCAACAGCCCGGAGGCGGCCGAGCGTTACGCCGCCGGCCAGCGGGAGGCGGTGCTGCGCGCGATGCGTGTGTACGCGCCGGACACCACGGTCGTCTTCGACGTCGATCTCGGACACACCGATCCGCAGGTCGTCATCCCCTACGGCGGTGTGATCCGCGTGGACGGTCCCGCCCGGCGCATCACCGTGACCTACTGAGCACGGTTGCCGCCCCCCTGGGACACAGGCACGTCGAACGGGCCCCCGCACGCCCCGTAACCGCTCGCCAGGCTGGGTGGTTGACGCGGCATGGACAGTGCACGGCCCGTGAACCCGCCCTCCCTGCTGCGACTCGCGTCCGCCTCGCTCGCCGGGACGGCCATCGAGTTCTACGACTTCTTCGTCTACGGGACGGCGGCGGCCCTCGTCCTGGGACCGCTGTTCTTCCCGACGTTCTCGCCGCTGGCGGGCACTCTCGCGGCCTTCGCGACCTTCGGGGTCGGCTTCGTGGCCCGGCCGCTGGGCTCGGTGCTCTTCGGACACATCGGGGACCGGCACGGCCGGCGCCCGGTCCTGGTCGCCTCCCTGCTGATGACCGGCGGCGCGACCGTGGCCGTCGGCTGTGTCCCCACGTTCGACTCGATCGGTGTGGCCGCCCCCTTCCTGCTGCTGGTCCTGCGCTTCCTGCAGGGGCTCGGGCTCGGCGGGGAGTGGGGCGGGGCGGTGCTGCTGACGGCGGAGCACGCGCCGGCCGAGCGGCGAGGGCTGTGGTCGAGCTTCCCGCAGGTCGGCCCCGCGGTGGGCTTTCTGCTGGCCAACGGGGTGATGCTCGCGCTGTCGGCGACCCTGACGGACGCCCAGTTCGCCTCCTGGGGATGGCGGGTGCCGTTCTGGGCGGCGGGCGTGCTGGCCGTGGCCGGGCTGTGGCTGCGGTCCTCGCTCGTGGAGAGCCCGCGGTTCCTGGAGATCGAGGACCACGCGCGTGTGCCGCTCGCCGAGGTGGTGCGCGGCCACTGGCGGCTCGTCCTGCTGACGGCCGGGGCGCTCGCCATCGGGTACGCGGTGTTCTACGCGGTGACGACCTGGTCCCTCGCCTACGGCACCGAACGGCTCGGGGTGAGCCGTACCGTCATGCTGACCTGCGTCATGGGAGCGGTGGTGGTGAAGGGAGCGCTCACCCCGGTGGCGGCCGTGCTCGGCGACCGGTACGGGCGGCGCCCGATGTGCCTGGCCGGCTGCACCGCCACCGTGCTGTGGATGCTCCCGATGGTCGCGCTGCTGTCGACCGGCGAGCCCCTGCTCATGTTCGGCGGCTTCCTGGTGGCGATGCTCGCGTTCGTCACGATGTTCGCCGTCATCGCCGCCTATCTGCCGGAGCTGTACGAGCCCCGGGTGCGGTGCACGGGAGCCGCGGTGGGCTACAACCTCGGCGGGGTCCTCGGCGGCGCCCTGACCCCGATCGTGGCCACCGCCCTGTCCCAGGGCGGCCGGGTGCCCTGGGGGGTGGGCGCCTATCTGACGGGGATCGCCCTGCTGAGCCTCGGCTGCTTCACGCTGCTGCCGGAGACCCGGCCGGTCCCGAAGGCCACGGCCGAGGCGGCGGAGGCCACCGCGGGGTGAGCGGACGGGGGCACGGACCGGCGCACCGCTACGGGGTCACCGCGAGTTCCAGGTACGCCGCGAACAGCACCAGGTGCACGCCCCCCTGGAGCGGCGTGGCGCGCCCCGGCACCACGGTCAGGGAGGCCACCACGACGGTCAGGGCGAGCAGCACCATATGGGTCGCGCCGAGGCCGAGGACGAGCGGGCCGGAGAGCCAGAGCGAGGCCAGGGCGACCGCCGGGATGGTCAGACCGATGCTCGCCATCGCGGAACCGAGGGCGAGGTTGAGGCTGGTCTGGACGCGGTCGCGGCGGGCGGCGCGCAGGGCGGCGATCGTCTCGGGAAGCAGCACGAGCAGCGCGATGACCACACCGACGACGGCGTGCGGCAGTCCCGCCGCCTGCACACCGGACTCGATGGTCGGTGAGACCCCTTTGGCGAGGCCGACCACGCCGACGAGCGCGAGGCCGAGCAGGCCGAGGCTGACCGCGGCGGTGCGGGCGGTCGGCGCCTCGGCGTGGTCGTCGGCGGTGATCACCTCGCCGTGCCGGGTGATCGGCAGGAAGTAGTCGCGGTGACGCACGGTCTGGGTCGCCACGAAGAGGCCGTACAGCAGCAGTGACGCCAGCGCCGCGAAGGTGAGCTGGGCCGTGGAGAACTCCGGGCCGGGCTTGCTGGTGGTGAAGGTCGGCAGGACGAGGCTGAGCGTGGCCAGGGTCGCGACCGTGGCGAGAGCCGCGCCGGTGCCCTCCGGGTTGAAGACGGCGAGTCCGTGGCGCAGGGAGGCGACGAGCAGACACAGGCCGACGATGCCGTTGCAGGTGATCATCACCGCCGCGAAGACGGTGTCCCGGGCGAGGGTGGAGCTCTTGTCGCCGCCGTCGGCCATGAGCGTGACGATCAGCGCGACCTCGATGATCGTCACCGCGACCGCGAGGACCAGCGATCCGAACGGTTCGCCCACCCGGTGGGCGACCACCTCGGCGTGGTGGACGGCGGCGAGGACGGCCCCCGCCAGCACCAGCGTCACCAGGGCGACGAGCGCCCCGGGAAGCTCGCGCCCCCAGGTGAGAACGAGCAGGACGACCGCGGCCACCGGCACGGCGGCGGTCCATCGCGCCGTGAGCGACCGGAGTCGAGCGAGCATGCGGTGATCCTTTCAGACGTGAAAGGGCCCCGCACTCCGGTCGACGGCGTGAATGCGCGTCTTCGGTGGGCGGGGCCCCTTCGTTCGTTGCCGTGCTGGGTGGCGGCCGCCGTCAGGCCTCGATGCTGTCCTTCTCGGCGCCTTCGGTCCGCTGCTGCTCCGCCTCGGCCGCCGCCTGCTTCCTGGAGGCCATCAGGCTGGTGATCGTGGTGACGATCAGGACCGAGCAGATCACGCCGAGGGAGACCGGGATGGAGATCTCGGGCACATGGACGCCGGACTCGTGCAGCGCGTGCAACACCAGCTTCACACCGATGAAGCCGAGGATGACCGACAGGCCGTAGGACAGGTGCACCAGCTTCTTCAGCAGTCCGCCGATGAGGAAGTACAGCTGCCTCAGGCCCATCAGCGCGAACGCGTTGGCCGTGAACACGATGTACGGGTCCTGCGTCAGACCGAAGATCGCCGGGATCGAGTCCAGCGCGAAGAGCACGTCGGTGGTGCCGATCGCGAGCATCACGACGAGCATCGGCGTCATGACGCGCTTGCCGTTCTGCTCGATCCACAGCTTGGTGCCGTGGTAACGGTCCGCGACACCGAAGCGCTTCTCGGCGGCCTTGAGGAGCTTGTTCTCCTCCCAGTCCTCGTCCTCCTCTTCGGCCCTGGCCTCCTGGATGAGCTTCCAGGCGGTGTAGATCAGGAACGCGCCGAAGATGTAGAAGACCCAGGCGAAGCTGGCGAGGATCGCCGCGCCCGCGGCGATGAATATCGCGCGGAGCACCAGGGCGATCAGCACACCGATCAGGAGCACCCGCTGCTGGTACTGCGAGGGCACCGCGAACTTCGCCATGATCAGGACGAAGACGAAGAGGTTGTCGACGCTCAGCGACTTCTCGGTGATGAAGCCGGCGAAGAACTCTCCGGCCGGCTGGCCGCCGGCGAAGACGAACAGTCCGAGTCCGAAGAGAGCGGCCAGGACGATCCAGACGACCGTCCAGATCCCGGCTTCCTTGATGGACACGTCATGGGGCTTGCGGCCGATGAAGAAGTCGACCGCGATGAGGGCGGCAAGGCCCACCACTGTCAGGACCCACAGGGTCGTGGAAACATCCACTGCGCCTCCGGCAGTACGTAACGGCAAATTGCAGCGTCATCGCTACCGGAGGTCTCTTCCACCCGGTCCTCCAGGGCGTCCCACAACGCCTGGTGCCGCCGGGCCGACGCCCCGGGATCTGTCTGATCCGTATTGACGGGGACGCCGCAGCAAGCAGGGAGTACTCCCCTCCGCTCATCAGAGCATACCCATTCACCAAGAACAGGTAAAGGGTCAGGCAAAGGAAGTTCCAAAATCGCAGGTCAATGCGGCTTTACCAGGTCTTGAGGCAGATCGGGAGCCGCGCCTGTTCTCACCTGTTCCAAGAGCGGCGGGCGTCCGCGACCTGGGTGAGCACCTCGTGGAGGACCCGGCTGCCCGGCGGGACGAGCGACGGCTCGTACGTCCACGCGTGGCCGACCCAGGGATCGGCCAGGTGGTCGTCCGGGGTGGGTGTGAGTCGCAGCAGCGAACGCCACAGCGGGTCGAGCAACGGCCCGTACGCGGCGGCGTCCTGCCGGTCGGCGACCATCATCAGATGGACGCCGACGGCCGGGCCCTCGTCCGCGAGATAGCGCAGCTGGGTCACGGCCCGGTCGTCGAAGCCGTGCGGGAAGTCGTTGACGATCAGGAGCTGCTCGGCCGTGTCGAAGCCGGGCGGCAGCGCGTCGGCCGCTCCGCCGCGCACCGCCATCTGGACGAGGTCGACCCGCTGGGTGAGCCGCCCCAGCACGTCCGAGACGCCCGCGGCGCCGACGGCGGGGGGTGCGGCCAGGACGCCCGGCTGGGTCAGCGGTGCGAGCGCGGACGCACCGGAACCGGCCGGGTCGACGACATGGACGCTGAACTCCCCCGGCGGGTACACCGCGAGCAGCCGTGCGGCCAGCGCCACCGCGGTGTCCAGGGCGAGACCGCGCAGTGCGTCGGAGTCGGTGAGCGAGTCGCCGGAGCCGGAACGGCCGCTGTCGATCCACAGGCCCCGCTCCAGTGGCAGCCGCACCAGCATGGGGATGCGCAGGCCGTCGCTCTCCGGCAGATGCAGATCGCCCAGGCGCAGGGCCATCGGGACCTCCATCGGCACCCGGTAGCCGTGCCACACCGGGTTGTCCCAGCGCGCGTACGCGGCGGGCAGCGCGGGCTCGACGACGCCGGCCTCGGCGCGGAGCTGGGCCAGGTCGCGGTCCAGGGCGGCCCGGGCCTGGTCGACGAGCTGGGCGTGCTTGGCGCGGGCGGCCTCGCGGGCGGCGTCGCCCTGACCGCTGATGCGGCTGCGCGGGTCGGAGAGGACCCTGTCCAGCTCCTGCTCCATGCGCGACTCGGCGAAGTCGACCGCGCTGCGGTACGCGGCCGTGGTGCGGGCCAGGTCCTCGAACATGCCCCACACCTGGTTGTAGAGCCGCTCGTCCATGGACCAGCCGGTCGCGTCCCCGGCGACGGGCTGCGCCGGCTGACCCGGCTGGGCCGGGGGCGCGGCCGGCGGGGGCGGGGGCGGTGCGGTGTTCTGCCGGCCGGGGTGGGTGTAGTTCACCGGCCCGCCGGCCGTGGGGGCCGTGGGCTGTGTGTCCGCGGACGGATCGTGCGGGGCGGTGCCGCCGTGCTGTCCGACGGGCTGGGGTGGGGTCCCCTGGGATGCCGTGCCGGAGCCGCCGTGCGTCGGGTCCGGGCCCGGTGCGGGAGCGGTGGCCTGCCGCGGGCGGTTGGTGTCCGGTACGCGGGGCGGGGGTGCCGCCACCGAGCGGGCCAGGCCCCGGGCGACCGCCTCGTGGATGCCTGCCGCGAGCTGCCGGGCCTCGGGCAGGTCCTGGTCGGTGAGCAGCTCGGCGAGGCCGCCCGCGTACCCCTGGCCGACCGCGCGGACCTTCCAGGCACCCTGCCTGCGGTACAGCTCCAGGGCGACGACGGCGGACTCCGTCCGCAGGCCGACGATGGTGTAGCCGGCGACCCCGGTGCCGTCGAGGGCGGTGACCGCGACGAAGGGTGCCGCGATCGCGCCGAAGCTGACCGGGCCGCCGGTCCCCGTCGGCAGCGCGAGCAGGACGGTCACCCGGTGCACTGACGGCGGCAGGGCGTCGAGGTCCACCGCGAGGCGGTGGTCGGCCGCCGCCTGCCTGGACACCTCAAGGCCGGGCAGGGTGGGTGCGCCCGGGTGGGCCACCCACTCCACGCCGGGCACCTTGCCGTGCTCGTCGCCGAGGGTGGCCCCGGCGACGATCGGCGTGCCGGCCGAGACGCGGATCTCCAGTCGGGCCCCGGGCAGCGGATGGTTCTGCCCCCGGACCAGCTCGGCCGTCATCGACTTCGTCCCCCTGTGTCGCTTACTGCGTGGTGCGTCGGACTGCCTACAGGACCGGCAGGATCGCCGGCATCAGGTCCTGGAAGGTACGGCCGTTGGCGGGCGAGCCGATGGCCGTCATCTGCCAGCCGGCGCCCGCGCGATGCACCTTGGCCATGATCTGGGCCGTGTACTGGCCGCCGCCCGCGAGCGTGTAGCGGGCCAGCTCCTGGCCGTTGGTCTCGTCCACCAGCCGGCAGAAGGCGTTCTGCACCTCCTGGAAGGTCTGGCCGGTGAACGAGTTCACGGTGAAGACGATCTGGTCGATGTGGACCGGGACCCGGGCCAGGTCGACGAGGATGGCCTCGTCGTCGCCGCCCGCGCCGACACCGCCGACCAGGTTGTCGCCGGTGTGACGGACGGAGCCGTCGTCGCTCACGAGGTGACGGAAGAAGACGACGTCGACGGGCTGCTTGTCCGCGAACAGCACGGCGGAGGCGTCGAGGTCGATCTCACGGGTACGGGTCCCGAACAGGCCGCGCCGGGGGGCAGCCTGCCAGCCGAGGCCCATGCGCACCGCGGTCAGGCTGCCTCCGTCGTTCTTCTGCAGACTGATGGCCTGACCCTTGGTCATGTTGACGGTCACGCGCCGATTCCCCTCTCGAACTGTCCCCTGTTGCCGCGGACTCCGCGGATGTGCAGCACCTTACGCAGCGGCACCGACATAGCCGCAGCCCGTGTCGCACTTTGTGTCGGTCTTGCAACACACTGCGCAGCGCCGGGAGCACTGTCTCCCCCCGCGCCCCTCCGGCCCGTCAGGCCAGGCCCGCCTCCTTCATCTGCCGGAGTTCCTTCTTCATCTCCGAGACCTCGTCGCGCAGCCGGGCGGCGATCTCGAACTGCAGGTCGGCGGCTGCCGCGCGCATCCGCTCCGTCATCTCCTCGATCTGCTGCGCGAGGTCGGCCGCCGGGCGGTCGGTCGGGACCGTCTCCTTGGCCTTGCCCTTGCCGGACGTGGCCGCCTTGCCGCCGAGGGACGGCACGGGGGCCTTGGCGCCCTTGCCGTCCTTGCCCTTGCGGTAGCCCGTGCCGAGCAACTGCTCGGTGTCGACGTCCTCGCGGGCGATCTGCGCGACGATGTCGTTGATCTTCTTGCGGAGCGGCTGCGGGTCGATGCCGTTGGCCTTGTTGTACGCGACCTGCTTCTCCCGGCGGCGGTTGGTCTCGTCGATGGCCTTCGCCATCGCCGGGGTGATCTTGTCGGCGTACATGTGGACCTGGCCCGACACGTTCCGCGCCGCGCGGCCGATGGTCTGGATGAGCGAGGTCCCCGAACGCAGGAAACCCTCCTTGTCGGCGTCGAGGATGGCGACCAGCGAGACCTCGGGCAGGTCGAGGCCCTCCCGGAGGAGGTTGATGCCGACCAGGACGTCGTACTCGCCGGCGCGCAGCTCGCGCAGCAGTTCGACCCGGCGCAGGGTGTCGACATCGCTGTGCAGGTAGCGGACCTGGATGCCGAGTTCCAGGAAGTAGTCGGTGAGGTCCTCGGCCATCTTCTTGGTGAGCGTGGTGACGAGGACCCGCTCGTCCTTCTCGGTGCGCTTGCGGATCTCGTGCACCAGGTCGTCGATCTGCCCCTCGGTGGGCTTGACGACCACCTCGGGGTCGACGAGGCCCGTGGGACGGATGATCTGCTCGACCTGGCCGTCGGAGCGGGACAGCTCGTACTGGCCGGGGGTCGCCGAGAGGTAGACGGTCTGGCCGATGCGCTCCTGGAACTCCTCCCACTTCAGCGGTCGGTTGTCGAGGGCGGACGGCAGCCGGAAACCGTGGTCGACGAGCGTGCGCTTGCGGGAGGCGTCGCCCTCGTACATCGCGCCGATCTGCGGGACGGTGACATGGGACTCGTCGATGACGAGGAGGAAGTCGTCCGGGAAGTAGTCGAGCAGGGTGTTCGGCGGGGAGCCGGGCTCGCGGCCGTCGAAGTGCATCGAGTAGTTCTCCACGCCGGAGCAGGAGCCGATCTGGCGGAGCATCTCGATGTCGTACGTGGTGCGCATGCGCAGGCGCTGGGCCTCCAGGAGCTTGCCCTGTTTCTCCAGCTCCGCGAGGCGCTGCCCCAGTTCCTTCTCGATGTCGTTGACGGCCCGCTCCATGCGTTCGGGTCCGGCGACGTAGTGGGAGGCGGGGAAGACGTACAGCTGCTGGTCGTCGCTGATGATCTCGCCGGTGAGGGGGTGGAGGGTGGAGAGGGCCTCGATCTCGTCACCGAACATCTCGATGCGGACCGCGAGTTCCTCGTAGACCGGGAAGATCTCGATGGTGTCGCCGCGGACGCGGAAGGTGCCGCGGGTGAACGCCAGGTCGTTGCGGGTGTACTGGATGTCGACGAAGCGGCGCAGCAGCTCGTCCCGGTCGATCTCCTCGCCCACTTTCAGGGGGACCATGCGGTCCACGTACTCCTGGGGCGTTCCGAGGCCGTAGATGCAGGAGACGGAGGCGACCACGACGACGTCGCGGCGGGTGAGCAGCGAGTTGGTCGCGGAGTGGCGCAGCCGCTCGACCTCCTCGTTGATCGAGGAGTCCTTCTCGATGTAGGTGTCCGACTGCGGGACGTAGGCCTCGGGCTGGTAGTAGTCGTAGTACGAGACGAAGTATTCGACCGCGTTGTTCGGCAGGAGCTCGCGGAACTCGTTGGCCAGCTGGGCGGCCAGCGTCTTGTTCGGCGCCATCACCAGGGTGGGGCGCTGGAGCTTCTCGATCATCCACGCGGTGGTGGCGGACTTGCCGGTGCCGGTCGCACCGAGCAGGACGACGTCCTTCTCACCTGCTTCGATGCGCCGGGCCAGCTCGGCGATGGCCGCGGGCTGGTCGCCGCTCGGCTGGTAGGGGCTGACGACCTCGAAGGGCGCCACCGTGCGTTCGATCTTGGAAACGGGCCGCATGGAATCCACCGTACGACCCCGCACTGACAACGGGCTCGGATCAGCGGTTCTGCGGGGTGCGGTAGCGGTGTTCGCCGGGCTCGTGCTCGGCCCGCGAGAGGAGCCGGCCGGCCCCGGCGAGCGGTCGGTGGTCGGTGTGCGCGCAGGCGTGGGTGGGGACTCCGGGCCGCCGTTCGGCGGGGCTGCCGTGGAACCTGTCCATGATCATGAAGGGGTCGAACATGACCACGACGCCCGCCAGGAGCAGGAAGGCCAGCGGGCCGATCATCAGCGGGGCGAGGAGGACCGCGGACGAGGAGCCGTCGGCCGGGGCGGCACCGGCCGCGCTGTGCAGATGGACGCTGAGGGCGGCCATGCCGGTGTAGTGCATGCCGCTGACCGCGACCCCCATCACGAGGCTCGCGCCGACGCTCCACAGGAAGCCGCGGACCTGTCCGGCGGCCCACAGCGCGGCGATCGCGGCCACCACGGCGATGACGACGGAGGCGGCCACCGTCGTGGTGTTGTATTCGAGTGTGCCGTTGAGGCGCATTCCGGCCATGCCGAGGTAGTGCATGGAGGCGATGCCGAGGCCGGTGATCGTGCCGCCGGTGAAGAGCGCGGCCCCGGTCGCCCCTTTGGAGCCGACCATGAAGATGCCGATGCCGACCATCACGATCGCGACGGCGAGACTCGCGAACGTGGTCAGCGGGTCGTAGTGGACCGGGGTCTGCAGGACCTCGAACCCCATCATGGCGACGAAGTGCATGGTCCATATGCCGGAGCCGATGGCGGCCGAGCCCAGGGCCAGCCAGCCGATCCGCAGGCGGCCGTCGACCAGCATCGATCTGGTGGTGCAGCGCAGGCCGAGCGCGCCACCGAGGCAGGCCATGAGGTAGGCCGCCACCGGTGTGACGAGTCCGTAGCTGAAGCCGTCGACGGTGCCCTGCATCCGCGGCTGCCTTTCCCGCCCTGTCGCGTCCCTGGATTCCCTGTACTGCCCCCGCCCCCGGGACCGTCACAACGGTCAGGGTTGTCGCAGAGAGTATGACCCCCACCGGAATGGTCGAACGACTTTCCGGCAAAGAAACACGGCCTTGCCCCACTTGTGCGGTGCCCGTGTGCGGACTTGGGCAACTCCATTCAGTTCATGGCCATGTTGCGCTCCCACTCCCGTTGACTCCCTGCTGTCACTCTTGAGCACACCGTGACAGATCGACGCGAGGAGTACGCATGCATGTGCGCGCAGTCGCCGCAGTGGCCGCCGCGTTCATGGGGGCCGCCGGCCTCCTGCTCCCCACTTCGGCCGCCGAGGCGGCCTCCGGCACCGACCATCCGTTGATCGTGGCGCATCGCGGAGCTTCCGCGTACGCACCCGAGAACACCTTGGCCGCCGTCGACAAGGCGGACGACCTGGGCTTCGACTGGGTGGAGAACGACGTCCAGCGCACCAAGGACGGCAGGCTCGTCGTCGTCCATGACGCGACGCTGGCCCGGACGACCGATGTCGAGCAGGTGTTTCCGCGCCGCGCGCCGTGGAACGTACGCGACTTCACCGCCGGGGAGATCGCCCGTCTGGACGCGGGCAGTTGGTTCGACCGCAGGTACGCGGGCGCGCGCGTGCCGACCCTGGAGCAGTACGTCAGGCAGGTGTCCCGCAATCACCAGAAGCTCGTCCTGGAGATCAAGAACCCCCGGCTCTACCCCGGCATCGAACAGCAGACCCTGAAAGTGCTGGCCGACGAGGGCTGGCTGACGCCTCGGCGCCTGCGCGACCGGCTGGTGGTGCAGAGCTTCAGCCCGGACACGGTGCGGCGGGTGCACGAGCTGAGTCCGGGTGTGAAGACCGGCTTCCTCGGCACCCCGGAGGTCGCCGATCTGCCCGAGTACGCGACGTTCGCCGACCAGATCAACTCTTCCCACCGGACCATCTCCCCCTCCTACGTCACCACGGTCCACTCCTTCGAGGGCCCGCACGGCGAGCCGCTGGAGATGCTCACGTGGACCGTCGACGACGCGTCGAACGCGCGCAGGGTGGCGGGTTACGGCGTCGACGGCATCATCACGAACAAGCCGGACGTGGTCGAGGAGGCGACACGGGGCTGAGAGGGCGTCGGTCTTCACACGATGCACACGGGGCGTGCGTCCGGCGGCGGGCGCACGCCCCGGGCGTTGTCGGTGGCGGGCCGTACGGTGGTCGCATGAACAGCCACGGGGAGTACGGGCACCGGGTCGTGTGGGCCGTCGTCGGCACGGACATCGGTCCGCTGCTGCTGGCCGCGACCGACGACGGCCTGGTGAACGTCGTGTTCCACGCCTCGGACGCGGTGCGCGACGAGGCGCTCGACCGGCTGGCCTCCCGGCTCGGCGCCGAGCCCGTCGAGGCCCCGGACGCTCCGCAACTGTCCGAGGCGATACGCCAGGTCGAGGCGTACTTCGCGGGTGACCGGCAGGCGTTCGAACTGCCCCTGGACTGGTCGCTGATCTCCGGCTTCAACCGCCGGGTGCTGCGGGAGCTGGCCTCCGGTGTCCCCTACGGCTCCGTCGTGGGCTACGGCGACCTGGCCCGCCGGGTGGGGCAGCCGGGCGCGGCCCAGGCGGTGGGCATGGCGATGGGGGCCAATCCGCTGCCGGTGGTGGTGCCGTGCCACCGGGTGGTGGAGAGCGACGGCGGCATCGGCGGGTTCGGCGGCGGGCTGGAGACCAAGCGGAAGCTGCTGGCGCTGGAAGGGGTTCTGCCCGAGCCGTTGTTCTGAGCCGCCCGCGCCAGTCCTGCGCCCTTCGCGCTACGCGTAGTGCCGGGCTTCGACGACGTTTCCGTCCGGGTCGCGGAAGTAGAAGCTGCGCCGGGCCGCTCCCCGGGCGCCGAAGGAGTCGTACGAGATGTCGGAGACGGGGACCGCCCGGTCCTCCAGCCGGGACCGCAGTTCCTCGAAGCGGTCGCCGGCCAGGGCCAGGCATATGTGGTTGACGGGGTGGCCGGCGCTGTCTGCGGCGCCGGGCAGCATCTTCATGCGCTCCGCCATGGCGAGTGGCATGAGGTCGAGGATGGTCTCGTCGTTGACGCGCGCGGAGGGGAAGGGCGCCTTCCCCGCGGAGTACTCGGTGACGCGTACGGGGCTCAGGCCCACGGCCTTCTCGTAGAAGTCGGCCGCGGCGACAGGCTCCCGGACCCAGAGGACGACGTGGTCGAGCCGGGTCGTGTTGTCGGTCATGCCCCTCAGCCTGGTGTCCCGCACCACAGGGCGCAAGGGTTTGACGGGGGGCGCCGGCCGCCAGTGATGAGGGAGGACCACTGACAGGAGGCAAGCGCGTGCTGATGGTGTCGGAAGAGGTGCGGGAAGCGGTTGACGCGCGTCGACCCGTGGTGGCGCTGGAGTCCACGATCATCGCGCACGGCCTGCCCCGCCCGCGCAACCTGCAGGTGGCGCTGGAGTTGGAGGACGTCGTACGGCAGGAGGGCGCGGTACCGGCGACCATCGCCGTGCTCGACGGGCGGCCGCGCATCGGGCTCGACAAGCGGCAGCTGGAGCGGGTCGCGAACGAGGACGGCATCCGCAAGCTCGGCCACCGGGACCTGCCGCTCGCGGTGGCCTCCGGGGTGAGCGGTGCGACCACCGTGTCGGCGACCGCGCTGCTCGCGTCCCTGGCGGGCGTCCGGGTGTTCGCGACGGGCGGGCTGGGAGGCGTGCACCGGGAGTGGACGGCGACACAGGACGAGTCCGCGGACCTGGGGCTGCTGGCGCGCACCCGGATCACGGTGGTGTGCGCGGGCGTGAAGTCGATCCTGGATGTGCCGGCCACCCTGCAGCGCCTGGAGACGCTGGGTGTGGCGGTCGCCGGGTACGGCACGGACCGCTTCCCCGGCTTCTATCTCTCGGACTCGGGGCACCCCGTGGAGTGGACGCTCCGGTCGCCCGGCGAGGTCGCCGAGGTCATGCGCGCCCAGGACGCGCTCGACGGACCGGAGTCGGCACTGATCGTCGCCAACCCGGTTCCCGAGGAGGAGCAGCTCGATCCCGATCTGCACGCACGTGTGCTCGCCGAGGCGTTGCGGGCGGCCGAGGCGGAGGGGATCACGGGGCAGGCGGTCACACCGTTCCTGCTGAGCCATCTCGTGCGCCACACCGACGGCGCCTCGCTGAGCGCCAATCTCGCGGCGGTACGGGGGAACGTCCGGCTCGCCGCGCGGATCGCGGCGGCCTTTGCCGGGGCGTGAGGTGGCGCGCCGGGGCGGGGACGGGCCCGGCGGCGGGGTGACCCCGTCGGGCACCGGGGCCACCGGGGAGACGGACGGGGCGGCACTGCTCGTCGTGGGTGACGTGGTCACGGATGTCGTCGCCCGGCATCGCGGGCCGCTCGCGCCGGGCACCGACACGGCCTCCGGAATCCGGATGCTGCCGGGTGGGGCGGGCGCCAACGTGGCCTGCTGGGCGGCGCATCAGGGCTGTGCGGACGTGCGGCTGCTCGGGCGCGTGGGTACGGACGCGGCCGTGTGGCACGAGCGGGAGCTGCGCGCCTCGGGGGTGCGGCCCCACCTCGTCGTCGACCCGGAGGCGGCGACGGGGACGGTGATCTGCCTGGTGGACACCGGTAACGCGGCCGAACGCACGTTTCTCACGGACAGCGGTGCCTCACTGCGGCTGGAACCGGACGACTGGTCGCCGGGCCTGCTCGACGGGGTGGCCCGGCTGCATCTGTCGGGCTACCTGTTCTTCTCGGAGCCGAGCCGCGCGCTGGTCTCGGTGGCACTGGAGTCGGCACGCACGCGTGGCGTACCGGTGAGCGTGGATCCGGCCTCGTCGGGGTTCCTGACGGAGCTGGGCGCGGACCGCTTCCTCGAACTCGTCGAAGGGGTGGATGTGCTGCTGCCCAGCAGGGACGAGGCGTGCCTGCTCACGGGGCTGCCCGATCCGGCCGACGCGGCGGCCCGGTTGAGCCGCCTCGTCCCGCTGGTGGTGGCCAAGCAGGGGGCCGAGGGCGCCTTGATCGCCCGTGGGGGCGGCGTGTGCGCCCGGGTTCCCGCGATCCCCGTGGTGCCCCGCGACACGACCGGCGCGGGCGACGCGTTCACCGGCGCGTTCCTCGCCGCCCTGCTCGCGGGCGCGGAGCCCGAGGAGGCGGCGGCGCGGGGCTGCGGGGCGGGGGCGCTGGCCGTGGGGAAGGTGGGCGGGCGGCCTCCGGTGGGCTGAGGGGGCGGGTGGTGACTGGGTGGGACGGCCGTCGACGGTGGGCTGAACGGGCGCCGGGGGAGGCGTCGACGGCCGTCGACGGCCCCGATGGTCAGCGCGGTCCCGCCGCCGGTGCCGCCCCGTACCGGTTCACCGTGGCACCGGCCTCGCGCTGCCTGCCGCGCTCCACGTCCTACGGCTTCCTCCCCCACGACGAGACGAGCGGTGTGGCGGCGATGTCCATCGTGCCGGAGGCCAGCTCGGCCAGATGGCGGTCGATCTCCTCGTCCGTGGCGAGGCCGGCTGCCACGAGGGCGGTGCGGAGCCGTTCGATCACGGTGGACTCCAGTGCGGCGCAGGCTGGCGAGGCGATGGGGAAGTACGCGTCGGCCTCGACACCGCTCAGTCCTGCGTCACGCAGCAGACGCGGGAGCCCGCGGCCGCGCGCCGGGTCCACCCCGCGCTCGTCGAGGAGCGCCTGGACGGCCTGGCGGAGCCGGTTGGCCGACCGCTGGCCGGGGCCGGTCTCTTCGAGGCAGGCCAGGGGCTGCAGTGCGGGGTCGGCCTCCTCGATCAGCAGGCGCCCGCCGGGACGCAGGGCCTTGACCATCGACGCCAGGGCTCGCTCGCGGTCCGCCGCGTGAGCCAGGGCCAGCCTGGCATGGACCAGGTCGAATCCGTCGCCCGGCGGCTGGTCGACGCCCACCTGGTGGTCGAGTACCTCGACCGGTGGGCGGGTGACCGAGGGGACGGCCCACGAGAGGTCGGCACCGGTGGCGATGACCTTGCCCGTGGGTCCGACCTTCTTGGCCAGCCAGGAGACGACCGAGGCTCCGCTCGCGCCGACCTCCCAGCAGCGCCAGCCGGAACCGACGCCGAAGCCCTCCATGTGCCGGAACGTCGTGGGGTCGAAGACGGTGGCGAAGGCGTCGGAGCGCTGCCCCGTCTCGCCCTGCCGGTGGTCGAGGAGATGTCCGTCGGTTCGCATCATGCCGAGATCATCCCATTTGAACTACTTATCACTCTTCGCGACGCTCCAGTGGCCCCTCAGGACGGCCCCTCGGCGGCCGGTACGGAGCGTGGCGCCGTCCCGAACCCCCGCGCGGGGCCCTGTGCGAGGCGCCGAGCGAAGTGGAGCGTTCCGTTCCCACAGGCTTACCTGTGGCTCGAAGACGCCTGGCACACTGGCGCGACAAGGCACGAAGTGCGGTGCGAGGGCATCCACGCGAGGAGATCCAGATGTCCATGGCAGGGAATCTGCGGAAGGTCACCGGCCTCGACAAGGTCGGCGGCCTGCGCAAGGTGGCACGGCTGGCACGGCGTCGCACCCGCGTCGACCTCAGCCACCCGGCCCGCTCCCCGCTGGGCACCTCCGTGGTGAACTGCGTGACGTACCACAAGGGGGTGCGCACCCCCGGCGGCCGCGAGGTCGCCGAGGCGCTCAGGCAGGTGCGCAGGGCCGACCACGGCTTCGTCTGGCTCGGTCTGCACGAGCCGACGGAGCGGGAGTTCGCCGGCATCGCCGAACTCTTCGACCTGCACCCGCTGGCGGTCGAGGACGCGGTCGAGGCCCATCAGCGCCCGAAGCTGGAGCGGTACGGCGACACGCTGTTCGCGGTGTTCAAGACCGTCTGCTACGTCGAGCACACGGAACTGACCGCGACGAGCGAGGTGGTGAACACCGGCGAGATCATGGTCTTCGTCGGGCCCGACTTCGTGATCACGGTGCGGCACGGCCGGCACGGCTCGCTCGGCCCGCTGCGCGAGGAACTGGAGGCGAATCCCGAGCAGCTCACCAAGGGCCCTGCCGCGGTTCTGCACGCGATCGCCGACCATGTGGTGGACGACTATCTGACGGTCACGGACTCGGTGCAGGCGGACATCGACCAGGTGGAGACGGATGTGTTCGCGGCGAACGGAGCGCGTGTCGACCCGGGTCGGATCTACCAGCTCAAGCGGGAACTCCTGGAACTGAAGCGGGCGGTGGCCCCGCTCGCCCGGCCCCTGCTGGAGCTCACCACACGGCCCATCCGGGTGGTGGACCCGGAGATACAGGCCTACTTCCGTGACGTCTCCGACCACCTGCTGAGGGCCACCGAGCAGATCGCCGCGTTCGACGAACTGCTCAACTCGATCCTTCAGGCTCACCTGGCCCAGGTGAGCGTCGCGCAGAACGAGGACATGCGGAAGATCACCGCGTGGGCGGCGCTGATCGCCGTGCCGACCATGGTCTGCGGGGTGTACGGCATGAACTTCACGTACATGCCGGAGCTGACCTGGAAATTCGGCTACCCCCTCGTCCTGGCCGTCATAGCCACGGGCTGCGTCACCCTGTACCGCGGCTTCAAGCGCAACGGCTGGCTCTGACCCGGCACCGGTGAGGAGGAGGGGGAAGGGGAAGGACCGGTCGGCCGGCTCAGTGTGTCGCGGTCCGGGCGTAGACGCTCTCGGCCCAGTCGGCGATCTGGTCCTCCGGCAGATGCCTGGCGATGTCCGCCTCGCTGATCATGCCGACGAGGCGCTTGTTCTGGATCACCGGAAGCCGGCGGATCTGGTGTTCCTTCATCTCCTCGAGCACCTCGCTGATGTCGGCGTCGGCATCGATCCAGCGCGGTGTGCCCTTGGCCAGGTCGCCCGCCGTGACGCGGGACGGGTCGTGCCCCAGGGCGACACAGCCCACGACGATGTCGCGGTCGGTGAGGATGCCGCAGAGGCGTTCGTTCTCGTCGCTGATGGGCAGGGCGCCGACGTTCAACTGCCGCATCAGCTGGGCGGCGCGGTCGAGGGTCTCATGGGCGGGGATCCACTGGGCGCCCCGGTGCATGATGTCTCCGGCGGTGGTCATGTGGTACCTCCTGACGCCGGGCGGCCGGCGCGGGCGCGGGAGGCGCCGCTGGTCCCGGCACGGCGCAGAGCGCGCCGCTGTTCCCGGCGTTGCTCATTCTCACCGCGCCCGGCAGGCGGCGCACCCGGAGGAAGCCGGCCCCGGACTCCCGAGGGCGAGCCCTCGGCCAGGGCTGCGCGGCCGACGCGCGCGCCGGGCGGCCGTCCTCGCGTCAGCCGCTCCATGCCGGATGCCGGGGGTCGTCGGCGCGCACCACGACGTCGGCCGTGGCGGCCGGGTCCGCCTCGTTCCCGTAGCGCTGGAAAGCGGGGAGGGTCCAGTGCTCGCTCTCCGGGGTGCGGCGGCGCAGGGCGCCCGGGGAGAGGAGGACGTGGACGCTCAGATCGAAGGGGAACCAGTTCTTCAGAAGGAGAGGACCGTGCATCAACAGGATCGCTTCGGAGGGGAGTTGAACGTAGGGGCTGCGGGTCGCGCGGTCCGTGGCGGGATCCCAGAGGTCGGGCAGGACACGGCCCGTCCCACCGGGTTCGAGCGGGCCGAAGACCTCCCGCCACAGGGCAGCGGTGTCGAACCAGCCGCTGTAGTACGCCTCCACGTCCTGGTGCCCGTACTCGAAGCGGAGCGAGGCCGGCCGGAGGAAACCCTCGGTGCTCACGACGAGCGAGGGCCGGCCGCGTACCCGCAGGGCGTCCGACACCCGTGCCGCGAGGTCGCCGGGGCGGGCGGCCGGGGCACCGTCGAAGGCGATACGCGGCCAGGGGGAATCGTCCTCCGGCTTCAGGTCCAGGAGCTGGTCGGCGAGGAGATCGCCGAGCCGTTCCCAGGTGATCGCTTGGAATCGCACACGGTCCATGATGCAGCGCGCGGCGCACCCCACCCGAGCCGGCCGCCGGACCGCCACAGCGGGCACGTGACCATGCTGACACCAGGGGGAATGATCCGCGTATGGCACCGCTCGCTCCTCCCCCGCCGCGTGACGGCCTGGTCGTCGTGCAGGCACTCAGGAAGAAGCACTGCGCCGAGTGCCGGGGCGGCCCGGTGTCGCTGCTCATGTCGGAGAACGGGGCACCGCGTTGCCTCGACTGCGCGGACCTGGGACATCTGGTGTTCCTGCCGCGTGGCGACACCGCACTCACCAGGCGGGCCGGGGAGGAGAGTTCGCTGTCGGCGGTGGTCGTGCGGTTCAACCGGAGGAAGAGCCGGTACGAGCGGCAGGGGGTCCTGGTCGAGGAGGCGGCGCTCGCCCGCGCCGAGGAGCGGTGTCTGGCCGACGCCGAGGCCCGGCGGCGCCGCCGGGCACGGGACGCACGGCGGCGGGCCGCGGAGGACGTGCGGTTCACGGATGCGTTCGCGGCGGAGATAAGGCGGCTGTTCCCCGGGTGTCCGGCCGAGCGGGCACGGGAGATCGCCGCCCATGCCTCCGTGCGCGGAAGCGGACGCGTCGGGCGCAGCGCCGCGGGACGCGCGCTGTCGGAGATGGCGGTGACCTCGGCGGTCATCGCGTCCGTACGACACGTGGACACCCCGTACGACCGGTATCTGATGAGCGGTGTCGCACGGCACGAGGCCCGGCGCCGGATCGCGGGGACGGTCGAGGCGAGGCTGCGGGAGTGGCGGGGGACGGGCTGAGCGCCCCCTATGGCCTCCCCTGCATGTCGGCTTTCGGGGGGCGGATCTCGGCCATGGTGACGGTGTTCGTGTGGTCGTTCACTTGTGGTGGCGCGGGGGCGCCGGGCAGGCTCTTCGGATTCGGGGGAACGAGGTGGGAGCGGACATGATCGACGGGCCGTACTTCGTGTTGACGGTGCTGGGACTGCTCGGGACCGGGGTCGTGGCGGGCGTGTTCTGCGGGTTCTCGACCTTTGTGATGAGGGCGCTGGCCTCGCTGCCGCCGGCGCAGGGGGCCGCCGCGATGCAGGCGATCAACGTCAGTGCCGTGACACCGGCGTTCATGCTGGTGTTCGTGGGTACGGCGGTGCTGTGCGCCGTGCTGGCGGTGGTCACGTTCGTGCTGTGGCCGGACGAGGGCACGGTCGCGTTGCTGCTGGGCAGCGCGCTGTACCTCCTCGGCTGCTTCGGGGTGACGATGGTGGCGAACGTGCCGCGCAACGACACGCTGGCCAGGCTGGACCCGGGCACACCGGAGGCGGCCACCTACTGGCGGCGCTATGTGAACGAGTGGACGATGTGGAACCACGTGAGGGCGGTTGCCTCGGCCGGCGCGGCGCTCTGTTATCTCCTGGCGCTGGCCTGAGGCGCACGCGGCGGACGCGTCGTATCGTGGCGGGAGACGAGTGCCGCCCGCCTGCGGACGGCCTCGCACCGATCCGACCGTTCCCGGCCCGTCGAGCCGGGGCCACTGCCGCCGATTGCCTCCGCCGATCACTGGTCGATCGCTGGTCGCCGATCACTGGTCGTCGATCACTGGTCGATCACTGGTCGATCACTGTTCGTCGAAACTGAGTCCGCCGATGTAGGGCTGAGCCCGTACACGCATGCGATACATGAGGGAGACGGCGATGGCCGATCCCAAGGGTTTCATGACCACCCCGCGCGAGGAGTGGCCCCGCCGGCCCGTGCAGGAACGGGTGCGGGACTGGAACGAGGTGTACGTTCCGGGGGCGCTGCTGCCGATCATCAGCAAGCAGGCCGACCGCTGCATGGACTGCGGGATCCCCTTCTGCCACGACGCGTGTCCGCTGGGGAACCTCATCCCGGAGTGGAACGACCTGGTGTCGCGGGAGGACTGGCGGGCGGCGAGCGACCGGCTGCACGCGACGAACAACTTCCCGGAGTTCACCGGCCGCTTGTGCCCCGCACCGTGCGAGGCGGGGTGTGTGCTGGCGATCAACCAGCCGGCGGTGACCATCAAGAACGTCGAGGTGGCGATCGCCGACCGGGCGTGGGAGGCCGGGTTCACACCGCCGCGCCCGCCCGACCGGCTTACCGGGAGGACGGTGGCCGTCATCGGTTCCGGGCCCACCGGGCTGGCAGCCGCCCAGCAGCTGACCCGGGCGGGACACACGGTCGCGGTGTATGAACGGGCGGACCGTCTCGGGGGGTTGCTGAGGTACGGGATACCGGCGTTCAAGATGGAGAAGCGGCATCTGGACCGGCGCCTGGAACAGATGCGGTCGGAGGGCACGAAGTTCCGTACGTCGACGACCGTCGGGGAGGACATCGGGGCCGCCGAACTGCGGGCCCGCTACGACGCCGTGGTGATCGCGACGGGTGCCACGGCCTGGCGGGAACTGGACGTGCCCGGGCGGGAGTTGGCCGGGATCCATCAGGCGATGGAGTATCTGCCGTTGGCCGACCGGGTGTGCGAGGGGGATCTGGAGGTATCGCCGTTGTCGGCGGCAGGTAGGCACGTGGTGATCGTCGGGGGTGGCGACACGGGGGCGGACTGCCTGGGGACGGCGGTACGGGAGGGCGCCGCGTCGGTGACCCAGTTGGACATCTATCCGCTGCCTGAGGCGGCGCGGGACGAGGACATCGAGCCGTGGCCGACGTATCCGAAGGTCTACCGGCTCTCGGCGGCGCACGAAGAAGCGCGCGACCTTCGGACGGCGCCGGCGGCGGACGCGGACGCGCGGCTCTTCGCGGCGTCCACGCTCCGCTTCACGGGGGACGAGGCGGGTCATGTGCGCGCGTTGCACCTGGTCGAGGTGGACGAGCGGCGGCGGCCGAAGCCGGGCACCGGGCGGTCGCTTCCCGCCGATCTCGTCCTTCTCGCCCTCGGGTTCTCCGGGCCCGACCGCCATGACGGGCTGATCGACCAGCTGGGGCTGGCGGTCGAACCTCGGGGCACGATCGCTCGCGGGCCGGGCTTCGAGACCAATGTGCCCGGCGTGTACGCGGCCGGGGACGCCGCCCGGGGGCAGTCCCTCATCGTCTGGGCGATCGCGGAGGGGCGGGCGGTGGCCGCCGCGGTGGACCGCCGGCTGACCGGCACGGAGCGGCTGCCGGCGCCGATCGGCCCGTACGACCGGCCGATGACCGCGTAGGCGCCGTGCCCGGCCGATGGGAGTGCCGGCTGCCCGCGAGGGCGGCCCGCGGGCTCGTGGTCGGCCCGCAGGCGCGTGGTCGGCCCGCGGGCTCGTGGTCGGCTCTGCGGCAGGCCGTCGGCCGCACTGCCACACCTCACTCGGCGGTCGGCCACCGATCAGCCGTGTGGATGACGATGCGGCTCAATGCGCCTGGCGCTCGTCCGTGCCCGCGACCTTTCCCGTGGCCAGGGCGATCCGGTTCCACGTGTTGATGGTGAGGATCAGCGACAGGACGTGAGCCAGTTCGGTGTCGTCGAAGTGGGCGGCGGCCTCGGCGTAGACGTCGTCGGGGACGCCGCGGTCGGCGACGAGCGTGACGGCTTCGGTGAGGGCGAGAGCCGCCTGCTCGCGCGGGGTGAAGAAGTGCCGGGCCTCCCGCCACACCGCGACCATGTGGAGGCGGTCCTCGCTCTCGCCGGCCTTGCGCGCGTCGTTGGTGTGCATGTGCAGGCAGTACGCGCAGTGGTTGAGGTGGGAGGCGCGGATCTGGATCAGTTCGACGAGGGCGGGGTCGATGCCCGCGCGGGCCGCCGCGTCGAAGCCGATGAGCGCGCGGAAGACGGGACGGACGGACTTGGCGAAGTCGATGCGGCGGGGCCGGGTCGCGGTCGCGGTGGCGTTCCCCCCGTCGCCGGGCGTGGTGTCCGCCGCCCCGATCGTGGTCGCGTTCTTCGTGTCGATCGTCGTGTTCGTCGTCGTGTTCGTGGTCGTGTTCGTCGTCATGACCATGAATCTACGAGGCGGAAAGACCTTCCGTAGAGTGCATTTCCATGGAGGATTCATGGGTCAATTACGCGGAGCGGATCGGGGCCGATCTGCATCTGGAGCTGTCCGGCAGCGGTGGACGGCGCGCCGCGCTCATCCGGGCCCTGCGGGACGCGATACGCGGCGGCCGGCTGGCACCCGGTACCCGGCTGCCTCCGTACCGCTCGCTGGCGGCGGATCTCGGGGTCGCGCGCAACACGGTCGCCGACGCGTACGCGGAGCTCGTCGCCGAAGGCTGGCTGACGGCGCGGCAGGGCTCGGGTACGCGGGTCGCGGAGCGGGCGGAACCGCTGAACGGGTCCGCGCGCGTCCCGAAGAAGGTGCCCGCACGTTCGCGTGGGCCCCGGCACGATCTGCGGCAGGGCACTCCGGACGCCTCGTCGTTCCCACGCGCGGCCTGGGCGGCGTCGTACCGGAGGGCGTTGGCGCGGGCGCCCCACGACGCGTTCGGGCCCGGTGATCCGGCGGGCCGGATCGAGCTGCGGGAGGCGCTCACCGAATACCTGGCACGCGCGCGCGGGGTCCGCACCGAGCCCTCGCGGATCGTGATCTGTTCGGGCTTCGCCCACGCCCTGCGACTGCTCTTCCACAGCCCCGTCCACGGCACCGGCCACGGCACCGGTCACAGCACCGGCCCCCGTGACGGTCCCGGCCGCGGCGGCACCCACGGTCACCGTCATGGCCGGGTGCTGCGGGGCCCGCTGGCCGTCGAGTCGTACGGGCTCGGCTTCCACCGCGAGCTGCTGGCCACGGCATCCGTACGGACCGTTCCGCTGCCCCTGGACGAGGACGGGGCGCGGATCGACGGGCTGGACCGGGAGCGGGCCGTGCTGCTCACGCCGGCGCACCAGTTCCCCACCGGCGGGCCGCTGCATCCGTCCCGCAGGGCCGCCGTCGTCGACTGGGCACGCGCGCGTGGCGCGGTGGTGCTGGAGGACGACTACGACGGGGAGTTCCGCTACGACCGCAAGCCCGTCGGTGCCGTACAGGGGCTGGACCCCGAGCGGGTCGTGCACATCGGCTCGGTCAGCAAGAGCCTGTCACCGGCACTGCGGCTGGGCTGGATGGTGCTGCCGGAGCGGTACGTCGACGCCGTGCTGGAGGCGAAGGGCGAGCGGGAGGCGTGGGCGAGCGTCCCGGACCAGCTGGCGCTGGCGGACTTCATCGTCTCGGGGTCGTACGACCGTCATGTGCGGCGGATGCGTCAGCGGTACCGGGCGCGACGGGACCGTCTGGTGGCCGCCCTCGCCGTGCAGGCGCCGCACATCGAGGTCACCGGGATCGCGGCCGGGCTGCACGCGGTGCTCCGGCTGCCGCCGGGCACCGAGCGGTCCGTGGTGCGGGCGGCGACCTGGCAGGGCATCGCGCTCGACGGGCTGGCCGAGTTCCGGCATCCCCGGGCGACGGGGCCGGGCGCGCCGGACGGGTTGGTCGTGGGATACGCGACGCCCCCGGAGCACTCCTACGGCGCCGCGGTGGAGGCCCTGTGCGGCGTGCTGCCGCCCGGGTGAGCGGCCGCCGCCCGCGAGCCCTCCCCCTCCGCTCGGCCTCAAACATGGCTGTATAACTCGCATTCGACAATAATTCAACCTCAGTGGGACCATTGGCTCAGGAGGTACGGCACCGCTGCCGGCACCGCACGACAACTCGGCGGTGACCTGCCCCGATCCTTCGTTCCGTCGTCAGGCGTAGGGCCCCTCCCACGCGTCCCCCCTGTTGGCGGCAGGTCCTGGAGGGTGTTGATGACGACGCTCGACGAACTTCAGGGAGAGCGGGGGGAAGGTGCGCGCGGCGGGCGACCGACGCCGAGTGACGGCGCTTCCGCATCCGGCCCGCATGTCGTCGCCCTGACCCAGCCGACGGCCTCGCTGCGCCCGCTCACCGGTTCCAAGGCCGCCCACCTCGCACAAGCGGCCCGAGCGGGGCTGCCGGTGCTGCCGGGATTCGTGCTCCCGCCAGGCTTCGACGCACCGTCGGGTCCGCGGACCCGGCACGGCCCCCGCCCCGCACAGGAGGACATCGGCGCCTCCCGTGCCGTCGCACATGCCTGGGCGGAGCTGTCCCGCCGCGGCACGCGTCCCCTAGTCGTACGGTCCTCCTCGCCGCAGGAGGACACGGAGGAGTCGTCCATGGCGGGCCGGTTCGACTCGGTGCTCGATGTGCGGGGGTGGGAGGAGTTCCGGGCGGCGGTACGGACCGTACGGGACTCGGCGCGGCTGCCCGACGGTACCGGCGTACCCATGGCGGTGCTCGTCCAGCCGATGCTCAGGGCCCGGGTGGGAGGCGTGCTGTTCGGCGCGGACCCCGTGCTGGGGCGGACCGACCGGATGCTGGTCAGCGCGGTGCGGGGCGGGCCGGACACCCTGGTCGGCGGTGAACAGCAGGGCACGGACTACTGGTTGAACAGAAGGGGACGGCTGCTGCGCACCGAGGCACCGGAGCCACCGCCCGGAACACCCGCCCCGCCCCCTGCCACAGCCACCGCCGCCTTTGGCCCGAGGCCGTCCACCACCCCGCCGCCGACCCCGGCCCCGGCCCCGACCCCGGTCACCCTCCGCGCTTCCTCCACCCCCACGACCCGCCCCACCACCCCCCTGCTCACCCCGTCCGAGCTGCGTCGGCTCGCACGGCTCGCGCGGCGCGCCGCGCGGGTCTTCGGCGGCCCGCAGGACATCGAGTTCGGATTCGACGACGACGGCAGGCTGTGGCTGTTCCAGAGCCGCCCGATCACGGCGATGGCGGCGCGGCCACCGCGTGGGGCCCGGCTGCTCGGCCCGGGGCCGGTGGCGGAGACCCTGCCGGGCCGTTTGGAGCCGCTGGAGGAGGACCTGTGGCTGGCGCCCATGGCCCGGGGACTGGCCACAGCGCTGGACCTCGGCGGCAGCGCGCCCCGGCGGCTGCTGCGGAGGCTGCCGGTGGTCATGACGGTCGGCGGTCGGGCGGCGGCCGACCTGCGGCTGCTGGGCGCCGTCCCCCCGAGGCACCGATTGCTCGCGCTGCTGAACCCCGCGACGGGCGCCCGGCGGCTCGGCGCGGCCTGGCGTGTGGGGCAGCTGGCGTCGGCCTTGCCGGGGCTGGCGACGGACCTGGTGGCGGACGTCGACCGGCGGCTCACCGAGATCCCGGCGCCCTCGGAGCTGCGGGCGACCGCACTGGTGTCGTCCCTGCGCTGGACGCGCGCCGCCCTGGTGTCGCTGCACGCACAGGAGGCCCTGTCGGGTGCGCTCCTGCCGGCGCCCCGCGTCACGGCCGCGAGCTCCGCGCTCGCCATCCTCACCGAGCCGTGGACCCACGGGCTGCCGGACGACCGGCTGATCGCCGCCGAACCCGTCCTGCTGGCTCTGACGCCGCCCAGCCTCCGGGAGCCCCCGCGCCTGCCGCGCCCCGAGGGCGCACTCCGGCCCCGGCAGGGTTCCCCCGCGGAGAGCGGCTCCGACGGCGCCCCCGAGGTGTCCCCGTCCTCCGCCTCCGTGGGCGCGCTCCCGCCCCGTGAGGCCCTCCGACTGCGCATCCGGTGGGTGCAGGAGCTGCAGGTGCGGCTGGTGCGGGAAGCGGCCCACCGGCTGGGCGTGCCGGATGGGCCGCGGCGCGTGGGCCTGCTGCGGTGGAAGGAGCTCGTCACCGCTCTGGAGGGCGGACCGCTGCCCCGTGATCTCGGGGAGCGGCTGCCACGGCCGGGCTCCGCGCCCCTGCCGGACGCGTTCCGGCTGACCGACGACGGTGTGGTCGTCGCCGAGCGCACCGTCCGGCGTTCCGGTGACGGCGGGGGCCCGGTCGGAGGCAGGGGCGTGTCGGCGGGGCGGGCCGTCGGCACCGCATGGGACGGCGAGGGGGCGGGGCCGGAGGACGCGGTGCTCGTGGTGCGCACCCTCGACCCGGCATTCGCGCCACTGCTGCCGCGTCTCGCCGGGCTGGTCGCCCAGACGGGCAGCCCGTTGTCCCATCTGGCCGTGCTGGCACGGGAGTTCGGGGTACCGACGGTGGTCGGTGCCGCCGACGCGGTACGGCGCTTCCCGCCGGGCACGCGGCTGACGGTCGACGGGACCTCCGGCGACCTACGGGCGGAGGAGCCACGATGAAGCGGCTGGCCTATCTCTTCGCGGGCGCCGCGGCGGCCGGGGCGGCCGGGTACTTCGTGATCTACCTCTATCGATGGCAGTGGCAGCGGGCCATCCTGTGCGGGGTGGTGCTGCTGATCGTCGGGATGCTGCTGCTGGGGGTCGTGCTGTGGGGGCGGCTGGCGCGGATCGAGGAGCGGATCCGGGAGAGCGACCGGCGGCAGCAGGACGTGCTGGCACGGCTCCGGCAGACGCAGACCAGGGAGCAGGGGGACCGGTTCCGCTGGCTGGAGGACCCGGCGAGCCGTACGTATGTGTTCGTGCCGGTGCTGATGGTGACCGGTGTGGTGCTGTCCGGGATCGCCTGGCTGGTACAGCGGATCGCGTCGGCCACGGCCCGGCCGGCCGCCGACCGGGTGCTGGCCGGGCAGCTGTCCGTGCTGACCGCGCCCGACCAGGCTCCGGAGACCGATCTGGAGGACGAGCGCCCGCCGGGGCAGGGCGGCCGGGGCCGGGCGGCGCGGCTGCTCACGGTGGGGGTCGTCGGCGCGGCCCTGCTGACCTCGCTCGTCGTGGGGCTCGCGGACCTGACCCAGACCAGGAGGCAGGAGCGGAACGGGTCCGAGGCGACGTCGGTGCTGGTCCGGGTCGACATGCGAGGAGTGCCCGTGACGACCGAGCGGCAGTCCATGGCGGCGTCACAGGCCTGGGAGCGGTGCCGGAACTCGACGTCGGTACCCCTGCGCCGAACCACGCTCGGCGAGCTGGGCGACGGCATGTTCGCCGGCATCGTCCGGCCCGCCCTGACCGACCACGACCGTCTGCGGCTGCGCGGCTGCCTGGAGGACAGCGAGGTGGACCGCGCGAGTCTCACGGTGGTGGGCATCGGCGACACGGACGAGGGATGAGCCCCGGAGACGGAGGCGCAGCGCCCTCGCAGCCCGAATTACGCAAGATCATTCATAAGTATATGAATATGGTGAGTTTGCGCACATCAGGACAGATCACCCGATAGTTCCGGGTTACGCTTCGAGCGGGTCTCGGCCAGAGGCCCTTTCCGCGCCCTCCACCCCCCAGCACCTCGGGTCACCCATGTCTGTCAGCCTCGCGCCTTCACCCGTACCCACCGGTCCGCCCTCCCCAGCACCCGCTCGTCCCGACACCCGCACCCGCTCACTGCGCCGCCGGGTCGTCCACGTCCTCGTCGGTGTCCTGCTCGGCTATTTCGCCCTGTGGGCCGCCGGCACGCTCGGGATCCTGGCCGTGTCGTACGTCGCGCGCGAGTCGACCGCGCCGCCCACCGGCACCCGGGCCGTGCAGGGCATCCACAACTTCCAGCCCGTCGGCACGGCCGGCAAGCTGTGGCGAGGGGCGGCGCCCTCCCCCACCGGCTACCGGGCACTCTCCGACCTCGGCTTCGCCACGGTCGTCGACCTGCGCGCCGAGAAGCTGTCCGCCTCGCAGCTCGCCAAGCCGCGTGAGGCGGGGCTGGACGTCGTCCGGCTGCCGATGCGGGACGGGCAGACGCCCAGCCCGGAACAGGTGCAGCGACTGCTCGCCATCGTGTCCGACAGCTCCGGCCCGGTGTTCGTGCACTGCGGTGCCGGTGTCGGCCGTACGGGGACGATGGCCGCGGCATACCTGGTGCGGACCGGGCAGGAGGGGGCCGGGGCCGCGGTCTGGCGCAATGTCTCGGTCGGGCCGCCGTCGATCGAGCAGATCTACTACGGCCTGAACCTGGAGCGGGAGCGGGCGACCGAGAAGCCGCCGCTGTCGGTGGTCACCCTGAGCCGGCTTGTGGACGCTCCGCGCCGCATCTGGTCGTATCTGTAGCCCGGCCTTCAGGGCCCCTGGTCAGGCATGGGTGAGGGGCGGTCGCCCACGCGACCGCCCCTCACCCATGCCTGACCAGGGCCTGGCCCCCGTCCCCGGCCTCGCGCGCCCGCCCTCAGGGCTTGCGCGCCACCGCCCCGTACCCGGGAATGACGCCGTCGTCCTGGCCGGGTACCGGCTCGCCCAGCTCCGGGTGCCACTGGTGCGGGACCTCGACGCCGGGCTCGACCAGGTCGAAGCCGTCGAAGAAGCGGGTGAACTCCTCTCGGGAGCGCAGGGCCAGGGTGACGCCCGCGGCCTTGAGCTTCTCCGTGGCCGCCTTCGACTCCTCGGGAGTGAAGTCGGCGGTCGCGTGCGTGACGACGAGGTAGCTGCCGGAGGGCAGCTCGGCCGTCAGCCGCCGGACCAGCTCGTGCGCGCCGTCCTCGTCGGAGACGAAGTGCAGCAGCGCGATCAGGGAGAGCGCGACGGGCCGGCCGAAGTCCAGTACCTTCCTGGCGCCCTCCATGACGGCGTCCGGGTCCCGTACGTCGGCCTGGAGGTACTCGGTCCGCCCCTCGGGGGTCCCGCGGAGCAGGGCCGCCGCGTGGGCCAGCACGATGGGGTCGTTGTCGCAGTAGACGACACTCGCGTCGGGGGCGACCGCCTGGGCGATCTGGTGGAGGTTCGGCTCGGTCGGGATGCCGGTGCCGATGTCGAGGAACTGCCGTACGCCGTTGTGTGCCAGCCACCGCGTGGACCGGTGCATGAAGGCACGGTTGACGCGTGCCATCACCGGCACGCGAGGGTCGAGGGCGAGCATCTGCCTGCCCATCGCCTCGTCCACCGGGTAGTTGTCCTTGCCGCCGAGGTACCAGTCGTACATCCGCGCGGGATGGGGCTTGCTCGTGTCGATCTCGACGGGGGGCCGCCCGCTCATGACGAACTCCATAGGGTTCTGCAGCAGTTAGTGATCAATTGAGGGCCAACATAGGGGGATTGACTGAACAACAGGGAGTGCGCAACAAGTCAGGAGAGCAGGAAGTCGGCCACCCCCGCCTTGGCCCCCTGGATGAAGGCGTTCATCTCGTCGGGCGTGTAGATGAGGGCCGGCCCGTCGGGGTCGGTGGACTGCCGTACGGCGATACGGCCGTCGGCGAGCTTCATCGCCTCCAGGCAGTTGCCGCCGTTGCCGCCGCTCCAGGGCTTGTGCCAGCCTTCGCTGCCCAGCTCCCGGGCGGGCATCCCGTTGTAGACGCGGTTGTGCGACTGCGTGTGCGTGCGCGACTGCGGCTTGATGCGATCCATTCGGTGTCTTCAGAGCTCCTTGCGGAGATCCCGGAGGATCTCCTTCGTGCGTTGTGCCGTGGCGGCCTGCGCCGCCATGCGGTCCATGACCTCGAGGTGGGTCGCCACCTCGGAGCGGTCGTCCAGGTAGACGGCGCCGGTCAGGTACTCGCTGTAGACCATGTCCGGGAGTTCGGGCATGGCGAAACGGAACAGGACGAACGGCCCGTACGTGCCGGGGTGGGGTCCTGTGTCGAAGGTGGTGACCTGCACGGTCACATGGGACAGCTCCGTGACCTCCAGCAGTCTGTCGAGCTGGGCGCGCATGACGTCGGGTCCGCCGACGGGACGGCGCAGGGCGGTCTCGTCCATGACGAACCAGAGCCGGGGGGCGTCCTTGCGGGTGAGCAGTTCCTGCCGCTGCATGCGCAGGGCCACATGCCGTTCGATGTCGTCGGGTCTGGTCTGGCCGATGGCGCCCGAGACCATCACGGCGCGCGCGTAGCCCTCGGTCTGCAGCAGTCCGGGGACGAAGTGCGGGTCGTAGCTGCGGATGAGCCCGGCCGCGCCCTCCAGGCTGACGTACATGGAGAACCAGTTCGGCAGGATGTCGTGGTACCGCTGCCACCAGCCGGGTTTGTTGGCCTCCTCCGCGAGCCGGACGAAGGTCTCCGCCTCCTCGTCGCCGACGCCGTACGCCTTCAGCAGGAGCTGGAGATAGGGGATCTTGAGGGCGACCTCCGCGGTCTCCATACGGCGGACCGTCGCGGGGGCGACGTGCAGGATGCGTGCGGCCTCCTCCCGCCGGATGCCCGCGCGCTCGCGCAGATCCAGCAGCCGCCGGCCGAGCACCACCTGGCCGACCGTCGGCGCGGACCGCGGCTCGCTCATCTCGCAACTCCATCCGACCGTGAAAAGCCCGACACGAACCCGTACAACCCGTACACCTGGTCCCCACAGCCCGGCGGCGCCATACGGAAGTCCACGGCTCACATGCGTTTCCGCATACATACGGACACTGTGCGTACATGTGAACGTTGTGCGAGGGATTTCCAACTGGCGCCGCTACACGTGCTGTTGCGTGCAGTGTGCCATGACCGTTCAGAGAGTCACACGGCACTCTGCAATTTTCAGAGTGACACTTGCCAAGTGTTCATGGCGCGGCGATAGTGGCAAGCGTGATTCCGCCCCCTGCGCCGTTAGGAACAGACGCCGCCGGTGACCACCTCGGTCCCGGTCCGGCCGCCGGGGCGCGCCCCGAGACCATCGCCGACCGCCGGTTTCGATTCGAGCTGGCCGCGCACCCGGGTGCCGTGGCGCAAGCCCGGCGCGTGACGCGTACCCAGCTCACCGGCTGGGCCCTGTGCGAGGACACCTGCGACACGGCCGCGCTGGTCGTGTCCGAGCTGGTGACCAACGCGATCGTGCACACCGCGAGCGCCCAGATCGTCTGCGAACTGCAGGACGGCGACGACCTGGTGCGGATAGCGGTACGCGACGAGGGCTGCGCTCCGGGCGAACCGCACCCCTCGCCGCAGCGGCCCGAGGAGGAACACGGCCGGGGACTGTTGCTCATAGAGTCCCTCTGCCGCTCCTGGGGCGCCCAGCCGGTCGGTCTGGGGCTTCTGGTCTGGGCCGACGTGCCCCGTGGCGCCGTGCCGGACTCGGCGGCCCGGTCCGACCTGGGCTGGGGCGCGAAGAAGCCGCCGAACGACGACCGCGGCGGTGAGGCGGACGCCTTCCATCGCGGTGGCACGCCGACCGAGGCCCGTTCGGTGCCCGAACAGGGCAGGACGGGGGCCGAATGGGTGTGAGCGCGTCGATCGGCCCCACCGGTGCCTTCGGTGGGGGCAGAGTGGCCCGCGTGGTGAGCCTCGACACCCTGACCCGCCTGCGCCGCGCCCAGCGGCCCGCCGCGACGCCCCGCCCCATCCCCCTGCCCGAGGGCATGATCACGCCCATGGGCTGCGACGCCGTCGCGGTCCCGGCGGGCATCGGCCCGCTGGTCCTGCCCCGGCTGCCCCGTGTGGGCTGTGTCTACGCCGACCGGGCCCACTGGTGGTTGCTCGTTCCGGCCGACTCCGACTACGCGCTGGACTGGCCGGAGCCGGCGCGCTACACCACCGGAGCGTTGGTCTCCGACGGTTCGGCCGCACTCATCCACCGGCCGGAGGGGCCGATTCCCTATACCCCGCCGATACCGCTGTACCTGGCGGTGTGCCGGGTGACGGGGACCACGCCCGTCTGGTCGCGGAGCGTCACGGCGTAGGTTCCGGCGGTTCGCCGTTCCGGCGCGAACCGGGTTCCTCGGCCCTCGTCTTTCAGCGCATCTTCTTTCCGCCCCCGAGCGCCCTGTGTGCTCCGCGTCGACAAGGGGTCGCTCCCGTGCGCCCTGGTTCGGGGCGGGGCGGGGGGCCATAGTGGCCGTCGGCGACGACTCGGGGGAGGCGCGGGTGCGGAAGGCGCGGGACAGGGTGAAGCCGGAGACGTCGGAGTCGGAGCAGCTGCTGTTCGGGGGGCCGCTGCGGTACGACATGGGCTGGTCGCAGCACGCGGACGCGTTCCTGGAGCTGAACTTCCGCGGGATGGTGCGCCGGCTGCCCTCGCTGCTGGCGTCCAGCTTCCGCCTGGCCTGGCGGGCGGACCGGCGGGCCGCCCGTACCGTGCTGGCCGCCGAGACGGGCCGCGGCCTGGCCCAGGCGGTGAGCCTGCTCGCGGTGAACACCATCCTGGCCCGACTGATGGCGGACGGCACGATCGAGGACCGGTTGCGGGGAGCCGCTCCCGCGCTGATCACCATCGCCGCCGTGACCCTGGTGGCCACACTGCTGCGAGCCGCCTCGACCTACGCCACGGGCCGCCTGGAGCCCAAGGTGGAGCGGGTCGCGACCGAGCTGTACCTGGAGCGGGCGGCGGGCGTGGAGCTGTCCGCGATCGAGGACGACGGCTTCCACAAACTGCTCGACACCGCCAAGTACGGCGCCCAGTCCGCCCGCCGCATGATCAGCTACTCCGCGCGCGTGGTGAACGCGCTGATCTCCCTGATCGCCGCGGCCGGCGTGCTGACGGTGCTGCATCCGGCCCTGTTGCCGCTGCTCGTCACGATGACGCTGCCGAGCGCGTGGAGCGCCCTGACGATCGCCCGCCGCCGCTACGAGTCCTTCCACGCGTGGGTGCAGCACGCGCGCGCGGGTTATCTGATCGGCTCCCTGCTGATCGAGCCGGAGGCCGCCCCGGAGATCCGGGTGCACGGGGTCGGTCCGTTCCTGCTGCGCCACTTCCGCTCCATGTCGGAGACCGCGGAGGCCGAGCAGGCCCGTCTGGCCCGGCTCGCGGCCCGTACGGGGCTGTACGCCGCCGTCTGGACCGGCCTCGCCACCGTGGCGACGTACGCGACGCTGGGCGGGCTGCTCCTCGCCGGGGCCATGGCGCTGTCCGTGGCCGGCACTGCGGTCATCGCGATCCGCACGGGCTCCGCCAGCCTCGACACGCTCGTCCTGGAGGTGAACTCCCTGCACGAGGAGGCCCTCTTCGTCGGCGACATGGAACGCCTGTACGTCGAGGCCGCCAGGCGCGCCATCCCGGTGGGTGGCGACCCGCTGCCCGAGGACCCGCACGAGATCCGCGTGGAGCACGTGACCTTCACCTACCCGGGGAAGGCCACCCGGCCCGCGCTGGACGATGTGACGCTGACCGTGCCGCTGGGCAAGATCGTGGCGCTCGTCGGAGAGAACGGCTCGGGCAAGACGACGCTGGTCAAGCTGCTGGCCGGGCTGTACACCCCCGACCGGGGCAAGATCATGTGGGACGGCGTGGACACGGCGACCGCCGATCGGCAGCAGCTCGCCGAGCGCATCGCGATGGTCGCTCAGGACTTCAAGCGATGGCCCTTCACCGCCCGCGTCAACATGGCGATCGGTCGCCCCTCCGCACCGCTCACGGAGGAGCGGCTCGCCTCGTCCGTCGCCGAGGCCGGGGCGCAGGACGTGGTGGACGATCTGCCGCGCGGCCTCGACACACTGCTGGGGCGCGGATTCAGCGGCGGGCACGAGCTGTCGGGCGGCCAGTGGCAGCGCCTCGGGATCGCGCGGGCCGCGTACCGGCGCGGGCGGATCCTCATCGTGGACGAGCCGACCGCCGCCCTGGACGCGCGTGCCGAGCTGGAGGTCTTCGAGAAGATCCGCGCCCTGGCCGGGACCGGGCAGACCGTCGTGCTCATCACCCACCGGCTGGCGTCCGTCCGCCACGCCGACCTGGTGCACGTCCTCGACCAGGGCCGACTCGTGGAGTCCGGCACCCCGCAGGAGTTGCTGGCCAGGGGCGGGGTGTACGCGGAGCTGTACTCGCTCCAGGCGGAGCAGTTCGCGGTCGAGGTCCCGGCTGCGCAGGTGCCCGCTCCGAAGGCGGGGTGAGGTCAGGCGGGAGCGGGTGCGGCGGTGTCGGCGCCGCGCACGATGACCAGGAACATGTCCGTCGCTATGTCCATCACGACTTCCGCCTGCTGCCCCTCCAGGCGGGCAGCGTGCGCCAACTCCTCCGCCGGCCACGAGCCGCGCGGCCCACCGGCGGGAAAGCGCCCCAGCACCGTTCGCCCGTTCACCCTGCACCTCCATGTAGCGCCGTACTCGTAGAGTTAAACGCCAACCATGGCCTGAACGGCTCTTCCAGTGACGCTACTGAGACGTAGTTGACACGGGGTCAACGCCGGAGCGTGAGATACCTCGCAGAAACCACACGTTCCGGTGACTTTCCGTGCCATCTCTCGCGCGCCCCGTGACGGTGGCTCCTCTCACCGTGCGTGGACAGCGGGTCACTCATGGTCGACGCCGTAAGCCGGGTACCGGAGACGGCCCCCCTCATGCGGCCTCGCCGGGGAGGATTCACGCAGCCGCAGACGCCGGCGCAGCCGCAGACGCCGGCGGCTCGGCGCGGTTCGCGCGCGTCCGGGCGGCGCGCGGTTCACACCTTGAGCCCCGGCACACCCTTCGGCGCACCCGCCGCTTCCGGTGCGGTCGGTACATCCGGTACGGCCGGTGCGTCCGGGAGGCTGATGCCGCTGTGCCGCTGGCGGCGGGCGAACTCGCCGAGGAGGGAGGTGAGCTGTTCGGTGTGGTGGCGGCTGGGCCGTCCGGTGTCGTCGAGGTGGACGGCGCAGGCGGTCGTGGTGTCGACGAGTTGTTCGAGGACGGCGGCGATCTCGTCGGCACCCTCGCTGTGCCGGGCGAGAGCGGGGTGTTCGGCCCCGGCGAGGGCGATGGCGGTACGCGCCCCGGCGAGGGTGCGGTAGGCCTCGCGGCGCAGGGTCCAGCGGGCGGCACGGTCGTCGGACTCCAGGACGTGCGCGAGGTAGGCGTGGGCGGCGGCGGCCGCCTCGTCGAGACGGGCGCGCACACCTCCGCCGCGCTGTCCCTTCGGTATCGGCAGATGGCCGACGATCAGGACGATGGCGCAGGCCAGCAGGGTCTCGCCGATCCGGCTCCAGGAGGCCTGTGGCTCTCCGCCGACCATGACGAGGGCGAGGACGAGCACGGTGACCACGGCGGTCTGGGCGGCGAAGTGCCGGGTGGCGACGGGGATGAGCGCGCCGCTGACCACGACCAGCGCGACGAGGCCCTCCGGCCGGGGCAGCACGGCCGCGAAGCCGGCGAAGAGCACGGCGCCCAGCACGGTCCCCGCGGCCCGGCACAGCACCCGGGACACGAGCGGCCCGAGGTCGGGCTTGACCAGGAAGACGGCGGTCGCGGGCAGCCAGTACCAGTGCTCGTGGCTCAGCGCCTGCGCCACGGCCGCGCTGGCCCCGAAGGAGAGGGCGACGCGGAGCCCGTACTCGCGGCCGCCGTCGCCGAGTGCGAGACGCAGGAGCGATCCGACGGAACGCCGCCGGGTGTGGAGGTCGCGCGCGTCGCCCCGGTCGAAGGCCTCCGCGGCGTGCAGGAGCGCGTCGTCCAGGGCGCGCAGCGCGGGCGCGCGGCGCAGGGGCGCGGGCAGTGGCCCGGTGGCGGTGTTGCCGCGTACGGCCTCGGCGAGCCGCCGGGGCCCCGCCGAGGCGCGACCGACGTCGTCCCCGGTCCAGGCCAGCGCGGTCGCGGCCTCGGCGAGCGGCAGGGCGGCCGCGTACCGGGCGTGCAGCCGCCGCTCGGTCGAGGAACTGGCGTACCGCCGCAGCCGGGGCCCGGCGAGCGCGTCCTGGGCGTGGTCGAGGGCGGCGGTGAGCGCGGCCCGGCGGGCGGTCGCGTCCGGTGTGCCGACGGCGTCGAGCAGCGCGGCGATCGCGTCGTACACGGCGGCGACGGCGTCCCGCTCCCCGTCGAACCGGTAGTCACCGCCGGTCAGCGCGGTGGGGGTGGGCAGGACGAGGCGCAGGGCGAGCAGCCATCCGGCCCCGGCGAGATAGGCGAGCGCCCGCTCCCATCCCGTTTCCGGCAGGGGCATTCCGGCCCCGATGGCGGCCGCGACGAGCAGTTGTGTCCCTGCCCCGGAGGCGACCGGCCCGACGGCGCTCATCCCGCCGCCGAGCAGCCCGAGCGAGGTGAGCAGCAGGGTGAGGGCCACGGCGCCGGCGTACCGTCCGGCTTCGCCCGGCGGGTACCGCCCCGCGAACGCCGACGCGAACTGCCCGGCGTACGTGCCCACGAGCAGTCCCACGGCACCGGCGAGTGCGGGTACGCCGAGCCGGTGGACGGAGACCCGGCGGCTGCCGGGCCGGTCGTTGATCCCGGCGAGCATGGCGCCGAGCGCGGCCACCACGCCGAGGGACGGTCGCCCGGCGATCAGGGCGACGCTGAGCAGCGGTCCGCCTGCCAGCGCTCCGCGCACCACCGCGTTCCAGGGCACCGGCCCCCTTTGCGCACGCAGGGCATGAGCGAGCCAGGGTGGCAGGGCGGTGCGGGGTACGGGGCGGGACACGGGGCTCCTGTCGTCGGGGGAGGCGGAGGTGTGCCTTCGGGCGACGGCGGCCGGGGCGCGGGTGGGGGCGGGGTGCCGGTGGGGGCCGGTCGGTGGGGTGGTGCCGATCGGCGTGGCATCCACGGTAGGTCCCGTATCAGGAGGTTGTGGAACGCTCGTATTACCGCGATGTGACGATCCTTGGAAGGCCCTGTTCTTTATGAACGCAACTGCCGTACGAACTCGCCCGGCCGGTGACGCCCGCGTCCGGTCGTTGCGGCGATCGGTGGCGAATTCGGGCCTGGCCGGAGCATGGGGTGCGGGGCGACGAGGTGTCGAGCGACCATCCACAGGTCCGGCCGGGCGGAATTTCGGGTGCGGTCGCGTCCCGCACTGCGCATCATCGACAGGTCGCCCCCGCCCTCCCACCGCACACCGGAGCCGTCCATGATCAAACGCATGACCGTCCCCAGCCTCTTCCCGCCGCCCGTCTATGCGCACGCGTCGGTCGTCGAAGCCGGGACGAGGCTCGCGTTCCTCGCCGGCTCCGTTCCGCTGGACGCCGACGGGAAGTTGGTGGGTGAGGGGGATCCGGTCCGGCAGGCCCAGCAGGTGCTGGCGAATCTCGGGGAGCAACTGCGAGCGGTGGGCAGCGACTTCGCCCATGTCCTGGCGACCGACGTCTACGTGGTCAGCGCCGAACCCCGGGTCCTCTCCTCGGTCTGGGACGTCGTCGAGGCGTCCGGACTCAGCACCGGCCCCCACTCGTCGACCCTCATCGGCGTGGCCTGCCTCGGCTACACGGGCCAATTGGTGGAGATCACGGCCACCGCGGTGGTACCGGAGCCGTAGCGGTGCCGGGGAGGCGACGGCATGGTCAGGACGAGGGCCCCCGGTGCCGCGGCACGGCCGAAGGGCGGGCCCGAAGCGGGACGGCGCTCCCCCGCTCCGGCCGTCCGGGCTCACCCCTTGGCGTAGCTGTCCGTCGCCTCCACCAGCGCCTGAGTCATGTCCGGCGCGCCCGCGTTGTGGCCGACGTCGTCGACAAGGACCAACTCGCTGCCGGGCCAGGCGTGGTGGAGGCGCCAGACGATGCCGAGGAGGTTGCCCGGGTCGAGGCTGCCCTGGACGAGGGTGCCGGGGACGCCCTTGAGCAGAGCCGCGTCGCGCAGGACCACACCGGCGTCGCCGCCCTCGCCGAGGAAGTGGCCGTTGCCCCAGTAGTGGGTGACGGTGCGGGCGAAGCCGTAGCGGAAGACGGGGTCCTCGTAGCGCGGCACGGAGCGGGGCGGCTGCGCCGCGATGGCCGTCTCCCAGTCGGTCCAGGCCCTCGCCGCCCGCGCCCGTACCTCCGCGTCGGGTGATTCGAGCAGCCGGTTGTACGCGGCGGCGAGATTGCCCTCCCGCTCGCCCTCGGGCACCTCCGCCAGGAACCGCTCGAACGCCTCCGGGAAGAACTGTCCGAGTCCCCGGGTCAGCAGGGCGACCTCGGCGTCGGAACCCGAGGCGACCCCCGTCAGCACCAGTTCCGACACGGCACCCGGATGCGTCTGCGCGTACCGCAGCCCGAGCACCGACCCCCATGACACGCCCCACACCAGCCAGCGCTCGATCCCGAGGTGCTGTCGCAGCAGTTCCAGGTCGGCGAGGAGACGCGGCGTCGTGTTGAGGGTCATGTCCGTCTCGTACGCGCTCGCCGGCGGCGTCGAACGCCCGCAGCCTCGCTGGTCCAACAGTACGATCCGGTACGCGTCGGGGTCGAACAGGCGCCGGAACCAGGGGCCGGCCTGGGATCCGGGCCCGCCGTGCAGCACCAGCGCCGGTTTGCCCCGCGGGTTCCCGCAGACCTCCCAGTACACGTGGTTGCCGTCACCGACACCGAGCATGCCGTGGTCGTGCGGTTCGATTTCGGGGTAGAGAGACATTGCGCCGACCCTAGACGGCGTACACCCGCACCGGCAGCCGCTTTTCCGTCGCGCCCGGCGGGTTCTACGAGGTCACGCTCAGCCCCGCCGCTCCGGCCGCCGTGCGCAGGACGTCCCGGAGCATGGCGGGGGTCAGCCGGCCGGTGAACGTGTTGCGCTGGCTGACGTGGAAGCAGCCGAAGAGTTCCAGCCCGTCGAGCGGTACGCGGGTGCCGTGGCCGAAGGCCGGCCGGGGCCGGGGCACCCGCCAGCCGGCCTCGGCGAGCGCGGGCAGCGCGGCCTGCCAGCCGAAGGCGCCGAGGACGAGCACGGCCCTCAGCGAGGGCCGCAGCAGCTCCAGCTCACCGACCAGCCACGGCCGGCACGTGTCGCGTTCCCCAGGGGTCGGCTTGTTGGCGGGCGGCGCGCAGTGCACGGGTGAGGTGATCCGTACGCCGTGGAGTTCCAGGCCGTCGTCGGCACCGACCGCGGTGGCGCGCGAGGCGAGGCCGACGTCGTGCAGCGCCGCGTACAGCACATCGCCCGAGCGGTCGCCGGTGAACATCCGCCCGGTACGGTTCGCCCCGTGCGCGGCGGGAGCGAGCCCGACGATCAGCAGCGCCGCGTCGGGCGGCCCGAAACCGGGCACCGGCCGGCCCCAGTACTCCTGGTCGGCGAACGCGGCCCGCTTGGTCCGCGCCACCTCCTCCCGCCACGCGACCAGCCGGGGGCAGGCACGGCACCCGGTGATCCGGGCGTCGAGCTCGTCCAGACCGCTCCCACCGCCGGACCCGGTGTGCCTGCCGTCCCCGCCGTCGCCGCTGCGCATGTCTCCACGGTACGGCCGGTGATCTCCTCCCCGGCCCGCACCGGGGAGCTAAGGTCGAGGCATGGCTTCTGAAGGTACGGGCGAGCGGACGGGCGGTCCGGGCACCACGCACCGGGATCCCGCGGCCTCGGCGGCCGCCGCCGAGGCCGCGCGGCCCACGAACGGCGAGACCGTGCGCATCGACAGCTGGATCTGGTCCGTCCGCCTGGTCAAGACCCGCTCCATGGGCGCGACGGCCTGCCGGGGCGGACACGTCCGCGTCAACGGCGAGCGCGTCAAGCCCGCGTACGCCGTCCGCATCGGCGACGAGGTCCGGCTCCGCCAGGCCGGAGGGCATGAGCGGATCGTCGTGGTCAAGCGTCTGATCCGTAAGCGGGTCGGCGCTCCCGTCGCCGCCGAGTGCTACGTCGACAACTCGCCGCCGCCCCCGCCCCGCGAGGCGATCGCCCCCGCCGGTATCCGCGACCGGGGAGCCGGTCGCCCCACCAAGCGCGACCGCCGGGAACTCGAACGTCTCCGCGGCCTGACCGACTCGGCGAACGCCGCCCGCGGCGGCCGCGGCGGCCCCGAGGAGTGAGGGCGGGCGAGGCTGCCTGCCCACTCCTCCCACCACGCACCCCCACCCCGCACACTCGGCCCTGTCCTCCGGGGCGTGCTGCCCCCTGGCGGTCACACCGCCCGTCGCGGCAGCCGCTTCAGTCCGGCCACGTCCTCCCGTCGCGCCCAGCCGATGACGAGCAGCGGCACCATCAGGATCAGCGGGGTCGCCGCGTACTCCCCGTCGAAGACGGCGAGCTGGGTGATGAACGCCCCCACCATCAGCGCGCTCAGCGACACCCCGGCGACGGAGGCAAGCGCGGGGATCACCAGCCCTGCCGCACCGGCCAGTTCGAGCACGCCGATGGTGTACATCCCCGCGCTGCCCCAGCCGAGTGTCTCGAAGGACTCGGTGGCCGAGGGATGCGCGATCAGCTTGGGCAGTGCGCTCGCGACCGCGAAGAAGAGCGCGAGCACGATCTGCAGCGCGCCCAGCGAGATCCGGGCACGCCGGCTGCGAACGCCACCCTTGGTGCCGGTGCCGGTGCCGGTGCCGGAAGCGGAGGCCGTGGCGGTGGCGGCTCGGGGAGCGGGAGGGTTGGTCTCGGACATGAGGGTCTCCTGTGGGAAGCGGTGCCGTCGTGCTTGTCACAGAGACAGACCGGTGCACACCCTCGAACTCATCGGCCCCCACCGGACATTCGCCCCGAAGTACCGAGTCCGTCGCCCGCTCTCACCTCACCGGCACCGCCCGCACCCATATCCGGTCCTCGGTCAGATACCGGTCCACCTTCAACCCCGCCTCTCCCAGCGCCTCCTCGAACTGTTCCCTCGTCATCGGCCGCACCCGGAACGTCTGGGTCCACTCGCCGTCCGGGAAGTGGTACTCCGCGTGCACCGACCTGACGCCGTCCCCGACCGGCTCGCTCGACACGATGCGCACCCTGAAGCCACGGGGGTCGATCCGCTCCCTGGGCACATCCGTGTGGTAGTCCTCCCCCTCGCGTTGGATCAGCACGATGCCGTCGTCCGCGACGTGCCGCAGACATGTGGCGAGCATCCCGCGCCGCACCTCGGGGTCCCCGGTGTGGACGAGGAACGACGCGAGCAGCACCACGTCGAACTTCTCGCCCAGGTCGAGCTCTTCGATCGGGCTGCATATCGTGCGCGCCCCGCGCACCCGCTCCAGCATCTCCGCCGACTCGTCCACGGCCGTGACCGTGAAGCCCCGTTCGATCAGCGGGTGCGTCATACGTCCCACGCCGCTGCCCAGTTCGAGAATGCCGGCACCCTCGGGCGCGGCGGCGGCGATCACCTCCGGCTCGTCCCCCACCGGCAGCCGTGCGTACACCTCGACCGCGCAGCCGTCCGGAGTGATCGCACCCGGGCCGGTCCCCTGGAATCCCTCACGCATCCGCATGCTCATATCCGTCCAACGGCCGGGCAGACGCGGACCGTTCCGTTCATCCATCACTCGATGGGGTGAAGCTGAACCAGCCGTGTCCGCTGTACCAGTGGCCCCCGGCCCGCAGATGGTCACCGACCGCCCGTTCGAGCCGCGTCCGGCGCGGCAGTGTCTCCACCGGCAGGTCCGGGTCGCCGAACACGAAACGGACCGGCAGGTCGTCGTCCGGTTCGCTGTTCCCGCAGGTGACGCGGAAGCGCTCCTGGAAGCGGACGATGTTGGAGTCCGCCGGCAGATACCGCTTCAGCTGCGGGTCGAGCAGCCACGAGTGGCAGCAGGCCGCCGTGTAGCGCTCCGCCGGGAAGTACCTCGGGAAGAACTCCGCGGCGAGCGCGAGCGACCGGTCGCACGCCCCCGGCGTCAGGGGACCGGCGTAGTCGGGTATGTGCAGATCGAGGCAGTGTTCCCCGGGCTCCAGCTCCAGGCCCGCCGCCGCGAGCGCGACACCCTCCCGGCCGCCCAGCCGCGCCCGCTGGAACTGCAGCCGCCCCAGCTGGAACAGCTCCCCGTGGAAGTGCAGCGAGAACCAGCTCGGCGCCACGAGCCCGCCCACCCCGTACCTCCGTCGGTGCAGCACGAGGCCCCGTCCCAGGTCCGCGAGGGTGCGCCGGGAGATGTCCTCGGGGATGCCGCGCTCGCGGTGGTACGCGCGCACGTACGGCAGGGCGGCGACGAGGACGTACACGTGGAAGTAGCGGCCCAGCGGACCGGACTCCGGGGGGAACGGCCGAAGCCTCAGCCCTCTGCCGATCTTCCCCATGTCCCGCACCAGACCCCGTACGCACCGCCCGAGGAGCCCGGTCGCCTCCTCGTCCTCCACCAGCGTCCGGCGCAGCGCGACCAGGTCGCCCACGTCCTCGTACGGCACGGCCAGGTCCAGCAGGACCTCGGGAAGCTCATCGGCGTCCGGCAGCCACACCTCGGGCGCGTTCGCCGTCCCCTCGTCGCCCTCCAGCCCCCTGAGCCATTCGGCGAGCCGCTCGTCCGCCCGCAACGCGTCCCACAGCACCTTCGGCCTCCCCCGTCACTCCACACCGTCTCCTGGAGAACGCTTGGGGCGAGGAGTACGTTTCCGAGTAGGACGATGAACGCGGGCGGGGCGAGCGGCGCCCCGGAGGACGAGAAGGGCGAAGGGGACGGCGGGAGCGAGCGGGAGCGGTGATCCCGCCCGGTGGGAAGCGGTGGTTCCGATGCGTACGGGCAGTGAACCGATGACGGCGCGCAGTCCGCTGCGGATGCGGCTCTGGCTGAGCGCGTGGGGTGTGATCTGGGCGGCCACGGGCACCGTGGCGTTCGCCCTCCTCGGTCGCCCCGGCTGGGCGGCCGTCTGCGGCGCGGTCCTCGTGATCGCGGCCGTCGACATGGCGGTGATCGTGCGCCATATGCACCAGGGCGCGCACTACCAGCCGGGGCGTGACGTCCCGCCGTACCAGCCGCCGGACCCGCACCACCCGTAGCGTCGAGCGGGACCTGACGATGTGGTGTGTCGGTGGCCGTCAGGAGTCGAACCGCGCCGCTTCCAGGTACCGCGGGTTCGGGTCGAGCGCCGCGGCCAGCCGGAAGTGGCGTTTGGCCTGGTCGGGGCGGGCCTGCCGCTGGTAGGTGCGGGCGAGCGCGTAGTGCGCGTAGGCGTTGTCCGGTTCCCGCTCCAGCACGATCGTGAACTCCAGTTCGGCCGGCCGCAGTTGGGCGGCGGCGAAGAAGGCACGGGCGCGCAGCAGACGGGCCGCCGTGTTCTCGGGGTGTTCGGCGATGACTCGGTCGAGCAGCTTGACCGCGCCCTGCGGGTCGTTCGCGGTGAGGAGCTGCTCGGCCGCGCGGAAGTCGATGACGTGCGTCTCCGGGGTACGTCCGGTGGAACCGCTGGTCTCGGGCACGGCTGAGTCCTTCCCTTGCTGCGACGGTTCAACGCCCCCCGGAGGGCCGCTATTCCTGGGCGTGTTCCGACCGCTCCCGGGGCTGGTGCGCTCTGCGCCGCAGGTCGGACCAGACGTCCCGGACGCGGCGCCGCAGGTCTTCCAGGGGGACGTCGTTGTCGATGACGATGTCGGCGATCTCCAGGCGCTTCTCCCGCGTGGCCTGGGCGGCCATCCGCGCGCGGGCGTCCTCCTCCGCCATGCCGCGCAGGCGGACGAGGCGGTCGAGCTGTGTCCCCGGGGCCACGTCCACGACGATCACCATGTCGTACAGCGGGGCGAGGCCGTTCTCCGCGAGGAGCGGGACGTCGTGGACCACGACCGCGTCCGGCGCGGCGGCCTGCTCCAGCTCCTGGGAGCGCGCGCCGACCAGGGGGTGCACGATCGCGTTCAGCGTGGCGAGCTTCTCCGGGTCCGCGAACACCAGGGAGCCCAGCTTCGGGCGGTCCAGGCTGCCGTCCGCCGCGAGCACGTCGTCCCCGAAGGCCTCCACGACCGCCGCGAGCCCGGGTGTGCCGGGTGCGACGACCTCGCGCGCGATCCGGTCCGCGTCGATCAGCACGGCCCCGTGCTCCACGAGCAGCCGGGACACCTCGCTCTTGCCGGCGCCGATACCGCCGGTGAGACCCACTTTCAGCATGCCCGGCAGCTTAAGGGTTGTCCCGCGTGGGGGGTGTACGAAAGTCCCGCACAGAGCCGTGGGAGGCCCGGTCCTCACGGGCCTCCCACGGCTGCGGAGGAGAGAGGTGGTCCGCCCTCGCGGGAGGGCTCAGCCCTCGCCCTCCCGCTCCGCCAGGAACTTCTCGAACTCCAGGCCGATCTCGTCGGCGGATGGGATCTCGACGGGCTCGGCGAGCATGTTGCCCCGGGTCTCGGCACCCGCGGCGGCGTCGTACTGGTGCTCAAGACCCTGGACCAGGGCGACCAGTTCCTCGTCACCCTCGCGGATCTGCCGGTCGATCTCGGTCTGCGTGCGGTGGGCCTCCGTGCGCAGGGCGTGCGCCACACTCGGCAGGACCAGGCCGGTGGCCGCGGTGATGGCCTCCAGGACGGTCAGGGCGGCGTCCGGGTACGGGGAGCGGGCGATGTAGTGCGGGACGTGCGCGGCGACGCCCAGGACGTCGTGTCCGGCCTCCATGAGGCGGTACTCCACGAGGGCCTCGGCGCTGCCGGGGACCTGGGCCTCCTCGAAGGGGCTGCGGTGTCCGGGGACCAGCTCGGCACGGTTGCCGTGCGGGGTGAGACCGACGGGGCGGGTGTGGGGCACGCCCATGGGGATGCCGTGGAAGTTCACCGAGAGGCGGACGCCGAGCCGCTCCACGATCTGCTGGACGGCCGCCGCGAAGCGCTCCCACTCCACGTCCGGCTCGGGGCCCGACAGCAGCAGGAAGGGCGCCCCGGTGGCGTCCTGGACGAGCCGTACGTCCAGGCTCGGCTCCTCGTAGTCGGTCCAGCGGTCGCGCTTGAACGTCAGCAGCGGGCGCCGCGCCCGGTAGTCCACGAGCCGGTCGTGGTCGAAGCGGGCGACGACCTGGTGGGGCAGCGAGCCGAGGAGCCGGTCGACGATCTGGTCGCCGGTCTCGCCCGCGTCGATGTATCCGTCGAAGTGGTAGAGCATGACAAGTCCCGCCGACTCCTGTGCCAGCGCCATGTCGACGACGGCCAGGCCCTTCGGCTCCCATGCGTACAAACCCTGCGGATCAAGCACTGTGACCGCTCCTCCTCGTGTTCGTACGTCCCAACGCGGTACGAGGGCCGGGCATTCCCGGAGCCCGTTCGACGAGTGCGGGTCGAGTGCGGTTCTCGCGTAACACGTCGGGCCCGCACCCCGGAGGGGGTGCGGGCCCGACGTGTTATCGGCTGTGCCTCAGCGGTGAGCGGTCAGCTCTGGCCGCCGGCCAGCTTCTCGCGCAGGGCGGCAAGCGCCTCGTCCGAAGCCAGCGCACCGGAGGTGTCCGCACCCTCGGAGGAGTACGAACCGCCACCCGCGGCCGGAGCCGCACCGGCGGCGTCGCCACCCTCGGCGGCAGCGGCGGCGTCGGCCTCGCGGCTCTTGATGACCTGCTGCTGGTGCTGCTCGAAGCGGGTCTGCGCCTCGGCGTACTGGCGCTCCCACTCCTCGCGCTGCTTCTCGTAGCCCTCGAGCCAGTCGTTGGTCTCGGGGTCGAAGCCCTCGGGGTAGATGTAGTTGCCCTGGTCGTCGTAGGACGCGGCCATGCCGTACAGGGTCGGGTCGAACTCGACCGAGGCCGGGTCGGCACCGAAGGACTCGTTGGCCTGCTTCAGCGAGAGGCTGATGCGGCGGCGCTCGAGGTCGATGTCGATGACCTTGACGAAGATCTCGTCGTTGACCTGGACGACCTGCTCCGGGATCTCCACGTGGCGCTCGGCCAGCTCGGAGATGTGGACCAGACCCTCGATGCCCTCGTCCACGCGGACGAACGCACCGAACGGAACCAGCTTCGTGACCTTGCCGGGCACGACCTGGCCGATCTGGTGGGTGCGGGCGAACTGCTGCCACGGGTCTTCCTGGGTCGCCTTCAGCGACAGGGAGACGCGCTCGCGGTCCATGTCGACGTCGAGGACCTCGACCGTGACCTCCTGGCCGACCTCGACGACCTCGGAGGGGTGGTCGATGTGCTTCCAGGACAGCTCGGAGACGTGGACCAGACCGTCGACGCCACCCAGGTCCACGAAGGCACCGAAGTTGACGATCGAGGAGACCACACCGGAGCGGACCTGACCCTTCTGCAGGGTCGTGAGGAACGTCTGGCGGACCTCGGACTGGGTCTGCTCCAGCCAGGCACGGCGGGACAGGACCACGTTGTTGCGGTTCTTGTCCAGCTCGATGATCTTCGCCTCGAGCTCCTTGCCCACGTAGGGCTGGAGGTCGCGGACACGGCGCATCTCGACCAGGGAGGCCGGGAGGAAGCCGCGGAGGCCGATGTCGAGGATGAGGCCACCCTTGACGACCTCGATGACGGTACCGGTGACGATGCCGTCCTCTTCCTTGATCTTCTCGATGGTGCCCCAGGCACGCTCGTACTGGGCGCGCTTCTTCGAGAGGATCAGGCGGCCTTCCTTGTCCTCCTTCTGGAGGACCAGGGCCTCGATCTCGTCACCGACGGCGACGACCTCGTTGGGGTCGACGTCGTGCTTGATCGAGAGCTCTCGGCTCGGGATGACACCTTCGGTCTTGTAACCGATGTCGAGCAGGACCTCGTCCCGGTCGACCTTCACGATGACGCCGTCGACGATGTCGCCGTCGTTGAAGTACTTGATCGTCTCGTCGATCGCGGCGAGGAATGCTTCCTCGTTACCGATGTCGTTGACCGCTACCTGCGGGGTGGTGGCGGTGGTCTCGGTGCTGCTCGTCATGTGGGAAAGGGCTCCGGTACGGACATTGAAGTCGTAGGTACTGCTACGCCGGGAGCCCGTATCGCTCTGAAGAAGCCGGACAGCCAAGGAAGCGCCACACAAAACCACTGGTGGCGCCTCGACAACCGAGGGGACATACAACAGATGCGAGCGCAGCCTGCTACGTCTGAGGTGCGCAGGCCCGCAGCGCAACTTGTAGCATACGGGGGCAGCCGGGCAGGGTCAATGCGCGAAGGCGCACCACCCGGGGCGGAACGCCGCATACCCGGCACAAATCCTGTCCCAGGAGGCCACGCAGGCCTGGGACACACCGTCCGTGACGCGATTCTGAGGCCATCGCGCCACTCGGGTGACGGAAGAGTACGACGAGGGAGCCGATCATCCAAGAGCGCGATGTCCACGAAACCTCCACCGCCCCCGCGGCATCCGGCTCTCCCGAGGCCGACGAGCCCGAGGCCACCCGGCGCGCGGCCGGGGCCGCGGAGAGCTCCAGGGCCAACCGGGGCTGGTGGGACCGGAACGCGGACGACTACCAGACCGAGCACGGCACGTTCCTCGGCGACGACCGTTTCGTCTGGGGCCCGGAGGGACTCGACGAGATAGAGGCGGAGCTGCTCGGGCCGCCGGAGGAGCTGAAGGGCAAGGACGTCCTGGAGATCGGCGCCGGGGCCGCGCAGTGCTCCCGCTGGCTCGCCGCGCAGGGGGCCCGGCCCGTCGCCCTGGACCTCTCGCACCGCCAGCTCCAGCACGCCCTGCGGATCGGCGGATCGTTCCCCCTGGTGTGCGCCGACGCGGGCGACCTCCCCTTCGCGGACGCCTCCTTCGACCTGGCGTGCTCGGCGTACGGGGCGCTGCCCTTCGTCGCGGACCCCGTGCGGGTGCTGCGGGAGGTCCGCCGCGTCCTGCGGCCCGGGGGCCGTTTCGTCTTCTCGGTGACCCATCCGATCCGCTGGGCGTTCCCGGACGAGCCCGGCCCCGAGGGCCTGTCCGTCTCCGCCTCGTACTTCGACCGCACGCCGTACGTCGAGCAGGACGAGGAGGGGCGGGCCGTGTACGTGGAGCACCACAGGACGCTCGGCGACCGCGTCCGGGACATCGTCGCGGCGGACCTCCGTCTGGTCGACCTGGTGGAGCCGGAGTGGCCCGCCTGGAACAGCTCGGAGTGGGGCGGCTGGTCGCCGCTGCGCGGGAACCTGATCCCGGGCACCGCGATCTTCGTGTGCGCGCGGGACTGAGGCACACGGCGTGATCCGCTACGACGCTCTGGACGCGCTGCCCGTGCGCGGCGCCCTGCCCGGTCTGAAGGACGCCCTGGAGGGGCACGGCACCGCCGTGCTCGTAGCGCCGCCCGGCACCGGCAAGACGACGCTGGTGCCGCTCGCGCTGGCCGGGCTGCTGGACGGCGGGCCGGCGCGGCGGGTGGTCGTCGCCGAGCCCCGGCGGATCGCCGCGCGGGCGGCGGCGCGCCGGATGGCGTGGCTGCTGGGCGAGAAGGTCGGGGAGAGCGTCGGCTGCACGGTGCGCGGCGAGCGGGTCGTCGGACGGCACACGCGCGTGGAGGTCGTCACGACCGGTGTGCTGGTGCAGCGCTTGCAGCGCGACCAGGAACTCGCCGGGGTCGACGTGGTGGTGCTCGACGAGTGCCACGAGCGGCATCTGGACGCGGACACGGCGGCGGCGTTCCTGCTGGACGTGCGGGAGGCGCTGCGGCCCGGGCTGCGACTGGTGGCGGCGTCGGCGACCACGGACGCGGAGGGCTGGGCGCGGCTGCTGGGCGGCGCCCCGATCGTGGTGGCGGAGGGGGTGTCGTACCCCGTCGAGGTGGTGTGGGCGCCGCCGGCCCGTCCCGTGCGGCCGCCGCACGGGACGCGGGTCGATCCGGCGCTGCTGGCGCATGTGGCCTCGGTGGTGCGGCGGGCGCTCGCCGAGCGGCCGGGGGACGTGCTGTGCTTCCTCCCGGGCGTGGGCGAGATCGCGCGCGTGGCCGGGCAGCTGGGCGACCTCGGGCACGTCGACGTGCTCCAGGTGCACGGTCGGGCGCCGGCGGCCGCGCAGGACGCGGTGCTGGCCGGCGGGGAGCGGCGCCGGGTGGTGCTGGCGACGGCGGTCGCGGAGTCGTCGCTGACCGTTCCCGGGGTCCGGGTGGTCGTCGACTCCGGGCTGGCCCGGGAGCCGCGGGTCGACCATGCGCGCGGGCTCGGCGCCCTGACGACCGTACGGGCGTCGCAGGCGGCCGGGCGGCAGCGGGCGGGGCGGGCCGGGCGCGAGGCCCCGGGCGCGGTGTACCGGTGCTGGGCGGAGGCCGAGGACGGCCGTCTGCCCCGGTTCCCGGCACCGGAGATCAAGGTGGCCGACCTCACCGCGTTCGCCCTCCAGGCGGCCTGCTGGGGCGATCCGGATGCCTCCGGTCTCGCGCTGCTGGACCCGCCGCCGGGCGGGGCGATGGCGGCGGCGCGCGGGGTGCTGTCGGCGATCGGCGCGGTGGACGCCGCCGGGCGGGCCACGTCCCGTGGTGCGCGCATGGCGCGGCTGGGCCTGCACCCCCGGCTGGGGCGGGCGCTCCTGGACGCGGCACCCCTGGTGGGGGCGGAGCGGGCCGCGGAGGTCGTGGCCTTGCTGAGCGAGGAGCCGCCCCGGGAGTACGGCGACGATCTCCTGGCGGTCCTGCGGACGGTCCGGCGCGGCGGTGACGCCTACGCCGGCCGCTGGCGTGCGGAGGTACGGCGCCTGCGGACCGCGGCGGCCCCGCCGCGCCCGCGGGATGCGTCCCGTCCCGTGGACCCGCAGACCCCTGAGGACCGCCACCCGGAGACCACCGGCTCGGACGAGCGTCTTGCGGGGACCGTGGTGGCGCTGGCCTTTCCGGAGCGGGTCGCGCGGGCGACGCAGGGGTCCCATCTGATGGTCAACGGGACTCGGGCGCAGCTCGGGGAGGGGTCGGGGTTGCGGAGCGCCCCGTGGCTCGCCGTGGCCGTGGCGGATCGGCCGGTGGGTGCCGGGCACGCGCGCGTGCGGCTCGGGGCCGTCGTCGACGAGGACGTGGCGCGATCGGCCGCCGCCGCCCTGTACGGGGAGGGCGAGGAGGTGCGCTGGAGCGACGGGGACGTCGTGGCACGGCGGGTGGAGCGGCTGGGGGCCGTGGAGCTGGCGGTGCGGCCGCTCCGGGACCCCGGGCCCGAGCTCGTGCGCGCGGCGTTGCTGGAGGGGCTGCGGAGTGAGGGGCTGGGGCTGCTGCGGTGGTCACCGGGTGCCGGGTCGCTGCGGCAGCGGCTGGCCTTCCTGCACGCGCATCTCGGTGAGCCCTGGCCCGATGTCTCCGACGGCGCCCTCCACGCGCGCGTCGACGAATGGCTGGAGCCCGAGGTGAGCCGTGCCCGGCGGCGGGCGGATCTCGGGCGGATCGACGCCGGGGAGGCGCTGGGCCGGCTGCTGCCGTGGGCCACCGGGGACGCCGTACGGCTGGACGAGCTCGCGCCCGAGCGGATCGAGGTGCCGAGCGGGTCGCGCATACGCGTCGACTACACGCGGCCCGAGCAGCCGGTGCTGGCGGTGAAGCTGCAGGAGATGTTCGGTCTCCAGGAGTCGCCCGTGCTCGCCGGGGTGCCGGTGCTCGTGCATCTGCTGTCCCCCGCCGGGCGGCCAGCCGCCGTCACCGCCGACCTCGCCTCGTTCTGGAAGGACGGGTACCGGGCCGTACGGGCGGAGTTGCGCGGCCGGTATCCCCGGCATCCGTGGCCGGAGGACCCGGCGACGGCCGAGCCGACCCGGTTCACGAACGCGCGCCTCAGGCGGTGACCGGTTCGGAGGCGGCGGGTTCCTCGGCCCCGGGTCCGCCCGGCCCGCGGCCGCGGGCCTCGACGTGGAGGGCGAGGGCCAGGAGCAGGACGCCCAGGCCCAGGAAGCCCCAGGGCAGGTAGGAGGTCATGAGGAGGACGAGGACGCGCTGGGACCTGACGAGGTCGACGGTGTGGTCGATGTAGTCCTCGCGCATCTTCACGTGGCCGGCGAACGCGGTCACCTTCTCGCGGTCGCCGAGGAGGGTGCCGCCGCGGAGCTCCTCCTTGTGGATCTCCTCGCCGTACACGGGGGCGCCGGTGACCGGCTCCACCCAGAACTTGCGGACCGTGGTGTACCAGCGGGTCGTGCCGGTCTCGGCGACCGTCTCACGGGTGATGCCCTCGACGGGCATGATCCGGGGGAAGGGGACCTCGGTCCAGGGGATCGTCTGCTCGAAGTAGTAGACCTCCACGCCGCGGAAGTCCCGGGTCCCCTTGTAGTGGATGGGGGCGGTGATGCGCGCCTGGGCGTCGAAGTACTCGTAGTCCCGCGGTTCGGTGAGGAACGGCCACTTGAACTCCAGGCCCTCGCGGCGGACGGGGTCGCCGTCGACCATCTCGCCGGTGGCGTGGACGGGCTCCTGGGTGTGGGCGTCGAAGATGTAGCGCTCGGGGATCTTGGAGACCATCTCGCCGTCGGGGCCCTGGACGTACGAGAGGCCGTCCCAGACGACCACGTCGCGGCCCTCGGTCCTCTCGATCCTCTCGGAGGCCTCCACGTTGCCCCTGAGGGTCTGGACGATGGTGACCTGGGGGACCTTGCGTTCGGTCATCGTGCCGTAGTCGAGGAGGGTGGCGTCCTTCGCGACGAGGACCATGTCCTGGTAGTGGTCGGCGGGGATCTTGGCCAGGCGCGGGAAGGCGTACCAGCGCGTCAGCGGGGACAGCGCGGCGAAGAACACGGCGAGCGCGAGCAGGATCAGACCGGCTCTGCGGTGCATCTCGGCCTCCCTCCCGGGCGGTTGTGGATGTGCGGCCGCCGTCGGCCGTCCGGCTACGGATGCGGGGGCACCGTCGTCAGCAGGGGTTTGGGGGACGTCTCCCCCGTCGGTGTGCCCAGCGCCGTGAGCGCGAGGACCAGTGCGAACGCCAGGGCGAGACCGCTCGCGACGGCGATCAGGGCGCGCATCCGGACCTCCCGACGGGTCGGCCCGCCGACAGCGGGAACTGATAGTGCGTCAGGTTCCGCACCGTAGCAACGGCCGGGCGAGATGAGAACACGTCGCGCACACGACGACGGCGCCCCTCCCGGAGGAAGGGCGCCGTCGGCCGTACGCGCGGCCGGCTACCGCGAGGCGCTGGGGCTCGGCGAGGCGGTCGCCGCGGGGGCCGACTCCGTGGGGGTCGCCTCCGTGGGCGCGGCCTCCACCTTCAGTTCGACGGTGAGGGTCGCGCCGCCCTCGGTCTCGATGCGGAGCAGGAAGGTGCCGGTGGCGTCGTCCGAGTAGAGCTTCGGCAGCGTGAGCAGGCCGTTCTCGTCGGTCCGCAGGGCGGTCAGGGTACGGACGGGCTTGCCGTCGGCGGGGTTCTTGAAGTAGGGGCCCTTGTCGTTCTCGGAGACGTCGAGGGAGGACTTGATGAGGGTCGCCCTGACCGCGACCTTGTCGGCGGCCGCTCCCTTGTAGGTGGCCTTGAGGGCGACCTGTTCGGCGAACTCGCCGTTGGGGACGCAGGTCAGCTCGGTGGTCGTGGTGCGCGCGAGGGCGTCGGCCCGGCGGGCGGTGACGGTCGCCGTGTAGTCGAGGGCGGCCACGGTGCGGCCCACGACGGTGGCGCGGACGGTGACGGCGCCGGTCTTCTCGCCCGCCACGAGCGCGGGGGCGGTGGCCTTGCCGGCGCTGTCGGTGACGATGGTGGCGACCTTCTCGCCACCGGCGAAGGTGGTGTCCGTGTCGCCGACGACGGTGAAGCGGACGCGCACCTTCGCCACGGCCTTGCCCGCCTTGGTCTCCGTGCGGGCGGCGAACCGGTCGGTGAAGGTGTCGCCGGCGGTCGCGGTGAGCTTCGCCGGGCCCGCGGCCTCCAGGTGGTGCACCGTGTCGGTGGCGGTGGGCGGCTTGGTCGGCGGGGTGGGCGGGGTCGGCGGCGTGGGTGTGGAGCCGCCGCCGGGCTTGCCTCCGCCGGGCGTGTCCTTCGGCGGGGTCGGGCCGGGACTGGGCTTCGAGTTGCCCGAGCCGCCCTTGTTCCCGCCGTTCCCGCTGTTGCCGTTGCCGTTGCCGCTGTTCCCGTTGCCGTTGTCGCTCGGGGTGCGGGGCAGCGAACCGGTGCCGTCCGGGATCTCGTGGGTGCCCTTGCGGTAGTACTCCAGCCACGACATGACGGTGTTGTAGTAGGCCGTCGAGTTGTTGTAGCTGAGGATCGCGCTGCGCAGGTTCGCGTCGTTGGCCAGGTCCCAGTTGAACCGGCACAGGTAGTGGCCGGCGGCGAGGGCGGCGTCGTAGATGTTGTTGGGGTCCTTGGCGCCGTCGCTGTTGCCGTCGCGGCCCGCCCACTCCCAGGTGGAGGGGATGAACTGCATGGGGCCGACCGCCCGGTCGTGCGTGGCGTCGCCGTCGTACGCGCCGTTGTCGGTGTCGCTGATGTTCGCGAAGCCGTTGCCGTTGAGCTGGGGGCCGAGGATCTTGCCGATCGTCGTGCCGCTCGCGTCGACGCGACCGCCGCGGGCCTGGCCCGACTCGACCTTGCCGATGGCGGCGAGCAGTTGCCAGGGGAGGTTGCAGCCGGGCTTGGCGTCGCGCAGGGACGCCTCGGCCTTCTTGTAGGCGTCGAGGACGGTCGCGGGGATGCCGCGCTCGCCGCCGGCCGTGCCCGTGCCGTCGCCCGTACCCGGCGACGGGTCGGGGCTGTCGAGGGGCGGGAGGTCCGTGTAGTAGCGCGAGTCGCCCGACGCGGTGTCCTCGGAGTAGGTCGTCGCCTCGGGTGAGGGCGACCCGGAGGTCTGTCTGCCGGCGCTGTCGGTGGTCACTCCCGGAGCCTGCGAGGCGGCCAGTGCCGCTACCGTGGCCGCGGCCAGGGCGGTGGTGGCCGCCCCCTTGCGGAGCCTCATTCCGAACTGCGCCGCCATTGAGTGAACCCTCCCCGGTGGTCGATCGCCTTGGCGTTCTTCCCTTTTGATACTGTCTCGGACGGCTTATCCGGAATTCTCTTCCGGATCAGTCGCACCGCTCTGCTACACCGACTCCGGACTTGCGGATTTGGTTGCCCTGTTCCGGCATTTCCTCGTCCGGTCATTCCGAGGCCCCCGCGAGCACCGGCACGGCGGCCCAGGCGACCCTACGACAACTTCCGCCGCCCGGGCACCCGTTCGCGACCGGATTTCGCCGGTCGCCCCCGTCGGTTCGCTGTCACGCGGGCGCGCGCCGGGCCCGGTACGCGTCGCGCATACCGACGGCCGGTGGTCACGGAATCAGGGGCGGAGGTCCGCCACGCGGACGCACCATGAACAACGCCGTAAAACCCGCTACGGGGGGATGAATTGCCTTTCACACTGAGCCATGCGGCAGCCGTGCTGCCCGCGTTGCGCGGGGACGGGAGCGGGCGCGGACGACTCGTGCCCTCGGTGCTCGTCGCCGGTTCGTTCGCGCCCGATCTGACCTACTACGCGGCGAGCGTGCTGCCCGAGGCGATGGAGTTCGGAGACGTCACGCACTCCTTCGCCGGGGTCTTCACCGTCGACGTGCTGTTCACCTGGGCGCTGGTGGGGGTGTGGCTGGTGCTCCGTGAGCCGCTCGTCGCACTGCTGCCGAGGGGGCGGCGGGCACGGGTGGCCTCCCTGGTGCGGTGCGGGGCGGGCGTACGCCGCATGGGTCCGTCACTGGTGCTGTGGTGGTACGTCTCCGCGGTGCTCGGTGCGCTCACCCATGTCGTCTGGGACGCGTTCACTCATCTCGACCGGTGGGGGATGCGGCTCTTCCCGGTGCTGGGCGACGAGATCGCGGGCTCGCCGCTGTACTGGTACCTCCAGTACGGCGGTTCGGCGGTCGCCGCGGTCGTGATCGCCGTGTTCCTCGCGCTGGCGCTGCGCCGGCAGCCGGCGGTCGAGCCCATGGGTGTGCCGGTGCTCTCCGCGGCCGACCGGTGGGTGGCCGCTGCCGTGATCGGGGGGTGCGCCCTGGTCGCGGCGGTGCAGCGGGTGGCTCGTTGGTGGGCCTACTGGGGTTCGGTCGCCAAGCCGTACGAGGTGATCCCGACGGTGTGCTTCGGGGTCGGGGCCGGGCTGATGCTGGGCGTGGTGCTGTACGGCGTGGGCGTCAGGATCTGGCGCCCGGCTCCCGCCGCGGTGATCGCAGCCGACGCGGAGGCGGACAGCTCGGTCCGCCGCTGAGCACCGGACGGCGCGCGCGGGCGCCCCGCGGGATGCGGGGTCTGACCGCGCCCGGGGCGTACGACGGGACATGGCCGAGCAGCGCCGGCAGGGGATGGGTGAGCCGCCAGGGGAGCAGTGTGTGCGCCCAGCGGCGGCGGGGCGCCCACCGGAGGTGGGGCTGCGCCCGGGAAAGGCGGGTGAGCACCTGTGGCAGGCGGCCGGCAGCTGTCGCGGTACGGCGGCGGAGCGTGCGTATGCCCATGCGGGCATCCTGACGCCGCGGCTCGGCGGCGGGCGCCTTGGCGGGGGCCAGGCGGGTGACACCGTGAACGGGCCGCGGGCCAGGATCGCGGGTGCGGATACGGTCCGGCCGGGCACCGGCGAACCACGCCGCCGCCGGCAGCGCCGTCGCGGCGGAGTGGGCGGGCGACAGGGGGGTGTTCCCTCGGCGGGGGAGGCGGTCGGGGTGGTCGCCCCTGGTGGAGAGGCCCGGGGTGTGGCGGCCGGGCCCCTCCCTCAGTGGGCCGCCGACTCCCAGTCCGGGCCGTGGCCCACCGAGACGTCCAGGGGAGCGCGGAGGTGGACCGCGTTGGACATCTCGTGGCGGACGAGTTCCTCGGCGCGGGTGCGCTCGCCGGGGGCGATCTCGAGGACGATTTCGTCGTGGACCTGGAGGAGCATGCGGGAGGTGAGACCGGCGTCCTCCAGGGCGCGGCCCACATTCAGCATGGCGATCTTGACGATGTCCGCGGCGGTGCCCTGGATGGGCGCGTTCAGCGCCATCCGCTCGGCCGCCTCCCGGCGCTGGCGGTTGTCGCTGTTGAGGTCGGGCAGGTAGCGGCGGCGGCCGAAGAGCGTCGCCGTGTAGCCCGTCGCGCGCGCCTCGTCGACCGCCCGGCGCAGATAGTCCCGGACCCCGCCGAACCGCTCGAAGTAGGCGTCCATCAGGGCGCGGGCCTCCCCCGCGTCGATGTTCAGCTGCTGGGAGAGGCCGAACGCCGACAGGCCGTACGCCAGGCCGTACGACATCGCCTTGATCTTGCGGCGCATCTCGGCGTCGACGGCACCGGGCTCGACCCCGAACACCTGGGCCGCGGCCGTGGTGTGGAGGTCCTCGCCTGAGGTGAACGCCTCGATGAGGCCCTCGTCCTCGGAGAGGTGGGCCATCACCCGCAGCTCGATCTGGCTGTAGTCGGCCGTCATCAGCGACTCGAAGCCCTCGCCGACGACGAAGCCACGGCGGATCGCCCGGCCCTCGTCGGTGCGGACCGGGATGTTCTGCAGGTTCGGGTCGACCGAGGAGAGGCGGCCGGTGGCGGCGACGGTCTGGTTGAAGGTGGTGTGGATGCGGCCGTCCGTCGCGATGGTCTTGATCAGGCCCTCGACGGTGACGCGTAGCTTCGCCTGCTCTCGGTGGCGGAGCATGATGACCGGCAGTTCGTTGTCCGTCTGGGTGGCGAGCCAGGCCAGGGCGTCCGCATCGGTGGTGTACCCCGTCTTCGTGCGCTTGGTCTTGGGCAGGGCCAGTTCGCCGAAGAGGACCTCCTGGAGCTGCTTGGGCGAGCCGAGGTTGAACTCGTGCCCGGCCGCCGCGTGCGCCTCCTTCACCGCCTGCTGCACGGCACCCGCGAACATCTGCTCCATGGCTTCGAGGTGGGCGCGGTCCGCGGCGATGCCGTGGCGCTCCATCCGGGCCAGCAGCGCGGACGTGGGAAGCTCCACGTCGCGCAGCAGCTCGACGGCGCCGACCTCCTCCAGGCGCTGCCCGAAGGCCTCGCCCAGGTCGAGGATGGCGCGGGCCTGCACCATCAGGGCCTCGGCCTCGGCGCCGTCGTCCGCGCCGAAGGCCAGCTGCCCGTCGGCGGTGGCCGCCGGGGCCAGCTCACGGCCGAGGTACTCCAGGGACAGCGCGTCCAGGTCGAAGGAGCGGCGGCCCGGCTTGACCAGGTAGGCGGCGAGGGCGGTGTCCATGGTGACGCCCTCGATGGTCCAGCCGTGCTCGGCGAAGACCCGCATCGCGCCCTTGGCGTTGTGGAACACCTTGGGCCTCGCGGGGTCGGCGAGCCAGGCCGCCCACGCGATCTCGTCCGCCTCGTCGAGCCGGGTCGGGTCGAACCAGGCGGCCGCTCCCCCGGCGGCGGCGAGCGCGATCTCGGTGACGGAGCCGGTACCGAGCGCCCAGGTGTCGACGGTGGCGACGCCGAGGGGCTGTGTGCCGTGCTCGGTGAGCCAGCCGGTCAGCTCGCCGGAGCCGAGGACCGTGCCGTCCACCGCGACACCGGCGGCGGGCGGCTGCCCGGCGTCGGTCTCCTCCGCCCCCGGGTCGACGGCGAACAGCCGCTCACGCAGCGAGGGGTTGCGGATCTCCAGGGTGTCCAGGACCATCGCGACGGCCTTGCGGTCGTACGGGGCGCGCTCCAGGTCGGTGACCGTCCGGGGGAGTTCGACCGTGCGCACCATCTCGGTGAGGCGGCGGTTGAGCTTGACGGCCTCCAGGTGGTCGCGGAGGTTCTGGCCGGCCTTGCCCTTGACCTCCTCGACGCGCTCGACCAGCTCCGCGAACGAACCGAACTGGTTGATCCACTTCGCGGCGGTCTTCTCGCCGACGCCGGGGATGCCGGGGAGGTTGTCGGACGGGTCGCCGCGCAGGGCCGCGAAGTCGGGGTACTGGGCGGGGGTCAGGCCGTACTTCTCGAACACCTTCTCCGGGGTGAACCGGGTCAGCTCCGAGACGCCCTTGGTCGGGTAGAGCACGGTGGTGTGCTCGGAGACCAGCTGGAAGGAGTCTCGGTCACCGGTGACGACGAGGACCTCGAAGCCCTCCGCCTCGGCCTGGGTGGCGAGCGTGGCGATGATGTCGTCGGCCTCGTAGCCGTCGACGGCGAAGCGGACGGCGTGCATGGCGTCGAGCAGCTCGCCGATCAGCTCGACCTGGCCCTTGAACTCGTCGGGGGTCTTCGAGCGGTTCGCCTTGTACTCCGTGAACTCCTCGGAGCGCCAGGTCTTGCGGGAGACGTCGAACGCCACCGCGAAGTGGGTGGGCGCCTCGTCGCGCAGCGTGTTCGCCAGCATCGACGCGAAGCCGTAGATCGCGTTCGTCGGCTGGCCCGTCGCGGTCGTGAAGTTCTCCGCGGGGAGCGCGAAGAACGCGCGGTAGGCCAGCGAATGCCCGTCCATGAGCATGAGCCGGGGACGGCTGCCGCCGGGGGTCGTGTCGGTCTTCTTCGATGCTGTCTCTGCCACGCACCCGATCCTGCCACGTGCCACTGACACTCCGGCCCCGCCCGCCGCCCGTCCCCCCGCGCCCGGGGCCCTCCCCCGCCCCGGGTCGCGGCGGATCGTCGTCGCGACCCGCGTCTCGATCGCCGTCGGTGACACGTGCGAGGATCGGAGACGTACCTCACACCCGACAGCACGCGTACGCGAATGGGGAGCAGCGATGGCCGGCAAGGCGCCCAAGAATGATCCGGTGCAGGACGCGCCGCAGGTCGCGGAGCCGAAGCACGCGGCGGCGGGGCTCCCCGCGATCGGGCACACCCTGCGGATGGCGCAGCGGCAGATGGGAGTGAAGCGGACCGCTCTGACGCTGCTGCGGGTCAATCAGAAGGACGGCTTCGACTGCCCCGGCTGCGCCTGGCCGGAGCCGGAGCACCGGCACACGGCGGAGTTCTGCGAGAACGGTGCGAAGGCGGTCGCCGAGGAGGCCACCCTGCGCCGGGTCACCCCGGAGTTCTTCGCCGCGCACACCGTGGCCGATCTGGCCACCCGCAGCGGCTACTGGCTGGGCCAGCAGGGCCGGCTCACCCACCCCGTGTACCTCCCCGAAGGCGGCGACCGGTACGAGCCGGTGTCCTGGGAGCGGGCCTTCGACATCGTCGCCGAGGAGCTGAACGCCCTCGACTCCCCCGACGAGGCCCTCTTCTACACCTCCGGGCGCACCAGCAACGAGGCCGCGTTCCTGTACCAGCTCTTCGCCCGCGAGTTCGGCACGAACAACCTGCCGGACTGCTCCAACATGTGCCACGAGTCCTCGGGCTCGGCGCTGTCCGAGACGATCGGCATCGGCAAGGGCAGCGTCCTGCTGGAGGACCTCTACAAGGCCGACCTGATCATCGTCGCCGGGCAGAACCCGGGCACGAACCACCCGCGCATGCTGTCCGCCCTGGAGAAGGCGAAGGCGGGCGGCGCGAGGATCATCACGGTCAATCCGCTGCCCGAGGCGGGCATGGAGCGGTTCAAGAACCCGCAGACCCCGCAGGGCATGCTCAAGGGCGCCGCCCTCACCGACCTCTTCCTCCAGATCCGCATCGGCGGCGACCAGGCCCTGTTCCGCCTCCTGAACAAGCTGGTCCTGGAGACGGAGGGCGCGGTCGACGAGGAGTTCGTGCGCGAGCACACGCACGGCTTCGAGGAGTTCGCCGAGGCGGCCCGCGCCGCCGACTGGGAGGAGACGCTCACCGCGACCGGTCTGCCCCGCGAGCGGATCGACGAGGCACTGCGCATGGTCCTCGCCTCGAAGCGCACGATCGTCTGCTGGGCCATGGGCCTGACCCAGCACAAGCACGCGGTGCCCACCATCCGCGAGGTCGTCAACTTCCTGCTGCTGCGCGGCAACATCGGCCGCCCCGGCGCGGGCGTGTGCCCGGTGCGCGGCCACTCGAACGTGCAGGGCGACCGCACGATGGGCATCTTCGAGCGGCCCGCCCCGGCGTTCCTGGACGCCCTGGAGAAGGAGTTCGGCTTCGCGCCGCCCAGGGAGCACGGCTACGACGTCGTACGGGCCATCAGAGCCATGCGCGACGACAAGGCGAAGGTGTTCTTCGCGATGGGCGGCAACTTCGTGTCGGCGTCCCCCGACACGGACGTCACGGAAGCCGCGATGCGCCGGGCACGGCTGACCGTGCACGTGTCGACCAAGCTCAACCGCTCGCACGCGGTCACCGGCGCGCGGGCGCTGATCCTGCCCACCCTGGGCCGCACCGAACGTGATCTGCAGGCCGGCGGCGAGCAGTTCGTGACCGTCGAGGACTCCATGGGCATGGTCCATGCCTCACGCGGCCGTCTGGAACCCGCGAGCAGGCATCTGCTGTCCGAGCCGGCCATCGTGTGCCGGCTGGCCCGCCGGGTCCTCGGGGAGGACAGCCGCACCCCGTGGGAGGAGTTCGAGAAGGACTACGCGACGATCCGCGACCGCATCGCCCGCGTCGTGCCCGGCTTCGAGGACTTCAACGCGCGCGTCGCCGACCCGGGCGGCTTCGCGCTGCCGCACGCCCCGCGCGACGAGCGCCGCTTCCCCACCGCCACCGGCAAGGCCAACTTCACCGCCGCGCCGGTGGAGTTCCCCCGGCTGCCCGAGGGCCGGCTGCTGCTGCAGACCCTGCGCTCGCACGACCAGTACAACACCACGATCTACGGCCTGGACGACCGCTACCGGGGCATCACCGACGGCCGCCGGGTCGTCCTGGTCAACCCCGAGGACGCCGCCGAGCTGAAGGTCGCCGACGGCGCCTATGTGGACCTGGTGAGCGAGTGGAGGGACGGCGTCGAGCGCCGGGCGCCCGGATTCCGGGTCGTGCACTACCCGACGGCCCGCGGCTGCGCCGCCGCCTACTACCCCGAGACCAACGTCCTGGTGCCGCTGGACGCCACCGCGGACACCAGCAACACCCCGGCCAGCAAGTCGGTCGTGGTCCGTCTGGAACAATCGGCCACCGACTGAGCGTTTGCTCAGCCAGTCAGGCCGGTATACGACCGCCGCGACGGCGCGCGGCGGTCGACGACGAACGGAGCCCCATGGGCGAGCAGCACCACGTCACCTTCCCGCAAGAGGTCATCGACGAGTACGCGGCACTCGGCGTCGACCTGGTCGCGATGTTCTCCGCGGGGCACCTGGGCACCCGCATGGGTGTGCAGATCGTGGAGGCGTCCGCGGACCGCGTCGTCGGCACCATGCCGGTGGAGGGCAACACCCAGCCGTACGGGCTGCTGCACGGCGGCGCGTCCGCCGTCCTCGCGGAGACCCTCGGCTCGGTCGGCTCCATGCTGCACGCGGGCAGCTCCAAGATCGCCGTGGGCGTGGACCTGAACTGCACCCACCACCGCGGCGTACGGTCCGGGCTGGTCACCGGTGTGGCCATGCCCCTGCACCGGGGGCGCACGACGGCCACGTACGAGATCGTCATCAGCGACGAGGCGGGCAAGCGGGTGTGCACGGCCCGGCTGACCTGTCTGCTGCGCGATGTGACGCCGGCCGACGCCCAGCGGGCGACGGGGAACTGACCCGTCGGGGCGCCCGCCCGCACCGGACGCTGGCGGGTCCGGCGGACAGGCTCTAGCTTCGGGGCATGCGAACGGGAGGACCCTGCGGGTGGGGGGCCGCCCTGGGACCGGCGCTGCTGATCGGCGTCCTGGTCACCGGGTGCGCGGCGTCGGGAGCGGACGACGGATCGGCCGGGCCGACGGCCGGCGGCCCGGCGTCGTCGTCGGCCGCGCCGCCCGAGGACCTGTGCACGCGGATCGTCTCGTACTGGTCGCGGAAGGCGCTGGACGACGACGGCTACGGCGACTACCAGTCCATGGGGCTGTCCAACGCCCAGTACGACATCCTGCGCGAGGTCGTCGACGCCGCCCGGGCCGAGCGGAGGCGCGCCGGCCGGGAGGCCGCCGAGCGGCTCGTCGGCGAGGAGGCGCGCACGCGCTGCGCGAAGCTGTACCGGGATGGCAACTCCAGTACGGGGCCTTGGAGTTGAGCGGCGTCGGGCCCGTCGAACCGGGCGAGGGGACGCGTGCAGGGGACGATCCCGAGGTGGACGGCCCGCCGCGGCGCGGGCGCCTCGCCCGGCTGTACGCCCGGCACCGCCGCGCCGTCCTGATCACCGGTTCGGCCGTCGTCCTGCTCGCGGGCGGCGTCCTCTACGTGACCCGGCCCCGGCCCGCGCCCCCGCCCCCTCCTCCGTACCCGTCGCAGGCGGTGGACTTCACCTACCTCGGGACCGAGGCCCCGCCCGCGGACGCCCCGGCGGGGAGCTTCGGCTTCGGTATCGAGGTCACCGCGAGCGACGGACCGGCGGTCACCGTGACGCGGATCTCCCAGCCGTACGCCGGACTCACCGTCTCGGCCGCGCCGCGCCCGCCCTTCCGCAGCCCGGCCGGCGGCACCCGCACGATCGTGATCACCATGCGGGTGACGGACTGCGGGAAAGTACCGAGGAACGCCGGACTGCCTTTCCTGGACGTAACTCTGCGTAATAGCCGTGCAATGGAAGACCACAGTTTCATCCTCGGCCGACGCTATGCCCGCGACCTCTCCGAAGCGATTCAGGTCGCCTGCAGCAACGACTTGACGTCACTACCAAAAGTCAAGAACACTCCTGAAAACGCCGACGCACTTCCTGCGGCTTCTCACTATGTGGACTGGGCGAATCGGCCTTAATTCCTCGCATCCACCCACGGAGTACCGCTCTGCATTACGTCGTGTCATAACAAGAGCGTCACAGCCTCGGTCAGACCCTCCTCCACGTTCCCATCACACGCTTAGAGTCACGCCCAGTCACCGCGCCATCGGATTCGAAGTCATTTTCGTCCAGCGCTCGACTCGGCCCGCTCAACCAGGAGGGGCCGTGCCACGGAAAGGACTGAACGTGCGTCAACGCTCGCTCATCGCCATCACCGCCGCGCTGGCGGCGGGAGCTCTCACCCTCACCGCCTGCGGCTCGCGCGACGACAGCGCCGGCTCGGACTCCGAAGGCAGCGGCGGAACCACTGTCGTCATCGGTGTCGACGCACCGCTGACCGGCGACCTGTCCGCGCTGGGTCTCGGAATCAAGAACTCCGTAGACCTCGCCGCCAAGACGGCCAACAAGGAGAAGACCGTCGACGGCGTGACCTTCAAGGTCGAGGCCCTCGACGACCAGGCGCAGCCCTCCTCGGGTCAGCAGAACGCCACCAAGCTCGTCGCGAACAAGGACGTCCTCGGCGTCGTCGGCCCGCTGAACTCCTCGGTCGCCGAGTCCATGCAGAAGGTCTTCGACGACGCCAAGCTCGTCCAGGTCTCGCCGGCCAACACCAACCCGGCCCTGACCCAGGGCACGGACTGGCAGAAGACCAAGACCCGCCCGTACAAGTCGTACTTCCGCACCGCGACCACGGACGCCATCCAGGGCCCGTTCGCCGCGCAGTACGTCTACAACGACGCCAAGAAGAAGAAGGTCTTCGTCATCGACGACAAGAAGACCTACGGCGCCGGTCTGGCCGCCACCTTCTCCGACGAGTTCAAGAAGCTCGGCGGCAAGGTCGTCGGCACCGAGCACATCGACCCCGAGACCAAGGACTTCTCCGCGGTCGCCACCAAGGTCAAGTCCTCCGGCGCCGACGTCGTCTACTACGGCGGTGAGTACCCGCAGGCCGGCCCGCTGAGCAAGCAGATCAAGGCCGCCGGTGCCAAGGTCCCGCTCGTCGGCGGTGACGGCATCTACAGCGCCGAGTTCATCAAGCTGGCCGGCAACAGCGGCACCGGCGACCTCGCCACCTCCGTCGGCGCCCCGGTCGAGGAGCTTCCCTCCGCCAAGGACTTCGTCGCCAACTACAAGGCGGCCGGTTACAAGGACGACTACGAGGCCTACGGCGGCTACTCCTACGACTCGGCCTGGGCGATCATCGAGGCCGTGAAGAAGGTCGTCGAGGACAACGACGGCAAGCTTCCGAGCGACGCCCGCGCCAAGATCACCGAGGCCATGCAGGGAGTCTCCTTCGACGGCGTGACCGGCAAGGTCTCGTTCGACGAGTACGGCGACGCCACCAACAAGCAGCTCACCGTCTACTCCGTCGAGGGCGGCGAGTGGAAGGCCGTCAAGTCCGGCACCTACTCCGGCTGACCCCACCCCGCACCCAACCATGAGCCGCGCGGGGCGCTGCACCACTGGCGCCCCGCGCGGACTCACATCCGGTCACATCCCTCGACTATCCGAAAGTCTCGGAGGACATGCGGTGAACGAACTGCCGCAGCAGCTGGTCAACGGCCTGCTACTGGGATCCATGTACGGGCTGGTCGCCATCGGCTACACGATGGTCTATGGCATCGTCCAGCTCATCAACTTCGCCCACGGTGAGATCTTCATGGTGGGCGGATTCGGCGCCCTCACCATGTACCTGTACGTGCTGCCCGACGGCACGTCCATGTGGGTGGCACTGCCCCTGATGCTCGTCGGCGGCATCCTCGTCGCCACGCTCGTCGCGGTCGGCGCGGAACGATTCGCCTACCGCCCCCTGCGCAGCGCACCACGCCTCGCGCCGCTCATCACGGCCATCGGCCTCTCCCTCGCCCTCCAGCAGGCCGTGTGGGCCTGGTACCCCGAGGGCAAGGACTCCATCAACTTCCCGCAGATCGAGGGCGGCCCCTTCGAGATAGGCAGCGTCACCATCCAGACCGGTGACATCTTCCTGCTCATCGCCGCACCGATCAGCATGGCGGTCCTCGCCTACTTCGTCATGAAGACCCGCACCGGCCGCGGCATGCAGGCCACCGCGCAGGACCCCGACACCGCCAAGCTCATGGGCATCAACACCGACCGCATCATCGTGATCGCGTTCGCCCTCGGCGCCGCCTTCGCCGCCATCGGCGCCGTCGCCTACGGCCTCAAGTACGGCCAGGTCCAGTTCCGCATGGGCTTCATCCTCGGCCTCAAGGCGTTCACCGCGGCCGTCCTCGGCGGCATCGGCAACATCTACGGCGCCATGCTCGGCGGCCTCGTCCTCGGCGTGGCCGAATCGCTGTCCACCGCCTTCATCTCCGACATCCCCGGCATGGAGCAGTTCGGCAGCCAGTCCTGGGCCAACGTCTGGGCGTTCGTACTCCTCATCCTCGTGCTCCTCTTCAGGCCCCAGGGTCTGCTCGGCGAGCGCGTGTCGGACAGGGCGTGACACCGATGACCACACAGACCTCCGCACCGAACACCCCCAGCACCCCCGCCGCCGACGCCCCCAAGGGTCTGATCGGCCTTCCGGAGAACGTCGGCCGCGCCCTCGCCACCGGCGGCGGTGTCCTCGCCGTGATCTCCACCTTCCTCGCCTGGACGTGGACCTCCGCCTTCCCCGGCGACCTCACCGTCTACGGCTACCCCGGCGGCCTCCAGGTCCTCGTCCTCATCGGCGGCGCGCTCACCGCCCTGTTCGGCCTCGCCTCGTACGGCATCAAGGGCCTGCGCTGGCTGGTGCCCGCGGGCGCGGACAGCGCCATCACCCTGGCGGCGGCCGGCACCTTCGCCACCACCTGGTTCACCATCATCGCCATCGGCGTCCAGCTCGGCGGCCTGGTGAACCTGGAGCCCGGCGGCTGGATCGCCGGCGTCGCCACCCTCGCCGCACTCGTCGGCGCGCTCTCGCTGCCGTTCGAGCGGCCGGAGGACGAACTCTTCGACCCGGAGGACGAGACCCCGCAGGAGCGGATCCGCCGGAGCATGCGCCACGTCGGCTCCCTCCTCAAGTCCGCCCTCGCGACGAAGACCCCCGCCCCCGCGCGCCAGCTCCCCGCCTACGCCGAGATCCTGGTCATCGTCGCGGCACTCGCCCTCGGACTGACCGTCTTCACCTACGGCATCGGCACCGAGTACGACGAGCTCTTCGTCGGCTTCATGATCACCGCGGGCTTCGGCTTCGCCGCCGCCGCCAAGGCCGGTCTCGTGGGCCGGATCTCGGCGCTCACGGCCAAGCACCGCAACGTCACCATGATCGGCGCGTTCGTCGCCGCCGCCGCGTTCCCCTTCACCCAGTCCGACGACCAGTACGCGACGATCGGCGTCTACATCCTGATCTTCGCCACCGTCGCCCTGGGTCTGAACATCGTCGTCGGCCTCGCCGGCCTCCTCGACCTCGGTTACGTCGCCTTCCTCGGCGTCGGCGCCTACACCGCGGCCATGGTCTCCGGCTCCCCCTCCTCGCCGTTCGACATCCAGCTGCCGTTCTGGGCCTCCGCCCTCCTCGGCGCCGCCGTCGCCCTCGTCTTCGGCGTCATCATCGGCGCCCCGACCCTGCGGCTGCGCGGCGACTACCTCGCCATCGTGACCCTCGGCTTCGGTGAGATCTTCCGCATCACCGTCCTCAACATGGACGGCACCTCCGGACCCGACATCACCAACGGCTCCAACGGCATCTCCTCCGTCCCGAACCTCAACATCCTCGGATTCGACTTCGGGCAGGAACACAGCCTCGCCGGCTTCACCGTCGGCCGCTTCGCCAACTACTTCCTGCTGATGCTCCTCATCACGCTGATCGTGGTCGTCGTCTTCCGACGCAGCAGCGACTCCCGCATCGGCCGCGCCTGGATCGCCATCCGCGAGGACGAGACGGCCGCACTCGCCATGGGCATCAACGGCTTCCGCGTCAAGCTCATCGCCTTCGCACTCGGCGCCGCCCTCGCCGGCCTCGCCGGCACCGTCCAGGCCCACGTCACCTACACCGTGACCCCCGAGCAGTACCAGTTCGCCCACGTGGTCCCGCCCAACTCGGCGTTCCTCCTCGCAGCCGTCGTCCTCGGCGGCATGGGCACCATCAGCGGCCCCCTCGTCGGCGCCGCACTGCTCTACCTCATCCCCGCCAAGCTCCAGTTCCTCGGCGACTACCAGCTCTTCGCCTTCGGTCTCGCGCTCGTGCTGCTGATGCGCTTCCGTCCGGAAGGCCTCATCCCCAACCGGCGCCGCCAGCTCGAATTCCACGAGGAAGCCGAAGCGCCCACAGTCCTCAGCAAGGCAGGGGCCTGACCCATGACCACCGACACCACCACCAAGGCCACCGCAACCGGGGAGACCGTCCTCGACGCCCGCGGCGTGACCATGCGCTTCGGCGGACTCACCGCCGTACGCAACGTCAACCTCACGGTCAACAGCGGCGAGATCGTCGGACTCATCGGCCCCAACGGCGCCGGCAAGACGACCTTCTTCAACTGCCTCACCGGCCTCTACATCCCGACCGAGGGCGAAGTCCGCTACAAGGGCCAGGTCCTCCCGCCCAAGTCCTTCAAGGTCACCGCCGCCGGCATCGCCCGCACCTTCCAGAACATCCGTCTGTTCGCCAACATGACGGTCCTGGAGAACGTGCTCGTCGGCCGCCACACCCGCACCAAGGAAGGCCTCTGGTCCGCCCTCCTGCGCGGCCCCGGCTTCCACAAGGCCGAAGCCGCCTCCCGCGAACGCGCCATGGAACTCCTCGCGTTCGTCGGCCTCGACGCCAAGGCCGAACACCTCGCCCGCAACCTGCCCTACGGTGAACAGCGCAAGCTGGAGATCGCCCGGGCACTCGCCAGCGAACCCGGCCTGCTCCTCCTGGACGAGCCCACCGCGGGCATGAACCCCCAGGAGACACGAGCCACCGAGGAACTCGTCTTCGCCATCCGCGACAAGGGCATCGCCGTGCTCGTCATCGAGCACGACATGCGGTTCATCTTCAACCTCTGCGACCGCGTCGCCGTCCTCGTCCAGGGCGAGAAGCTCGTCGAGGGCGACAGCGCCACCGTCCAGGGAGACGAACGCGTCGTCGCCGCCTACCTCGGCGAACCCTTCGAAGACGCCCCCGGCAAGGAGGAGGTCGCGGAAGTCGAGGCCGCCGAAGCACACGCCGAGGCCCACACCGACGCCGCGCCCGGCAAGGAGAACGACCGATGACCGCACTGCTCGAAGTCGAGGACCTCCGGGTCGCCTACGGCAAGATCGAAGCCGTCAAGGGCATCTCCTTCAAGGTCAACGCCGGCGAAGTCGTCACCCTCATCGGCACCAACGGCGCCGGCAAGACCACGACGCTGCGCACCCTGTCCGGCCTCCTCAAGCCGGTCGGCGGCCAGATCAAGTTCAACGGCAAGTCGCTGAAGAAGATCCCCGCGCACGACGTCGTCTCGCTGGGACTCGCCCACTCCCCCGAGGGGCGGCACATCTTCCCGCGCATGAGCATCGAGGACAACCTCCACCTCGGCGCCTTCCTGCGCAGCGACAAGCCCGGCATCGAGAAGGACATCCAGCGCGCCTACGACCTCTTCCCCATCCTGGGCGAACGTCGCAAGCAGGCCGCCGGCACCCTCTCCGGTGGCGAGCAGCAGATGCTGGCCATGGGCCGCGCGCTCATGTCCCAGCCGAAGCTGCTCATGCTCGACGAGCCCTCCATGGGCCTCTCGCCGATCATGATGCAGAAGATCATGGCGACGATCGCCGAGCTGAAGTCCCAGGGCATGACCATCCTGCTCATCGAGCAGAACGCCCAGGCCGCCCTCTCGCTGGCCGACCACGGCCACGTCATGGAGGTCGGCAACATCGTCCTGTCGGGCACGGGCCGGGACCTGCTGCACGACGAATCGGTCCGCAAGGCGTACCTCGGCGAGGACTAGCCCGCAGACCCGTACACGAGGAGGCCCGCACCCCCTGTCCCAGGGGGTGCGGGCCTCCTCATACGTACGGGGGCCGCCGTCAGCCCTTCGCGGCCTTCTTCTCCTCGGCGTCCTGAATGACCGCCTCCGCGACCTGCTGCATCGACATCCGACGGTCCATCGACGTCTTCTGGATCCACCGGAACGCCGCCGGCTCCGTCAACCCGTACTCCGTCTGGAGGATCGACTTCGCCCGGTCCACCAGCTTCCGGGTCTCCAGCCGGAGCGTGAGGTCGGCGACCTCCTTCTCCAGCTCCTTCAGCTCCGTGAACCGGGACACCGCCATCTCGATCGCGGGCACGACGTCACTCTTGCTGAACGGCTTGACGAGGTACGCCATCGCACCGGCGTCCCGCGCCCGCTCCACCAGGTCGCGCTGCGAGAACGCGGTCAGCATCAGCACCGGGGCGATACTCTCCTCGGCGATCTTCTCGGCGGCGGAGATACCGTCCATCTTCGGCATCTTCACGTCCAGGATCACCAGGTCGGGGCGGTGCTCCCGGGCCAGCTCGATGGCCTGCTCACCGTCACCGGCCTCGCCCACGACGGAGTAGCCCTCCTCTTCGAGCATCTCCTTGAGGTCAAGGCGGATCAGCGCCTCGTCCTCGGCGATGACGACACGGGTCGTCAGCGGAGGCACGTGCGACTTGTCGTCGTCGGGCGCGTCGAGGGGCTGGGGCGACTCGGGGGCGGTCACGTGGGCTCCTTGTTCAGGGCAGGGGTACTGCTGACAAGAGGGTACCTAGCTGCGGTAAGGTGGGGGCACGGCGGGTCAGAGCCGGCCTTTGATTCGCAGGAGCTCCGGTAGTCCAATCGGCAGAGACGATACCCTCAAAAGGTATTCAGTGTGGGTTCGAATCCCACCCGGGGCACTTTTCCTTCAATTCGAAGGTCACGCTCGGTGTCGAGTGGACGCACCGCACCCGCAACGGCGCTCCGTACGACATCTCTGTCGCCCGAAGGGCCTCCGCCGCTCTCCTCGGCGCCCACGTCGGCCCCAGGCACCGACCCTTACCCCTTCGGGCCGTCGTCCTCGCCGATGTGGTGGGCGCGGACCATGTTCGTGGAGCCCGTTACGCCGGGCGGGGAGCCGGCGGTGATGACGACCGTGTCGCCCTTCTCGCAGCGGCCGTACCGCAGCAGCAGTTCGTCGACCTGTTCGACCATCGCGTCGGTGGAGTCGACCCGCGGCCCGAGGAACGTCTCCACGCCCCAGGTGAGGCTGAGCCGGGAGCGGGTGGCCGGGTCGGGGGTGAAGGCGAGGAGGGGGATCGGGGAGCGGTAGCGGGAGAGTCGCCGGGCGGTGTCGCCGGACTGGCTGAAGGCGACGAGGAACCTCGCGCCGAGGAAGTCGCCGATCTCGGCGGCGGCGCGGGCCACGGCGCCGCCCTGGGTGCGGGGCTTGTTGTGCTCGGTGAGGGGTGGGAGGCCGTCGGCCAGCATGTCCTGCTCGGCCGCCGCGACGATGCGGCTCATCGTGCGGACCGTCTCGGCCGGGTACTTGCCGACGCCGGTCTCGGCGGACAGCATCACCGCGTCCGCGCCGTCGAGGACGGCGTTGGCGACATCGCTGGCCTCGGCGCGGGTGGGGCGGGAGTTGTGGATCATCGAGTCGAGCATCTGGGTGGCGACGATGACCGGTTTGGCGTTGCGCCTGGCGAGGGTGATGGCGCGTTTCTGGACCAGGGGGACACGTTCGAGGGGCATCTCGACGCCCAGGTCACCGCGCGCGACCATGACTCCGTCGAACGCGGCGACGATGTCGTCGAGGGCGTCGACCGCCTGGGGTTTCTCCACCTTGGCGATGACGGGGAGCCGGCGGCCCTCCTGGTCCATGATCCGGTGGACGGATTCGATGTCCTTGCCCGACCTCACGAACGACAGCGCGATGAGGTCGAAGCCGGTGCGCAGGGCCCAGCGGAGGTCGTCCTCGTCCTTGGCGGAGAGGGCGGGGGCGGAGACCGCGGCTCCGGGGAGGTTGAGGCCCTTGTGGTCGGAGACGATGCCTCCCTCGATGACCTCGGTGTGGACGCGGGGGCCGTCGACGGCGGTGACTTCGAGGGTGACTCTGCCGTCGTCGACAAGGATGCGTTCGCCGGTGGTGACATCCGTGGCGAGGCCGGCGTAGGTGGTGCCGCAGATCTCGTGGTCGCCCTCGACGCCGGGTTCGACGGTGAGGGTGAAGGTGTCGCCGCGTTCGAGGAGTACGGGGCCTTCGGTGAAGCGGCCGAGGCGGATCTTCGGGCCTTGGAGGTCCGCGAGGAGGCCGACACTGCGGCCGGTTTCGTCGGATGCCTTGCGGACGTGGTGGTAGCGCTGCTCGTGTTCGGCGTGGTCGCCGTGGCTGAGGTTGAGACGGGCTACGTCCATTCCGGCGTCGACCAGTGCCTTGATGTGGTCGTACGAGTCGGTGGCGGGCCCGAGGGTGCAGACGATCTTTGCTCGGCGCATGGATCGAGCCTATGACTTACCCGCCGGTAGGGGCTTGGGGGCACTTGACTGCTCAACGTCCCCTGCTTGAAGGGTATTTGACAAGTAGTCATCAGAGGGTGAAGCCGTACGCAGGGCATCGCGGGGGCGTTCAGAGTGCGGGCGGCAGCATGGTGAAGCGGGCGTTGACCTGGGCGTGGATGTGCTGGCGCTCGGGTTCGAGGTCGAGGGAGGCGGGTGCGGCGTCTTCCGTGGCGTAGGCCATGGTGCGGGCGTAGGCGGCGGGGCGCAGGGGTTCGGGGGTTTCGGCGCCGAGGTCGGCGAGTTCGACGAGGGCGGCGAGAGAGGTGCCGAGCGCCTCGGCGTATTCGCGGGCGCGTTGGACGGCTTCCCGGACGGCTTGGCGGCGGGCTTCGCGGTGGGCGGGTGAGTCGGGGCGGAGGGCCCACCAGGGGCCGTCGACGTGGGTGAGGTCGAGGTCGGCGAGTCGGGTGGTGAGTTCGCCGAGAGCGGTGAAGTCGGTGAGTTCGGCGGTGATGTGGACGCGGCCGTGGTAGGCGTGGATGCGTTCGCCGCGGCCCTTCTCCTTGAGCTGGGGGGTGAGGGAGAAGGCGCCGGTTTCCAGGCGTTCGACTGCGTCGCCGTAGCTTTTGACGAGGTGGAGGGCGGTGTTGTTGCGGCGGGTGAGGTCGTCGAGGGCGGTGCGGCGGTCCTTGCCGCGGGCGGTGACGGTGATGCCGATGCGGGCGATCTCGGGGTCGACTTCGAGGTGGGCCTCTCCGCGGACGGCGATGCGGGGTGCTTCGGGGGTGCCGTAGGGGACGGCGGTGGGGTGCGGCTGCTCCGGGCTGCTGGTCATACGCCCCACTCTGTCACCGCGGGTCCGGTTGCGGTGGGGGCCCGTCGGGGACCGGTCACCAGATCGCAACCTGCGGGGTCTGTCGCTGTGTGGAATGTACGGGTCAGAATCTACGCGCGTTGTCGCGTGTGGCCTTTTTTCTTGTTCCTCTTGTCTACGCGCGTTGAGATCCCGTTCCTCCCGAGGAGTGCCCGATATGGCCTTGAACCGCCGGAAGTTTCTGAAGAAGTCAGCCGTGACCGGTGCCGGTGTGGCCATCGCCGGTTCGGCTCTGGCGCCGACCGCGCAGGCGGCCGAAGCGACCGGCGGCAAGGAGAAGACCCCGAAGCGGTACCGCTTCACCGTGATGGGGACGACCGACCTGCACGGCAATGTCTTCAACTGGGACTACTTCACGGACAAGGAGTTCGACGACAAGGCGCACAACGACGTCGGCCTCGCGAAGATCTCGACCCTGGTGAACCGGATCCGCGAGGAGAAGGGGCGCGGCAACACGCTCCTCATCGACGCCGGTGACACCATCCAGGGCACCCAGCTGTCGTACTACTACGCGAAGGTCGACCCGATCACGGCCAAGGGCGGTCCCGTCCACCCGATGGCTCAGGCGATGAACGCGATCGACTACGACGCGGCGGCGCTCGGGAACCACGAGTTCAACTACGGCATTCCGGTGCTGCGGAAGTTCCAGGAGCAGTGCCGTTTCCCGCTGCTGGGTGCGAACGCGCTGGACGCGAAGACGCTGCGCCCGGCGTTCCCGCCGTTCAGCATGCACCGGCTGCGGACGCCGTTCGGGCGGGATGTGAAGGTGGCGGTGCTGGGTCTGACGAACCCGGGGATCGCGATCTGGGACAAGGCGAACGTGCAGGGGAAGATGACGTTCCCGGGTCTGGAGGAGCAGGCGGCGAAGTGGGTGCCGAAGCTCAGGTCGATGGGCGCGGACGTCGTCATCGTGTCGGCGCACAGCGGTTCGTCGGGGACGTCGTCGTACGGTGACCAGTTGCCGTACATCGAGAACGCGGCGGGTCTGGTGGCGGAGCAGGTGCCGGGGATCGACGCGATCCTGGTGGGGCACGCGCACACGGAGATCCCGGAGTACTTCGTCACCAACAAGAAGACCGGCAAGCAGGTCGTACTGTCGGAGCCGCTGAAGTGGGGGCAGCGGCTGACGCTGTTCGACTTCGAGCTGGTGTGGAGCCGGGGCTGCTGGAAGGTCGAGAAGGTCGGTGCGCAGGTTCTCAACTCCAACACGGTGGAGGAGGACCCGAAGATCGTGAAGCTGCTGTCGGACGAGCACGAGAAGGTCGTGGCGTACGTCAACCAGGTGATCGGTACGAACACCGCGACGATGACGTCGGTGGAGGCGCCGTACAAGGACGTCCCGATCATCGACCTGATCAACCACATCCAGGCCGACACGGTGAAGCAGGCGCTGGCCTCGTCGGAGTACGCGTCGCTGCCGGTGCTGTCGCAGGCGGCGGCGTTCTCCCGCAGCGCGGTGATCCCGGCGGGGAACGTCACCATCCGTGATGTCGCCGGTCTGTATGTCTTCGAGAACACGCTGGAGGCGCGTCTGATGACGGGTGCGCAGATGAAGGCGTACCTGGAGTTCTCGGCGAACTACTTCGTGCAGACGGCGCCGGACGCGGTGGTGGACCCGGCGAAGCTGACGAACGCGAACGGTACGCCGGACTACAACTACGACGCGGTGAGCGGTCTGTCGTACGAGATCGACATCGCGCAGCCGGCCGGTTCGCGGATCAGGAACGTGCGGTTCGAGGGTGCGCCGTTGGCGGACGACCAGAAGTTCGTGTTCGCGGTGAACAACTACCGGGCCAACGGCGGCGGCAACTTCCCGCATGTGGCGGCGGCGCCGATGCTGTGGTCGAACTCGGACGAGATCCGTAACACGATGATCGCGTGGGTGAAGGCCAAGGGGGCGATCGACCCGGCCCAGTTCGCGTCGGTGGACTGGAAGCTGACGCGGAACGGTACGCCGGTCTTCTAGGAGAACGGCTCTCCGCCTCGCGGGGGTGACAGGTCGAACGGCGTCGGCGCCCGGTGGTGCGCCGGCGCCGTTCGGCGTGTGTGCCATGGCCGCTCCCGGTGGGTCAGCGCACGTCGGCCAGGGGGCTCGGCGGGCTGGTGGCCTTCTCGTTCCTGGCCCGGGGGACGTGGGGCCGGGGTTCGAGGCCGAAGGTGGTGAAGGCGGTGCGGCTCGGCAGGGGGTAGGTCTCCTTGCCGGTGAGGGTGTTGAGGATGGTGGCGCTGCGCCAGGCGGCGAGGCCCAGGTCGGGGGCGCCGACGCCGTGGGTGTGGAGGTCGGCGTTCTGGATGTGGACCTGGCTGCCGGTGGCCGTGATCGACGGGTCGAGGATCATGCGGAAGTGTTCGTCGACTCGGGGGCGTCCGTGGCTGTCCCGGCGGATGTAGGGGTCGAGGCCGGCGAGGACATGGTCGAGGGGGCGTTCGCGGTAGCCGGTGGCGAGGACGACGGCGTCGGTGGTGAGCCGGGAGCGGGTGCCCTGTTCGGTGTGTTCGAGGTGGAGTTCGACCTTGGTGGCGGCGAGGCGACCGGCGGTGCGGACGTGGACGCCGGGGGTGAGGACGGTGTCGGGCCAGCCTCCGTCGAGGGTGCGGCGGTAGAGCTCGTCGTGGATGGCGGCGATGGTGTCGGTGCCGATGCCCTTGTGGAGGCGCCACTGGGTGGTGACGAGCCGGGCGCGGGTGGATTCGGCGAGGGCGTGGAAGTAGTGGGTGTAGTCGGGGGTGAAGTGCTCCAGCCCGAGCTTGGAGTACTCCATGGGGGCGAAGGCCTCGGTGCGGCCCAGCCAGTGCAGCCCTTCGCGGCCGTTGGGCCGGTGGCGCAGCAGGTCGAGGAAGACCTCGGCCCCTGACTGTCCGGTGCCGATGACGGTGATGTGTCCGGCGGTGAGGAGGCGGTCGCGTGCGTCCAGGTAGTCGGCGGCGTGGATGACGGGGACACCGGGGGCCTCGACGAGTGGTCTGAGGGGCTCGGGCACGAAGGGTTCGGTGCCGACGCCGAGGACGACGTTGCGGGTGTGGGTGCGGCCGTGTGCGGCGTGGCCGTCGGTGTCGAGGCGGGTGAAGTCTACTTCGAACAGGTCGCGTTCGGGGTTCCAGCGTACGGCGTCGACCTGGTGGCCGAAGTGGAGGCCGGGGAGGTTCTCGCTGACCCAGCGGCAGTAGGCGTCGTACTCGGCGCGCTGGATGTGGAAGCGCTCGGCGAAGTAGAAGGGGAAGAGCCGGTCGCGGGTCTTGAGGTAGTTGAGGAACGACCAGGGGCTGGCGGGGTCGGCGAGGGTCACCAGGTCGGCGAGGAACGGGACCTGGAGGGTGGCGCCCTCGATGAGCAGGCCGGGGTGCCAGTGGAAGCCGGGGCGTTGTTCGTAGAAGACGGCGTCGAGTTCGGCGAGGGGGTGGGCGAGGGCGGCGAGGGAGAGGTTGGCGGGGCCGATGCCCACGCCGACGACGTCGCGGGGGGCTTCGGGTTCGCGGTTCGGGGTGGCGGGGGCGGGGGCGGGGTTCGGGGCGGACGGGGTCGTGCTCATGTCGGGGTGTGTCCTTCGGGGAGGTCCGCGGCTGCGGCGGGGTCGGCGCGTTCCACGAGTTCGAGGAGGGTGGCGAGGTCGCCGGGCCGGGTGTGGGGGTTGAGCAGGGTGGTCTTGAGCCAGAGCCGGCCGTCGAGGACGGCGCGGCCGAGGACCGCCCGGCCGTCGTGCAGGAGTTTTCGCCGTACGGCGGCCACGTCGTCGTCACGTGCGTGGGCGGGGCGGAACAGGACCGTGCTGATGGTGGGCCGGTCGTACAGCTCGAAGCGGGGGTGGGCGTCGATGAGTGCGGCGAACTGGTGCGCGAGGTCGCAGACCTGGTCGACGAGGGCGCCGAGCCCGGTGCGGCCGAGGGTGGCGAGGGTGGCCGCGATCTTGAGGATGTCGGGGCGGCGGGTGGTGCGCAGGGAGCGGCCGAGGAGGTCGGGCAGGCCGGCTTCGGTGTCGTCGTCGGCGTTGAGGTAGTCGGCGCGGTGGCCGAGTACGGCGAGGTCGGACGCGTCGCGGACGGTGAGGAGTCCGGCGGCGACCGGCTGCCAGCCGAGTTTGTGCAGGTCGAGGGTGACGGTGTGGGCGCGGTCCAGGGCGGTGAGGCGGGGGCGGTGGCGGGTGCTGAAGAGGAGGCCTCCGCCGTAGGCGGCGTCGATGTGGAGGCGGGCGCCGTGGGCCGTGCACAGGTCGGCGATGCCGGGCAGCGGGTCGATGAGTCCGGCGTCGGTGGTGCCGGCGGTCGCGGCGACGAGGAGGGGCCCTTTGAGCCGGGTGAGCGCGTGGTCGAGGGCGGCGGGGTCGAGGGTACCCGCCGGGGTGGGGACGATGACGGGCTCGGGCAGGCCGAGGAGCCAGGCGGCGCGGGGCAGGGAGTGGTGGGCGTTGGCTCCGCAGACGAGCCGTACTCCGGTGTGGGCTTCGCGGGCGAGGAGGACGGCGAGTTGGTTGGACTCGGTGCCGCCGGTGGTGACGAGGGCGTCGGCCGCGCCGGTCTCGGCGGCGAGGGCCCGGGTGACGAGTGCTTCGAGGGCGGAGGCGGCCGGGGCCTGGTCCCAGGAGTCCAGCGACGGGTTCAGTACGGAGGCGGCGAGGTCGGCGGCGGTGGCGACCGCCAGGGGCGGGGTGTGCAGATGGGCCGCGCACAGTGGGTGGGCGGGGTCCGCGGTGCCGGCCGCGAGGGCGTGGACCAGCCGCCGTAGCGCCTGTGGGTCTCCTTCGGCGGGCAGCGGGTCGCCGAGCGCGTCCCGCATTGCCGCGGCGACCGCTTCGGGTCCGCCGGCGGGCAGTGGGCCGCCTCTCGCTTCGGCGCCGTCCCGCAGCGCGTCGAGCACGGTGTCGATCAACGGCCGCAGCGCGTCGGGGTCTTGGGGGCCCGAGGCGAGGGGCGGGGTGGGCATGAGGTCCTCCGGAGCGCGGGAATCCCATCTTGTATGAGGATGAGGTGCGACTTCCGAAAAAACCGACAATGACAACTCGAAAGAGGGTAAGGGCCGCGCACGTCAGGGGTGCGGGGAACCGCGCGGCCGGCCACGCACTACCTGCGGACCGCGGCCGGCCCCGTCCCCGACGGCTTGGCCCGGAGGCCGGCTACACCTCCCTCACCTTCAGGGCGCGGTGCAGGTCGTCGAGTTGGTCCACCAGCTTGCGCCGCAGGGCCGGAATGGGGTCGGCCTGGCCGAGGCACCGCTCCCCCAGCCCGAGCGTCTGCGCTTCCACCGCGTACACGGGGAACGCCCAGCGTCCGGCGGCCTCCGCGATGGCGGGTCCGCGCCTGGCGGCCAGGGCGACCGCGTCGTCCCAGTAGCGGTCGACGTACTCCTGGAGGAGTTCGGCCTGTTCCGGCTGCCAGAAGCCCTGGGCGGTCGCGGTGAAGAGGTAGTTGGAGAGGTCGTCGGTGGTGAACATCGCCTCCCAGGCGGCCTGCTTGGCGTCCGGGTCGGGGAGGGCGGCCCGGCAGCGGGCTGCGCCTTCCCGGCCGGTGGCGCTGGGGTCGCGTTCCAGTTCCTCGGCGATCGCCCGGGCGTCGACCGCGCCGAGGACGGCGAGCCGGCCGAGGACGCGCCAGCGCAGTTCGGGGTCGAGTTCGGGGCCGCCGGGGACCGTGCCTTCGGCGAGCCAGGCGGCGATGGTGTCGGGGTGGGCGGCGACGTCGATGAAGTGGCGTACGGCGGTCAGGCGCAGGCCGGGGTTGTCGCCGTCCTCGGTGCGGCGGATGAGGTCGCGGCACAGGGCGGCGAGGGTGGACAGGCCGGCGGGGCGCTGCTCGGGGGTGAGGAAGCGGTCGGCGACCTGGGTGGTGGCGAAGGTGAGGACGCCCTGGACGATGGCGAGGTCGCTCTCCCGGGGCAGATGGGTGCGGGCGGCGTCCAGGTAGGCGGTGGGCGGGAGTTCGGCGTCGCGTACGGCGTCGCGCAGGGCGTTCCAGACGACGGCGCGGGTGAGCGGGTCGGGGAGTCCGCTGAGGTGGCCGGTGACGGTGGTGAAGGAGTCGGGGTCGAAGCGGACCTTGGCGTAGGTGAGGTCGGCGTCGTTGAGGAGGAGCAGGGCGGGGCGTTTGCCGATGGGCTGTTCGCCGTTCTGCGGGATGTCGAGTGCGAGGCTCTCGCGGAGGGTGAGGTTGCCCTGGTCGTCGCCGAGGTCCTGGTCGTAGATGCCGACGGTGATGTGGTGGGGCCGGCTGCCGGTGTGGTCGACGGTGAGGGTGTAGGTGCCGTCGGTGCCGCGGGTGACCTTGGGGGTGAGGGTGTCGACGCCGGTGGTGCGCAGCCAGGCGTCGGCCCAGGCGTGGACGTCGCGTTCGGTGGCGCCGGCGAGGTTGTCGATGAAGTCGGCGAGGGTGGCGTTGCCGAAGCGGTGGCGGGTGAAGTGGGCGTTGATGCCGGCGAGGAAGTCCTTCTCGCCGAGCCAGGCGACGAGCTGGCGCAGGGCGGAGGCGCCCTTGGCGTAGGAGATGCCGTCGAAGTTGAGGAGGGCGGCGGCGGTGTCGTCGACGTTCTCGGGGGCGACGGGGTGGGTGGAGGGGCGCTGGTCGGCGTCGTAGCCCCAGGCCTTGCGGGCGACGCCGAAGTCGACCCAGGTGTCGGTGCCCCACTTTCTGGGGGGAGTCCCCCCGGACCCCCCAAGGGTGGCCTCGGTGAGGGTCTGGTAGCCCATGTACTCGGCGAAGGACTCGTTGAGCCAGATGTCGTCCCACCAGGTGAGGGTGACGAGGTCGCCGAACCACATGTGGGCCATCTCGTGGGCGATGACCATGGCGCGGGTCTGGCGTTCGGTGTCGGTGACGGCGGAGCGGTAGACGAACTCGTCTCGGAAGGTGACGAGTCCGGGGTTCTCCATGGCGCCCGCGTTGAACTCGGGGACGAAGGCCTGGTCGTAGGAGTCGAAGGGGTACGGCTCCTCGAACTTCTCGTGGTAGCGGTCGAAGCAGGCGCGGGTGACGTCGAGGATCTCGTCGGCGTCGGTGTCGAGGTAGGGGGCGAGGGAGCGGCGGCAGTGGATGCCGAAGGGCAGGCCGCGGTGTTCGGTGCGGACGGAGTGCCAGGGGCCGGCGGCGACGGCGACGAGGTAGGTGGAGATGCGGGGAGTGGTGGCGGCGCGCCAGGTGCCGTCGTCCTGCTGTTCGGTGATGCCGTTGGCGAGGACGGTCCAGCCTTCGGGGGCGGTGACGGTCAGGTCGAAGACGGCCTTGAGGTCGGGTTGGTCGAACGCGGCGAAGACGCGTTGGACGTCGTCCAGGAAGAGCTGGGTGTAGACGTAGGTCTCACCGTCGGTGGGGTCGGTGAAGCGGTGCATGCCCTCGCCGGTGCGGGAGTAGCGCATGGCGGCGTCGACCCGCAGTTCGTGTTCGCCCGGGGCGAGCCCGGTGAGTTGCAGGCGGTTGCCGTCGAGGGCCCCTGGGTCGAGGGGCTTGCCGTCGAGGGTGACGGAGCGCAGGTCGGCGGGCTTGAGCTCGACGAAGGTGTGCGCGGCCTTTTTCTTTCCCCGTACCGTGAAGCGGATGACGGTACGGGAGTCGAAGGTCTCGTCGCCGCGCGTGAGGTCGAGGGTGATCTCGTAGCGGTGGACGTCGAGGAGCCGGGCACGGGCTTGCGCTTCGTCGCGCGTCAGTACGGACATGAGGGACATGCTGCCTGATGCCCCGGGCACGGGACAGGGGCGGGCCGGGTACGCCACCTATGTCCGGTCGTACGCGCCGCGCGCCCGGTCGTATGCGGCCTATGCCCGGTCGTTCGCGCTGTCCCGCGTGTCGTCCGTGCGTCCCCGTGGTGCGGGGAGGCGGCCGGTGTCGGTGTGCTTGCGGTCGTCTCGGTCCTGGTGGTCCTTGAGGCGGGCGCGCAGTTCGCGGACCTCGCGTTCCAGGGCGTGGGAGCGTTCGTGGGCGTCGAACAGGTAGCGGACCTTGGTGCGCAGCGCCCAGGGGTCGATGGGTTTCATGACGAGGTCGGCCACGCCGAGGCGGTAGGCGGCGGCGGTGAGCTCGGCGTCGGAGCCGAAACCGGTGAGGAGGATGACGGGGATGTGCTGGGTCTGTTCGACGCCGCGCATGTAGCGGACTACGTCGAGGCCGCTGACGCCGGGCATGCGTACGTCGAGGAGGAGCAGGCCGACCTGGCCGCGCAGGACTTCCTTGAGCGCGGCGTCGCCGTTGGTGGCGCGGGTCAGGCGGTAGCCCAGCGGGGCCAGGGCGCTCTCCAGGGCGTAGAGCGTGTCCTCGTGGTCGTCCACGATGAGGATCTTGGCTTCCGGCGGCATGGCCCGTGTCCCCTCGCTCGGGTCTGGGGCGCGCGGTCGGCGGCGCCTTGATCCGAGTTTCTCACTGCGTGTTGTCAGTGTCTGACGAAGAGTGCCCACGCAGGATGCCCGCCGGGGGGCGTGATGTCACTCCCCCGGGGTCACCGCTGTCCCGTGCCGGCGCCGTTCGCGCCGTTCGCGCTGCTCGTGCCGGTGGTGCCGTTCAGCGCGTCGTCCGCGATGCGTTCGTGGTGCCGGATGACCTCGGCGATGATGAAGTTGAGGAGCTTCTCCGCGAAGGCCGGGTCCAGTTTGGCGCTCTCGGCGAGTCCGCGCAGCCGGTTGATCTGCTGGGCCTCGCGGGCCGGGTCGGCGGGGGGCAGCTGGTGCGCGGCCTTGAGGTGGCCGACCCGCTGGGTGCACTTGAAGCGTTCGGCGAGCATGTGGACGACGGCGGCGTCGATGTTGTCGATGCTGTCCCGCAGCCGGGTGAGCTCCGCACGCACCTCGGCGTCGACCTCTCCGGCCGCCGCCCCGCTGTTCGCCTCGTTGGTGTCGCTGGTGGTCATGGTCGTCACCCTACGTCGGCCCGGCCGGCCGTCTCACGCCGCTCCCGGCGGCCCGGCGGACGCCGGGCCGCAGCGGATTAGAGTGGACGTGTCGAGGCGTCTTTGGGGGTGCGGACGTGGCGAACGGCGGACCGGTCGAGCACGGCTACCCGCACCTGGAGGTCGTGCGGGAGTCGGTCACCGCGCTCTACAAGCGGCTGTCGTACGACACGGTCCACTCGTTCGACACGAGTGTCGCCCCGGTCGACGTGGCGTTCGGCGACACCGACGATCTGCATCTGGGTGCCCAGCGGGTCGCCCGTGAGCTGGTGCGGCACTATCGGCTGCCGGACGCCCGGCTGATCGTCGGCTTCCGGGAGATGGCCCATGCGGCGAACGTCGAACTGGCCGCCGGGCCGGAGTACTTCGTCGAGTTGAACGACCGCTTCCGTAGGCATCGGCGGGACATCGGCGCGGCCCTCGCGCATGAGGTGGCGCATGTCTGTCTGCACCGTCTGGGGCTGTCGTTCCCCGGGGTCCGTGAGAACGAGATCCTCACGGACACGGCGGCGACGTATCTGGGGGCGGGCTGGCTGCTGCTGGACGCGTACCGGGAGGACGGGGCGTCGTCGCAGAAGCTGGGGTATCTGACGCCGGAGGAGTTCGGGTACGTGCTGGCCAAGCGGGCGCGGGTCTTCGGGGAGGACCCTTCGGTGTGGTTCACCAGTGCGCAGGCGTACGCGGCGTACACGGAGGGCCGGGTGCGGGCGCGGCGGGACGAGGAGCAGCCGCCGTTGTCCGCGGCGGGGTGGGCGGGGCGGCGGCGGTACGCGCGGGACCGGCGCCGTGCGCGGGACGCGCGGCAGGGCGGGGCTGAGCGGGGGGTGCCGTACGCCTTCTCGCCGGAGGGGGCGCGGGGTGGGGGGTTGCGGGTGTCGTTTCCCTGTCCGACGTGTCATCAGCGCATCCGGGTGCCGGTTCGGGGGCGGGTGCGGGCCCGCTGCGGGTTGTGCCGGACGGTGCTGGAGTGCGACACCTAGTTGTTCTGTCCCCGGAGGGTGTGGGGCGGGTGCGGCGCGTTCCCTTGTCAGGGCGTGGGGGTGCCCGTGTGCCCCCTTGTAGGTTGATCACACCCCCATGGAAAGGACGCCCCCGGTGCGAATCCGACGAACGCGGTCCGTGTTGGTCGCCGCATCCGCCGCGCTGCTGCTCTCCGGTGCCGCCGCCGTACCCGCCGCCGCCCAGCCGCGGCCCCCGGTGTCGGCGCCTTCCGCCGCTCATGGACTCACCTCGCTGACGGACCTGTTCGCCGAGCGGCTGCTGGTAGCCGACCAGGTGGCCGCCGCCAAGTACGGCACCGACCGGCCGATCGACGACCCCGCGCGGGAGCGGAAGATCCTCGATGACGTCGCCGCACGGGCCGTCGGGCTCGGCCTGGACCCTGACTCGGTGGTCGCCGTCTTCCGGGACCAGATCGAGGCGAACAAGCTGGTGCAGCGCGGGCTGTACGCGCGTTGGGACGCGCACCCCGAGGAGCGGCCCACCCGGCGGCCGGACCTCGACAAGGAGGTCCGGCCGGCGCTCGACCGCATCACTACGGGGCTGCTCGACGCGCTGGTGGCGACCGAGGGCGTGCGCAGCTCGCCGTCGTGCGAGCCGCGGCTGTACGGCGCGGCCGCCTGGTCGGCGTACGGCCATCGGCTGGACGTCCTGCATCTGAGGGGGCTGGAGCGGGCGTTGCCCTCGGTGTGCGCACGGTCGTGACCGGGTTCCGGCCGGCAGGTCAGACTCTCGTCGGCACCCGGTCCGGCCCCGGCTGATTCCACAGGGAGCGGTCCTGGACCTCGCCCGGCGGGGCGGCCGGATAGGGGGCGTTCCAGCCGTGGGGGAAGGGCGTGCCGCCGGGGACGATCAGGTTGGTGCGCTCGTCGCACGCCAGGATGGCCCTGAGCCAGGTGCGTACGGCGTGGTGGAAGTCGTAGGTGAGCGGGGCGGGGGTGAGCAGCCAGTCGCGGCACTGGCTGCCCACGTGCCGGCGGTAGTCGCCGCGGTCCCTGCGGGGCCACGGGCTCTCCGGCTGGAGAAGATGCAGTCCGTACCCCAGCCCGGTGAACGCCTCCAGGGCGCGGCCCAGGCTGTCGTGGTCGGAGCCGGGCAGGATCTCCAGCACGATCCAGGGCCGGTGGCGGCGCACCGTCCCGAGGGCGCCCGCCAGGACCTGGCCCTCCAGTGTCTCCACATCGATCTTGATGAGATGGGGGCGGGCCGATCGTTCCTCGGTGAAGGCGTCCAGTGTGGTGACCGGCACGCTCACGGTCTCGGTGTGCCTGCGGTGCGCGGCGTTGAGGGAGTTGGAGGACTCCCCCTTCAGGGACAGGCAGAGCTCGGCGGTGCCCGGGGTGTCGGAGACCGCCGAGGTGATCAGTTCGAATCCGAGGCCGTTGTACCGGCGGATGTCCGCGCAGAGGCGTGCCGTGTCCGGTGTCGGTTCGAAGGCGTGCACCGAGAGCCGGTCGCCGTACACCGCGTCGATCAGCGCCGCGTAGAGCCCGATGTGCGCGCCGACGTCGTAGACCGCGCTGCCCGGCGGCGCCTGCTGCGCGACGGCCAGCAGCGTCGCCTGGGTCACGGGTTCGTATCCCGCGAGGCCGGATCGGCGCAGTTGCCGCTGTACGGCGGTCTGCTTGCGGCTCAGGACGTTGAGCGCGCGTGGATAGGGGCCGTGGGCCTCGATGACGCCGGGATGGTGAGGGAGCCTGATGGCAAGGGGCATGGCGGAAAGAGCGCTTCCTTGTGGTCGGGCTGGTGCTCGAAGGGGCTGGGGGTGGGGAAGTAGCCGTCCAGGAAGGTCCGCACGAGGGCCTCGTTGGTGGGTCCCTCGCCGTCGCGGGTCACCGTGTCGTTGAGGCAGAAGGCGACGTTCGATCTGGAGGCCAGCAGACGGCCCAGCCGGGGGGCGATGCCGGGCTGGGAGATGTCGACGTAGTCGTAGCGGATGCTGCCGGGTACGGCCCGGCCGGTGTGGAACGCGTAGTAGTGGTGCAGGGAGTTGGTGATCGAGATGTCGTCCGGGCCGCGGAACGGGTTGGCGGCGGTGCGCCGGTGGTCCTCCGCGAAGACCTCTTCGATCTCCGCGAGCACACTGCGCCGCAGTGCGCACGGCGTGTGCTTCATCTTCTGGATGATGCTGCTGCCGAAGCGGGCGCGCAGGAGCCGGCGGTTGGTGAGGCCCGCGGCGGAGACGGGTACGTCGTCCGCGCTCGCGGCGCCCACGGGCGGCAGCAACGCCTTCGAGAGGAAGAACTTGCTGATGCCGTTGGCCAGGAAGAAGTGCTGCGGCACCGTGGGGCGTCCGAGGAAGACGTCGTCGTTGAAGTAGAGGAAGTGTTCGGCGAGGCCCTCGATGTGGTGCAGCTGGCTCTCGATGGCGTGGGAGTTGAACGTGGGGAGCACCGTGGGGTCCGTGAAGATCTCCCGGTGGTCGACGACGGTGAGCCCGGGATGCGCGGTGTCCAGCCACGCGGGTACCTGCTGGTCGGTGACGAGGTACACATGCCGGATCCAGGGGGCGTACATGTGCAGCGAGCGCAGCGAGTAGCGCAGTTCGTCACGGCTGAGGAAGCGGGCCGCGTTGGCGGCCTGCGGGTGGTACGGCTCCCCCACGACCGTCGCGCGACGCCGCTGCCATGCGGGATCGGAGCCGTCGACCCAGGTGTACACGGCGTCGACGGGGAAGTGGATGTCGTCGGGCACCGGCTCGGCGAACTCGCGCCGGGTGCGTACGGTGACGGGCTGCGGCCGGGTGTGCTCGGACGCGAGCCGGGTGAAGCGGCGGCCGGGGACCTCGACGGCGGGTGCCTCCCGGCAGACGCGCTCGCAGGTGCGGTTGGGGCGCGGCGCCACGAGTTCGGCGCCCTCGTCGGAGGGCCGCCAGACCTCGATGTCGCAGCCGTAGCCGGCGCCGAGCACCAGGCCGGGGGCGGCCGCGTCGGCCAGGTAGCAGAAGACGCGGATGACCTGTCGGCCGGCGGCCCGCTGCCAGGAACGCCGGGAGCCGACCGGTTCGGCGCGCCGGTCCCTGGCCCGCTCCGATCCGCCCGTCCGCGTGAGGTACGCCGGCACGTGCGCGCCCATGGCGATCAGTGCGCTCTCGGCTGCCTCCCGGTCCTCCGAGCTGATGCCCACGGCGGAGGAGGTGCTCGCGGCATTGCGTACGACGAAGTGCTCCACGCCTGCCTGCTCCAGCGTGTTCAGCACGAGTCGCAGATTGTGCTCCCGGGCCAGGAGGGGTGTCACGCCTTCGCGGAGCAGGGCGACACGGGTCCCTCCGGCGGTCTGTACGGGCACCCGTTCGCCGTCCCGCAGCAGTCCGAGGCGCTTCAGGCGCGCGCACAGCAGACGGTGCCGTGCCTGGCGGGCCAGGGCGGCCGGTCTGTCCAGCCGCTGCCGCAGCAGTTCCCACCGCTCGGGACCGAACCGTGCCCGCACTGCCCTGCGCATCGGCAGGGGCAGCAGCCTGCGGTAGGTCCTGAGCAGCAGCGACAGCGGCTCGGTCTGGAGCTGCGCGGCGCGGATCGGATCGGCCTGCGCCGAGACGTTGACGGTCATGGCACACCCCTGGTCTGTGTCGTCCAGGTTTCTATGCACTTGCCCGCCGGGCGAATATCGGATATGAGCGAAAACAGCCCGATTGCCCTACTGTCTCAGCCTGATGCCACCGGCCGGTCGGCGTACGGGAGACGCGGTCGTCCGGGGCCCGGCCCCCCCGTTCGAGTCCCCGGCGTTCCGCAGGGCCGTGCTCGATCGGGGCCCCGCCGGTCACCCGGGGGGACCAAGGACCCCGCCCTCTGTGGATCGAGGCCGAGTGACGGACGTGGTTGGCGGTCAGCGGACGGCGTCGGGGACCGTGTCCTGCTCGACCGTGCCGCGGAAGCCGAAGACGTGAGCCACCCAGGTGTCGAGCAGGGCCTCGAACGCCTCGACGGATTTCATCGCGGGGGTCGGGAGCGTACCCGCGTCGTCGAGGCTCACGATGTAGTCGACGTCAGCCCACCCGCCGCGGTACAGGACGACGTGCAGTTCGGCCTCGGACGCGCCGCGCAGGTCGATGCCGATCGAGTCGGGATCCTTCACCCGGGACCTGTCCGTCTCCAGCCGCCGCGGCCAAGGGGCTGCGGCGTCGCGCCAGGTCAGGGGCGCGAGGACCAGTCCTGCCGCCTGCCAGGCGGGCCGGCGGGCGAGGACCGCGGCGACGGCCTCGTGAAGATCGATGACTCGCTCCATGGGGCAATGATCGCCTGTCGCGGCACGTTGCCGGGGCCCGGCACGGCTACCCGGCGCCGTACACCCGTCCCGGCCGTTCCGCCTCCGCCAGGAGTTTCAGGGTCGCCTCGCCCGCCTCCCTCGGGGTCCAGCGGGAGGGCCGGGTGGCCGTGGGGCCGGGCCGCCAGCCCTCCATGACCGTGATGCGGCCGCCCTCCGTCTCGAAGACGCGGCCGGTGACCGGGGCACTGGCGGCCGAGCCCAGCCAGACGACGAGGGGGGAGACGTTCTCCGGGGCCATGGCGTCGAAGCCGGTGCCGGGGGCGGTCATCGTCTCGGCGAAGACCCGCTCGGTCATCCTGGTGCGGGCCGCGGGGGCGATGGCGTTGACGAGGACGCCGTAGCGGCCCAGTTCCGCCGCCGCGACGAGGGTGAGGCCGATGACGCCGGCCTTGGCGGCGCTGTAGTTGCCCTGGCCGACGGAGCCGAGGAGACCGGCGCCGCTGCTCGTGTTGATGACGCGCGCCACGGGCGGGCGGCCCGCCTTGGCCTCGGCGCGCCAGTGCAGGGCGGCGTGCTTCAGGGGCAGGAAGTGGCCCTTGAGGTGGACGCGCAGGACGGCGTCCCAGTCGTCCTCGTCCAGGTTGACGAGCATGCGGTCGCGCAGGAAGCCGGCGTTGTTGACGAGGGTGTCGAGGCGGCCGTACGCGTCGAGTGCGGTGCGGATCAGGGACGCGGCCCCGTCGGTGGTGGCGACGTCCCCGCCGTGGGCGGTCGCCTCCCCTCCGGCGGCGCGGATCTCGTCGACGACCCGGGCGGCGGGGCCGTCGGGGCCCGGAGCGCCGTCCAGGCCCACGCCGAGGTCGTTGACGACCACCCGGGCGCCCTCCGCGGCGTACGCGAGGGCGTGTGCGCGGCCCAGTCCGCGCCCAGCACCGGTCACGATCACGACGCGCCCCTCGCACAGTCGCCGTCCGCTCATCGTCCGCCTCCTCGGGTGCCGTTGCCGTTGTCGGGGGTGCCTCGGCCGGTGTCGTCCCGTGCGTCCCGGCCGGTGTCGTCGGCGCCGCCTCGGCCGGTGGGATGCGCGGTGCCCCGGTCGGCGACATCCGTGGCGCCCCGGTCGGCGCCGTCCGTGGCGCCCCGGTCGGCGCCGTCCGCGGTGCCCCCGTCGGCGCCGTCCGCGGTGCCCCCGTCGGCGCCATCCGTGGTGCCCCGGTCGGCGTCGTCCGCGGTGTCCCCGCCGGCATCGTCCGCGGTGTCCCGACCCGTCGTCGCCGCGTCGAGGAACGCGGGGTGCTCGCCGCCGCCGTGGACCAGCAGGGAGGCCCCGGTGATGTACGACGCCGCGTCGGACGCGAGGAAGACCGCCGCGTCGCCGGCGTCGGAGGGTTCGGCGAGGCGGCCGAGGGGGACCGTGCGGGCGACGGCCGTGACGCCGTGCTCGTCGCCGTAGTGGAGATGGGAGAGCTCCGTGCGGACCATGCCCAGGACGAGCGTGTTGACGCGGATGTCGGGGGCCCACTCCACGGCCATCGAGCGCGCGAGGTGTTCCAGACCGGCCTTGGCGGCGCCGTACGCGGCGGAGCCGGGCGAGGGGCGGCTGCCGCTGACGCTGCCGATCATCACGATCGAGCCCCGCGCACGCTTCAGGTGCGCGTGAGCGGCGAGGGAGACGGTCAGCGGGGCCGTGAGGTTGAGGTCGATGACACGGGCGTGACGGCGGGCGTCGGTGCCGGCGAGCGGGCGGTGGGGCGTGCCGCCCGCGTTGTTGACGAGGACGTCGAGGCGGGGCAGGCCGTCGAAGAGGGCCTGGACGGCGTCCGGGTCACGGACGTCCACGGGCAGGAACTCGGCGCCCTTGAGCGGGGTTTCGGGTGGGCGGCGGGCGCAGATCACGACGTCGGCGCCCGCTTCGGCGAAGGCGCGGGCGATGCCGGCGCCGACGCCGCGTGTGCCGCCGGTGACGACGGCGAGCTTCCCGTTGAGCTCCATCCGCTGCTACCTTCCACCAAACAAACGTTAGGTGGAAGGTAGCTGATGCTCCCATGGGTGTCTCCACCTCGTCCCCGGAAAAGGGGACGGTTCTCGTCACGGTCGATTTCCCGCCGGTGAACGCCCTGCCGGTGCGGGGGTGGTTCGAGCTGGCCGACGCGGTGCGTGCGGCGGGTCGTGATCCGGCGGTCGGGTGTGTGGTGCTCGCGGCGGAGGGGCGCGGGTTCAACGCGGGCGTCGACATCAAGGAGATCCAGGCGGCGGGGCGGAGCGCGCTGCTCGGCGCCAACCAGGGCTGCGCGGATGCCTTCGCGGCGGTGTACGAGTGCGAGGTGCCGGTGGTGGCGGCGGTGCAGGGCTTCTGTCTGGGCGGCGGGATCGGGCTGGTCGGCAACGCGGACGCGATCGTGGCGAGCGAGGACGCGACGTTCGGGCTGCCCGAGCTGGACCGGGGGGCGCTCGGGGCGGCGACGCATCTGGCGCGGCTGGTGCCGCAGCATCTGATGCGGGCGCTGTACTACACCTCGCGTACGGCGACCGCTGCCGAGCTGCGGGCGCACGGCTCGGTGTGGCGGGTGGTGCCGCGGGCCGGGCTGCGCGCGGCCGCGCTGGAGCTGGCACGGGAGATCGCCGCGAAGGACGGGCGGCTGATCCGGCTGGCCAAGGCCGCCATCAACGGCATCGACCCCGTCGACGTGCGGCGCAGTTACCGCTTCGAGCAGGGCTTCACCTTCGAGGCGAACCTCAGCGGGGTCGCCGACGAGGTCCGCGGCACATTCGGCAGGGCCGGGAAGGAGGGCGCGGATGAGTGACAAGACCATGACCGCCGAGGAGGCCGTCGCGCGGCTGGAGAGCGGGATGACCCTGGGCATCGGCGGCTGGGGATCACGCCGCAAGCCGATGACCCTGGTGCGAGCACTGCTCCGGACGGAGATCACCGATCTCACCGTCGTCTCGTACGGCGGTCCGGACGTGGGCATGCTCGCCGCCGCCGGACGCATCCGGAAGCTGGTGGCCGCGTTCGTCACCCTCGACTCGATCCCCCTGGAGCCGCATTTCCGGGCGGCACGTGAACGGGGGGCGTTCGAGCTGATGGAGGTCGACGAGGCGATGTTCATGTGGGGGCTGCGCGCCGCGGCGAACCGGCTGCCCTTCCTGCCGGTGCGCGCGGGCATCGGCTCGGACGTGATGCGGGTCAACCCCTCCCTACGGACCGTCACCTCGCCGTACGACGACGGGGAGACCTTCGCCGCGATGCCCGCCCTGCGTATGAACGCGGCGTTCGTGCACGTCAACCGGGCCGACCGGCTCGGCAACGGCCAGTACCTCGGCCCGGATCCGTACTTCGACGACCTGTTCTGCGAGGCGGCCGACACCGCGTACGTCTCGTGTGAGCGGATCGTGGACACGGCGGAGCTGACCAAGGCGGCGCCACCCCAGTCGCTGCTGGTCAAGCGGCATGTGGTGACGGGTGTGGTGGAGGCGCCGAACGGGGCGCACTTCACGTCGTGCGCGCCGGACCACGGGCGGGACGAGGCCTTCCAGAAGCTGTACGCGGCCACCGCGTGGCCGGAGTTCGCCGAGCGGTTCCTCACCGGTGACGAACACGCCTACCAGGCGGCCGTGCGCGCCTGGCAGAAGGAGGGGACATGACCGGACGGGGCATGGGCGGAGAAGGGGCCGGTGAAGGCACGGGCGGAGCGAGCCGCGCGGAGTACTGCGTGATCGCGTGCGCCGAGGCCTGGCGCGGGGCCGGGGAGATCCTGGCGAGCCCGATGGGCCTGATCCCGTCGCTGGGCGCACGGCTCGCGAGGCGGACGTTCGCACCGGACCTGCTGCTCACCGACGGTGAGGCGCTGCTGGTGGGTCTGGACGGCACCGTCGAGGGGTGGCTGCCCTACCGGCAGCACCTGGCCCTGGTCACCGGCGGGCGGCGCCACGTGATGATGGGCGCGAGCCAGATCGACCGGTACGGCAACCAGAACATCTCCTGCGTCGGTGACTGGGCCCGGCCCGGGCGCCAGTTGCTCGGGGTGCGGGGCGCGCCGGTCAACACCCTGAACAACGACACCAGTTACTGGGTGCCCCGGCATTCCCGGCGGGTGTTCGTGGAGAAGGTCGACATGGTGTGCGGGGTGGGGTACGACCGCGCCGCCGGGCATCCGGCGACCGCCCGCTTCCACCGGCTCCCCCGTGTCGTGTCCGATCTCGGGGTGTTCGACTTCGCGACCCCGGACCGCTCGATGCGGCTGGCCTCGCTGCACCCGGGGGTGACGGTCGAGCAGGTGGCGGAGGCGACCGGGTTCGCGCTGGCCGTACCCGGCGAGGTGCCGTACACGCGGGAACCGTCGGCGGAGGAGCTGCGGCTGATCCGTGAGGTGCTCGACCCGGAGAACGCCCGAGCGCGGGAGGTCCGGGGGTGATGGACACCGCCCTCACCCGGCTCGTGGGCGTCCGCCATCCGATCGTGCAGACGGGGATGGGCTGGGTGGCCGGCCCCCGTCTGGTGTCCGCCACGGCCGAGGCGGGCGCCCTCGGCATCCTGGCCTCCGCGACCATGAGCCCGGACCGGCTCCGGGACGCCGTACGGGAGGTGAAGTCCCGCACGGAGGCGCCGTTCGGGGTGAATCTGCGGGCCGACGCCGGGGACGCCCGGGAGCGGGTGCGGATCATCGTGGAGGAGGGCGTGCGGGTGGCGTCGTTCGCGCTCGCGCCGTCCAGGGAGCTGATCGCCGAGCTGAAGGACGCGGGTGTGGTCGTCATCCCGTCCGTCGGGGCCCGGCGGCATGCCGAGAAGGTGGCGGCGTGGGGTGCGGACGCGGTGGTGGTGCAGGGCGGGGAGGGCGGCGGGCACACCGGTGACGTGGCGACGACCGTACTCCTGCCGCAGGTGGTGGACGCCGTCGGCATTCCCGTCGTCGGCGCGGGCGGCTTCCACGACGGACGGGGACTGGCCGCCGCGCTCGCGTTCGGGGCGGCCGGTGTCGCGATGGGCACGCGGTTCTTGCTCACCTCGGACTCGACGGTGCCGGACACGGTCAAGGCCCGCTATCTGGCGGCGACGGTCAAGGATGTCACCGTCACCAGGGCGGTGGACGGGCTGCCGCACCGCATGCTCCGCACGGAGTTCGTCGACGCGCTGGAGAGGTCCGGCCGGGCCCGTGCCCTGCTGCATGCCGTGCGCCGGGCGGCCGGGTTCCGGCGGATCTCGGGGCTCACCTGGCGCGGGATGATCCGCGACGGGCTCGCGGTGCGGCACGGCAAGGACCTCACCTGGAGCCAGGTCCTGCTCGCCGCCAACACCCCGATGCTGCTGAGGGCCGCGATGGTCGACGGCCGGACGGACCTCGGCGTCATGGCCTCCGGGCAGGTCGCGGGGGTGATCGACGACCTGCCGTCGTGCGCGGAACTGGTGGAGCGGATCGTGCAGGAGGCGGAGGAGGTACTGGCGTCCTTGGGCCGCTTCGCCGCGGACCGGTGACCGGGGCGGCTCCGGGCCGCCCACCCGTCGGCCCGGTGGGCCTCAGAGGCGCTCGATGATCGTCACGTTCGCCTGGCCGCCTCCCTCGCACATGGTCTGGAGTCCGTAGCGGCCGCCCGTGCGCTCCAGTTCGTGCAGGAGGGTCGTCATGAGCCTGGCGCCCGTCGCGCCCAGCGGATGGCCGAGGGCGATGGCGCCGCCGTTGACGTTGACCTTCTCCGGGTCGGCTCCCGTCTCCTTCAGCCAGGCGAGGACGACGGGGGCGAACGCCTCGTTGATCTCGACGAGGTCGATGGCGTCGAGGGAGAGCCCGGCCTTCTTCAGGGCGTACGCGGTCGCCGGTATCGGCGCGGTGAGCATCCGGATGGGGTCCTCACCGCGTACCGAGAGGTGATGGACGCGGGCGCGCGGGGTGAGCCCGTGTTCCTCGACGGCCCGGTCGGAGGCGAGGAGCAGCGCGGCGGCGCCGTCGGAGACCTGGGAGGAGCAGGCGGCGGTGACCGTGCCGCCGTCGATGACGGGCTTCAGCGCGGCCATCTTCTCCAGCGAGGTGTCCCGGCGCGGCCCCTCGTCGACGGTCACGTCCCCGTAGGGCACGGTCTCCCGGCCGAAGCGGCCCTCGTCGACGGCGCGTACCGCCCGCCGGTGGGACCGCAGCGCGTACTCCTCCTGGTCGCGGCGGGTGATGCCCCACTTGGCGGCGATCATCTCGGCGCCGGCGAACTGGTTGACGGGCCGGTCCCCGTACCGGGCGCGCCAGCCCTCGCTGCCGGCGAACGGGCCCTCGGTGAGGCCGAGGGGCACGGCGGCCTGGCGGGAGGCGAAGGCGATGGGGACCATCGTCATGTTCTGGACGCCGCCGGCGACGACGAGGTCCTGGGTGCCGGACAGGACGGCCTGGGCCGCGAAGTGCACGGCCTGCTGGGAGGAACCGCACTGCCGGTCGACGGTGGTGCCCGGCACCTCCTCGGGCAGCCCGGCGGCCAGCCAGCTGGTGCGGGCGATGTCGCCGGCCTGCGGCCCCACGGTGTCCAGGCAGCCGAAGACGACGTCCTCCACGGCCGCGGGGTCCACGCCCGCGCGCGCGACGAGCGCCTTGAGTACGTGCGCGCCGAGGTCGGCCGGGTGCACCCCGCCGAGCCCTCCCGCGCGCCGCCCGACGGGCGTACGGACCGCTTCGACGATGTAGGCCTCGGCCATGGCGACTCCCCGGACTCTGGGCTTGAGTTGGTGGTCAGGTACGTGCGGCGGCGATCCCGTCCAGCACCATCGACAGGTACTGCCGGGCGATCTGCTCCGGGCTGTACTGCCCGCCGGGCCGGTACCAGGAGGCGGCGACCCACACGGTGTCGCGCACGAACCGGTAGGTGACCCTCGTGTCCAGGTCGGCCCGGAACTCCCCCTCGGCGATCCCGCGTTCCAGCGTGGACAGCCAGGTCTCCTCGAACTTGCGCTGCGACACCTCCAGGAACCCGAACCGGCGTTCCTGCGCGATCAGCTGCTTCGCCTCGTTCTGGTAGATCTCGACGGCCGCGCGGTGCCGGTCGATGGCCAGGAACGACTCGGTGACCAGGGACCGGAAGGTCTCGCTGGGCCCCAGTCCGGCGGCCAGCACCGCGTCGTACTGCTCCCAGAGCTCGTCGAGGAAGGTCCGCAGGATCTCCTCGAGCATCGCGTCCTTGGAGTCGAAGTAGTAGTAGAGGCTGCCCGCGAGCATGCCCGCGTCGTCCGCGATCCTGCGGACGGTGGTGGCGTTGTACCCCTGCTCGGCGAAGACCTCGGCCGCCCTGTCGAGGAGTTCACGACGGCGGGCGGGGGCGGTGGTCACCTGGGGCTTCTTCTTGGTCGGCACGCTGTTCATTGTCCTCAAGGGTGCTGGCTGCTGACGGACACGACCTCGCCCGTCAGGTACGAGGAGTAGCCGGACGCGAGGAACACGATCACGTTGGCCACCTCCCAGGGTTCGGCGTACCGCCCGAGGGCCTCGCGTTCGGTGAGTTCCGCCAGCAGTTCGGGGGTGGTCACCTTCGCGAGGTGCGGGTGCATGGCGAGGCTGGGCGACACGGCGTTGACGCGCACCCCGTAGTCGGCGGCCTCGACGGCCGCGCAGCGGGTCAGCGCCATCACGCCCGCCTTCGCGGCCGCGTAGTGCGCCTGTCCGGCCTGGGCGCGCCAGCCGACGACGGAGGCGTTGTTGACGATCACGCCGCCGCCGGTCTCCCGCATGTGCCGCAGGGCCGCCCGGGTGCAGCGGAACGTGCCGTTGAGGGTCACGTCCAGCACCGTCGACCACTGCTCGTCGGTCATGTCGACGAGGTCCGAGGTGCCGCCGAGGCCCGCGTTGTTGACGACGACGTCGAGCCGTCCGTGCAGCCGGACGGCCGTGTCGAACAGGGCCCGCACCTGGTCCTCGTCGGTCACGTCGCACGCCGTCGCCGTGACCGCGTCCGCGCCGAACTCCCCGGCCAGCCGGGACTCGTGCTCCTTGAGGCGGCGGGTGTGCGCGTCGCTGATCAGCACCCGCGCGCCCTCTTCCAGGAAGCGTCGCGCGGTCGCCCCGCCGATGCCCGTGCCCGCCGCCGCGGTGACGACGGCGGTACGGCCCCGGAGGAGACCGTGGGCGGGGACGTAGGCCGGAGGCTCGACGTTCGTCATGAGGGCACGCTAACCTACCAAACACTTGTTAGGGAAGGTCGGGTGCTCGTCCGGAAAGAGGTGACCCCGTGGACCTCGCCCACTCCCCCGCCGACGAGGCGTTCCGCGCCGAGGCCCGCGCCTGGCTGCGCGCCCATGTCCCGCCCGAGCCGCTCCCCTCCCTGGAGACGGAGGAGGGCTTCGCGGCCCACCGTGCCTGGGAGGCGGAACTGGCCGCCGACCGCTGGTCGGTGGTGAACTGGCCGGTCGCGTACGGGGGCCGCGACGCGAGCCTGGCGCGCTGGCTGATCTTCGAGGAGGAGTACTACGCGGCGGGCGCCCCCGGCCGGGTCGGCCAGAACGGCGTCAACCTGCTCGCGCCGACCCTGTTCGAGCACGGCACGGAGGAGCAGCGGGCCCGGGTGCTGCCGCCGATGGCCTCCGGCGACGTGGTGTGGGCGCAGGCGTGGTCGGAGCCGGAGGCCGGTTCGGACCTGGCCTCCCTGACCTCCCGGGCGGTGCGCACGGACGGGGGCTGGCTGCTCGGCGGCCAGAAGACGTGGTCGTCGCGTGCGGCTTTCGCGGATCGCGCGTTCGGTCTGTTCCGCAGCGAGCCGGGCACCCCGAAGCCCCACCAGGGGCTGACGTACCTCATGTTCGACCTGCGGGCGCCCGGTGTGACGGTCCGCCCGATCGGCCGCCTGGACGGCAAGCCGGCGTTCGCGGAGCTGTTCCTGGACGACGTGTTCGTCCCCGACGAGGACGTCATCGGCGAGCCCGGCCGGGGCTGGTGGATCGCGATGTCGACGGCCGGCAGCGAACGCGGGCTGACGCTCCGCTCCCCCGGCCGCTTCCTCGCCTCCGCCGAGCGGCTGCGCGACCTGTGGGAGACCCGGGGGTGCCCGGCGGCCACCCGCGACCGTGTGGCCGACGCGCTGATCGGGGCCCGCGCCTACGAGTTGTTCACCTGGGCGAGCGCGTCCCGCTTCCTCGACGGCGAGGCCCTCGGCCCCGAGTCCAGCCTCAACAAGGTGTTCTGGTCGGAGTACGACATCGCGCTGCACGAGACGGCGCTGGAACTGCTGGGTGAGGCGGGCGAGTTCGCGGACGGCGACTGGTCGGAGGGTTACGTCTTCTCCCTCGCCGGCCCCATCTACGCCGGCACCAACGAGATCCAGCGGGACATCATCGCCGAACGCCTGCTGGGCCTGCCGAGGGGACGCCGCGCGTGAATCCCCGCGCCCGATGCGCCGGAGCGGGGCGCGCGAATCCCCGCGCCCGAAGCGCGGGAGCGACGCACAGGCTCCCCCGCACGCCAAGCACAGGAGCGACGCACACGCACCCCCGCACCCCCGCACCCCCGCACCCCCGCACCCCCGCACCCCGAGCACAGGAGCGACGCAGTGCATCTCCGCGCTCGGAGCGCAGGAGCGCCGGACGCGAACGCCCCCGTGGCACGCGGCGGGCCGCCGCTCTCGCCTCTCCCGCCACCGGACGACCGACCGCCACCGCACCCCTCCCGATCCCGAAGGAGCGCCGCTGATGCGTTTCCTCCTCGACGCCGAGCAGCGGGCGTTCGCCGCGTCGCTGGACGCGATGCTGACGGCCGCCGACACCCCTACGGTCGTGCGGGCCTGGGGTCGTGGGGAGCCCACGGCCGGGCGGGCGCTGTGGGCGCGGGTCGCGCGGGCCGGTACGTTCGCGCTGGCGGCGCCGGAGGCGTACGACGGGGTGGGCCCCCTGCCCGTCGAACTGGCCGTCGCCTTCGTGCAGTTGGGGCGGCACGCGGTACCGGGCCCGCTCGTCGAGACGGTGGCGGCCACGGTGCTCCTCGCGGACCTGGACGACCCGGGCCCGGCGAAGCGGCTGCTCCCGGCACTGGTGTCCGGGGAGGCGATGGCCACGGTCGCGCCGCCGGGGTCGCCGTACGCGCTGGACGGTGACGCGGCGACGGCCCTTCTGTCCCTGAGCGGCGGCGAGCTGCGACTGGCCCCCGGCCATGGCCCGGTCCGCCCGTCCCTGGACCCGGCCCGCCGTCTGACACCCCTCTCCCCCGGTGGTGAACTCCTCGCCACGGACCCGCCCGTCGCCCGAGCGGTCCTCTGGGCCCGGCTGGCGGTCGCGGCCCAGGCCCTCGGCGTCGGACTCGCCCTTCTGGACCGGACGGTGGCGTACGTCGGGCAGCGCACCCAGTTCGGGGTGCCCGTCGGCTCGTTCCAGGCGGTGAAGCACCGGCTGGCGGACGCCAAGGTGGCCCTGGAGTTCGCGCGTCCGCTGGTGTTCGGGGCGGCGGTCACCCTGGACCCGGCGGACGTGGCCGCCGCCAAGGTCACGGCCTGCGAGGCGGCGTACCGGGCCGCGCGCACGGCGCTCCAGTCGCACGGCGCGATCGGCTACACGGCGGAGTACGACCTGTCCCTGTGGCTGACCAAGGCCCGTGCGCTGCGCTGGGCATGGGGTTCGCCGGACACCTGCCGCGAGGCGGTGCTCATGGGCGGTGGTCGCCGCCGGTGATCCGCCGGTACTCCCGCGGGCCGGTGCCGGGACGCCGTCACCTCCGCCGAGGCGGGCCGGGGCCCGCCGATGCGGACAACGGGCCCTCCTTGCGCACGGGGGTCGGGGGAACCTGACCAAGGCGCCGTTCGCTATTTTGTTCGCCGCCGTCCTCACCGGCTCGTCATCAGTCCGCATCCCGCAAGGAGCCGGCCGTGGAACCCCAGCCGCCCGAGTCCGCCCAGTCGCCCGAGGTCCCCGGGGCGCCCGAGTCCCCCCAGCCGCACCGGCCCGCGCCCCGGCCGTCGGACTCCCCGGAATCCCCGGCCTCCGAGGCCGCTCTGGAGCCCGCGGTCACCACCTGCTACCGCCACCCGAAGGTGGAGTCGTACGTCCGCTGCACCCGCTGCGACCGCTTCATCTGCCCGGACTGCATGCGCGAGGCGGCCGTGGGCCACCAGTGCCCCGAGTGCGTGAAGGAGGGCGCCCGGACGGTCCGTCAGGCCCGCACGGCCTTCGGCGGCCGGATCTCGGCGGTGCCCCTGGTGACGTACGTCCTCATCGCCCTCAACGTCCTGGCCTACGCCGCCGAACTGGTCCGCCCCTCGGTGGCGGACGACTTCGCGATGCTGGGCAGAGGGCTCGCCGGACCGGACGGCCTCCACTACGTCTGGCAGGGCGTCCACCCGCCCGGCTTCCACCCCGAGGGCGTCATCGACGGCGAGTGGTACCGCCTCCTGACCGGAGCGTTCCTCCATCTCCCGCCGACCGAGGGCACGTTCGGCATCCTCCACATCGTGATGAACATGGTCACGCTGTGGAACGTCGGCCGGATCGTGGAGGCACAGCTGGGCCGCGCCCGCTATCTCGCCCTCTACCTCCTGTCCGCCCTCGGCGGCTCGGTGCTCGTCCTGCTCCTCGCCCCCGACACCGTGACGGTGGGAGCCTCCGGCGCGATCTTCGGCGTGTGCACCGCGTACTACGTCCTCGCCCGCCGCCTCGGCGCCGACCCCGGCGGCACCAACCGCTTCATGGCGGGCCTGCTGGTCTGGCTGGTCCTCTCCGCGGTCGTCACCTCCTGGCAGGGCCACCTCGGCGGCCTCCTCACCGGTGGCCTCATCGCCCTCGCCTACGCCTACGCCCCTCGCGACCGACGCCGGGTCCTGGTCCAGGCGAGCGCCTGCGCGGTGGTCCTCGCCCTCCTGCTCGTGCTGGCGGTGGGGAAGGCCGCGGCGATGACGGGCTGAGCGCGGGGGCTCGCCGCCCCACCGCGTCCGCACATGCGACAGCGCCTGCCCAGTCGTCCGGTCGGGGACTGGCGGGCAGGCGCCATCTGTGTTCCGTACGCCGTTGTACGGGACGTATATGGGGGGCCGGGCCGAGGGATCAGACCATCAGCGCGCGGTCCGTCGGGCGGATCGGCGCCGGCAGGTCGCTCGCCCCGGTCAGGAAGCGGTCGCAGCCGCGGGCGGCCGAGCGGCCCTCCGCGATCGCCCACACGATGAGCGACTGGCCGCGGCCCGCGTCACCGGCGACGAAGACGCCCGGCACGTTGGTCTGGAAGTCGGCGTCGCGGGCGATGTTGCCGCGCTCGTCGAGCTCCAGGCCGAACTGCTCTACCAGGCCGTTCTCCCGGTCGGTGCCGGTGAAGCCCATGGCGAGGGTGACCAGCTGGGCGGGGATCTTCCGCTCGGTGCCCGGCTTCTGGGTCAGCTTGCCGTCGACGAACTCGACCTCGACGAGGTGCAGCCACTGGACGTTGCCGTCCTCGTCGCCCTCGAAGTGGGTGGTCGAGACGGAGTAGACCCGCTCGCCGCCCTCCTCGTGCGCCGAGGTGACCTTGTACAGCATCGGGAAGGTCGGCCACGGCTGGTTGGGGGCCCGGTCCTCGCCCGGCTTCGGCATGATCTCCAGCTGGGTGACGGAGGCCGCGCCCTGGCGGTGGGCGGTGCCCACGCAGTCCGCGCCGGTGTCACCGCCGCCGATGACGACGACGTGCTTGCCCTCGGCCGTGATGGGGGGCGCCACGAAGTCGCCCTCCTGCACCTTGTTGGCCAGCGGCAGGTACTCCATGGCCTGGTGGATGCCGTTCAGTTCACGGCCGGGGACCGGCAGGTCGCGCGCGGTCGTGGCACCGGCGGCGATCACGACGGCGTCGTACCGCTTCTTCAGGTCGGTCGCCTTGAGGTCGCGGCCGATCTCGACGCCCGTACGGAAGCGGGTGCCCTCCGCGCGCATCTGCTCGATACGCCGGTTGATGTGCCGCTTCTCCATCTTGAACTCGGGGATGCCGTAACGGAGCAGACCGCCGACGCGGTCGGCGCGCTCGTACACCGCGACCGTGTGACCGGCCCGCGTCAGCTGCTGCGCCGCCGCGAGGCCCGCCGGGCCGGAGCCGATGACCGCGACCGTCTTGCCGGAGAGGCGCTCCGGGGCCTGGGGGGCGACATCGCCGCTGTCCCACGCCTTGTCGATGATCGAGACCTCGACGTTCTTGATGGTGACGGCCGGCTGGTTGATGCCGAGCACACACGCCGACTCGCACGGAGCGGGGCACAGACGGCCCGTGAACTCCGGGAAGTTGTTCGTGGCGTGCAAGCGCTCCGACGCGGCCGCCCAGTCCTCGCGGTAGGCGTAGTCGTTCCACTCGGGGATGAGGTTCCCGAGCGGACAGCCGTTGTGGCAGAACGGGATGCCGCAGTCCATGCAGCGGGACGCCTGCTTCGAGATGATCGGGAGCAGCGAACCAGGGACGTAGACCTCGTTCCAGTCCTTCAGCCGGACGTCGACGGGGCGGGACTTGGCGACCTCACGGCCGTGGTTGAGAAAGCCCTTGGGATCAGCCATTGGTCGCCGCCTCCATCATCTTCTCGGTGATCTCGGTCTCGGAGAGACCGGCTCGCTCGGCGGCGTCCTTGGCGGCGAGCACTGCCTTGTACGTGCTGGGGATGATCTTGCTGAAGCGGGTCACGGCCTCGTCCCACTCCGCGAGCAGCTTCTCGGCGACCGTGGAGCCGGTCTCCTCGGCGTGGCGGCGCACCACGTCGTGCAGCCACTGCTTGTCGGTGTCGTCGAGCGCCTCGACGGCGTTCACGTTGCCGACGTTGACGTTGTCGCGGTCGAGGTCGATGACGTACGCGACGCCGCCGGACATACCGGCCGCGAAGTTGCGGCCCGTCTCGCCGAGGACGACCGCGTGACCGCCGGTCATGTACTCGCAGCCGTGGTCGCCCACGCCCTCGGAGACGACCAGCGCGCCGGAGTTGCGGACGCAGAACCGCTCGCCCGTGCGGCCGCGCAGGAACAGCTCGCCGCCGGTCGCGCCGTAGGCGATGGTGTTGCCCGCGATCGTCGAGTACTCGGCGAGGTGGTCGGCGCCCCGGTCCGGGCGGACGATCACGCGGCCGCCGGAGAGGCCCTTGCCGACGTAGTCGTTGGCGTCGCCCTCCAGGCGCAGCGTGACACCGCGCGGCAGGAAGGCGCCGAAGGACTGGCCCGCGGAACCGGTGAAGGTGATGTCGATGGTGTCGTCGGGCAGGCCCGCGCCGCCGAACTTCTTGGTCACCTCGTGGCCGAGCATGGTGCCGACCGTGCGGTTGATGTTGCGGACCTTGACCTGGGCGCGCACGGGCTGGGCCTCGGTCGCGTCGGAGGCGGCCAGGGCGTCCGCGGCGAGCTTGATCAGCTCGTTGTCGAGCGCCTTCTCCAGGCCGTGGTCCTGCTCGACGATCCGGTGGCGCACCGCCCCCTCGGGCAGCTCGGGCACGTGGAACAGCGGCTCCAGGTCCAGTCCCTGCGCCTTCCAGTGGTCGACGGCGCGCTCCACGTCGAGGACCTCGGCGTGGCCGACGGCCTCCTCGATGGAGCGGAAGCCCAGCTCGGCGAGCAGTTCGCGGACCTCCTCGGCGATGAACCGGAAGAAGTTCACGACGTACTCGGCCTTGCCGGAGAACCGGTCGCGGAGCGTCGGGTTCTGGGTGGCGATGCCGACGGGGCAGGTGTCGAGGTGGCAGACGCGCATCATGACGCAGCCGGACACGACGAGCGGGGCGGTCGCGAAGCCGAACTCCTCGGCACCGAGCAGCGCGGCGATGACCACGTCACGACCGGTCTTCAGCTGACCGTCGGTCTGGACGACGATGCGGTCGCGCAGGCCGTTGAGCAGCAGCGTCTGCTGGGTCTCGGCGAGGCCGAGCTCCCAGGGGCCGCCGGCGTGCTTCAGCGAGGTGAGCGGGGAGGCACCGGTGCCGCCGTCGTGGCCGGAGATGAGCACGACGTCGGCGTGGGCCTTGGACACGCCGGCCGCGACCGTGCCGACGCCGACCTCGGAGACCAGCTTCACGTGGATGCGGGCCTGCGGGTTGGCGTTCTTGAGGTCGTGGATCAGCTGCGCCAGGTCCTCGATGGAGTAGATGTCGTGGTGCGGCGGCGGGGAGATCAGGCCGACGCCCGGCGTCGAGTGACGCGTCTTCGCGACCCACGGGTACACCTTGTGGCCGGGCAGCTGGCCGCCCTCGCCGGGCTTGGCGCCCTGGGCCATCTTGATCTGGATGTCGTCCGCGTTGACCAGGTACTCGGAGGTCACACCGAAGCGGCCGGACGCGACCTGCTTGATGGACGACCGGCGCGCCGGGTCGTACAGGCGCTCGGGGTCCTCGCCGCCTTCACCGGTGTTGGACTTGCCGCCCAGCTGGTTCATGGCGATGGCGAGGGTCTCGTGCGCCTCCTTGGAGATGGAGCCGTACGACATGGCGCCGGTGGAGAACCGCTTGACGATCTCGGAGACCGGCTCGACCTCGTCGACGGGGATCGGCTGCCGGTCCGACTTGAAGCCGAACAGGCCGCGCAGCGTCATCAGCCGCTCGGACTGCTCGTTCACCCGCTCGGTGTACTTCTTGAAGATGTCGTAGCGGTCCGTGCGCGTGGAGTGCTGGAGGCGGAAGACCGTCTCCGGGTCGAACAGGTGCGGCTCGCCCTCGCGGCGCCACTGGTACTCGCCGCCGATCTCCAGGGCGCGGTGCGCCGGGGCGATGCCGGAGGCGGGGTACGCCTTGGCGTGGCGGGCGGCGACCTCCTTGGCGATGACGTCGATGCCGACGCCGCCGATCTTGGTGGCCGTGCCGTTGAAGTACTTCTCGACGAACTCGTCCGCGAGGCCGACGGCCTCGAAGACCTGGGCGCCGCGGTAGGAGGCGACCGTGGAGATGCCCATCTTGGACATGACCTTCAGGACGCCCTTGCCGAGGGCGTAGATCAGGTTGCGGATGGCCTGCTCGGGCTCGATGTCGGACAGGAACGTTCCGGCGCGGACCAGGTCCTCGACGGACTCCATCGCCAGGTACGGGTTGACGGCGGCGGCGCCGTAGCCGATGAGCAGGGCGACGTGGTGGACCTCGCGGACGTCACCGGCCTCGACCAGCAGGCCCACCTGGGTGCGCTGCTTGGTGCGGATGAGGTGGTGGTGGACGGCCGCGGTGAGCAGCAGCGACGGGATCGGCGCGTGCTCGGCGTCCGAGTGGCGGTCCGACAGGACGATCAGCCGGGCGCCGTTGCCGATGGCGGCGTCGGCCTCGGCGCAGATCTCCTCGATGCGCGCGGCGAGGGCCTCACCGCCGCCGGAGACCCGGTAGAGGCCCGACAGCGTGGCGGCCTTCATCCCGGGCATGTCGCCGTCGGCGTTGATGTGGATGAGCTTGGCCAGCTCGTCGTTGTCGATCACCGGGAAGGGCAGGGTGACACTCCGGCACGACGCGGCGGTCGGCTCCAGGATGTTGCCCTCCGGGCCCAGCGAGGAGCGCAGCGAGGTGACGAGCTCTTCGCGGATCGCGTCCAGCGGCGGGTTGGTGACCTGTGCGAACAGCTGGGTGAAGTAGTCGAACAGCAGCCGCGGGCGGGAGGACAGCGCGGCGATCGGCGAGTCGGTGCCCATGGAGCCGATCGGCTCGGCGCCGGCCTTGGCCATCGGCGCGAGGATGACGCGCAGCTCCTCCTCGGTGTAGCCGAAGGTCTGCTGGCGGCGGGTGACCGAGGCGTGGGTGTGCACGATGTGCTCACGCTCGGGCAGGTCGGACAGCTCGATCTCGCCGGCCTCCAGCCACTCCGCGTACGGGTGCTCGGCGGCGAGGGCGGCCTTGATCTCGTCGTCCTCGACGATGCGGTGCTCGACGGTGTCGACGAGGAACATCCGGCCCGGCTGCAGGCGGCCCTTGCGGACGACCTTGGCGGGGTCGATGTCGAGGACGCCGACCTCGGAGCCGAGGACGACGAGGCCGTCGTCGGTGACCCAGTAGCGGCCGGGGCGCAGTCCGTTGCGGTCGAGGACCGCGCCGACCTGACGGCCGTCGGTGAAGGTGACACAGGCCGGACCGTCCCAGGGCTCCATCATCGTGGAGTGGAACTGGTAGAAGGCGCGGCGGGCCGGGTCCATGGAGTCGTGGTTCTCCCACGCCTCCGGGATCATCATCAGCACGGAGTGCGGGAGGGAACGGCCACCGAGGTGGAGCAGTTCCAGCACCTCGTCGAAGGACGCCGAGTCGGAGGCGTCCGGCGTGCAGATGGGGAAGATCCGCTCCAGCCTGTCCTGCGGGCCGAACAGGTCGGAGGCGAGCTGGGACTCGCGGGCGACCATCCAGTTGCGGTTGCCCTTGACCGTGTTGATCTCGCCGTTGTGCGCGACGAAGCGGTACGGGTGGGCGAGCGGCCACGACGGGAACGTGTTGGTGGAGAACCGGGAGTGCACGAGCGCGATCGCGGAGGCGAAGCGGCGGTCGGACAGGTCCGGGAAGAAGGGCTCCAGCTGGCCGGTGGTCAGCATGCCCTTGTAGACGATGGTCCGCGCGGACAGCGAGGGGAAGTAGACGTCGACCTCGCGCTCGGCGCGCTTGCGCAGCACGAACGTCCTGCGGTCGAGGTCGATGTCCCGGGAGACGCCGTCGGTGACGAAGATCTGGCGGAAGGCGGGCATCGTCGAGCGGGCCGTGGCACCGAGCAGCTCGGGCGCGACGGGCACCTCGCGCCAGCCGAGGACGGTCAGGCCCTCCTCGGCGGCGATGGCCTCGATGCGGCCGGCCGCGTCGTCGGCGCCGTCCTGGGGCAGGAAGGCGATACCGACCGCGTAGGCGCCGGCCTCGGGCAGCTCGAATCCGGCCACCTCACGGAAGAAGCCGTCGGGCACCTGGGAGAGGATGCCGGCGCCGTCGCCGGAGTCCGGCTCCGAGCCGGTGGCACCGCGGTGCTCCAGGTTGCGCAGAACGGTGAGCGCCTGCTCGACCAGCGCATGGCTCGCCTCGCCGGTGAGGGTGGCCACGAAGCCGACGCCACAGGCGTCGCGCTCGTTGCGGGGGTCGTACATACCCTGCGCAGCAGGGCGAGCATCCATGAAGGACCACTTCTGGCCATTCGTGGAGTGCTGGGACGGCTGGCGCGGCGTACGCATCGGCTCTCCCGTCGTCGTCATGTGGCTGAAAGTCGCTCCCAGGCTCTTGAGGCTCTGGGGGAGCAAGTTGCCGAGGGACGACGTTGGCCCTCTGCGCGGAGTGCAAAATTTCGTGCAGGTTACATGATGGAGCGATTCTCGGGAACCGGGATAGTTCGTTCCAGCATGCGGACGCCGCGGCGCTGATCGGGTACGGCGCACGACGGCGGGAGCGAGGGGAGCCAGCCGGACAGATCCATGTCCTTCGACTCGGAGTGCAGGGAGCGTCGTCGCCCACTGCGAAAGGGTGCTGTGCAGGCGTCATTGCCGGCGGCGCTTACGGCTCATGCCCAGCGGTTAAGCATTCGAAACCGCGTAGTAACGACTACTTATGCGGTCCCTCGCATACGTAGCCATCCGATTCATCATACGGCCGCACCGAACAGTGTGCCCAGGGCGTACGTCACACCGGCCGCGGCACCCCCGAGGGCCAGCTGACGCAGCCCGCTGTACCACCAGCTCCTGGCCGTCACCTTCGCCACCAGCGCACCACAGGCGAAGAGCCCCAGCAACGCCACCAGCACGGCGGGCCACAGCGCGCCCGCACCGAACAGATACGGCAGCACGGGCAGCAGTGCGCCGAGCGCGAAGGAACCGAAGCTCGACACGGCGGCGACGGTGGGCGAGGGGAGGTCGCCGGGGTCGATGCCCAGTTCCTCGCGGGCGTGGATCTCCAGAGCCTGCTCCGGATCGCGCGAGAGCTGTCTCGCCACCTCGCGGGCGAGCTTCGGCTCGACGCCGCGGGCCTCGTAGAGGGCGGCCAGCTCCTTCTCCTCGTCCTTGGGGTGCTTGTGCAACTCCCGCCGCTCGACGTCGAGTTCCGCCTCGACGAGTTCACGCTGCGAGGCCACGGACGTGTACTCGCCGGCCGCCATCGAGAAGGCACCGGCCGCGAGCCCCGCGAGTCCGGCGACGACGACCGCCTCCCGGCCGGCCGTCCCGCCGGCGACACCGGTCATCAGCGCCAGGTTGGACACGAGCCCGTCCATCGCGCCGAACACGGCCGGCCGCAGCCAACCGCCGTTCACGTCGCGGTGGGTGTGATTGTCGCGGTGCGCCACATGCAGCGCCGCTTCGGTGTCAATGATCGCCATAGGTCGAACGTACGCTCGGAAATTCGCTTCTGCCAGCAAGGAAGGCCGTACTTACCTGCGTTCGGGAGTCACCTTCGCTCATCCGTACAGGGCCCTGCACAGATGTCGACCGGGTGATACCGGGGCGTTCGGGGGGCCGGTCGGGCACACGACGTGGCAGAGATCTTCACAGAGAAATCCTCAGAACGGATCATCTGCCCGCAGGGCTGCGGGGCCCACCGGCCGGAGTACGCACCGGGCACCGCGGAGCCTCGGGCACGGCCGGACGGCCGCGAGCACCGGACCCGGCACCACGGGGCGGCCACACCGACTGGCCGGCGCACCACCGCCCGGCCGCACGCACCGACCCGGGCACCACCACACAGCCGCACGCGCACCACCGAGCAGTCGCAAGCCAGGCAGTCGCGCACCGACCGCCGACCCCCGACCCCCGCTCCCTCTCGGACACGATCCGCTGGACCGGCCCTCGGGCCAGAGAGGCGCCCTATGCCTTCCATCGCCTGCGTCCCCCCGGCCCCGCTGCCGGGGGACGCCACCGGTCTCCGCGAGCGGGCGCGCGGCGCCATGCTCGGGCTCGCCGTCGGGGACGCGCTGGGGGCGCCCGCGGAGAACATGAAGCCCTCCGAGATCCGTGCCCGCTGGGGCCGCATCACGGGGTACGTCGCCGAGAACCCCGCGGGCACGGACGACACCGAGTACGCCATCTTCTCCGGGCTGCTGCTGGCCCGGCACGGCTCGGCGCTGACCGTCACCCATGTGGAGACGGCCTGGCACCAGTGGATCGCGGACCTGGACGAGGGGCCGTTCCGGGGCGCCGGCTTCAGCGAGCGCGGCACCCTGGAGAACCTCCGCCGGGGGCTCGCCGCCCCGATCTCCGCCCAGCACCGGCACGCCTGGAGCGACGGTCTGGCGATGCGCGCCGCCCCCTTCGGCGTGTTCGCTGCGGGCCGCCCCGCGGAGGCCGCCCGTCTGGTCGCCATCGACGGCTCGGTCAGCCACGACGGCGAGGGCATCTACGGCGGCCAGGCCGTCGCGGCGGGCGTGGCGGCGGCGATGGGCGGCGCTCCGACCATCTCGGTCGTGGCCTGTGCCCTGGCCGTCGTACCGGACGACTCCTGGACCGCGCGCTCGCTGCGCCGTGCGGTGGCCGTCGCCCACCGCGGCGAACGCGCGGTGCGTTCGGCCGTCGTCGTCGGCGGCTACCCGTGGACCGACCTGGCCCCCGAGGCGGTCGCGCTCGCCTTCGGCGCGTACGCGGCGGCGGACGGCGACTTCGCCGAGTCCGTCCTCACCGCGGTCAACATGGGGCGCGACGCGGACACGACCGCGGCGGTCGCGGGCGCCCTGGCCGGCGCCACCCGCGGCGCCTCCTCCATCCCCGCCGAGTGGACGGCCCTCATCGGCCCCGCACGAGGCAGCTGCCTCCCGTCCATGGCCGGACACCACGTCCTGGACGTGGCCGAACTCCTCACCCCGGACGACTGCGCCAAGTGGATCACCGGCCCCCTCCCCCCGACCCGCCCCAGCCCGCCCGCCTACGCCCTGGCCCCCGACGAGGAGACACGCCCATGAACCCGCCCAGCCCCTGGGACGAGGGCCCGACAGGAACCCACCTCACCCTGGCACCGCCCACCCCGGCACCGCCCGGGAACCCCTCGGAGCCACCGCCTGCCGCCGCCGAGCCGACATCCCCGGAGCACACGCCGGCCGCCGACACCGGGCCCGCCGCCGAAGAACCCCCTGCAGGCGCCAACGGCGAGCCCGCCCCCCGAGCACGTCCGACCACCGCCGACGGTCCGGCCGGTCCCCGGCGACCACCCGCGGCCGCCGACGGCGAGATCCCCCCACAGGGGCCACCCGCGCCCGACGCCGAAAGCGCGACGGCTGGACCGGACGGGCACGGCTCCCCCGAACCCGCACCCACACGGGCACAGGCACAGGCACCCACACCCGCCCGCACCCCCCGCATCACTCGCGCCCAGGCCCGCTCCAGAATCGAGGGCCTCCTCCTCGGCCTCGCCGCGGGCGACGCCGCCGGCTGGCCCGCCGCCCGCCACCGTGCCGCCCGCATGCCCGAGTGGACCCGCCGCCTCACCCGCGAACTCGACACCTTCGCGGAGCAGAACGCGACGACCACCCTCCCCGTGCCCATCGCCCTCAACCAGCCCCCCGAGCCCCTCCGCCTCGGTCCCTCCGACGACGCGGAGTGGGCGGCCTTCGCCGCCGAGGCCCTGCTGCGCGCCGGGGACGCCGCCGCCCTCGGCGACCTGAGCCTGGAGCGCCGTACCCGCGCCTCCATCGACCTCTCCTGGAACACCGTCGCCAGCGAGATCGCCGCCGCGGCGGAGCGCGCCCCCGAGGTCGAGTCCGCCGTCCTCCCCCTGCGCGCCCGGATCTCCGTACGCGCCGGCCTCGGCAACCTCGCCACCGGCCTGCGCCCGCCCGCCACCGGCCACGACAACCCGCACTACTTCGACGACGCGGCCTGCGTCCGCGCCTGCGTGCTCGCGGTGGCCCACCCCGGCGACCCCCGAGGCGCCGCCGAACTCGCCGAGTTCGACGCCCGCTACACCCAGGACGGCGACGGCGTGCACGGCGCCCGCGCGATGGCCGCCGCCCTCGCGCTCGCGCTCGCCGGCGCGGACGTCGACGTGTGCGCGGCGGCGGCCCTCGCCGAACTCCCCGCGGAGACGGAGATCGGCCGCAACGCCCGCCACGCCCTGGAGCTTGCGCACCGCCACGGAAGAGAAGGAACATTCGCTCTCGTACCGCTGCTGGAGCACCAGATCGTCGACCACGTCTACAGCTACGGCATCGCCGCCGCCGAGACGGTCCCCGTCGCCCTCGCCCTCACCACCGCCGCCCGCGGCCGGATCGCCGAGGCCGTCCCGGCCGCCGCCTGCCTCTCCCGGGTCGCCGACTCCGCCCCCGCCCTCGCCGGTGCCCTGACCGGCGCGCTCGGCGGCGCCACCGCCGTCCCGGAGGCCTGGCGGGCAGCCTGCCGCACCCTCTCCGGCTGCGCGCTGCCCCGCCTCACCGGTACGGATCTCGTACACCTCGCCGAACTTCTCGCAGCCACGGAACTCGCCGCCCCAGAGGCATGATTCGGGCATGACGCCCCCTATGCAAGCCCATCGCCACGCAGTACCGCATACCGCCGCAAGCCTCGAGGAACGCATCACCGGTGCCCTGGTCGGAGCCGCCGTCGGCGACGCCCTCGGCGGCCCGGTCGAGGGCTACACCCCGGAGCAGATCCTCGAACGCCACGGCGGCCGCGTGCACGGCGTCGTCGCCCCCTGGAACGGCGACGACTGGCGCACCGCCCGCCCGATCGCCCCGTACCACAAGGGCGACGGACACGTCACCGACGACACCTTGATGACCCACGCGCTGGTGCGGGTCTACGAGCGGGTCCGCGACCACCTCGACGCGTACGCGATCGCCGAGCACCTGGTCCCCGACATGATGACCACCCCGCGCTGGATCCCGGAGCTGGAGGCGGAGGCCCTCCTCCTGCAGCGGGTCTTCCTCGCCGAGAAGTGGCTGGTGGCGCGTCTCCACTACGGCCACGTCGACCCCCGCGAGGCCGGTGCCGGCAACATCGTCAACTGCGGTGCCGCGATGTACATGGCGCCGGTCGGCCTGGTCAACGCGGCCGACCCGCGCGGCGCGTACGCCGAGGCCCTCGACATCGCGGGCGCGCACCAGTCGTCGTACGGCAGGGAGGCGGCGGGAGTGTTCGCGGCGGCCGTCGCGGCGGCGTGCGCACCGGGCGCCACCGCGCAGTCCGTGGTCGAGACCTGCGTACGGCTGGCGAAGGACGGCACACGCGCCGCGATCGAGGCGGTGTGCGAGGTGGCGTCCCGTCACACGGAGTTCGAGTCGGCGCTGAAGCCGCTGCGCGAGGCGGTGGCCCCCTACGACACCGTCGGCCCCGACTACCGTGCGCCCTCCCTGGGCGCCCGCCGCCCCTCCCGTCTGCACGCCATCGAGGAACTCCCCGTCGCGCTCGGCATGTTGCTGGTGGCCCGCGGCGACTACCGCCACGCGGTCCTGGGTTCGGTGAACTACGGCCGCGACTGCGACTCCATCGCCACCATGGCGGGTGCCCTGGCCGGAGCGCTGGGCTCGGACGTGCCGGCGGACTGGGCGAAGACGGTCGCGGAGGCGAGCCGCCTGGATCTGCACGCGCCCGCCACCGCGTTGACGGAGGTGGCCGTCCGGATCCACGAGCAGGACGTACGCCGCCGCCGCGCCCACGAGGCCGCCTTCGCCACCCTGGCGGGCACCCGGTGACCGCCCTCCGGCTCACCTGGGTCCAGCCCGAGGACCTCCTCGGCCACGAACTCCAGCAGGCGGCCCAGGACGGCCGCGAACCCTCCGCCATCGCCACCCGCTGGAAGAACGCGGGCGGTCCCCGGGCTCCCCTCCGCGCCGGAGCCTCCCCCCAACCGGCCTCCCGCTACCTGCGGTTGCTGGCCGAGGACCTGCTGGACGAACTGGCGGACCTGCCCAGCGGAGCGGCGGACCGGGAGCCGACGGACCTCGACAGGATCAAGGCCCTGTGCCCGGACTGGCCCAGCGCACGCCGGGGCGCCGCGGGCGAGGCGGACGCACTTCCTGCGGCCCTGGAGGCCGCCTGGCTGGGCCGTGCCGTCGGCTGCCTCCTCGGCAAACCCGTCGAGAAGCTCCCCCTCACCGCCATCCGCCGCCTCGCCCAGGCGGCCGGGAACTGGCCCCTGAGCGCGTACTTCACCGCCCGCGGCGTCCCCGACGACCTGCTGGGCGCCCACCCCTGGAACCGCCGCTCGGCGCAGACCTCCCTCGCCGAGAACATCGACGGCATGCCCGAGGACGACGACCTCAACTACCCCCTGCTCAACCTCCTCCTGCTCGAACGCCACGGTCCCGGCTTCACCACCACCGACGTGGCGAGGCTCTGGCTCGACGAACTCCCGGCGGGCCGCACCTTCACGGCCGAACGCGTCGCCTACCGCAATCTGCTCACCGGTATCGAACCGCCCCGGACCGCACGCCACCGCAACCCGTTCCGCGAGTGGATCGGCGCCCTGATCCGCGCCGACGTGCACGGCTGGACCAACCCCGGCGACCCGGCGGCCGCGGCCGAACAGGCCCATCGCGACGCCACCCTCACCCACACCGCGAACGGCGTGTACGCGGCGATGTTCGTCGCGGCCGTCATCGCCGAGGCCGCCACCGGCGCCCACGACGTCCACCGCTGTCTGCGGACCGGCCTCGCCGTGGTCCCCGAGCACTCCCGCCTGGCGGAAGCGATCCGCCACGCCCTCCGACTGGCCGCCGAGGAGCGGGACTTCGACCGGATCGTCGACGAACTCCACGCCGCCTACGCCGACCACCACTGGGTCCACGCCATCCCCAACACGGCCCTGCTGACCGCCGCCCTCACCCACGCGGACGGCGACTTCACCGCCTCGGTGTGCCGTGCGGTGTCGGGCGGCTGGGACACCGACTCCGTCGGCGCGACGGCGGGCAGCGTCGCGGGCCTCCTGGCCGGCTCCCCGCAGGCGCTCCCCGACCGGTGGACGGCCCCGCTCAAGAACCGCCTGGCCACCTCGGTCGCCGACTTCAACGGCATCGGCTTCGACGCCCTGGCCCACCTCACCCTCCGGGAGATCCGCCGCTCATGACCCAGGCGTACGACCCCCCGCTCAGCCATCTGCGCGTCCTCGACCTCGCCACTCTCTTCGCCGGCCCCCTCGCCGCCACGATGCTCGGCGACTTCGGCGCGGAGGTCATCAAGGTCGAACACCCCACGAAGCCCGACCCGTCCCGGGGCCACGGCCCCTCGAAGCACGGCGTGGGCCTGTGGTGGAAGCTCCTCGGCCGCAACAAGCGCACCGTGACGCTGAACCTCTCGAAGCCGGGCGGCCGGGACACCCTCCTCCGTCTCGCCGCCACCTCGGACGTGATCATCGAGAACTTCCGCCCCGGCACCCTGGAGAAGTGGGGCCTGGGCTGGCCGGAGCTGTCCGCCGCCAACCCGCGCCTGGTCCTCGCCCGCGTCACCGGCTTCGGCCAGTTCGGCCCGTACGCGCACCGCCCCGGCTTCGGCACGCTCGCCGAGGCGATGAGCGGCTTCGCCGCGATCACCGGGGAGCCGGACGCCCCGCCGGTACTGCCGCCCTTCGGCCTCGCCGACTCGATCGCGGGCCTGGCGACGGCGTACGCGGTGATGACCGCGCTCGCCGCGCGTGACCGGACGGGCGAGGGGCAGACGGTGGACATGGCGATCATCGAGCCGATCCTCACCGTCCTCGGCCCCCAACCCCTCTGGTACGACCAACTGGGCCACGTCCAGCCCCGCACCGGCAACCGCTCCGCCAACAACGCTCCCCGCAACACCTACCGCACGGCGGACGGCTCCTGGGTGGCCGTGTCCACCTCCGCCCAGTCCGTCGCGGAGCGGGTGATGCGCCTGGTCGGGCGCCCGGAGCTGATCGACGAACCGTGGTTCGGCTCCGGCGCGGAGCGGGCCCGCCACACGGACGTCCTGGACGAGGCGGTCGGCGCGTGGATCGCCCGCCACACCCGGGAGGAGGTCATCGAGTCCTTCGAGAAGGCGGAGGCGGCGGTTGCCCCCATCCAGGACGTACGGGAGGTGATGACCGACCCCCAGTACCGGGCCCTTGACACCATCACGACCGTCGACGACCCCGACCTGGGCCCCCTGCGCATGCAGAACGTCCTCTTCCGCCTCTCCGCGACACCGGGCGCAGTCCGCTGGGCGGGCCGCCCGCACGGCGCGGACACGGACTCGGTCCTGACCGAGCTGGGCCTGACCGGGACGGACATCGCGGCCCTCCGAGAGGAGGGCGCCCTGTGACCGCCCGCCCCGCCACCGCCTTCCCGCTGACCTGGCTCTATGTCCCCGGCGACCGTCCCGAGGTGGTGGCCAAGGCCCTGACCGCCGGCGCGGACGTCGTGATCGTCGACCTGGAGGACGCGGTCGCCCCGGACCGCAAGGATTACGCGCGGTCCGCCACCGCCGAGCTGCTCTCGGAACCTCCGCCGGTCCCCCTCCACGTCCGGGTGAACGCACTGGACACCGCGTGGGCCGAGGACGACCTCAAGACGCTGGCCCCGCTCCCGGGCCTCGGCGCCCTCCGCCTCCCGAAGATCTCGTCCCCCGCCGACGTGGTCCGCGTCGCGGAGCGCACCGCTCCCGCGGACGGAGGGGCGCCCCTCCTCCACCCCCTCCTGGAGTCGGCACTGGCCGTGGAACGGGCGTACGACATCGCCGCCGCCCACCCGTCGGTGCAGGGCATCGCCCTGGGTGAGGCGGACCTCCGCGCCGACCTGGCCGTCCGCGACGACCGGGCGCTCGACTGGCCCCGCTCCCGAGTGATCGTCGCCGCCCGCGCCGCGGGGCTTCCCTCCCCCGCGCAGTCCGTCTTCCCGGACACCAGGGACCTCGACGGCCTGGCCCGCTCCTGCGCGCACGGCCGCGCCCTGGGTTTCCTCGGCCGTACCGCGATCCACCCCCGTCAGCTCCCCGTGATCGAACGCGCCTACGCCCCGACCCCGGCGGAGATCGAATCCGCCGAGCACATCGTCGAGGCGGCCGCCGAGACGCCCGGTGCCCAGGCCCTCCCGACGGGCCACTTCATCGACCCGGCGATCCTCGCCCAGGCCCGCCGCACCCTGACCCTCGCCCACCGCCCCACGAGACCCTGACCCGCACCGGGCCCCGGCCCGACGCGGGCCCCCGAAACCCGAGAACCCACCCGCCTGAGGAGGCGGGTGGGCGGGGAACATCCGGCGCGAAGCGGCGGATCACAGCGATGCGGGCGAGCCCTCAGCTCTTCTCGGCGGCCTGAGGCGCGTCCGAGACCTTGGCGTTCTTCCCGTCCTTCGCGTCCTTCTTCTCCTCGGACGTCGCGGCGGCCTTCCCCGAGGACTTCCCGGACTCGGACGCCTTGTCGGCGGTCTCCTCGGAACTCGTGCCGGCGGCCTTCTCCGAGCCCTTGCCGGCGGCCTCCTCCGATTCCGCGTCCCCCTCCTTGTCGAGGGCTGCGGAGTCGTCGTCACCGTCACCGTCACCGGCGCCGGGCTCGACGATCTCCTCGCGCCCCGGCCGCTTACGGGCCGACAGCACGATGTAGATCACGGCGAGGACGAACACGAACAGAGCGGTCCAGTTGTTGAGCCGCAGCCCCAGGATGTGGTGGGCGTCGTCGACCCGCATGTACTCGATCCAGAACCGCCCCGCGCAGTACGCCGCGACGTACAGCGCGAACGCCCGCCCGTGCCCCAGCCGGAAGCGCCGGTCGGCCCAGATGACCAGCACCGCGACCCCGATGCACCACAGGGACTCGTACAGGAAGGTCGGGTGGTAGGTGCCCGGCATCCGCCCGTCCGTGGAGGACGTGATCTCCAGGGCCCACGGCAGGTCCGTCGGCCTGCCGTACAGCTCCTGGTTGAACCAGTTGCCCCATCGGCCGATCGCCTGTGCGAGGGCGATACCGGGCGCGACGGCGTCGGCGTAGGCGGGCAGCGGGATGCCGCGGCGGCGGCACCCGATCCACGCGCCCACGGCGCCGAGGGCGATCGCGCCCCAGATGCCGAGGCCGCCCTCCCAGACCTTGAAGGCGTCCACCCAGTCACGGCCCTCGCTGAAGTACAGCTCGTAGTCCGTGATCACGTGGTAGAGCCGGCCGCCGATCAGGCCGAAGGGAACGGCCCAGACCGCGATGTCGGCGACGGTGCCGGCGCGCCCGCCCCGGGCGACCCAGCGTTTGTTGCCGAGCCAGACGGCTACGAAGACACCGATGATGATGCAGAAGGCGTAGCCGCGCAGCGGGACGGGTCCGAGGTAGAGCACCCCGCGCGACGGGCTGGGAATGTAGGCAAGTTCCATGGCAGGGTCGACGCTACCCTGCCGGGCCCGGCCGACGGCGGGCAGCCCGGCAACGGGTCCATAACGCCGTACCACGAACTCCCGGCCGCCACAGGGAATTCCGCGGTCCCGGGCACACCGCGGATTTCACCCCTGGGCGTTCTTCTCCACCATCTGCTTCAGCTTGGCCGGGGTCATCGACCGGTCGGCGTAGATGTCGGTGCCGTTGAGGAAGACGCTCGGTGTGCCGCCGAAGCGGCCCTTCTGGAAGGCCTCGTTGGACTTCGCGACCCAGGCGTCGTGCGTGCCGTCCTCGACACAGGTGCGGAACGCGGCCGTGTCGAGGCCGTCGACCTTCTTCGCCAGGTCGATCAGCGTGCTGTTCCGCGAGAAGGCGTCGTCGGTCTCGGGCGGCTGGTTCTGGTACAGCACGTCGTGGTACGCGGGGAACTTGCCGGCGGTCTGCGCGCACGCGGCGGCGTTGGCGGCCTTGCGGGAGCCGCTGCCGCCCATGTTCCCGTCGATCAGGGTGGCGAGGCGGTACTCGACCTTCAGTTGGCCGGACTCGGTCAGTTCGTGGATCGTCGAGCGGTACGCGTCCTCGAAGGACTTGCAGGCCGGGCAGCGGAAGTCCTCCCAGACCGTGAGAGTGGACCTCGCGCCGGCGTCCCCCACGGGGAGCACGAGGCTGTTCTCGCCGTTCGCCCCGGAGGGTGCCACGACCGGGCCCGAGGCGTCGCCGCCGTCGTCCTTGCCCGCGTTCGCCGCCACGACGCCGATCACGGCGGCCAGCCCGAGGACACACACCACCGCGGCTCCCACGATCAACGTCCGACGGCGCTTCTCGGCGGCCTTCTGCTTCTCGCGCTCCTCCGCCAGCCGCTGACGGGCGGTGCGCTTTGCCTCACGGTTCTTCTCGCTCACATCCCGCAGAACGAACCGGGGAGGCGCACCGCGCCTCCCCGGTCCCACTTCCACCCCTTCGGGTGAGCGGACGACCCGCTAGGCCCCGCCCGCCTCGTACGACAAACGGGTGTACGTCACGCGCTCCTCACCCGCCGGGGCGGACCCGCCCGTCACACACTCCGGCGAACGCCCTTGGCGAGGTCACCGGCCAGCTCCCGGACGGCGTCCAGACCGGCCGCCTCGTCGGGGGCGTCCAGCATCCGCTTGACGAACGCGGAGCCGACGATCACCCCGTCGGCGAACCCGGCGACCTCGGCGGCCTGCTCGGCGTTGGAGACACCGAGGCCGACGCAGACCGGCAGTCCGGTGCCCGTGGCCCGGGTGCGCCGCACCAGGTCCTGGGCCTGGGCGCCGACCGACTCCCGGGTGCCCGTGACGCCCATCAGCGAGGCGGCGTAGACGAAGCCGCTGCCCGCCGCGGTGATCTCGGCGAGGCGGGCGTCCTTGCTGCTGGGAGCCACCACGAAGACCGTGCCGAGGCCGTGCTTCTCGGCGTGCTCCCGCCACAGCGCCGACTCCTGCACGGGCAGGTCGGGCAGGATGCAGCCCGCTCCGCCGGCCTCCGCGAGCTCGGCGGTGAAGCGCTCGACGCCGTAGCGGTCGATGGGGTTCCAGTACGTCATGACGAGGACGGGCTTGCCGGTGGCCGCGAAGGCCTCCCGCACCGTGCGCATCACATCCGCGATCTTGACGCCGCCGCGCAGGGCGATGTCGTCGGCGGTCTGGATGACCGGGCCGTCGAGGACCGGGTCACTGTGCGGCAGACCGATCTCGACGACGTCGGCGCCGCCCTCGAAGACCGCCTTGATCGCGGCGATACCGCCGTCGACGGTCGGGAACCCGGCCGGCAGATAGGCGATGAGCGCGGACCGCCCCTCCGCCTTGGCGGCGGCGAGGGTGTCACTCAACAGCTGGATGTTCCCGCTCACTTGGCGTCCCCCTCGATCTCGGCGGTGTCGGCGGCGTTGGCGGCGACCTCGGCGTCGGGCCCCTCGTCGTAGAGACCGAAGTACCGGGCCGCCGTGTCCATGTCCTTGTCGCCGCGCCCGGAGAGGTTGACGACGATCAGCCCGTCCCTGCCCAGTTCCCTGCCGACCTCCAGGGCACCGGCGAGGGCGTGCGCGCTCTCGATCGCCGGGATGATGCCCTCGGTGCGCGACAGCAGCCGCAGCGCCCGCATGGCCGCGTCGTCGGTTACCGCGCGGTACTCGCCGCGGCCGCTGTCCTTGAGGTAGGCGTGCTCGGGGCCGATGCCCGGGTAGTCCAGACCGGCCGAGATCGAGTACGGCTCGGTGATCTGCCCTTCCTCGTCCTGGAGGACGTACGACCGCGAGCCGTGCAGGATGCCCGGCTCGCCGGCGGTCAGCGTCGCGGCGTGCTCGCCGGTCTCGACGCCGTGGCCCGCGGGCTCGCAGCCGATGAGCCGTACGGAGGCGTCCGGGATGAAGGCGTGGAAGAGGCCGATGGCGTTGGAGCCGCCGCCCACGCAGGCGACGGCGGCGTCGGGCAGCCGCCCGGCGCGCTCCAGCAGCTGCCGCCGGGCCTCGACGCCGATGACCCGGTGGAAGTCGCGGACCATGGCGGGGAAGGGGTGCGGCCCGGCCACGGTCCCGAAGAGGTAGTGCGTGCGGTCGACGTTGGCCACCCAGTCGCGGAACGCCTCGTTGATGGCGTCCTTGAGGGTCCGGGAGCCCGACTTCACGGCGACGACCTCGGCACCCAGCATGCGCATGCGGGCCACGTTGAGGGCCTGCCGCTGGGTGTCGATCTCGCCCATGTAGATGGTGCAGTCGAGCCCGAAGAGCGCGCAGGCGGTGGCGGTGGCGACGCCGTGCTGGCCCGCGCCGGTCTCGGCGATGACCCGGGTCTTGCCCATGCGCTTGGTGAGCAGGGCCTGCCCCAGCACGTTGTTGATCTTGTGGGACCCGGTGTGGTTGAGGTCCTCGCGCTTGAGGAAGACCCGGGCGCCGCCGGCGTGCTCGGCGAACCGGGGCACCTCGGTCAGGGCACTGGGCCGGCCCGTGTAGTTGACGAGCAGGTCGTCGAGCTCGCGCGCGAACTCGGGGTCGGCCTTCGCCTTGTCGTACTCGACGGCCACCTCGTCCACGGCGGCGACCAGCGCCTCCGGGATGAACTTGCCGCCGTACGCGCCGAAATACCCCTCGGCGCTGGGGACCTGACCCTCCGGGTCGGGGATGAAGAACTCGCTGGACATGCGACTACCTCACAGGGGCACAGCCCCGATGTCGATCGGACGATGAGAGGCCCGTACGGGCACGTCACCGGTGACGAGCGGCGCGGGGCAGCCGCCGGCGGCAGCTCGCGCGGCGACACCGAAGCGGCCGAAGCGGCCGGAGCAGTCCGAAGCGGCCGGAGCCGTACTCGTCTTCCGGTGGACGGGCGTCGCCCGGCGTGCGCAGCGGTACTCCGCTCAGCTCACCGCGGGCGACACGGTCCGGGGCCATCGCATGCCGTTCACCTGGCCCGGCTCGTCACCGATGACATAGCGGACCCGGCGCCCGTGGACCCGGCGGGCGGGCGCCCGGCAGCCACGGGGACGGCACCCGCGCGCGAGACGGGCGTAGGGGTCCCGGCCGGTCTTGGTGAGCGAGAACATCGGGGCACAGCCTACCGGCCCGGCCTCACCCGTATGAGGGATGCCGGGCTCGGCCGCACCGGCCGGGGGCGCGGCCGCCGTGGCCGGCCGTACGCACCTCGCGGACCCGGCCGGGACGTGCCCCGGCCGGTCGGCGGCGAAGGTGCGGTCGGTCATGACGGGGGTCAGCTCCGCCCGTGGCGCAGCGCCGGGTGCTCGCCCGCTGCGACGAGGTCGGCGACGGCCGTCCTCGGGTCCTTGCCGGTGACGAGGGACTCGCCCACGAGGACCGCGTCGGCGCCCGCGTTGGCGTAGGCGATGAGGTCGTGGGGGCCCCGGACGCCCGACTCGGCGACCTTGACGATGCGGTCGGGGATCTCGGGGGCGACCCGCTCGAAGGTGGAGCGGTCGACCTCGAGGGTCTTGAGGTTGCGCGCGTTGACGCCGATCACACGGGCGCCCGCGTCGACGGCCCGCTCGACCTCGTCCTCGTCGTGGACCTCGACGAGCGGGGTGAGTCCGATGGACTCGGCGCGCTCGATCAGGGACTCGAGGGCGGGCTGGTCGAGGGCCGCGACGATCAGCAGGGCCAGATCGGCGCCGTACGCCCGCGCCTCCCACAGCTGGTAGGAGGTGACGATGAAGTCCTTGCGCAGCACGGGGATGTCCACGCGGGCCCGCACGGCCTCCAGGTCGGCCAGCGAACCGCCGAAGCGGCGCTGTTCGGTGAGGACGGAGATGACCGCCGCGCCGCCCGCCTCGTAGTCGGCGGCGAGGCCGGCCGGGTCGGCGATCGCGGCCAGCGCGCCCTTGGAGGGGCTGGAACGCTTGACCTCGCAGATCACCTTGACGCCGTCACCGCGCAGGGCGGCCGCTCCGTCCTTGGCCGCCGGAGCCTTCGCCGCGCGCTCCTTGAGCTCTTCGAGGCTGACGCGGGCCTGCCGCTCCGAAAGGTCGGCACGGACTCCGTCGATGATCTCGTCGAGCACACTCACGCGAGCGGCCCCCTTTCAGACGGTTGCGGTCGGTGACAACGTCCGACAGTCGTTTTCCGGCTGTCGAGCGCTTCACAGGGTCCTGGCAGTTCACTGCGATGGTAGCCGGACCGGGGCACAGCTCTCGCATCCGGTTGACGGCGGTCCCACCACCTGGACCCTCCCGGCGCGATCAAGGATGCAGCCCTCCCCCGAACGGCAGGTTCCGGACAACCGTGAAGGCCAGCACCGACACGCCGAGCACCCACAGCCCCACAGGGCGGAGTTCGAGCCGCATCGGGCGTCCCCGTGCCGCCCGCACCGCCCAAGCGGTCCACAGCACCGCGAAGGCCAGAAAGGCGGCCACCGCGAGCGCGTTGTCCGTGAGGGCGGTGGCGAGGTCCCCGTGGGCGAAGGCGTGGGCGCTGCGCAGCCCGCCGCAGCCGGGGCAGTACAGGCCGGTGAAGCGCCAGAGCGGGCATACGGGGTAGTGGCCGGGTTCGTTGGGGTCAACGGCGGCGACATACGCGAAGGCCCCGCCGACGGCCGCGAGGGCGGCGGTCGGCGCCCAGAGGCGCCGCAGCACCCCGCCGGGGGCCGGGGTGACCTGTTCGGCGTGCGGGGACGGCGCGGCTGGCCGGGGCTCGGCGTTCACACACCGCATTGTGCCCGGCGCGCGCCACGCGCGCGCGAGAAGGGCGGTCGGGGCGCCCTGCGGCGCACCGGACCGCCCCGCGCGGTTGCGTCAGCTCTTGGCCGTGGCGGGCTCGCCGGTGATGGACTTGGCCTCCGTCGCCGCGCCGGACCAGTCGTCGCCGTGCGCCGACTTCGTCTGGCCGAGGCCCATCGACTTCATGATCAGGCCGACCACACCGCCGAGCAGGACGATGACCATGCCCGCCCAGAATCCCAGCGGTTCGGCCATCACCATGTAGGCGCCCGAGACGCAGAATCCGATGAAGGCGATGGTGACGCCGGTCCAGGCGGCCGGGGTGTGGCCGTGGCTGCTGCCCGCCATGACTTTGCTCCTCGTTGCTCAGTTGCTCAGTTGCTCAATGCGAGTGCTCGATGCGTGTCGCTCGATGCCTGTGGTGAGTCGGACGCTCGTCGTCCATTGTCCCGTACGCCCTCGGGTGCCTTGAGCGGGGGTCCTCCCCGCCCGGCCCGGCCCGGCGACGGGTCGCCGTGCCGCTCTGCCGGCGGCGCTCCGGCGGTCTACGCCGGGTCCCGGCCGGTGGGGTCCTCGCCCCGGTCCAGGGCCTTCCACATGTCCTCGGGCCGGTCGGGGTCCACCGGCTCGGCCTTGCGCTGCCGGGGCCTGCCGTCACGCTCGTAGCGGCCGGACATCGCGGGCCACAGCCGTCCGTACCGGAGGGCGAGCAGCCCGGCCAGCAGGATGAGGGCGCCGCCGACCGCGGCGACGTACGGCCAGCCGGTGTGGCTGAGCGTGCCGACGGTGGCGGAGGCGTCGCCGGAGGCCTCGGCGGCCTTGTCGTCGAGCGCCGAACTGTCGTAGGCGCCGAACAGCGCCGCGGCGATGGTGCCCGCGCCGGAGAGGGCGAGCAGCACGGCGACCAGGACGCGCCCGGAGCGGCGGACGGCGAAGACGGCGACGAGCGCGGCGAGGCCCACGACGGCGAGGGCCGCGGGCACGCCCGTGACGTCGCTGCCCTTGGCGGTCAGTGGAAAGGCGCCGCCGGCCACCGACGCCGTGCCCTCGGACCAGCGCTGGCGGGTGGCGAGCAGCGCGACGGCGGCGCCGAGCGCGCCGCTCAGCAACGCCAGGGCGAGGCTGCGTCGGCCGGAGCGGACGAACGCGGACTCGGAACGGGGGTGAGGTACTGCGGTCACGTACTCCACTATCGCCTGCGCCACGGGTGGGTCGGCACCCGGGGCGGACGTGAGAAGCGCCCTATTGTCCGAGCCGGTTCGCCGTGTGCACGGCGCGCAGCACCGCCGCCGCCTTGTTGCGGCACTCGGTGTCCTCCGCGACGGGGTCGGAGTCGGCGACGATGCCGGCGCCGGCCTGGACGTATGCCGTGCCGTCGCGCAGCAGGGCCGTGCGGATGGCGATGGCGGTGTCCGAGTCGCCGGCGAAGTCCAGATAGCCGACGCAGCCGCCGTACAGGCCGCGTCGGGAGGGCTCCAGCTCGTCGATGATCTGCATCGCGCGCGGCTTGGGGGCGCCGGAGAGGGTACCGGCGGGGAAGCAGGCGGTCAGCACGTCGAACGCGGTACGCCCCGCGGCGACCCGGCCGGTGACGGTCGAGACGATGTGCATGACATGGGAGTACCGCTCGATGGACATGAAGTCGACGACCTCGACGGAGCCCGGTTCGCAGACCCGGCCCAGGTCGTTGCGCCCCAGGTCCACGAGCATGAGGTGCTCGGCGCGCTCCTTGGGGTCGGCGAGCAGTTCGTCGGCGAGGGCCTGGTCCTCCTGCGGGGTGGCGCCCCGGTGCCGGGTACCGGCGATGGGGTGGACCATGGCCTGTCCGTCCTCGACCTTGACCAGGGCCTCGGGCGAGGAGCCGACGACGTCGAAGCCGTCGAACCGGAACAGGTACATGTACGGGGAGGGGTTCGTCGCCCTGAGGACCCGGTAGACGTCCAGCGCGCTCGCCGTGCACGGGGTCTCGAAGCGCTGGGAGGGGACGACCTGGAAGGCCTCGCCCGCGCGGATGCGCTCCTTGATGTCCTCGACGGCCTCCTGGAAGTCGGGGCCGCCCCAGCGCGCGGTGTACTCGGGCAGCTCCGAGGGCGGGAGGGCCGCCGGGGGCTGGGCGACGGGCCGGCCGAGGTCGGCCTGCATGGCGTCGAGGCGGGCGACGGCGTCGGCGTATGCCTCGTCGACGCCGGTGTCCAGGTCGTTGTGGTTGATGGCGTTGGCGATCAGCAGGACCGAGCCCTCCCAGTGGTCCATGACCGCCAGGTCGCTCGTCAGCAGCATGGTCAGCTCGGGCAGCCGCAGGTCGTCCTGCTCGCCGGTGCCGATCTTCTCCAGGCGGCGCACGATGTCGTAGCCGAGGTAGCCGACCATGCCGCCGGTGAAGGGGGGCATGCCCTCGTGGTGCGGGGTGTGGAGCGCCTCGATGGTGGCGCGCAGGGCGGCGAGGGGGTCGCCGTCGACCGGGACCCCGACCGGCGGGGTGCCGAGCCAGTGCGCCTGGCCGTCCCGGGCGGTGAGGGTGGCGTGGCTGCGGACGCCCACGAAGGAGTAGCGAGACCATTGGAACGCGGTGCGGCCGTTCTCCGCCGACTCCAGGAGGAAGGTGCCGGTGCGCTCGGCGGCGAGCTTGCGGTAGAGCGCGACCGGGGTGTCCCCGTCGGCGAGGAGCTTGCGGCTGACGGGGATGACACGGCGGTCGGAGGCCAGCTTGCGGAAGGTCTCGAGGTCCATGGCGGCTGACCTTACTGATCCAGTGGCGGTACGCCGGAATCGGCGCCGCTTTCGACGGGCTTGAGGACGTCCTCGTCGAAGCAGGTGCGGGCGCCGGTGTGGCACGCGGCGCCGATCTGGTCGACCTTGACGAGGACGGTGTCGGCGTCGCAGTCCAGGGCGACCGACTTCACCCACTGGACATGGCCGGAAGTATCGCCCTTGACCCAGTACTCGCGGCGGCTGCGCGACCAGTAGGTGCAGCGTCCGGTGGTGAGGGTGCGGTGGAGGGCCTCGTCGTCCATCCAGCCGAGCATGAGCACCTCGCCGGTGTCGTACTGCTGGGCGATGGCGGGCAGGAGCCCGTCGGCGCTGCGCTTGAGGCGCGCGGCGATCTCGGGGTCCAGCCCGCCGGGGCCGCTCGGGGCTCCGGGACCGCTGGGGCTGCTGGGGGACGGCGTGCTGGTCATGCGTGCCATTGTGCCGCGCCGCGGCGATCCGCCCCGCCCGTTGTCCACAGGCCGGACCCTATCGTCGTACGAACAACTCCCGTGTGGACGACGGCCCCGCGCGAGCCGGTACCGCGCCCTGCGCCGTCCCGGCCCTGGCGCGTCTGCGGCACCTGCGCTGGGCGGCCGGGGCCGCCGGTCGTAGGCTGGCGGCATGTCGACCCATGCCAAGCGTGAACGGCTCCTTTTCGCCGACCTGTTGGAGACCTCGGGCCCTGATGCGCCCACCCTGTGCGAGGGCTGGACGACCCGGGACCTGGCCGCGCACGTAGTGGTGCGCGAGCGCCGCCCCGACGCCGCCGGGGGCATCCTCATCAAGCAGCTCGCCTCCCGCCTGGACCGGGTGATGGAGGAGTTCGCCGCGAAGCCGTTCGAGGAGCTGATCCAGCTCATCCGTACCGGCCCCCCGCGTTTCTCGCCCTTCTCCCTGAAGCAGATCGACGAGGCGTCCAACACGATCGAGTTCTACGTCCACACCGAGGACATCCGCCGCGCCCAGGCCGACTGGTCGCCGCGCGAACTCGACCATGTCTTCCAGGACGCGCTCTGGTCCCGGCTGGAGCGCACCGCCCGGCTCATGGGCCGCGGCGCCCCCACCGGCCTGGTCCTGCGCCGCCCGGACGGGCAGACCGCGGTCGCCCACCGCGGGACGCCGGTCGTCACGGTCACCGGCGAGCCCTCGGAGCTGCTGCTGTTCCTCTACGGCCGCCAGCAGGTCGCCGACGTGGAGCTGGAGGGCGAGAAGGAGGCGATCGCCAGGCTCCACGAGACGAAGCAACTGGGTATCTGACCCGCTTCCGCTCCGGCTCCCCCGCCCGTACGCGCGCCCCCGGGCGCGGGTGAGCCCCGGTCACCGGGTGACCGGGGCTCGCCTCGGGACCGGCTGGTGTCACCGCACCGGGTGGCCCGCCTCCCGCAGCGCGTTCTTGACCTCGCCGATGCGGAGGTCCCCGAAGTGGAAGACCGAGGCGGCGAGGACGGCGTCGGCGCCGGCCGCGATGGCCGGGGGGAAGTCGGTGAGCCTGCCGGCACCGCCGGAGGCGATGACGGGGACCGTGACGTGCTTGCGGACGGCGGCGATCATCTCCAGGTCGTAGCCGTCCTTCGTGCCGTCCGCGTCCATGGAGTTGAGCAGGATCTCCCCGGCGCCCAGCTCGGCCGCCCGGTGGGCCCACTCGACGGCGTCGATGCCGGTGCCCTTGCGTCCGCCGTGGGTGGTGACCTCGAAGGACCCGGACTCCGTGCGCCGGGCGTCCACCGAGAGGACCAGGACCTGCCGGCCGAAGCGCTCGGCGATCTCGCGGATCAGGTCGGGGCGGGCGATCGCGGCGGTGTTCACGCCGACCTTGTCCGCTCCCGCCCGCAGCAGCTTGTCGACGTCCTCGGCGGTGCGGACGCCGCCGCCGACCGTCAGCGGGATGAAGACCTGCTCGGCGGTGCGGCGCACCACGTCGTAGGTGGTCTCGCGGTTGCCGGAGGACGCGGTGATGTCCAGGAACGTCAGCTCGTCGGCGCCCTCGGCGTCGTACACCTTGGCCATCTCGACGGGGTCGCCCGCGTCGCGCAGGTTCTGGAAGTTGACTCCCTTGACGACCCGGCCGTTGTCCACGTCCAGGCAGGGGATGACTCGGACCGCCAGGGTCATGAATCCACGGCTCCTTCAGGAAGGCCTCTGGCCTTTGAATGCTTCGATTTCCACTTCGACGAGGACGCGCGGGTCGAAGAAACCGTCCACGACCAGCAGGGTCGCGGCGGGACGCACGGGCTCGAACAGTTCCCTGTGGGCCCGCCCGACCGCGTCGACGTCCCGCAGATGCGCGAGGTACATCCTCGTCCGGATCACGGACTCGGCGCCGAGTCCGAACTCACCGAGCGCCTCGATCGCGCTGGTGAAGGCCACCTTGGCCTGCTCGTACGGGTCGCCCTCCCCGTAGAGCACATCGCCTCTGAAGGACGTGGTGCCCGCCACCAGCACGCGGTCGCCCGCCGCGACGGCACGCGCGGAGCCGAAGGACTCCTCCCAGGGACTCCCGCTCTGTACCCGCCGCACGGCATCGGACGTCATGACGACACAGCCTCCAGGGCCTCTTCCAGGGTGAACGCCTTCGCGTACAGGGCCTTCCCGACGATGGAGCCCTCGACACCGAGGGGTACCAGCTCGGCGATGGCGCGGAGGTCGTCGAGGGAGGACACGCCGCCGGACGCCACGACCGGGCGGTCGGTGACCGCGCAGACGTTGCGCAGCAGCTCCAGGTTGGGGCCCTGGAGGGTGCCGTCCTTGGCGATGTCCGTGACGACGTACCGGGCGCAGCCCTCCTTGTCGAGGCGCTCCAGCGTCTCGTAGAGGTCGCCGCCGTCGCGGGTCCAGCCGCGGCCGCGCAGGGTCGTGCCCTTGACGTCGAGGCCCACCGCGATCTTGTCGCCGTGCTCGGCGATGACCTTGGCGACCCACTCGGGGGTCTCCAGGGCGGCGGTGCCGAGGTTCACTCGGGTGCAGCCGGTGGCGAGGGCCTTCGCCAGGGAGGCGTCGTCCCGGATGCCTCCGGACAGCTCGACCTTGATGTCCATCGCCCGCGTGACCTCGGCGACCAGCTCGCGGTTGTCGCCGGTGCCGAACGCGGCGTCCAGGTCGACCAGGTGCAGCCACTCGGCGCCCGCCCGCTGCCAGGAGAGGGCGGCCTCCAGCGGGGAGCCGTAGGAGGTCTCCGTGCCGGACTCGCCGTGCACGAGGCGGACGGCCTGGCCGTCACGGACGTCGACGGCGGGAAGGAGTTCGAGCTTTGCCATGGTCTACAGGGTTCCGATCCAGTTGTTCAGCAGCTGGGCTCCGGCGTCGCCGGACTTCTCGGGGTGGAACTGCGTGGCCCACAGGGCGCCGTTCTCGACGGCCGCCACGAAGGGCTTGCCGTGCGTCGACCAGGTGACCCTGGGCGCGGTGATCGTCGGGTTGTGCGTCTCCAGGGCCCAGTCGTGGACGGCGTAGGAGTGCACGAAGTAGAAGCGGGCGTCGGCGTCCAGGCCCGCGAACAGCTCGGAGCCGGCCGGCGCGTCGACGGTGTTCCAGCCCATGTGGGGCACGATCTCGGCCTGGAGCGGCTCGACCGCGCCGGGCCACTCGTCGAGGCCCTCGGTCTCCACGCCGTGCTCGATGCCGCGCGCGAAGAGGATCTGCATGCCGACGCAGATGCCCATGACCGGGCGTCCACCGGCGAGCCTGCGGTCGATGATCCAGTCGCCGCGCGCCTCCTTCAGGCCCTTCATGCAGGCGGCGAAGGCGCCGACGCCGGGCACCAGCAGCCCGTCCGCGTTCATCGCCTTGTCGAAGTCACGCGTTATCTCGACGTCGGCTCCCACGCGCGCGAGGGCGCGCTCGGCGGAGCGGACATTGCCGAAGCCGTAGTCGAAGACGACCACGCGCTTCGGGGAGGTGGTCCTCCCCGCGTTCTCGGTGCTCAATTCCACACCTCCAGCCTCATGACGCCCGCGACGAGGCACATCGCGGCGGCGATGGACAGCAGCACGATGAGGCCTTTCGGCATCTGCTGCTTGACGAAGGAGATGATCCCGCCGACCAGGAACAGACCGACGACGATCAGGATGGTCGAGAGGCTGTTCACAGGGCGCCCTTCGTGGAGGGCAGGATCCCGGCCGCGCGGGGGTCGCGTTCGGAGGCGTAGCGCAGAGCGCGGGCCAGCGCTTTGAACTGGCACTCGACGATGTGGTGGGCGTTGCGCCCGTACGGGACGTGGACGTGCAGCGCTATCTGGGCCTGGGCGACGAAGGACTCCAGGATGTGCCGGGTCATCGTGGTGTCGTACTCGCCGATCATCGGCGCCATCTTCTCCGGCTCGGTGTGCACGAGGTACGGGCGGCCGGAGAGGTCGACGGTGACCTGGGCGAGGGACTCGTCCAGCGGGACCGTGCAGTTGCCGAAGCGGTAGATGCCCACCTTGTCGCCGAGGGCCTGCTTGAATGCGGCGCCCAGCGCGAGGGCGGTGTCCTCGATGGTGTGGTGGGAGTCGATGTGCAGGTCGCCGTCGGTCTTCACGGTGAGGTCGAACAGTCCGTGGCGGCCGAGCTGGTCGAGCATGTGGTCATAGAAGCCGACCCCGGTGGAGATCTCCGTGCGGCCGGTGCCGTCGAGGTTGATCTCGACGACGACCGACGTCTCCTTGGTGACCCGCTCCACGCGTCCAACGCGGTTCATGCGCTCTGCTCCTCCGGGGGTGTGGGGGTGTCCCCCACATAGCTCCATAGTTCACGTACCGCGTCGAGGAACGCGTCGTTCTCGGCCGGGGTTCCGGCGGTCACCCGCAGCCACCCCGGTACGCCGTTGTCCCGGACCAGGACGCCCCGGTCGAGGATCTTCCGCCACATCTTGTGCGCGTCGTCGAATGTCCCGAACTGCACGAAGTTGGCGTCGGACTCGGTGACGTCGTAGCCGATGGCGCGCAGCTCGGCGACCAGCCGGTCCCGCTCCGCCTTCAGCTGCTCGACATAGCCGAGGAGGGTGTCGGTGTGCTCCAGGGCGGCCAGGGCGGTCGCCTGGGTGACGGCGGAGAGGTGGTAGGGCAGCCGTACGAGCTGGACCGCGTCCACGACCGCCGGGTGCGCGGCGAGGTAGCCGAGGCGCAGTCCGGCGGCGCCGAAGGCCTTGGACATGGTGCGCGAGACGACGAGATTCGGCCGTCCTTCGAGCAGCGGCAGCAGGGAGTCGCCGTGGCTGAACTCGATGTAGGCCTCGTCGACGACGACCATGGACGGCTTCGCCGCCTGGGCGGCCTCGTACAGGGCGAGGACCGTCTCCTGGGGGACCGCGTTGCCCGTGGGGTTGTTGGGGGTGGTGACGAAGACGACGTCGGGCCGGTGCTCGGCGATGGCCCGCTCGGCCGCCGCGAGGTCGATCGTGAAGTCGTCGCCCCGGGGGCCGGAGATCCAGCCCGTGCCGGTGCCGCGCGCGATGAGGGAGTGCATCGAGTACGACGGCTCGAAGCCGATGGCCGTGCGGCCGGGTCCGCCGAAGGTCTGCAGCAGCTGCTGGATCACCTCGTTGGAGCCGTTGGCCGCCCAGACGTTCCTCACGTCCACGGCGAACCCGGAGGTCCGCGTCAGGTACTCGGCGAGGCGGGTCCGCAGTTCCACCGCGTCCCGGTCGGGGTAGCGGTTGAGGTTCCGTGCCGCCTCGCGCACCCGCTCGGTGATCCGCTCGACGAGCGGCTCGGGCAGGGGGTAGGGGTTCTCGTTGGTGTTCAGCCGTACCGGGACGTCGAGCTGGGGCGCGCCGTAGGGGCTCTTGCCGCGCAGCTCGTCCCGGACGGGCAGATCGTCGATTCCGAAGCTCACTGTCCAGGTACCTTCCAGTCGAACCGCGCCTTGATCGCCGCGCCGTGGGCGGGCAGGTCCTCCGCCTCCGCCAGCGTGACCACGTGGTGCGCGACGTCGGCCAGCGCCTCCTGCGTGTAGTCGACGATGTGGATGCCGCGCAGGAAGGACTGGACGGACAGACCGGAGGAGTGGCAGGCGCAGCCGCCGGTCGGGAGCACGTGGTTGGAGCCCGCCGCGTAGTCGCCCAGCGAGACCGGCGCCCACGGTCCGAGGAAGATGGCGCCCGCGTTGACGACGCGCTCGGCGACCGCCGCGGCGTTCGCCGTCTGGATCTCCAGGTGTTCGGCGCCGTAGGCGTTGACGACCCGCAGGCCCTCGTCGATGCCGTCGACCAGGACGATCGCGGACTGGCGGCCCGCGAGGGCGGGGCGGATCCGGTCCTCGATGTGCTTGGTGGCCTCGACCTGCGGGCCCAGCTCCTTCTCGACGGCCTCGGCGAGTGCGACGGAGTCGGTGACGAGGACGGCGGCGGCGAGCGGGTCGTGCTCGGCCTGGCTGATCAGGTCGGCGGCGACGTGCGCCGGGTCGGCGGTGTCGTCCGCGAGGACCGCGATCTCGGTGGGGCCGGCCTCGGAGTCGATGCCGATGACGCCGGTGAAGTACCGCTTGGCGGCGGCCACCCAGATGTTGCCGGGGCCGGTGACCATGTTGGCGGGCGGGCAGGACTCGGTGCCGTACGCGAACATCGCGACGGCGGTGGCGCCGCCGGCCGCGTACACCTCGTCGACGCCGAGCAGGGCGCACGCGGCGAGGATCGTGGGGTGCGGCAGTCCGTCGAACTCGGCCTGCGCGGGCGAGGCCAGCGCGATCGAGGGGACGCCCGCCTCCTGCGCCGGGACCACGTTCATGATCACGGAGGAGGGGTAGACCGAGCGGCCGCCGGGGGCGTAGAGGCCGACGCGCTCGACCGGCACCCACTTCTCGGTGACGGTGCCGCCGGGCACGACCTCGGTGGTGTGCGTGGTGCGGCGCTGCTCGCGGTGGACGAGGCGGGCGCGGCGGATGGACTCCTCCAGGGCCGCGCGGACGGCCGGGTCGAGCCGGTCCAGCGCCTCCGTGAGGGCCTCGGCCGGGACCCGCACGGAGGTGAGGCGTACGCCGTCGAACTTCTCGGCGAAGTCGATCAGCGCCGCGTCCCCGCGATGATGCACGGCCTCGCAGATCGGACGCACCTTCTCCAGGGCGGCCGAGACGTCGAAGTCGGCTCGGGGCAGCAGGTCGCGCAGGGCGGGTCCCTTCGGGAGGGCGTCGCCGCGCAGATCGATTCGGGAGATCACATGCCCAATTCTCTCAGACCTCGGAGGGCGACCGTCCGCACGTTCCAATGGCTGATACGCGTCGGCGTGAGAAACCCGGAAGATCCTCTTCACGTCTAGCGTTCGGGGCGTCACTCAGCGGGCATCACCAGCATGAACTGTTGTGCGATACACGGGAGTGGCGGAGACGCAGGAAGGAAGAGCCGTGAGCGAGGGTGCCGCCATCCGGGACGAAGGAGACCTCCCGGACGACCTCACCGCCGCCGAGGCCGGTATGTGGCAGGCATTCCGCAACGGCAGCGTGTACGACCTCCGCAGCGGCGACACCGCCGAGGACGATCCGCACGGCGGCCACCCCTGGGGCCCGGAGCGGACGGTACGGGCGCGGATCGTGGCCTGGCTGCTGCTGGACGGGCCGCCGGCGCTGGCCGGCCGGGTGTCCGCGCTCAAGCTGGTCGGCGTGCAGATCAAGGGCGTCCTGGAGCTGGCCGGCGGTCAGGTGGTGCCGTACGTGGAGATGCGGGCCTGCCGCTTCGAGAAGGAGATCCTGGTGCCGGAGGCCCGGTTCACCACCGTGCGGCTGGTGGACTGCTCGGTGCCGCGTCTGGAGGCGGCCCGGCTGCACACGGAGGGCGATCTGCATCTGCCGCGCTGCCGCTTCCACAACGGGGTGCGGCTCGCCGACGCGCAGATCGGCACCGATCTGCTGCTCAACCAGGCCATCGTCTACCGCGACCGGCACGGCCGCTCCCTCTCCGCCGACGGCCTCAGCGTCGCCCAGGACGTGCAGGCGGAGATGCTGGAGTCGCACGGCGAGCTGAGCCTGCGCGGCGCGACCGTGGGCGCCTCGCTCAGCCTGCGCGGCAGCCGGCTCGCCAACCCCTACGGCCGCCTCGCCCTGAACGCGCCCCAGCTGACCGTCGAGCGCACCCTCTATCTGACCCCCGCCGGCGTCGGCAATCCGCTTTTCACCAGCGGCAGCACGCCCGCGCGCGGCACCCGCGTCCAGCGGTTCGAGTGCCAGGGCGGGATCCGGCTGGACGACGGGCGCTTCGGGGACGCCGTCGACCTGGAGCGTGCCAGGTTCACCTTCACGGATGAACAGGAGTTGTCGCTGCGCCGGGTCCAGGTGCCCGAGCTGCGTTTCCTCGGCGAGAGACCGGAGCGCGGCAAGGTCGTGCTGTCCGGCGCCCGCGTCGGCGTCCTCATCGACCGGGCGGACAGCTGGCCGGGACCGGGCAACCTCCAGATGGGCGGCTTCCAGTACGAGAACCTCGTACCGCGCGACCGGTTCCCGCTCGCCGGACGGCTGGAGTGGGTGGCGGCGGCGACCCCCGAGTACCAGCCGGAGCCGTACGAGCGGCTCGCCACCGTGCTGCGGGCCAGCGGCGACGACGAGGGCGCCCGCGAGGTGCTCCTCGCCAAGCAGCGCCACCGGCGGGAGAACCTGCCGCTCGCGGCGAAGCTCTGGGGCTACGCGCAGGACTGGACGGTGGCGTACGGGTACCGGCCGGGGCGGGCCGTCGTATGGATGGCGCTGCTGTGGGCGCTCGCCTCGTACGCCTTCTCCCACGCGGACCATCCGCCGATCAAGAGCGGCGAGCATCCGCACTGGAGCCCGTCCCTGTTCGCCCTGGATCTGCTGCTCCCGGTGATCGACCTCGGCCAGGTCGGCTACTGGCAGCTGCGCGGCGCCTGGCAGTGGCTGGCCGTGGTGGTGATCCTGCTGGGCTGGATCCTCGCGACGACGGTCGCCGCGGGTGCCACGCGGCTGCTGAGCAGGAACTGAAAAGGTTGTGAAGAGGCACAACCCGAGCCGTTCCGCCGCCGTCTTCCCACCGGACCATCGACCACGACACCGCCGTCGACCGCTGTACCGGGGACGGTGGGCACCGGTCCGCGCGGAGCGGTACCGGCCGGGCGCAGAGGGGGCGCGCCAATGGACCTGCTGCGCGCGCTCGTGCGTACGGCCCGGATGGTGAGGTACACCTCGGGGCTCGCCGACGGTCTGCCGGCCGACGACGAGGTGCTGCTCGACGCCCCCGACGAGCGGCTCGCGCCCGTGCTGGTCGCGGCCGGCCGGGGTGAGTACGCCCCCGTGGCCGGGCTTCTCGCGATGACGCGTGAGGCGGCGGAGTGGGAGAACCGCGACCGGTACGTGCTGCGGCTCGCCGCCTTCGCCCGGGCGCGTGACGAGTGGCTGCGGAACTGGCGGCGCGCCGCCCCGCACGACCCGGACGCCCTGCTGGTCCGGGCCGAGCTGGCGGTGGCCCGCGGCCGGCACTCCCCCGCCAGGGTGGAACCGCTGCGCGAGGCGGGTCCGTTGATCATGGCGGCCGCCGAGCGCGAGCCGCGGGACCCCGTGCCGTGGCGGATCGCCCTCGACCAGGCCCGGGGCACCGGCGTCGCCCGTACCGGCTTCGAGCGGCTGTGGGCGGAGGCGGTGCGCCGCTCCCCGCACCACTACGGCTGTCATGTATCGGCCCTGAAGTACCTCTCCGCCGCCTGGTACGGCTCGGACCGCGAGTGTTTCGACTTCGCCGAACGGGCCGCCGAGGACGCCCTGCCCGGCTCCCTCGTCCAGGCCCTTCCCGTGCGGGCGGCCTTCGCCCATCTCGTCGAGGGCGGCGGCCCCGGGGTGCGGCGCGCCCGGCTGGACGAGGCGGCGGACCGCGCGATCGCGCTCTCCGCCGAGTACGAGCCCGGCGACCCGTGGCCCGCCGAGGTCCGCAACCTCCTCACCTACGTCCTGGTGCGCCTCGAACGCTGGCGGGACGCCCTGGAACAACTGCGCAGGATCGGCCCGTACGCCACCTCGTTCCCCTGGGACCGGGTGTCGGGCGACCCGCTGGGCCAGTTCCTCCAACTCCGGGACGGCGTACGGCTGGAGGTGGCGTCATCGATGCCGCTGCTGACGAGGTCCGGGAAGCGCGCCGGGAGACCCGCGGCAAGGTCACAAACGAGTACGAGCGAACGCGCGCGCCCCGACGCCGACTAGGCTCTGGCCTCGTGACCACCGTCCGACTGCCGCTCTTCCCCCTGAACTCGGTGTTGTACCCGGGGCTCGTGCTTCCTCTGAACATCTTCGAGGAGCGCTACCGCGCCATGATGCGCGAGTTGTTGAAGACCCCCGAGGACGAACCACGCCGCTTCGCCGTCGTCGCCATCCGCGACGGCCACGAGGTCGCGCCGAGCGCACCCGGCATGCCGGACCCGACGGCGCTCCCGGAGCGCGGCCCGACGGCCGGATTCGGCGACGACCCCGCCAAGGCCTTCCACTCCGTGGGCTGCATCGCCGACGCGGCCACCATCCGGGAACGCGACAACGGCACGTTCGAGGTGCTCGCCACCGGCACGAACCGGGTACGGCTGCTCTCCCTGGACACGACCGGCCCGTTCCTCGTGGCGGATCTGGAGGAACTCCCGGAGGCGCCCGGCGACGAGGCGGGCGCGCTCGCGGAGGGCGTGCTGCGGGCCTTCCGGCAGTACCAGAAGCGTCTGGCCGGCGCGCGGGAGCGGTCGCTGTCGACGGGCGCGGACCTTCCCGACGAGCCTGCCGTGGTGTCGTATCTGGTCGCCGCGGCGATGATGCTCGACACCCCGGCCAAGCAGCGGCTCCTCCAGGCCCCCGACACGGCGTCCCGGCTGCGCGACGAGTTGAAACTCCTGCGCGCCGAGAGCGCCATCATCCGTAGTCTGCCGTCGTTGCCCGCGTCGGAACTGACGCGGGGTCCGACGAGCCTCAACTGAGGGCGGCTCCAGGACACGGCTACCGGGAACGGGCTGGGATGGCGAAGAAGTCGAAGAAGCAGCAGGCGGGGGGCACTCCGGCGACGGTGGCGCTGACGGCGGCGGGCGTGGGGTTCACCGTCCACGCCTATGAGCACGACCCGTCCCACCCCTCCTACGGCGAGGAGGCGGCGGAGGCGATGGGCGTCTCGCCCGAGCGCGTCTTCAAGACCCTTGTCGCGGACGTCGACGGCGCGCTGGTCGTCGCCGTGGTGCCGGTCGCGGGCCAGCTGGACCTGAAGGCGCTGGCGACGGCGGTCGGCGGCAAGCGCGCGGCGATGGCGGACCCCCTGCTCGCCGAACGCACCACGGGGTACGTCCGGGGCGGCATCTCCCCGCTGGGCCAGCGCAGGAAGCTCCGCATCGTCCTGGACGCGTCGGCCTCCGGCCACGCCACGATCTGCGTCTCGGCGGGGCGCCGGGGCTTGGAGGTCGAGCTTGCGCCGGGGGATCTGCTGGCGTTGACGGGGGCTACGTCGGCGCCTATCGCTCGCGCGTAGGACGCCACACAGCCCGGGAGTGCGGGTGGGTTTGGGCGGGTGCGGGTTCATTGCGGTTTCTCGCGCAGTTCCCCGCACCCCGAGCTATTTGGCGCCCTCGTACTCCTCGAACGGCTCGGGATCCCGTGGCCCGAACAGCGCGGTCAACCCCAGGTGCACCAGCAACCCCGCCAGCGGCCATGCCAGCAACGCCCCCTTCGCCGCCAGCTTGAGCGGCGCGGAGAAGGTCACCCCCCGCCCGACTTCCTTCGCCCGCGCCGCCACGTCCGTGCCGGGCCCGAGCCACACGCCGAGCCGCCATGCCACCACGGCCCCCAGCAGCCCGCCCACGGCGAGCGCCACGACCAGCGGCACACCCCCGCGCCGCCGCACGAGGAACACGGCGAGCGCGCTCAGCACGCCCATCCCCACGGCGAGCAGCGTGAACGTTCCGTCGACCCCGACGGCCTGCTCTCCCTCGGTGTCCTCGAAGTAGACCGACGACCCGTCGGAGACCAGCGGCACATGCGGGGCGAGCCACCACCACAGCACCCCGAGCAGCGCCCCGCCGACCAGCGTCATGACCACCGTGACGACGGCGGCCTCCAGCAGTTCCCTTCCCAGCCCGGGCCCGGACGGCCCGTCCGGCTCGTGCCACGCGTGTCCCACGCCCTGTCCGCCGGTGGGCGGCGGGGCCCAGGGGTCGGTCGGCGGCTGGTGGTGGTGCGGCTGCGGCGGAGGCGAGGAAAACGGTGCGGTCACTCTGACATCGTGCCAGGCGCGGCCGTGCGGCGCGTCACCGGACGGCGGCCCGGCGGTACGCCCAGGTGGCGACGGCGAGCGAGACGACACCGACCCCCGCGCACACGGCGAGATCACCGAGGACGAACGCCCAGTCGGGGTTCGGCCCGAAGGTCCGCGCGAAGGCCTCGACACCGTAGGTGGAGGGCAGCAGGTCGCGGGCGAACCGGATCAGGGCCGGCATCCGGTCGGCCGGGAGCACGCCCAGCAGCAGCGCCGCCGACATGCCCAGCTGCCCGAGGACGGTGGCGAGTTCGGGACGCGGGGCGAGCAGGCCCAGCGCGGCGCCGAGCCCGGCGAGGGCGGCCCCGGCGAGCGGGATCACCGCGGCGAGCACCCACAGATGGGCCAGTGGCAGCCCGAACAGCACGCACCCGAACACCGCGGTGACCGCGGTCCCCGGCACGGTGAACGACGCGTACGCGCCCGCGGCGCCCAGCACCACGGCCGCGGGCGGCACCGGCAGGGTCGCGTAGTGGTCGAGCCCGCCGCTCGACCGCAGCTGCCCGAAGTACTGCGCCAGCAGGTTCAGCGCCACGAACGCGACGACGAGCACGGACGAACCGGCGACGACGGCCCGTGCCTCGGCTCCGCCGTCCACCACTCCACGCATCAGGATCATGATCCCGACCGACTGGAAGGTGGCGACGAACAGCAGCGGGATCCGCGCGACCCGGGCCCGGGAGAGCTGCGCCCGGTACACGGCGGCGAGGGAGGGCCACAGCCGGGCGCGGGGCCCCAGCTCGGCGGCCTCCCGCTCCCCACGCTCCCCGGCTGCCAGGGCACTGCCCGGCAGGGCCTCGGCGGGTACGACACTCACGTCGGGCTGCTCCTTCGCGCTTCGGCTGAACGCCCATTCTCGTACGGCTGCGGCAGCCCTGGCGTTCACACCCGCACCGGCCGCCGCCCGGCCGCCCATGCCCGTGCCCGTCACGCCTTGACCAGGCCCTGTGCGTGGCCCGCGCTGCCGCCGAGGGCCAGGTAGACGTCCTCCAGGCTCGGTGTGGCCAGCGTGAAGTCGTCGAGCGCGACGAAGGCGGCGCCGCCGGTGACGGTGGCCACCACCGCGCGCGCCTCCTCCGGTGCGAGCCGCAGCGTCCAGCGGCGCCCGGACTCCACCGCCCGGGGCAGCAGCGCGGCGACCTCGGGCACCTCCAGCGGGGCCCGCTCGCGCCACACCAGCTCGACACGGACCTCGCCGGCGACCTTCTCCTTGAGTCCGGCCGGGGTGTCGCAGGCGATGACCCGCCCCCGGTCGAGAACGGCGACCCGGTCGAGGACGGTCTCGGCCTCGATGACGTTGTGGGTGACCAGCAGGACGGTGGTGCCTGACTCGGCGCGCCGCCGGTCGACGGCCGCCCACACGGACCGGCGGGCGACGGGGTCCATGCCGCTGGTCGGCTCGTCCAGCACCAGCAGCGGCCGCTCGCCGACGAGGGCGGTGGCGAAGCAGGCGAGCCGCCGCTGTCCTCCGGACAGCTTCTTCAGCGGCCGTGAGGCGAGTTGGCCGAGCCCGAGTTCGTCCAGGACGGCGTCCCGCTCGGCGCGCGCCCCCCGGACGTCGAGGCCGCGCAGCCGTCCGGTGGTCTCGGCGGCCAGCGCCACGGTCAGCTCGTCCAGCGCGGTCGACTCCTGGCCCAGGTAGGCGAGGATGCGGGAGGCCCGTTCCGGGTGCCGGACGATGTCGTGTCCGAGGATCTCGACGGTGCCGTCGTCGGGCCGCATGAGCCCGGTCAGCTGCCGTACGAGGGTGGTCTTGCCGGCCCCGTTGGGCCCGAGCAGTCCGAAGATCTCCCCGCGCCGGATCTCGAGACCGACCGCGTCGTTGGCCCGTACCTCGGGGGTTCCCGGCGCCCCGCGCCGCCCCCGGGTCGCCGGATAGGTCTTGGTGAGGCCCCGCACGGCACACACGACGTCCCCGTCATGCCGAACCGCCTGTGCCGAACGCGTACTCACGAGGGACGAGCCTACGGGGTCCCGGGCACCGAATCGTCTCCGGGTCACCCCTCCCGGGGCACAGGGAACCGCGCGACCGGCCACCGCGGGCCGGCGGCCGCCCGTGAACGGGCAGGCCCGAGCGGTGAGGCGCTCACTCCCCCGCCGGAGCGTGCTCCGCGGCCGTCCGCACGTCGATCTCCCGCCAGAACCCGGCCCGGATCGCGTACCGGTCGTGCTCGTCGATCTGGTCGTCCTTGTGCGCAAGGAGCCCGAACCGCGCCGCGTAGCGGAGCAGCTCCCCGTCCACCCGGTGCGGCACCCGCGGATACATCGCCGACAGCTTCTGCAGATGGGACTGGTCGGTCAGCCGCGACATCCACCGCCGGGCGAACACCTGTCCCACCTCGTAGGGGTCGCCGCCGACCGTGGTGATGTCCTCCTCGCGGTCGGCCCACCGCTGCTCCGCCGACGTCAGCTGCGCCAGCGTCGGCATCGCCGCCGCCTCCGGCGACTCCGCCGCGACACCGGGCCGGTCCACCCACCCCTTGTCGGAGGACCACCGCAGCGTGGCGGTCGTCGGAGGCGGCGCGGCGTGCGCGCCGGGCCCCCGCAGGGCGGCGAGGTCCTTCGGCGTCGGTACGCCCTTGGCCGCGGCCGGCACCCGCTCCGCGGCCCCGTTGCGCCCCACGGGGGCCTGTTCGGGCTCGGGGGCCGTCCGCTCCGCGCCGCCGAGGGCCGACTCGGGAAGCGGCGCCGACAGGATCGCGGCGATCTCCGGGCGGGGCACGGGAGGCGGCGCGCAGATCCCGCCGACTTCCTTCGCCCGCACGGCCTTGGTGATCCACGCCCGGTCGAGCACACGCCGTTCGTCGGCCTCGGCGACGAGGTCCTCGGACTGGTTGTAGTCCCCGTCGGCGGCCTGCACGGCCCACAGGTGCACGGCGACTCCGTGCTCCTTGGCCGCCATCATGCCCGGCAGCAGATCCCCGTCACCGGTCACGAGGACCACGTCGGAGCAGGCCCGGTTGCGGGCCAGCTCGGTCAGCTCGGCGTGCATGGCGGCGTCCACGCCCTTCTGCGCCCAGCGCCCGTCGCTGCGGGTCAGCGCGCCCAGCCGGACCGTCACCCGGGGCATCACGCGCAGCCTGCGGTGTTCGGGCTGCGGTACGCGGTCGGGGGCGCCGTCGAACCAGTAGATGCGCAGCAGGGGGCGCTCGGTGTCGGCCTCGGCGCGTTCGCGCAGGCCCTGGATGAGGGCCGAGTGGTCGACGGTGATGCGGGAGCGGGAGGGTTCCCCGGCGAGGAGGCTGGCGGCCGCGCCGAGCAGATACCCGGCGTCCACCAGGACGATGCAGCGGTCCACGCGATCCACCCTCTTTCCGGGAGGTTTGCTTGGGGGTCCTTTCACTATGCCCGTCCGGGTCGCGCGGCCGGTCGGATGCTCATGGTGAAAGGCCCCCTTGGGGCTTCCTTCGAGTCTGCCCGACCTCGCGGAGGTTAACGGCCGGAACTGGATCATCGGCGTGGCGTGTTCGCCGGTCGCGCGGTCCATCGCGCCGCGGGTGGCGACAACGGTGGTCACGGACGGTGATTCCCCGACATGCGCGGCGTGTCGGGCTATGTGAATCTGGTCGCGGCCCTGGCCCCTAGATCCCCCACAGGAGGCAGATCACCATGGCCAAGAACAAGAAGCAGGACCGTAAGCCCTCGTCCGAGCGTCGTCAGCAGGAGGTGCAGCAGTCCTCCATGGAGTCGACCGCCGACCAGAGCGTCTCCGCGGTGACCCCCGGCGACATGGCCCGCAAGGGCCGGCACAAGCGCTTCGGTCACAACTGACATCCGTGTGACGGGCCGATCGCAGCCCGATGGCACCGAGGGGCGCATCCGGAACTCCGGATGCGCCCCTCGCGCGATCACGCCCCCGGTCCGCCGGGGTCCGTCGTCAGCCGGCCAGGCAGGACGGGCCGAGCAGCACCTTCAGATCGCCGAAGAGGGCCGGGTCCGGCTTCACCCGGTGCCGGTCGAGCCGCAGCACCGTGGTCTTGGTGGGCCCCTGGAGCCTGATGCGCACCTCGCTCTCGCCCTTGTGGTGGGTGAGGATCTCGCCGAGCCGGCTGACCATCGGCGGGGTCACCCGGGTGGCGGGGATGGTGAGGATCACGGGCGCGTTGGTGCCCGCGTTCGACAGGTCGGGGACCTGGAGTTCCATCGCGACGAGCCGGGGGACGTCCTCGCGCTTGTCGAGACGGCCCTTGACGAAGACGACGGCGTCCTCGACGAGCTGGGTCGAGACGAGCTGGTACGTCGCTGGGAAGAACATGCATTCGATGGAGCCGGCGAGGTCCTCGACGGTGGCGATGGCCCAGGCGTTGCCCTGCTTGGTCATCTTGCGCTGGAGGCCGGAGATGATGCCGCCGATGGTGACGACCGCGCCGTCCGCGTGCTCCCCGCCGGTGAGCTGGGCGATGCCCGCGTCGGCCTTGTCGGACAGCACGTGCTCCAGGCCGAACAGCGGGTGGTCGGAGACGTAGAGGCCGAGCATCTCCCGCTCCTGGGCGAGGAGGTAGGCCTTGTCCCACTCGTCGTCGGTGAACTGCACGTCGAGTCCGAAGCCGGGCTCGCTGCTCTGCTCCTCGCCCATCCCGCCGAAGAGGTCGAACTGTCCTTCGGCCTCCTTGCGCTTGACCGCCACCACGTTGTCGATCATGGGCTCGAACTGGGCGGTGAGGCCCTTGCGGGTGTGGCCGAGGGTGTCGAAGGCGCCGGCCTTGATCAGCGACTCGGTGGTGCGCTTGTTGCAGGCGGCGGCCTCGACCTTGTCCAGGTAGTCGGGGAAGGAGGCGTACTTCCCCTTCGCCTTGCGGGACCGGATGATCGCGTCGACCACGTTGGTGCCGACGTTGCGCACGGCCTCCAGGCCGAACAGGATCACGTCGTCGCCCTGGGCGGCGAAGTTGTGCACCGACTCGTTGACGTTCGGCGGGAGCACCTTGATGCCCATGCGCCGGCACTCGTTCAGGTAGATCGCGGACTTGTCCTTGTCGTCCTTGACCGAGGTGAGGAGCGCGGCCATGTACTCGGCCGGGTGGTTCGCCTTGAGGTAGGCGGTCCAGTAGGAGACCAGTCCGTACGCGGCGGAGTGCGCCTTGTTGAAGGCGTAGCCGGCGAAGGGGACCAGCACGTCCCACAGCGCCTGGATGGCCTCGTCGCTGTAGCCGTTCTTCTGGGCGCCGGACTGGAAGATGGTGAAGTTCTTCGCCAGCTCGTCGGGCTTCTTCTTGCCCATGACGCGGCGGAGGATGTCGGCCTCGCCGAGCGAGTAGCCGGCGATGATCTGGGCGGCCTTCTGCACCTGCTCCTGGTAGACGATCAGGCCGTAGGTGACGTCCAGGACCTCCTTGAGCGGCGCCTCCAGCTCGGGGTGGATCGGCGTGATCTCCTGCTGCCCGTTCTTGCGCAGCGCGTAGTTCGTGTGGGAGTTCATGCCCATCGGGCCCGGACGGTACAGGGCCGACACGGCGGAGATGTCTTCGAAGTTGTCGGGCTTCATCAGGCGCAGCAGGGAGCGCATGGGGCCGCCGTCGAACTGGAAGACGCCCAGGGTGTCGCCGCGCTGGAGCAGTTCGAAGGTCGTGGGGTCGTCCAGCGGCAGCGACAGCAGGTCGATGTCGATGCCCTTGTTGGACTTCACCATCTTGACGGCGTCGTCCATGATCGTCAGGTTGCGCAGGCCGAGGAAGTCCATCTTCAGCAGGCCGAGCGACTCGCAGCTCGGGTAGTCCCACTGGGTGATGGTCACGCCGTCGGTGTGCCTGACCCAGACGGGGACGTGCTCGGTGATGGTCTCGCTGGACATGATCACGCCGGCGGCGTGCACACCCATCTGCCGGACCAGGCCCTCCACACCGCGGGCGGTGTCGATGACCTTCTTCACATCGGGTTCGTTCTCGTACATCGACCGGACCTCGCCCGCCTCCGAGTAGCGGGGGTGGCTGGGGTCGGTGATGCCGGAGAGCGGGATGCCCTTGCCGAGGACGTCGGCGGGCATGGCCTTGGTGATGCGGTCGCCCATCGCGTAGGGGTAGCCCAGCACGCGCGCGGAGTCCTTGATGGCGTTCTTCGCCTTGATGGTGCCGTACGTGCCGATCATGGCGACCTTGTCGGCGCCGTACTTCTCGGTCACGTACCGGATCACCTCGACACGCCTGCGCTCGTCGAAGTCGATGTCGACATCGGGCATCGAGATGCGCTCGGGGTTGAGGAACCGCTCGAAGATCAGGCCGTGCGGGATGGGGTCGAGGTCGGTGATGCCGAGGGCATAGGCGACGATCGAGCCGGCCGCGGAGCCTCGGCCGGGGCCGACCGCGATGCCCTGCTTCTTGGCCCACATGATGAAGTCGGCGACGACGAGGAAGTAGCCCGGGAAGCCCATCGAGATGATGGTGTCCATCTCGTACTCGACCTGCTTCATGCGGTCGTCCGGGATGCCGTCCGGGAACCGGCGGTGCATACCGCGCATGGTCTCCTCGCGGAACCAGCTGACCTCCGTGTACCCCTCGGGGATGTCGAACTTGGGCATGAGGTCGCGCTTTTCGAACATGCCCTTGGTGTCGACCATCTCGGCGATCAGCCGGGTGTTGGCGCAGCCCTCCTGCCAGGCGTCCGAGGAGTCGATGGCGTACATCTCGTCGGTGGACTTCAGGTAGTAGCCGGTGCCGTCGAACTTGAAGCGGTCCGGGTCGGAGAGGTTCTTGCCGGTCTGGATGCACAGCAGGGCGTCGTGGGCGCCCGCCTCGTGGGCGTAGGTGTAGTGCGAGTCGTTGGTGACCAGCGGGGGGATGCCGAGCTTCCTGCCGATCTCCAGCAGGCCGTCGCGGACCCGGTGCTCGATCTCGATGCCGTGGTCCATCAGCTCCAGGAAGTACTTGTCCTTGCCGAAGATGTCCTGGTACTCGGCGGCCGCCTTCAGCGCCTCGTCGTACTGGCCGAGGCGCAGCCGGGTCTGCAGCTCACCGGAGGGGCAGCCGGTGGAGGCGACGATCCCGTCGGACCACTTGGCGATGGTCTCCTTGTCCATGCGGGGCCACTTCTGCAGCCAGCCCTCGGCGTAGGCGTCCGAGGAGAGGCGGAAGAGGTTGTGCAGGCCCGTCGCGTTCACCGCCCACATCGTCTTGTGGGTGTAACCACCGGAACCGGAGACGTCGTCGCGCTTCTGGTGCGGCTGGCCCCACTGGATCTTCCGCTTGTTCCGCCGGGACTCGGGGGCGACATAGGCCTCGATGCCGATGATCGGGGTGATCCCGGCCTTCTGCGCGGAGTGGAAGAAGTCGTACGCCCCGTGGAGGTTGCCGTGGTCGGACATCGCGATGTGGGTCATGCCCATCTCGTTGCACGCGTTGAACATGTCCTTGAGCCGCGCGGCACCGTCCAGCAGCGAGTACTGGGTGTGGACGTGCAGGTGCGTGAACGGCGGCTTTGACACGGCTTCGGCCTCCAGGGAGAACTGCGGACGACAGGGCGACGGCGGTCCCCGACGGGCTGCGGACAGTCTGGGGGACAGCGTCGAAGTCTATGCCTCGGCACTGACACGGCGAGGGCTCTCCCCCGTACCTTTCGTCAAGGAGTCGCGGGCACTCCCGCGCACCCCCGGACGTTGCCCAGGGGACGGACCAGCCGTCCCATTCGTCATGCACCAGGAGGCACCCAGCGATGTCGGTTCCGCAGCTCAACGACGAGCGACGCGGCGAGGAGATCCTCGCCGTCTTCGACACCGCCTTCGGACGGCTCCTGGCCGCCGACCCGGCCGCGTTCCGCGTGAAGTTCCGGAAGATGGCGGCCTCGGCCTTCGCGTTCTACCGGGGCACGGCGTGCCTCTTCTACCACGATCTGAGCGAGGCGACCTCCGGGTGGGGCGGCGGGGACGGGGACGGCCCCTACCTCGACGAGCGCACCTCGCGCGTGTGGATCCACGGCGACCTGCACGCGGAGAACTTCGGCACGTACATGGACTCCACGGGCCGCCTGATCTTCAACGTGAACGACTTCGACGAGGCCTACGTCGGCCCGTTCACCTGGGACCTGAAGCGCTTCGCCGCCTCCGTGGCGCTCGTCGGGTACGCGAAGGCGCTCAGCGACGAGCAGATCACGGAACTGGTGAACGTGTACGCGGCCGCCTACCGCGAACGGATCCACGCGGTCGCGGCGGGCGCCAAGCGGGACGAGGTGCCGCCGTTCACCCTGGACACCGCGCAGGGCCCGCTGCTCGGCGCGCTGCGCGACGCGCGCTCGCTGACGCGTTTCGGGCTGCTCGACTCGATGACCGAGATCCGTGACTTCGAGCGCCGTTTCGCGCCGGGCGGCGGCTCCATCGAGCTGGACGCGGCCACCCGCTACAAGGTGCTGGCCGCCTTCGACGGCTATCTGGAGACGCTCCCGGAGTCCTCCCTGGCCCGCCCCGACTCGTACCGGGTGAAGGACGTCGTGGGGCGCCGGGGCATCGGCATCGGCTCGGCCGGGCTGCCGTCGTACAACATCCTGCTGGAGGGCGCCACCGACGCCCTGGAGAACGACGTGGTCATCTACATCAAGCAGGCCCAGACCCCGGCCGTGTCCCGCCACATCACCGACCCGCGGATCCAGGACTACTTCCAGCACGAGGGCCACCGCACGGTGATCTCCCAGCGCGCCCTCCAGGCCCACGCCGACCCGTGGCTCGGCTGGACCGAACTGGACGGCGCGGGCCAGCTGGTCGCCGAGGTGTCGCCGTACGCGGTGGACCTGGACTGGGGGGACATCGACGACCCGGAGGAGATCGCGGCGGTCGTCGCCGACCTCGGCCGGGCCACGGCCACGATGCACGCGGCGGCGGACGACCTCTCCGGCCAGTCCCTGGTGCCGTTCTCCACGGAGCGGGCCATCGACGCGGCGATCGCCGCCGACGAGGAGGGCTTCGCGCCCCTGCTGGTGGACTTCGCGCACACCTACGGCGCACGCGCGCGTGCGGACCACCAGATCTTCGTGGACCTGTTCCGCAACGGCCGGATCCCGGGCCTGTAGGACGGCGTACGGGGACCCTTTAGGACTCCCTTACAGGGGTACGTGGGACACTCTCCAGCGGTATGGACATATCCGGGACCCGCATCAGAGCCGTGCGCGCGGCGCTGTTCACGTCACTCGTCGTGACGCTCAGCACCGCGTCGCACGTCCTGCTGTCCCGGGCGCCGCTGCCGCTGGTCACCGTGGCCGCGATCACCGCCGCCGTCTTCGTCGTCGCGTACGCGCTGGCGGGCCGCCGTGAGCGCGGGTTCGGACGGATCGCCGCCGTGCTGATCCCGCTGGAGCTGGCGGCGGACACGGTGTTCACCACGGGCCAGCACGCCTGTTACGGCGAGGCGGGCGGCCCGGTCACGGGCCCGCTGCGCCAGGTCGGGCTGGACGTGCTGTGCGGCGGCAGCCTCGGCGGCCCGCTGGCGCGGGTCGCCGGCGACACCGACCGGGCGGCCACACTTCTGCCGGGCACCGGACCGGCCGCCGCCTGGCTGCTGCTCGCCGCGCACATCGGTGTGGGTCTGCTGGCCGCCGCCTGGCTGCGGCGCGGCGAGCGGGCGCTGGCCCAGCTGCTCGGCGCGGCCGTCGCCGCCGGTTTCCGGCCGTTGCTGCTCGCGGTCACCGCCGTCACGCCGCGGCGCGCTCCGGCGAAGCAGCGGCCGACGCGCACCGCGCACCGCGGGGTCACCGCCCGCACGCTTCTCTTCGTCCACTCCCTGGGACGGCGCGGACCGCCGTGTTCGGTCACCTTCGCGTGACCCCTCCGGGCGTTCGCTGAGCCACGGCTCCCGAGCGCTCACGAGCACGAGCAGTCCACACCCATCCCGCGCACGACATGTGCGCGTCCCACAGGGAGTTCACCCACATGAGCAAGCGGAACAGCAATGCGGCGAAGTCGGCGGCCCGTGAGCGGCTGCGGCTGGAGCGCGAGCGTCAGGCCAAGCGCGCGAAGGCCAGGCGGCAGGTGATCGTGGCCGCATCGGTCGTGGCGGTCCTCGCGGCGGCCGGCGGCATCGGTTACGCGGTCGTCCAGAACAGCAAGCCCACCCGGTGGGAGGCCGCCGCCGAGGCCAGGGTGGTCGCGCCCGCCAACACCTCGGGCAAGAACGGCACCACCGTGCTGATCGGCGACTCCAAGACCGCCAACGTGGTCCACCTGTACGAGGACCCGCGCTGCCCCGCCTGCGCCCAGTTCGAGCAGACCGTCGGTGAGTCGGTCGACAAGGGCATGGAGGACGGCGACTACAAGCTGGCCTTCACCATGGGCACCTTCCTCGACGGCAACCTCAGCGGCGAGGGATCGAAGAACGCGCTGAGCGCGCTGGGCGCCGCCCTGAACGTCGGCCCCGAGGCCTTCCTCGACTACAAGGCCGCGCTCTACTCCGCGAAGTACCACCCGGAGGAGTCGACCGACAAGTTCGCCGACGACAGCTATCTGATCAAGGTGGCGAACACGGTGGACGCGCTGAAGGACAACAAGAAGTTCCAGGACGCCGTGGAGAAGGGCACCTACGACGCCTGGGCGATGAGGATGAGCAAGTCCTTCGACGAGTCCAAGGGCGTCAAGTCGACCCCGACGATCAAGATCAACGACAGGACGATCAGCAACCCGTCCTCGGTCGCCGACTGGGAGAAGTCCCTCAAGGACGCGGGCGTCACCAAGTAGCGCCCGCGTTCGCGCCGTTCGCCGTGGGGCGGGCGGGTGTTCCCGGAGGCCGCCGAGGAACACCCGCCCGCACGGCCCGCACGCGGCACGGGGCCGGCGGAGACAGAGTGGCCGCCGGGCCCGGCAGGGGTCGCCGGCCCGGCTACGGCGCGATGTACGGCTTGACGTGCTTGCGGTAGTCCTCGGGACGCACCTCGTTGTAGTACTTGTCCGCGTCCTCGCCCTTGGAGGTGAGGATGTAGTACGGGCACTCGTCCGACTCGGCCTTGCCCGTGTGCGCGAACTGCTCCTTGCCGGTGCGCGCCTCGACCACCCGCAGCCGGTACGCGGTGTTGTACGTCTTGATCTTCAGCGGCTTGCCGTCGGCCTCCATGTCGCACACCTTGCCGGTCGCGGTGGCCTTGGTGCGCTCCACGCAGACGACCAGCTCGGCCTTCTCCGGCTTGTCCGTGTAGTCGAGGAACCAGCCCTTGGGGAAGTCCCCGTCGGAGGGCACACTGCTCGTCCAGCCGTCGCCGTCGCTCTCCATGAGCTGCGCCGGGTGCACTGACTTCTTCGCACGGTCGTAGGCCGGCATCCCCTTGAAGCCCAGCCCGTCGCTGCAGACCCGCTCCAGATCCTGGGTGCTCAACGGCACCTCGGGCGTTCCGGCAGCGGCCCCGCCCGACGACGATCCGCCGCCGCTGCCCTTCCCGGTGGACCCGGTGGGTGACGAACACCCGCACAGGACCACGCCCAGCACTCCGGCGACGGCCCATATCCGGGCACCCTGCATGACGACCTCCCAGCCGAACGAGAAGAGTGGCAGGCAGGGCATGTCCCCCCAGGCCATGCCCTGTCCCCCTGCCCTGCCGGAAGGAAGCGTGCCCCGGCGCCGGGCCCCCGGCCATCGGGGAAGATCCCCCATATAGTCGTGCGGCCCCTGTGAAGGCGGGTACTAACCTGTACGCCTCGAAGGCGTATTCGACGCGGCGCAGGGAGCCTTGAGGTGTCGTCGTTCTCATCACTGTCGGCACCCGCGCTGGTCGGCAGGGAGGCGGAGCGGGACCTGCTGGCCGCCGCCGCACGGGCGGCCCGCGAGGGGCGGGGTTCGGCGGTGTTCGTGCTGGGCGAGCCCGGCATCGGCAAGTCCCGGCTCGTCGAGGAGACCGCGTCCGCCGCTGCGCGCGCCGGAGCACGCGTGCTGCGCGGGCGTGCCGCGTCGGCCGGGCGCGCCGTGCCGCTGCGCCCGCTCGCGGAGGCCGTGTTCTCCGGACTGCGCGGGGAGGGGGCGCCGTCGGGCGGTGACCTCGGCCTGTACGAACCACTGCTGTCCCGGCTGTGCGGGCCGGCCCCGCAGGACGGGGCGCCCCTCGTCGGGTACGCCGAGGCGGTGCTACGGCTCCTGGCCGTGCTGGGCCGTGACGGCGGCTGCGTGCTGGTGCTGGAGGACCTGCACGACGCGGACGCCGACACCCTCGCCGTCGTCGACTATCTGGCCGACAACCTGACCGGCCATCGGGCGGTGCTGCTGGCCACGCTGCGCGGCGAACCCGGTCCCGCCCTCGACCTGGCCGAGGCCGCCGCGTCCCGCCGTACCGCCCGCTCGCTGCGCCTCACCCGTCTCGGGCCCGCCGGCACAGCCGAGCTGGCCGCCCGCTGTCTGGGCCACGGCGACGCGGACGAGGTGCCTCCGGCCGTACTGGAACGGCTGCACGCCGTCTCCGAGGGCGTCCCGTTCGTGGTGGAGGAACTGCTGCGCGCCATGGTCGACGGCGGCAGCCTCGTCCGGGACGGCGACTCCGGCTGGACGGTGACCGGTTCCCTCGACGCCGGGGTCCCCGCGACCGTCGCCGCCGCCGTGCTGCAACGGGTGGACCGGCTGGCCGCACCCGGCGTGGCCCTCCTGGAGGCGGCGGCCGTCCTGGGCCGACGGTTCCCGGTGGACATCGCGGCCCGCGTCGCCGGCCTCGACCGCGCCACGGCCCTCACCCACCTCCGCCACGCGGCCCACGCCGACCTGGTCTCCGGCGGCTCCCCCTCGGAAGAGCCCGGCTGGCACTCCTTCCGTCACGCCCTGACCGCCGACGCCATCGCCCACCGCCTGCTGCCCACCGAACGTGCCGTGCTGTGCCTCGCCGCGGCCGACGCGATCGAGTCCGTGCGGCGGCCGGGACCGGCGCAGGCAGCGGCCGAGGACTCGCGGGACGATGACACGCGAGACGAGGACACCCGGGACGGGCGCACCGCCGGGTCGTGGTCCTCCGGCGGTGCGGGACCGGAACCAACCGCTGTCCCGACGGCAGGCGCGGCCGGGGGCGGCAGTCCCGGCGGAACCCCACCGCAGGACGGCGCCGCTGTCCCGGCGACGGGCGCGGCCGGGGGTGAGGGTCCCGGCGGGACCCGAGCGGCGTACCCGGCCGGTGGCGCCGGGCTCCACGAGCCCGGCGGGCTCATCGGCGGGGAGTCCGGCGACGATCTCGACCGTCTGGCCGCCGAGTTGTGCGTGGCCGGTGGTCGGCGGGCGCGGGCCGCCGTGCTGCTCACCCGGGCCGGCCGGCAGGCCGTCGCACGCGGCGCGCTGCTGACGGCGGTGGAACTCCTGGACCGCGGACTGGAGTTGACCTCGGGCGCCCCGGACACCCCGCCCGAGGCCGTGGCCGGACTCCTGGAGGAACTGCTCCGCGCCCTGGTCCTCACCGGTGACGTCCGGCGCGTACCGGAGCTCGCGGACCGGCTGGACGACGTACTGACCGCGTCGGGCGCGCCGTCCACCCGGCGGGTGGCGGGCCTGGTGACCCGGGCCCGGGCCGCGGCCACGGCACAGCAGTGGGAGGAGGGCCTGGCCACCGTGCGGCGGGCGGGAGAACTGCTCGGCGACGACCCCGACCCCGGGTCGCGGGCCTCCCTGGACGCGGTCGCCGCGCACCTGGTCCTCAACTCCCGGCGCCCGGACCGGCTGGAGACCGCCCGGGCCCTGGCCGAGGGTGCCGTTGCCACCGCCGAGGCGGTCGGACTGCCGGAGGTGAGCTGCAAGGCGCTGAACATGCTCGGCTACTGCCTGCGGCCCCGGAGCCTCGCCGAGGCGGAGGAGACGTTCGCCCGCCTGGTGGCGACGGCCGAGGCCAACGCCCTGCCGGTGTGGCGCATCCGCGGTCTGCTGGAGCTGGGTGTGCTCGACCGGCTCCGGTTCACCGGCACGGACCGTCTGACGGCCGCGCGGAGGGCCGCCGAGGAGACCGGCGCGACCCTGATGACGGCCTGGGCCGACATGCATCTGACCCTCGCCCATGTGCTCCGCGACGAGCAGGACCGGGCGGTGGAGTCCGCCCGGCGGCTACGGGAGACGGCCCGGCGGCTCAGGCTGCGCGAGGTGGAGCTGATCGGAGTCGGTGTGGACGGCATCATGGCCGCCGCTCTCGGGGAACGCGAGCGCCTGCGGACCAGCCTGGACGCCCTGCGGGACGCGCTGGCCGGACGGAGCGCGGGGGCGGTCTGGGGCTACGACACCTCCGTCTGGGGCTGGGCGCAGGGCATCTGCTCCCTGATGCGGGAGGAACACGACCGGGCCCTGGCGGAGTTCACCGAGGCGGACCATGTGATGCGCGCCCTGCCCAGCACGCGCGGCGTCAGCGGCTTCCTGGGGCCCTATCTGCTGCTGCGCACCCTGCGGGGCACGGTCGGCTGGGCGGAACTGGACGGCCCCGGCGCGGACCGGCTCGCCCAGGCCCACTGGGACCGCCCCTTCGCCGGCTGGTCCCGGGCCGTGCTGCTGGGCCGTGAGGGGCGGTCCGCCGAGGCCGCGAAGTCCGCGGAGGAGGCCCTGGTGGGGACCGACAGCATCCCTCTCGCGGCCCATCTGTGTCTGCGCCTGGGGGCGGGGGCGGCCCTCGCGGACGGCTGGGGCCGCCCCGTCGAATGGCTGCGCTCCGCCGAGCAGTTCTTCCACGACCGGGGCACCACCCGGGTGTCGGCGGCGTGCCGGGCCCTGCTGCGCGACGCGGGTTCCGCCGTGCCGCGGCGCCGCCAGGGCCACGACGCCATCCCGGCGGAACTGCGGCGCACGGGGGTGACCGCCCGGGAGTACGAGGTGCTCCGGCTGCTCGGCCGGCGCTTCGGCAACCAGGAGATGGCCGAGCATCTCTTCCTCTCGCCGCGCACCGTCGAGAAGCACCTGGCGAGCCTTCGCCACCGCACGGGCTGCGGCGACCGCGCCGCCCTCATCGCCCTGGCGCGGAGGTACGCCGACGGGGGGTGACACCCTGCGGCCCGACCACCGGCGCCCTCGCCCACCGACACGAGCGACAAGACCCGCCTGATCGGCCAACAGGGCACCGTGATCTGAACATTGAGCGGATTTCACGTCATACGCCTTACCCAAACCGCTACTGATCAGTAATCTCATCCGCCGTGACCAGTCGCAGATCTCACCCCAACTCCGGTGTCCCCGCGGACCCCAGAGGCATGTCGCCCGCTCGGCCGGGCCTCTCGTCCCCCGCACCGCGCCGCCGTACGGTCGTCAAGGCGGCCGCCGCGGGCGCGGTCCTCGCGGCCCCGCTGGCCGCCGCGTTCCCCGCGAGCGCCGCCGACGCCCCCGCGTTCCTGCACGGTGTCGCCTCCGGCGATCCGCTGCCCGACGGCGTCCTGCTGTGGACCCGTGTGACGCCCACCCCGGAGGCGATACCCGGCTCCGGACTGGGCCCGGACGTCGAGGTCGGCTGGACCGTGGCCCTGGACAAGGCGTTCACCACCATCGTGGCCAAGGGCTCGGTCACGGCGACGGCCGCCTCCGACCACACCGTGAAGGCGGACGTCCGCGGCCTCTCCCCCGCCACCGACTACTGGTTCCGCTTCTCGGCCGGCGGCACCGACTCACCGGCCGCCCGCACCCGCACGGCCCCCGCCGCCGACGCCGCCCCGGCAGGGCTGCGCTTCGGCGTGGTCTCCTGCGCCAACTGGGAGGGCGGCCACTTCGCCGCCTACCGCCACCTGGCCGCGCGCGGCGACCTGGACGCCTGGATCCACCTGGGCGACTACATCTACGAGTACGGCACCGGCGAGTACGCCACCCGCGGCAAGGTCGTACGACCGCACGCGCCGGCCCACGAGATCGTCTCCCTCGCCGACTACCGCGTGCGGCACGCCCGTTACAAGACGGACCCCGACCTCCAGGCCCTGCACGCGGTCGCCCCGGTCATCGCGATCTGGGACGACCACGAGATCGCCAACGACGCCTGGTCGGGCGGCGCCGAGAACCACACCGAGGGCACGGAAGGCGCCTGGGCGGCCCGTCAGTCGGCCGCCAAGCAGGCGTACTTCGAGTGGATGCCGGTGCGCCCGGCGATCGCGGGCACCACGTACCGGCGGCTGCGCTTCGGCAGGCTCGCCGATCTCTCGCTGCTCGACCTGCGCTCCTACCGCTCCCAGCAGGTGGGCGTCGGCAACGGCGAGGTCGACGACCCGGACCGTACGCTGACGGGCCGGGCCCAGCTCGACTGGCTGAAGGCGGGCCTCAAGTCCTCCGACACGACCTGGCGGCTGGTCGGCAACGCGGTGATGATCGCGCCGTTCGCCCTCGGCAACCTCACCGCCGACCTGATCGAACCGCTGACCGAACTGCTCGGCCTCCCGAAGGAGGGCCTCGCCCTCAACCCCGACCAGTGGGACGGCTACACCGACGACCGCCGCGAACTCCTCGCCCATCTGCGGGAGAACGCCATCCGCAACACGGTCTTCCTGACCGGCGACATCCACATGGCCTGGGCCAACGACGTGCCGGTCAACGCCGGTACCTACCCGCTGTCGGCGTCCGCCGCCACGGAGTTCGTCGTCACCTCGGTGACCTCGGACAACCTCGACGACCTCGTCAAGGTCCCCGAGGGCACGGTCTCCGCGGTGGCCTCCCCGCTGATCCGCGCCGCCAACCGGCACGTCCACTGGGTCGACACCGACCGGCACGGGTACGGCGTCCTCGACATCACCGCCGCGCGGGCGCAGATGGACTTCTACGTCCTGTCCGACCGGACGAAGCCCGACGCGAGGTCGTCGTGGGCGCGCTCGTACCGGACGCGGAGCGGGACGCAGAAGGTGGAGCGCACCTACGACCCGGTGTAGTCCGCCCTTACCCGCGCAGGCCCCGCTCCGGCCGTCAGAGGGTCTCGAGGAAGCCGAGCGCCACCCGCCAGGTGGCCTCGGCGGCCTCCTCGTCGTAGTCGGGCAGGTCGGAGTCGGTGTAGAGGTGGCCCGCGCCGGCGTACCGGTAGATCTCCACGTCGGCGCCGGCCTTGCGCATCTGGAGGTACCAGGCGCTCAGCCAGTCGTCCGTCTCGAACGCGTCGGGCTCGGCCACATGGAGCTGCACGGGCAGGCCGTCCACGGACGCGGTGGCCGCGATGTCCGACGTGCCGTGCAGAAGCAGCAGCCCACGGGCCTTGGCGTCGCCCAGCGCCAGGGTCTGCGCGGCGGCGGCACCGAGGGAGAACCCGGCGTAGACGAGCCCTCGCTCCGAGTAGGGCGCGGCGGCCAGGACCGCCCGCTTGAGCAGCTCCTCCTTGCCCAGCTCCTCGTTGAAGGCCATGCCCTCCTCGACCGTGTCGAACGTCCGCCCGTCGAACAGGTCGGGGGTCCACACCTCGTGTCCGGCCGCCCGCAGCCGGTCCGCGGCCCGGTGGACCGCCGGTCTGAGGCCGTAGGTCGAGTGGAAGAGCATGATGTTCATGAGGCCATGGTGCCAGCCGCGAACGACGGTGACCGGCGTCGGCCCGGGGGCGGGCGAGGGGCCCGTACCCACGGCGCGGCCGAAGTCACATGTTCATCACCCCGCGACGGCGGTTACGTTCGAAGGCATGGAGAACCTACTCCGCCCACTGATCGTCGTCGGTGGTTCGGTCGTCCTGACGCTCGTCATCGGCTGGACCACCGACCTACTGCTGCGCAAGGCCGACCAGCGGCACCACGAGACACCTCTGTGGGGCCTGCTGCGTCGCGGTCGCATCCCCTACCAGCTGGTCCTGTGCGCGGCCTTCCTGAGAGCGTCGTACGACGAGGCTCAGCTGCTGGAGCAGCACCGGACCGCTATCGGCCGGGCCCTGACCCTGGTACTGATCGGGGCGACGGCCTGGCTGGTGATCCGCATCGCGGCGGCCGTGGTGGAGACCTCGTACAGCAGGTACGCCCGCGCCCACCGCGACCCGGCCCGGGTACGCCGGGTGCGGACGCAGGTGAGCCTCATCATGCGGGTGGTCTCCGCGATCGTCGGTGTGGTCGCCGTGGCCGCCATGCTGCTGACCTTCCCTGCGATGCGGGCCGCGGGCGCCTCCCTGCTGGCCTCGGCCGGCCTCCTGGGCATCGTCGCCGGTATCGCCGCGCAGTCCACGCTGAGCAACCTCTTCGCGGGGCTCCAGATCGCCTTCGGCGACATGGTCCGCCTCGGTGACGTGGTCGTCGTGGAGGGCGAGTGGGGCACGGTCGACGAGATCACCCTCACGTTCCTGACCGTGCGGACCTGGGACGAACGCCGGATCACGATGCCCGTGTCGTACTTCACCTCGAAGCCCTTCGAGAACTGGTCGCGCGGCGGCGCCCAGATGACCGGCACGGTCTTCCTGCACGTCGACCACGCCGCTCCGCTGCCCGCGATGCGGGACAAGCTCCGCGACATCCTGCGGGAGTGCCCCGCGTGGGACGGCCGCCACTACGACCTGACCGTCACCGACTCGACCCCGTCCACCATGGAGGTCCGCGCCCTGGTCACCGCCAAGGACCCGGACGACCTGTGGACGGTCCGCGTCGCGGTCCGAGAGCAGCTGATCCGCTGGCTGACGGAATCCCACCCGTACGCCCTCCCGAGGGTCAACACGGCCGACGCGGTCCTGCCGCCGACCCACCCCCGGCCCGACGCCTTCCTCCCCCGCCCCACCCGAAGCCGCGTCCACGAACCACCGCGGTCGGCAGGGAGGTGAGCAGGCAGGTGACGGCCCCGGGGCCTCACGGGAAGCCATGACGGCGGGTGCCGGCGCCGAGAGCGCGGGCACCCGCCGTCGCGGATGGCACGACTTCGGCCACCGCCCTCGGTGGCCCCGCCGCGCGCCCGATCCCCGTACCGCCACCACTGATCACCACATTGCGTGCCATGCCCCGACTCCAGGAAAGTCGCCCCCCGTCCACGCGGGTCCCGGCACACACGGCACGCACTTCTCACACGCGGGCCACGAACCGGCAGCCGCCGGCGGCGCTCATCCCGCGCAGGGGCCCGCACTTCCCCGCCGAGGAGCAACGGACGGTGCCCGGGCGGGCTCCCGCCACGGTCAGCGCAGGCTGCGCACGTCCAGATGCCGGAGCACCCGGTCCACCACCTCGGGGTCCGCCCCAGGCTCACTCCGTGCCGCCAGTACCTCGTGCCGTGCCGCGCTCAGCATCTCCCCCTGGATCCGCCGCATCCTCCGCAGCCGCCGCACCCGCTGCTCATGTCCTTCGCGCCGTTCCTCCTCCCCCAGTTCGGGGCTGATCCGCACCCCGATCTCGAAGGCCCGCCGCAACAGCCGCTCGGCCATCTCCTCCGGCAGCTCCTCCTCGTCCTCGATCTCCTTCAGCCGCCGCTTCGCCGCCTTCGCGGCCCGCACGGCCAGCGCCTTCTCGAACGCCTTCCCGGCCCCTTCGTCCGCCCGCACCCCCAACCTCCGTACCAGCCAGGGCAGCGTCAGCCCCTGCAGCACCAACGTCGCGATGATCACGCCGAACGCGATGAACACGATCTCGTCCCGGTCGGGAAAAGGCCCCCCGTCCGACGTCTCGAGCGGAATCGCCAGCGCCAACGCCACGGACGCCACCCCCCGCATCCCCGACCACCACATCACCACGGTCTCGCGCCACGACATCGGGATCTCCTCGTCGTAGTCGCGCCGCGCGTGCAGCCGCCGGGCGAGCCACGTGGCCGGCAGCAGCCACACCAGCCGTACGAGGACGACGACGGCCACGACCGCCGCCGCCCAGCCGAGCATGTCGGCCCACCGCCCGGACGCCGTCCTGATCGCGTTGTGCAGCTCCAGCCCGATCAGCCCGAACGCCACCCCGGTGACCAGGGTGTCCACGACGTCCCAGACGGTGTGCCCGGCGAGCCGTGTCATGACGTCGTCCGCGCCGAGCGCGTACTCCGCGAGGAACAGCGCGGTGGTGAGCACGGCGAGCACCCCGGACCCGTGCAGTTCCTCGGCCATCACGTACGACGCGTACGGCACGAGGAGGGTCAGCCCGATCTGCAGGGTGGCGTCGTCGAGGAAGTCCATCAGCTTGTTGGCCGCCCAGCCGAGCGCGAGTCCCACGGCGACGGCCACGACACCGGAGAGCACGAGTTGCAGCGCGGCGCGGGGCAGGGAGAAGGAGCCGCTGACGGCGGCAGCGATCGCCACGTGGTAGAGCACGATGGCGGTCACGTCGTTGAAGAGCCCCTCGCCCTCCAGGATCGACACCAGCCGCCGTGGGAGCCCGAGTTGGCCGGCCACGGCCGTCGCCGCCACCGGGTCGGGCGGTGCGACGAGGGCGCCCAGCGCCACAGCGGCGGCGAGGGGCAGTCCGGGCACGACCGCGCTGGCCACGGCGGCCACCGCGGCGGTGGTCACGAACACCAGGGCCACGGCCAGCAGGAAGATCGGCCGCCGGTTGGCCGCGAACTGCCGCCAGGAGGTCCGCCGCACCGCCGCGTACAGCAACGGCGGCAGCAGCAGCGGCAGGATGAACTCCGGCGGGACGTCGATGTTGGGCACGAAGCCCGGCAGGGCGAGGGAGATGCCGAGCAGCGTCATCAGCACCGGCGCCGGCAGCCCCAGCCGCTCCCCCACCGGCACGCTCAGTACGGCCCCCAGCAACAGGACGAACAACAGGGCCAACTGATCCACGCTCGAGCACCCCGACGAGGTCTAGACGATTGCCTCAACAGCCCTCAGAGTGCCACGCCCCTCCCGTCCCACACCGTCCCCTACAGCGACCGCCGCATCGCCCGGTGAGGTATCCCCGCCTCCGGGAACTCCGGCCCGTACGCCTCGTACCCCAACCGCTCGTAGAACTCCAGCGCGTGCGTCTGCGCGCCCAGATCCACCGCGGTCAGGCCCCGCGCGCGGGCCGCCTCCTCGACGGCCCGCACCAGCGCGACGCCGACGCCCAGCCCGCGAGCCGACCGTACGACCGCCAGCCGTCCCAGGGATCCGACGCCCGGCTCGCCGCCGGTCTTGCCGGCGGCGGCCTCCCCGTGGAGCAGCCGCCCGGCCCCCAGTGGCACCCCGTCGTCCCGCACGGCGAGCACATGCACGGCCGTCTCGTCGTAGGCGTCGTACTCAAGGTCCTCCGGCACGCCCTGCTCGACGACGAAGACCTCCTTGCGCACCGCGAAGCAGGCCTCACGGTCTGCGGGGTCGTCGGCGACGCGCACGGCGTACGCCGGCGGCTCCGGGCGGGGGTCGACGCCGCTCACGCGTAGGTCTCCTCCCGTACCTGGTCGAGGGCCTTCTGCAGATCGGCCGGGTAGTCGCTGGCGAACTCGACCCAGCTCCCGTCCCCGGGGTGCTCGAAGCCGAGCCGGACCGCGTGCAGCCACTGCCGGGTGAGGCCGAGGCGCTTGGCGAGCGTCGGGTCGGCGCCGTACGTCAGGTCGCCCACGCACGGGTGCCGGTGGGCGGACATGTGGACGCGGATCTGGTGCGTGCGCCCGGTCTCCAGCTTGATGTCGAGCAGGGAGGCGGCGCGGAACGCCTCCACCAGGTCGTAGTGCGTGACCGACGGCTTGCCCTCGGCGATGACCGCCCACTTGTAGTCATGGTTCGGGTGCCGCCCGATGGGGGCGTCGATGGTGCCGCTCGTCGGGTCGGGATGGCCCTGGACCAGCGCGTGGTACCGCTTGTCGACGGTCCGCTCCTTGAACTGGCGCTTCAGGAACGTGTACGCGTACTCGGACTTGGCGACCACCATCAGGCCCGACGTGCCCACGTCGAGCCGGTGGACGATGCCCTGGCGCTCGGCGGCGCCGGACGTCGAGATGCGGTACCCGGCGGCGGCGAGCCCGCCGATGACGGTCGGCCCGGACCAGCCGGGGCTGGGGTGCGCGGCCACACCGACAGGCTTGACGATCACGACCACGTCATCGTCGTCGTGCACGATCTCCATGCCCTCGACCGGCTCGGCCACCACCTGCACCGGCGCGGGCGCCTGCGGCATCTCGACCTCCAGCCAGGCCCCGCCGCGCACCCGCTCCGACTTGCCGACCACCGACCCGTCGACCGTGACCTTCCCCGCGGCGGCGAGCTCCGCGGCCTTGGTACGGGAGAAGCCGAACATGCGGGAGATGGCGGCGTCGACGCGCTCGCCCTCCAGGCCGTCGGGCACGGGCAGGGTACGGATCTCGGGAATCGTGCTCACCCGTCGAGTATGCCGGACCGCCACGACACGCCCGACCGCGCCTGTGGAAAACCCCCGCCCGCCCCGACCGTGCGCCGGAGCGCTCAGTCCTTGTGGACGGTGCCGTCCGGGTCGAGCCCCCGGAAGGACAGCAGCACGATCAGGATGCCGCCGCACACGATCGCCGAGTCCGCCAGATTGAACACGGCGAAGCCCTTGGGCGCGATGAAGTCCACGACCGCGCCCTCGAAGACGCCCGGGGAACGGAAGATGCGGTCGGTGAGGTTGCCCAGCGCGCCGCCGAGGAGCAGTCCGAGCGCGATCGCCCAGGGCAGGCTGTAGAGCTTGCGGGCGAGCCGGGCGATCACCACGATCACGATCGCCGCGATCATCGTGAAGATGATCGTGAAGGCCTCGCCGAAGCCGAAGGCCGCGCCCGCGTTGCGGATCGCCTCGAACTTCAGCCAGTCCCCGATGATCTCGATCGGCTCGTGGTGCTCCAGCCTGGCGACCACGATCATCTTGCTGACCAGGTCGAGCGCGTACGCCAGCGCGGAGACCCCGAACAGCACGGCGATGCGGCGCTTGCCGCGCGGACGGGCGGGCGCGTCGGCCCGCGCCGCGTCCGCGCCGTTCCCGCCGTCGGTCTGCTCCGGGTCCGTGCCCGCCGCCTCTGGGATGTCCGGCGTACCGATGATGCGCTCCGCCTCTGCCACGTGAGTCCCTCAACCTAGGTTCCTGACTGAGGACAAAGGTACGACACGACCCACGTGGACCAGGGCTCAGGCGAGGATCACAACCGGCGTTCCTGCTTCTGCTTGCACTCGACGCACAGCGTGGCCCTCGGGAAGGCCTGCATGCGCGCCTTGCCGATCGGGTTGCCGCAGGTCTCACAGAGGCCGTACGTGCCCGTGGCCAGCCGTTCCAGGGCGCGCTCGGTCTGGTCGAGCATCTCGCGCGCGTTGTGGGCCAGCGCCATCTCGTGCTCACGCGTGATGTTCTTGGCGCCGGTGTCGGCCTGGTCGTCGCCGGCGCCGTCACCCGAGTCCCGCATCAGGCCCGTGAGCGACTTCTCGGAGGCGTCCAGCTCCGCGCGCAGGCGCGCCGCCTCGGACTGCAGTTCCGTGCGGGCCTCGGCGACCTCCTCCGGGCTCCAGGGGTCCTCACCGGGCCGTACCGCCAGCTCGCCGGGGTCCGCCGCGGCGGGCCGTGCCTTGGGGACGGCGGTGGGCTTCTTCGCCGCCGTAGCCGTACCAGGAGTGTTCTTCGCAACCACCGTCGTGGCTCCCGTCGTCTCGGCGGCCTCGGCCGCGCCCGCCTTCTTGCCCTTGCTTGTCGCAGAGGTGCTCGCAGCGGTGCTCTTCTTGGATGTGCTCTTCGTGGCCACCGTTCTCGCGGCGGCCTTCTTGGCGACCGCTTTCGTGGCCGTCCTCTTCCCGGCCACCGTCCCGACGGCGGCACTCTCCTTCACCGCGGCCTTCCGGGCCGCGGCGGTGTCCTTCACCGCGGCCTTCCCGGCGGCCGCGGTCTTCCTGACCGCGTTCTTCTTCGCCGCGGTCTCCTCCACCCCGGTCCCCTTCGCCGCGGTCCCCTTCGCCGCGGTCTCCCTCGCCGCGGTCCTCTTCGCGGCGCCGGTTCCGGCCGCGCTGGTCCTGGCCTCGGCCCCGGCCCCCGTGCTCCCGGTGGCCTTCGTACCCTTCGTGCTCCTGGTGCTCTTCGTGCCGACCGCCTTCTTCCTGGTCACCCTCACGGCACCGGCACCCGGCGTACCGGCCTTCCCGGCCCCGGCCCCCGACCCCACCGCGGCGGTCTTCGCGGCTCCCTTCTCCGCGGCGGTCCCGCCGGCGTCCGCCTTCCGGGCGCTCGTCCTCTTGGTGGCCGCCTTCGCTCCCGGGGTCGCGGGGACCCGCTTCCTGCCGCTCACGTCCTTCGCCACCATGGCCGCGGCCCCTTCACATACTGTGATCTTGCACGCGAATCGTGCTGGGACGATAAATCGACCCGAGTCCCGCGGCAACGGGGCAGACCACGCATTCCGGACGCCCCGCGACCGTCGCGCGGCGAGCCTGCAAGCGTTGTGCCCAGCTCCCCGCCGGGTATTCCGCCCCGCCGCAGGTCCCGGGATCCGGACGTCCGAGCCGCTCCATTCGGGTCACCCCGCAGGTCACCGCGCCACCCGGCCGCCGAGCCCTCCGGAGGCCCCCGGCCGGACCTCCACGGACCGCACAAAACCGGTCGGCCGCTGTCCGCCCGGCGCCGTACACTGGGCGCAGCGAAAAGCGTGGATGGGGACGAGTAGCGCCGTACGCAGCCAAGAGCGACCCGGGGACGGTGGAAGCCCGGGGGCGAGCGCGACGTGAAGATCACCCCGGAGCCGCCGGAAGAAAGCCGAACCCCCCGGGGCGCGGCGAGTAGACCCGGCATCGCGACCTCAATGAGGGGGCTCGTCGAGGCGTACGACGCACAGACGGGCCAAGGAGGGTGGTACCGCGGGAGCGCGCCGCACACGGCGTACGAAGAACGAAGGCTCTCGTCCCTCCGACGGAAGGCAGCAAGTCCGTTGGAGGAAGCTCGCTCATGACAGAGCCGACGTACCGCCAGGTGCCCGCCCAGGTCGACCTGCCCGCGCTCGAGCACGCGGTGCTCGACTTCTGGCGCGAGCAGAAGATCTTCGCCAAGAGCCTGGAGCAGTCCGAGGGTCGCCCCGAATGGGTGTTCTACGAGGGCCCGCCCACCGCCAACGGCATGCCGGGCGCCCACCACATCGAGGCCCGCGTCTTCAAGGACGTCTTCCCTCGTTTCCGCACCATGCGCGGCTACCACGTGGCCCGCAAGGCGGGCTGGGACTGCCACGGTCTGCCGGTGGAGCTGGCGGTCGAGAAGGAACTCGGCTTCAACGGCAAGAAGGACATCGAGGCGTACGGCATCGCCGAGTTCAACGCCAGGTGCCGTGAGTCCGTGCTCCGCCACACCGACGCGTTCTCCGACCTGACGACCCGCATGGGCTACTGGGTCGACCTCGACGACGCGTACGTGACCATGGAACCCGAGTACATCGAGTCCGTCTGGTGGTCGCTGAAGGAGATCTTCAAGAAGGGCCTGCTGGTCCAGGACCACCGCGTGGCCCCCTGGTGCCCCCGCTGCGGCACCGGTCTGTCGGACCACGAGCTGGCGCAGGGCTACGAGACGGTCGTCGACCCCTCGGTGTACGTCCGTTTCCCGCTCACCTCCGGTCCGCTCGCGGGCGAGGCCGCTCTCCTGGTGTGGACCACCACGCCGTGGACGCTGGTGTCCAACACCGCGGTCGCCGCCCACCCCGAGGTCACCTACGTGGTCGCCACGGACGGTACGCAGAAGCTCGTCGTCGCCGAGCCGCTCGTCGCCAAGGCCCTCGGCGAGGGCTGGGAGACCACCGGCCAGTCCTTCACCGGCGCCGAGATGGAGCGCTGGACCTACCAACGTCCGTTCGAGCTCGTGGAGTTCCCCGAGCCCGCCCACTTCGTGGTGAACGCCGAGTACGTGACCACCGAGGACGGTACGGGTCTGGTCCACCAGTCCCCCGCCTTCGGTGAGGACGACCTCAAGGTCTGCCGCGCGTACGGCCTGCCGGTGATCAACCCGGTCCGCCCGGACGGCACGTTCGAGGAGGACGTCCCCCTGGTCGGCGGCGTCTTCTTCAAGAAGGCGGACGAAAAGCTCACCCAGGACCTCCAGGACCGGGGCCTGCTGTTCAAGCACATCCCGTACGAGCACAGCTACCCGCACTGCTGGCGCTGCCACACCGCGCTCCTCTACTACGCGCAGCCGTCCTGGTACATCCGCACCACCGCCGTCAAGGACCGGCTCCTCCAGGAGAACGAGAAGACCAACTGGTTCCCCGACACGGTCAAGCACGGCCGGTTCGGCGACTGGCTGAACAACAACATCGACTGGGCGCTGTCCCGCAACCGCTACTGGGGCACCCCGCTGCCGATCTGGCGCTGCGAGGAGGGCCACCTCACCTGCGTGGGCTCCCGCGCGGAGCTGACCCGGCTCTCCGGCACCGACCAGTCCCAGCTGGACCCGCACCGCCCGTTCATCGACGCGGTCACCTTCACCTGCCCCGAGGACGGCTGCGGCAGCACCGCCACCCGCGTCCCGGAGGTCATCGACGCCTGGTACGACTCGGGCTCGATGCCGTTCGCGCAGTGGGGCTACCCGTACAAGAACAAGGAGCTCTTCGAGAGCCGCTACCCGGCCCAGTTCATCAGCGAGGCCATCGACCAGACCCGCGGCTGGTTCTACACGCTGATGGCGGTCGGAACCCTGGTCTTCGACAAGTCGTCGTACGAGAACGTCGTCTGCCTCGGCCACATCCTCGCCGAGGACGGCCGCAAGATGTCCAAGCACCTCGGCAACATCCTCCAGCCGATCCCGCTCATGGACCAGCACGGCGCCGACGCGGTCCGCTGGTTCATGGCGGCCGGCGGCTCCCCCTGGGCGGCCCGCCGCGTCGGTCACGGCACGATCCAGGAGGTCGTGCGCAAGACCCTCCTCACGTACTGGAACACGGTCGCCTTCCAGGCCCTGTACGCCCGTACGTCGAACTGGGCGCCGTCCGAGGCGGACCCGGCCCCCGCCGACCGCCCCGTCCTCGACCGCTGGCTGCTGAGCGAGCTGCACGCACTGGTCGACCAGGTGACGCAGTCCCTGGAGGCGTACGACACCCAGCGCGCCGGCAAGCTGCTCTCGGCGTTCGTGGACGACCTGTCGAACTGGTACGTCCGCCGCTCCCGCCGCCGCTTCTGGCAGGGCGACAAGGCCGCGCTGCGCACCCTGCACGAGGTCGTCGAGACGGTCACCAAGCTGATGGCCCCGCTGACCCCGTTCATCACCGAGCGGGTCTGGCAGGACCTGATCGTGCCGGTGTCCCCGGGCGCACCGGAGTCCGTGCACCTGGCGTCCTGGCCGGAGGCGGACCTCACCGCCATCGACCCGGAACTGTCGAAGCAGATGGTGCTCGTACGCCGTCTCGTGGAGCTGGGCCGCGCCACCCGCGCCGAGTCGGGCGTCAAGACCCGCCAGCCGCTGTCCCGCGCCCTGGTGGCCGCCACCGGCTTCGACGCCCTCGACCCCGAGCTGCACACCCAGATCACGGAAGAGCTGAACGTGAGCTCGCTCGCCTCCCTGAGCGAGGTCGGCGGCAGCCTGGTCGACACCACCGCCAAGGCGAACTTCCGCGCCCTGGGCAAGCGCTTCGGCAAGCGCGTCCAGGACGTGGCCAAGGCCGTCGCGAACGCGGACGCCGCGGCGCTCTCCCTCGCCCTCCGCGAGGGCACGGCGTCGGTGGAGGTCGACGGCGAGACGATCAGCCTGGCGCCGGACGAGGTGATCATCACGGAGACCCCGCGCGAGGGCTGGTCGGTCGCCTCCGACTCCGGTGCGACGGTGGCCCTGGACCTGGAGATCACGGAGGAGCTCCGCCGTGCGGGCCTGGCCCGTGACGCGATCCGTCTGATCCAGGAGGCCCGCAAGAACAGCGGCCTCGACGTCGCCGACCGCATCGCGCTGCGCTGGACGGCGACCGACGAGGCGGTGACCGCCGCGCTCACCGAGCACGCCGGTCTGATCGCCGACGAGGTCCTCGCGACGGACTTCGCCTCCGGCGAGGCCGACGACACCTACGGCGCCCCGTTCACGGACGAGGCCCTGACCCTGACGTTCCGCCTCCGCAAGGCGTGACGCCGCCCCTCCCGTCAAGGCCGAAGGCCCGGCGCCACCGCTTGTGCGGTGGCGCCGGGCCTTCGGCGTGGTGTCCGTAGGACATCCACCCCACACCCGAACAACCACCCGAAAGAATCCGAAGACCCCGAAGACCCCGAACACGCGTAGCACAAGGGCGGGGCCCCGGACCGAAGAGATCCGGGGCCCCGCCCTGAACGCTGCCGACGCCTACGGCGTACCGGTGTTTCTCAGTTGTCGTCCTCGTCGATGAGGAACCCGCGCATCGGCGAGGGAGCCTGCCCCATCGGGGACGGACCCTGCGGCCGGACCGGAGCCATCGGCTGGGTCATGGCCGGGGACATCTGCTGCTGGCCGCCGTAGGAGGGCGCGGCCGGCGCCGGGGCGCCACCCATGCCCTGCCCGCCGTACGACGGCGCGCTCGCACCGGCCGGGGCCATGGACGGCGCCGGGGACGGCGGCAGCGACGCGGTCGCCGGGGTGCGCGGCGGGGCCAGCGAGTCGTCCGCCTGGGTCTCCAGCTGACGCAGCTGCGACTCCAGGTAGGACTTCAGACGCGTGCGGTACTCGCGCTCGAAGCCGCGCAGGTCCTCGACCTTGCGCTCCAGCGTGGCGCGGGCGGACTCCAGGGAGCCCATCGCGACGCGGTGCTTCTCCTGCGCGTCCCGCTCCAGGGCGTCGGCCTTGGCACGGGCGTCCCGCTCCAGACCCTCGGCGCGGCTACGGGCCTCGCCGACGATCTTGTTGGCCTCGGAACGGGCCTCGGCGATCGCCTGGTCGGCGGTCTGCTGGGCCAGCGAGAGCACACGCGCGGCGCTGTCGCCGCCCGGGCCCTGACCGGGTCCGCCCATCGGACCACCCATGGGTCCGCCCATCGGGCCACCCATCTGCTGCTGCATGGGCGGCTGGCCGCCCATCGGGCCCTGCCCCATCTGGGGCTGACCCATGGGACCCTGACCCATCGGGCCCTGGCCCATCGGCCCCTGACCCATCGGTCCGGGACCCTGCTGCCCCTGGCCACCAGGGCCGGCGGGCAGCTGCGGGGCACCGCTCGGCAGCTGGGGCGGGCCACCCATGGGGCCCCCCATCTGCTGCGGCGGGCCCGATATCCCAGCGGGTACGGGAGCACCAGGACCTCGCATGCCCTGCTGCTGCATGCCACCCTGCTGCATACCGCCCTGCTGCATACCGCCCTGCTGCTGGTCCTGCGGCTCGGGAGGCTTGCGCATGTTCTGCTGATTCTGGGCAGCAGCGCGCGTGGCCGCGGCGAGCTTGGCACGCAGGTCCTCGTTCTCACGAAGCAGGCGCGTCAGTTCGGCTTCGACCTCATCGAGGAAGGCATCGACCTCGTCCTCGTCATAGCCTTCTCGGAGGCGGACGGTCGTGAACTGCTTGTTCCGCACGTCCTCGGGGGTCAACGGCATCTCTTCACCTCAACGTAGTCGTCGGCATTCGGCAAGACCGCATCTCTCACACCGTTCCCATCCCGCCGGCCACCACCGTGCGCAGGATAAAAACGATGATCATCAGCACGAAGAAGGACAGGTCGAGCGCCACGCCCCCGAGACGCAGCGGCGGAATGAACCGCCGCAGAAGCTTGAGCGGTGGATCAGTGACAGTGTAGGTGGCCTCCAGAACGACCACCATCGCCTTGCCGGGTTGCCATGAGCGGGCGAACTGGAAGACGTAGTCCATGACCAACCGGAAGATCAGCACGATGAAGAACACCGTCAGCGCGATGTAGAGGATCGTCAAGACCACGCTCATGTCCGGTGTTTCCCTCTCCCCATTCCGTGCTGCCTGTACTGCTGTTTCCGGTGGTGCGTCTCAGCTCTGGTTGAAGAACCCGCCCTCTGCGATGCGGGCCTTGTCCTCCGCCGTGACATCGACGTTAGCAGGCGACAACAGGAACACCTTCTGCGTCACCCGCTCGATGCTGCCGTGAAGACCAAACACCAAACCGGCCGCAAAGTCGACAAGTCGCTTCGCATCTGTGTCGTCCATCTCAGTCAGATTCATGATCACCGGGGTGCCCTCACGGAAGTGTTCCCCGATGGTACGGGCCTCGTTGTAGGTCCGCGGGTGCAACGTCGTGATCCGATAAGGCTCCCGTTCGGACACGACCTTGGGCATGATCACCGGTGCGTTCTTCTCCAGACTGGAACGGTCTTGTGTGATGGATGCCACGGGCGCGATCCGGGCGGGTCGCACCGATTCCGCGGGTAGCGAAGTGGCGTGCGCCACCGGCTCACGCTGCGCCGGGGGCTGCACCACTCGCACCGATTCATCCCTTTGGGGTTGATGTGACTGGTGTGACTGATGCACCGGCTCATGGCGCCGGTGGTCCCGCTCGGGCTCCGGGTCGAGCTCGGGCTCGAAGTCGTCATCGGGGTCGAATCCCCTGCCGTCGTACCCATCGTCCTCCACGAGGCCGAGGTAGACCGCCATCTTGCGCATCGCGCCGGCCATGCTCTGAGTCCTCCGCTCTGTGGTGGATCGACTGACGACTTCCCAAGTGCCCGCGATCCACGAGGTCGTTGCGCCGCCCTTCGACGGAATGACCATATTTTCTGCTGTGGTCCGACTTCTTGGCGACGTTACCCGAGCGCGGGACGGACTCCGAGTACCGCAGTGCCGACGCGCACATGTGTCGCCCCCGCCGCCACGGCCTCCTCGAGGTCCGCACTCATCCCTGCGGAGACCATGTTCGCAGCCGGATGGGCGCGGCGCAGGTCGGTCGACAAATCCATCAACCGCTCGAAGGCCGCGCGCGGACGCCCCGCGTAGTCCCCGGTGAGCGGCGCTACGGTCATCAGACCATCGAGCCGGAGGCCCGGGGAGTCCGCCACCAGGTCGGCCAAGTCTTCGAGTCCGTCCGGCCCGACACCACCGCGCGACCCCCGGCCGCTCTCGTCCGCGTCGAGGGCGACCTGGATGAGGCACCCCACCTCGCGCCCGGCCCGGACCGCTTCCCTCGACAGCGAAGTGACGAGCCGGGAACGGTCGACGGACTGCACGAGATCCGCATAACGCACCACAGAACGGACCTTGTTGGTCTGCAGTTGCCCAACGAAGTGCCACACAAGGGACAGATCCGAGCACTCGGCCGCCTTGGGCGCCGCGTCCTGGTCCTTGTTCTCGGCGACATGACGCACACCGAGTTCCGACAGGATCCGCACATCGCTCGCGGGATACGTCTTGGTGACCACGATCAGGGTCACCTCTTCGCGCTTGCGCCCCGCGGCCGCGCACGCCGCCGCGATGCGGTCCTCCACCTTCGCCAGGTTCGCGGCGAGTTGTGCCTTACGGTCGGTCATGCCCCTCAGTCCAGCCAGACATATCCCGCGAGTCGCCCCGTGGTGCGGTCGCGTCGGTACGAGAAGTGGTCGCGCGACTCCAGCGTGCACACCGGCGACTGCTCCCGGTCGTGCACCCCCAGTCGCTCCAGCTGGGAGTGCACTCCGGCGCTCACATCCACGGAGGGCGTGCCCCAACTGGTCTCGGCGTACGCCGTCGGCTCCACGGCGGCCACGTCGGCGCGCATCGCTTCGCGCACTTCGTAGCAGCGGCCGCAGACGGTGGGGCCGGTGCGGGCGACGATCCGTGCGGGCTCGGCGCCGAGTTCGATCATGGCCTTGACAGCGGCGGGGACGACACCGGCGACCATCCCGGGCCGACCCGCGTGGGCGGCGGCCGCGACCCCGGCGACGGGGTCGGCCAGCAGCACGGGCACACAGTCGGCGGTGAGCACCGCGAGCGCGAGACCGCGCCCGGTGGTGACGATCGCGTCGACGGAGGGGATGTCGGCGGCGGAGCCCCATGGTCCGTCGACCACCGCCACGTCCGCGCCGTGCACCTGGTTCATCCAGACGACCCGCTCCGGCTCCAGGCCCAGCGACTTCGCGGCCAGCTCCCGGTTGGTCGTCACGGCGTCGGCGTCGTCGCCGACCGCCCCGCCGAGGTTGAGCTCCTCATACGGAGCGGCGCTCACCCCGCCCCACCTGTCGGTGAAGGCGAAGTGCGCGCCGCTCACGCTCTCGCGCTGTCCTATCACTTGAGGAAGTCCGGTACGTCCAGCTCCTCCGCCGCGCTGTCCGTGTAGGACCGGGACGGCGGGACCGGCGGGGCGACGGGCACCTCGCTCACCGGCTCCGGGGCGGCGGGCACCGGCTCCTCCTTCGGCTTGACGCTGCCGAGCGAGCCGAAGGACGGACGGGTCTCGGGGGCCCGCACCGGCGCGGGCTCGTCACGCTTGGCCGACGTCGAGCCGAGGATGTTGTCCCGCTTGGCCGGGGGCTGGCCGCCGTCGAAACCGGCCGCGATGACCGTGACGCGGACCTCGTCGCCGAGGGCGTCGTCGATGACCGCGCCGAAGATGATGTTGGCCTCGGGGTGGGCGGCCTCGCTGACCAGCTGAGCGGCCTCGTTGATCTCGAAGAGACCGAGGTCGGAGCCACCGGAGATGGAGAGCAGCACACCGCGGGCCCCGTCGATGGAGGCCTCCAGCAGCGGCGAGGAGATCGCCATCTCGGCGGCGGCCACCGCGCGGTCGTCGCCGCGGGCCGAGCCGATGCCCATGAGGGCGGAGCCGGCCTCGGACATGACGGACTTGACGTCCGCGAAGTCGAGGTTGATCAGACCCGGCGTGGTGATGAGGTCGGTGATGCCCTGGACACCGGAGAGCAGGACCTGGTCGGCCGACTTGAAGGCGTCGAGCACCGAGACCTGGCGGTCCGAGATGGACAGCAGCCGGTCGTTCGGGATGACGATGAGGGTGTCGACCTCTTCACGGAGCTCGGCGATGCCGTCCTCGGCCTGGTTGGCGCGGCGGCGGCCCTCGAAGGTGAAGGGGCGGGTGACCACGCCGATGGTGAGGGCACCCAGCGAGCGGGCGATGTTGGCCACGACGGGCGCGCCGCCGGTACCGGTGCCGCCGCCCTCGCCGGCCGTCACGAAGACCATGTCGGCCCCCTTGAGGACCTCCTCGATCTCCTCACGGTGGTCCTCGGCGGCCTTGCGGCCGACCGCCGGGTTGGCGCCGGCGCCGAGTCCGCGGGTGAGTTCGCGGCCGACGTCGAGCTTGACGTCGGCGTCGCTCATCAACAGAGCTTGCGCGTCGGTGTTGATGGCGATGAACTCGACGCCCTTGAGACCGACCTCGATCATCCGGTTGATGGCATTGACACCACCGCCGCCGACACCGATGACTTTGATGACTGCGAGGTAGTTCTGCGGTGCTGCCACGTCGAAGGCCTCTCGCCTCGAGTTACGTGTCGCCGCCTCGCGGGGTACCCGCGATCCGACGACTGATGCCGAAGTGGGACGGTCCGAACGCCGACCCGAACCCTAACGCTGAAGTTTAGGGTTACCAGTGTGTCTGTTCCTTGGACTCTTCCGAACAGGACACTAAGTCGACAAGTGGCGCCCGTTCAACGAACACGCCGAACCTCCCGTTTTTCTTTTCACCCTATGTGATCAGCCGTAGCGGTGCCCAACCAGGGTGCTGGCCTGCACGGATGCGCGTCAACTCCCTGCTGACGCAGGGGCCGTGGGAACACTCACGTCGAAGTACCCCGCGCCGGGGGCGGCTTCCATCAGGGCACTGAGCGCACGGGCCTTCGCGCGCCCCTTCTCCGCGCTCCCCCAGGCGACGGTACGGCCCCCGCTCAGCTCCAACGAGATGGAGTCGTAGGAGCGCACCCTGACCACCCGGGTGCGGGGCGCGATCGCGGCCGGAATGTCACCCGCGACCCGCACCGCCTCGCGCACGAGCCGGTCCTCGCCGAATCGCCGCAGACTGGCCGCCGAGGCCCCCGGGCCGGACAACTCCAATTCCAGGACGGGAACACCCTTCGGAGCACGCGAAACGGTGGCGAAGCGAACGCCCTTCGCGTCCACTTCGACGTACTTGCCCGAATTTCCGGCGGCTTCGACAATCAAAACCGGAGTACGTTCGGTGACTTTCAGCCCGATTCCATGGGGCCAGGAACGAATGACCTCAACCGAGTCGATTCGGGGCAATTCATCCAGCAATCGCGACTCGATCGCGCCGGTGTCCACGGAAATCAGCGGATCCCCGAGGGGCACCTCGGCGGCGTCCCGCACCTGCGTCTCGGTCAGCACCCGGGTGCCCGACACGGACACCCGCTCGGCCCGCAGCCACGACGAGCCGTACAGGGCCCAGAGCGAGGCGCCGCCGAGCAGCACCAGGGCGACCGCGACGGCGATCAGCGTCCGGGGCCCCGGCAGCCGCGGTCGGCGCCGTGGAAGCGGGCCGGATCCCCGATCGTCGTCCGCGCCGCGTTCGGCGGTGGTCGGTCCGGCCACGCTCCCCTGCCTTCTGTCGCGCCCCTAGCGGCGCGACGCGATCGCCTCGTACACCATTCCGACGAGCAGGTCGTCGGCGTCCCGGCGGCCGAACTCGCTGGCGGCGCGGGACATCTCGTACAGCCGGTGCGGGTCGGCGAGCACGGGCAGGACGTTCTGCTGGACCCACTGGGGGGTCAGCTCCGCGTCGTCGACCAGCAGTCCGCCGCCCGCCTTGACCACCGGCTGGGCGTTCAGTCGCTGTTCGCCGTTGCCGATCGGCAGCGGGACGTAGGCGGCGGGGAGCCCGACGGCGGAGAGCTCGGCCACGGTCATGGCACCCGCGCGGCAGAGCATCATGTCGGCAGCGGCGTACGCGAGGTCCATCCGGTCCACGTAAGGTACCGGGATGTACGGGGGCATTCCCGGCATCTGGTGCACCTGCGGCAGTTCGTTCTTCGGGCCGACCGCGTGCAGGATCTGGATCCCGGCCTGCTGGAGGTAGGGGGCGACCTGCTGGACGACCTCGTTGAGGCGGCGGGCGCCCTGCGAGCCGCCGGAGACCAGCAGCGTCGGCAGGTTCGGGTCGAGGCCGAACAGAGCGCGGGCCTCGGGGCGCGCCGCGGCACGGTCGAGGGTGGCGATGGAGCGGCGCAGCGGGATGCCGATGTACCGGGCGTCGCGCAGCTTGCTGTCCGGGGTGGAGACGGCCACCTGGGCGGCGTACCGGGAGCCGATCTTGTTGGCGAGGCCGGGGCGGGCGTTGGCCTCGTGGACGACGATCGGCACCCCGAGGCGCTTGGCGGCCAGGTAGCCGGGGAGGGCGACGTAGCCGCCGAAGCCGACGACGCAGTCCGCCTTGGTCCGCTCCAGGATCTGCTCGGTCGCCTTGATCGTGCCCCGCAGCCGGCCGGGCACGGTGATCAGCTCAGGGGTGGGCTTGCGTGGCAGGGGCACGGCGGGGATCAGCGCGAGTTCGTAGCCGCGCTCGGGGACGAGGCGTGTCTCAAGGCCGCGCTCCGTGCCCAGGGCCGTGATGCCCACGGTCGGGTCCTGCCTGCGCAGGGCGTCCGCGAGGGCGAGCGCGGGCTCGATGTGACCGGCGGTTCCGCCACCGGCGAGGACGACATGCACCGAAATTCACCGCTCTCCGGACGTACGTGCCGCTCAGGCACGCCGTCGCATCGTGTTCCATCTCCCGGGCCGCCCCGAAGGGCCGCCGCCCCGCTTTCTACCAAAGCGGGGTTGCCGCATCGCAAGCGCCGCCCGCGCAGCGGGCTCGTCGCGTGCGAAGGCGATCAGCAGCCCGATGGCGAACATGGTCGGCAGCAGGGCGGAACCCCCGTAGGAGAACAGCGGGAGCGGGACTCCGGCGATCGGCAGCAGACCGAGCACCGCACCGATGTTGATCACCGCCTGAGCGGTGATCCAGGTGGTCACGCCTCCCGCGGCATACCTGACGAAGGGGTCCTCCGTGCGTCCGGCCACGCGGATACCCGCATAGCCTAGAGCCGCGAAGAGGGCGAGCACCGACAGCGTCCCCGCGAGGCCCAGTTCCTCACCGGTGACGGCGAAGATGAAGTCGGTGTGCGCTTCCGGGAGTTGGCCCCATTTTTCCACACTGGCACCGAGCCCCGAGCCGAAGATCCCGCCCGAGGCGAGGGCGTAGATGCCGTGCACGGCCTGCCAGCAGGTGTCCCCCTGCCCCGGTTCCGTGGCACCGATGCAGGCGAGCCGGGCCATACGGTTCTCACTGGTCCTGATCAGGACGAAACCGATCAGCCCGGCCACGGACAGCACGCCCACGAACAGCCTGGTCGGCGCCCCGGCCAGCCACAGCAGGCCGAACAGGATGGCCGTGAGGATGATCGCGGTGCCCATGTCGCCACCGAGCATGATCAGTCCGAGGAGCGTGAACGCCACCGGCACCAGCGGCACCAGCATGTGCTTCCACTGGGTCAGCAGCCGCTTGTCCTCCTTGCGGGCGAGCAGATCGGCTCCCCACAGCACCAGCGCCAGCTTGCCGAACTCGCTGGGCTGGATCTGGAAGGAGCCGCCGACGGCGATCCAGTTCTGGTTGCCGTTGATCGACTGCCCTATCACCTGCACCAGGGCCATCAGGAAGACACAGCCGGCGAGGATCGGGTACGCGAGCGCCCGGTGCAGCTTCACGGGCATGCGTGAGGCCGCGAGCAGCAGAAGGCCGCCGATCGAGGCCGCGAGGAACTGCTTGCGGAAGAAGAAGGTCCCCGGCAGCGACTTCTGCAACGCCGTGATCTGCGAGGCCGAGTAGACCATCACCAGGCCGAGCACGGTGATCAGCAGGCTGCCGCCGAGGATCAGGTAGTACGCGGTGAGCGGACGGTCCCAGGCCCGCCGTGCCCGTGTGTGGAGACGTCGTACGGGGTTCTCGCGGGACGGGCGGGGGACGGGCGGCCGGCGGGTGAGGCGCTGGACGGGAGGGCGCCCGGTGCGGCTACCGGGCATCGGGCGCGCCCTCCCCGCGGCGCACCGAACACATCCGTGTCACGTGTTCCCTCCCAGGTTCGCCCAGCTCACCCGCCAGGCACGGGCGGGCCGGTCAGCCGTCCGCGGCGGCGAGTTCGCGCACTGCCTCCGCGAACGCGTCCCCGCGCCTGTTGTAGTTGACGAACATGTCCATCGACGCGCAGGCCGGTGCCAGCAGCACCGTGTCGCCCGCCTGTGCGAGCGCCCGTGCCTCGCGGACCGCCGCGAGCATCGCCCCAGTGTCTGTCCGGTCGAGGTCCACGACCGGCACTTCCGGGGCGTGTCGCGCCAGCGCTTCGCGGATCAGCGCGCGGTCCGCGCCGATCAGTACGGCACCCCTGAGCCGCTTCGCCGCCCCGGCGACGAGTTCGTCGAAGGTGGCGCCCTTGGCGAGTCCGCCCGCGATCCACACGATCGACTCGTAGGCCGCCAAGGAGGCCTGCGCGGCGTGGGTGTTGGTGGCCTTGGAGTCGTCGATGTACGTGACGCCGTCCACGTCGGCCACGTGCGCGATGCGGTGCGCGTCCGGGGTGAAGGCCCGCAGGCCGTCCCGTACGGCCTCGGCGGGCACGCCGAAGGCGCGGGCGAGGGCGGCCGCGGCGAGGGCGTTGGCGATGTTGTGCGGGGCCGGCGGGTCGATGTCGGAGACCTCGGCGAGTTCCTGGGCGTTCTTCTGCCGGTTCTCGACGAAGGCGCGGTCGACCAGGATGCCGTCCACGACGCCGAGTTGGGACGGGCCCGGGGTCCCGAGCGTGAACCCGACGGCCCGGCAGCCCTCTTCGACGTCCGCCTCGCGCACCAGGTCCTCGGTGGACGGTTTGTCGGTGGCATCCACGTTGTAGACGCAGGCGACCCGGTTGCCCTCGTAGACGCGGCCCTTGTCCTTGGCGTACGCCTCCATGGAGCCGTGCCAGTCGAGGTGGTCGGGGGCGAGGTTCAGGACGGCGGCGGAGTGGGCGCGCAGGGAGGGCGCCCAGTGAAGCTGGTAGCTGGACAGCTCCACGGCCAGTACGTCGTACTGCTCCTCGCCGAGGACGACGTCCAGCAGCGAGACCCCGATGTTGCCGACGGCGGCCGTCCGCAGCCCCGCGGCCTTCAGGATCGAGGCGAGCATCTGGACGGTCGTGGTCTTGCCGTTGGTGCCAGTGACGGCCAGCCAGGGCGCCGCGTCGGGACCGCGCAGGCGCCAGGCCAGCTCGACGTCGCCCCAGATCTCCACGCCGGCCTCGCGGGCGGCGGCGAACAGCGGCTTGTCGGGCTTCCAGCCGGGCGCGGTGACGACGAGGTCGGTGCCCTCCGGCAGGGTGGCACCGTCACCGAGGCGCACGGTGATGCCGAGCGCCTCCAGGTCGGCGGCCTGGGCCCGGGCGCGTTCGTCGTCGCCGTCGTTGACGACCGTGACGGCGGCGCCGAGGCCGTGCAGGACCTTGGCCGCCGGGATGCCTGAGACGCCGAGCCCGGCGACGGTGACGTGCTTGCCCTGCCAGTCGGTCACTTGTCGGCCGCCCATCCCGCGTAGAAGAGGCCCAGTCCGACGATCACGCAGATGCCCTGGATGATCCAGAAGCGGACCACGACGAGGACCTCGGACCAGCCCTTGAGTTCGAAGTGGTGCTGCAGCGGTGCCATGCGGAAGACCCGCTTGCCGGTCAGCTTGAACGAGCCGACCTGGATGACGACCGACATGGTGATGAGGACGAACAGACCGCCGAGGAGCGCGAGGAGCAGCTCGGTGCGGGAGCAGATCGCGAGACCGGCGAGGGCGCCGCCGAGGGCCAGCGAACCGGTGTCACCCATGAAGATCTTCGCGGGCGAGGTGTTCCACCACAGGAAGCCGAGGCAGGCGCCCATCAGCGCGGAGGCGACGATCGCGAGGTCGAGGGGATCGCGTACCTCGTAGCAGGCTTCCGGGTTGGTCAGGGTCTGCGTGTTGGCGCAGGACTCCTGGAACTGCCAGACGCCGATGAAGGTGTACGCGCCGAAGACGAGCACCGAGGCGCCGGTGGCGAGGCCGTCGAGACCGTCGGTGAGGTTCACGCCGTTCGACATCGCGAGGATCATGAACAGCGCCCAGATCACGAACAGCACCGGGCCGATGGACCAGCCGAAGTCCTGCACGAAGGAGAGCTTGGTGGAGGCCGGCGTCTGGTCGCGGGCGTCCGGGAACTGCAGCGCGAGCACCGCGAAGGCGATGCCGACGATCAGCTGGCCGGCCATCTTCGCCTTGGCGCGCAGACCCAGCGAGCGCCGCTTGACGATCTTGATGTAGTCGTCGAGGAAGCCGACGAGGCCCATGCCGCCCATCAGGCCGAGCACCAGCAGACCGGAGAAGGTCGGCGGCTGACCCGTGATGACCTTGGCCAGGAAGTACGCGGCGATCGTCGCGAGGATGAAGGCGATACCACCCATGGTCGGCGTACCGCGCTTGCTGGCGTGCTCGCGCGGGCCGTCGTCCCGGATGTACTGGCCGTAGCCCTTGCGGGCCAGCAGCTTGATCAGCAGCGGGGTGCCGACCAGGGTCAGGAAGAGACCGATGACTCCTGCGAACAGGATCTGCTTCATCATCGCGCGGCAACCTCACCCTCGTTGCCGCCGTCGAGCAGCGCCTGCGCCACACTCTCGAGCCCGACCGACCGGGACGCCTTCACGAGTACGACGTCCCCCGGGCGCAACTGACTGCGCAACAGGTCGACCGCCGCCTGTGCGTCGGACACGTGCACCGACTCCTCACCCCACGAACCCTCGTTGTATGCGCCCAGTTGCAGCCAGGAGGCCTCCCTGCCCCCGACGGCGACGAGCTTGCCGACATTGAGCCGGACGGCGAGCCGTCCGACCGCGTCGTGCTCGGCGAGCGATTCGTCCCCGAGCTCGGCCATCTTGCCGAGCACCGCCCAGGTCCGCCGCCCCTTGCCCATCGCTGCCAGCGCGCGCAGAGCGGCCCGCATGGACTCGGGGTTCGCGTTGTAGGCGTCGTTGACGACCGTCACGCCGTCCGGGCGCTCGGTGACCTCCATCCGCCAGCGGGAGAGGGAGCCCGCCTCGGAGAGCGCGGTGGCGATCTCTTCCGCGGACATGCCCAGCTCATGGGCGACGGCGGCCGCGGCGAGCGCGTTCGACACGTGATGCTCACCGTACAGGCGCATGGTCACATCACTTGCACCGGAGGGTGTGTGAAGGCGGAAGGAGGGCTGTCCCGCGTCCGTGAGCCGTACGTTCTCCGCCCGTACGTCCGCTTCGCCGGACTCGCCGAAGAGCAGCACCTTGGCCTTCGTACGGGAGGCCATGGCGCGGACCAGGGGGTCGTCGGCGTTGAGGATCGCCGCGCCGCCCTCGCTCGCCGGCGGCAGGGCCTCGACCAGCTCGCCCTTGGCCTGTGCGATCTGCTCCCGGCCGCCGAACTCACCGATGTGGGCGGTGCCGACGTTGAGCACGAGGCCGACCTTGGGCGGGGTGAGACCGGTGAGGTAGCGGATGTGGCCGATGCCGCGGGCGCCCATCTCCAGGACGAGGAAACGGGTCTCCTCGGTGGCGCTGAGCGCGGTGAGGGGCAGCCCGATCTCGTTGTTGAGCGAGCCGGGCGTGAACACCGTCGGCGCCTTGCGCCGGAGCACCTGGGCGATCAGGTCCTTGGTGCTGGTCTTGCCCGCGGATCCGGTGAGGGCGACGAGGGTGGTGCCGAGTTCGCGCACCACATGGCGGGCGAGGGCGCCGAGCGCCGCCTGGACGTCGGCCACGACGATCGCGGGCACGCCGACGGGGCGGGACGCCAGCACCGCTGCCGCGCCCGCCTCGACGACGGCGGCCGCGAAGTCGTGGCCGTCCACGCGCTCGCCCGCGAAGGCGACGAAGAGGCTGCCGGGCTCCACCTCACGGGAGTCCCGGACGACGGGTCCGGTGACCTTGACCGACGGATCCGGTATGTCGTGCGTCTGCCCGCCGACGACTTCTGCGATCTCGGCGAGAGAGAGGGCGATCACAAGTTCATCCCTGGGTCTGCTGGATAGCTTCGCGGAGCACCTGGCGGTCGTCGAAGGGACGTACCACACCGGCGATGTCCTGGCCCTGCTCGTGGCCCTTGCCCGCGACCAGCACGGTGTCGCCGGGTTTCGCGCGGGCGACGGCCGCGGCGATCGCGGCGGCCCGGTCCTCGAAGAGGAGGACCTCGCCGCGCTCGTGGACCGGGACGGAGGCCGCGCCCTCGAGCATGGTGGCGAGGATCGCGAGGGGGTCCTCGGAGCGGGGGTTGTCGGAGGTCAGTACGGCCGTGTCGGCGAACCGGGCGACGGCGGCGCCCATCGGCGCGCGCTTGGTCCGGTCCCGGTCTCCGCCGCAGCCGAGCACCACGTGCAGCCTGCCCTCGGTGACCTTGCGCAGCGCCTTGAGCACGGACTCGACCGCGTCCGTCTTGTGGGCGTAGTCGACGACCGCGAGGTAGGGCTGCCCGGCGTCCACGCGCTCCAGGCGGCCCGGCACACCCGGCACGGCGGCGACGCCGTCGGCGGCGGTCTGCGGGTCGATCCCGGCGACGGCCAGGGCGACGATCGCGGCGAGGGTGTTGGCCACGTTGAACGGCCCCGGCAGCGGCGACCTGGCGGTGATCCGCTCGTCCTTGGGGCCGATCACGGTGAACGTCGAGTCCAGCGGGCCGACCTCGACGTCCACGGCACGCCAGTCGGCGTCGGGGTGGCCCTCGGCGGAGAACGTGACGACCGGGACGGTCGCCTCCTTGGTGAGCCGGCGACCGTACTCGTCGTCGAGGTTGACGACGCCGAGCCTGCTGCGCTCCGGCGTGAACAGGCTCGCCTTGGCCTGGAAGTAGTCCTCCATGCCGGAGTGGAACTCCATGTGCTCCGGGCTGAGGTTGTTGAACACCGCCACGTCGAAGACGCAGCCGTCGACCCGGCCGAGGACCAGGGCGTGGCTGGACACCTCCATGACGACCGCGTCCACGCCGCGTTCTCGCATGACGGCGAAGAGGGCCTGGAGGTCCGTGGCCTCGGGGGTGGTGCGTTCGGACTTGATGCGCTCGTCGCCGATGCGCATCTCGACCGTGCCGATGAGCCCGGTGGAGCGGACCGTCCTCAGGCCGCCCTCGACCAGGTAGGCGGTGGTGGTCTTGCCGGAGGTTCCGGTGATGCCGATCTGGAGCAGGTCGCGGCCGGGTCGGCCGTAGATGGTGGCCGCCAGTTCGCCCATCCGTCCGCGCGGGTCGTCGACCACGAGGACCGGGAGACCGGTGGCGGCGGCGCGCTCGGCCCCGCTCGGGTCGGTCAGGACGGCGACGGCGCCGAGGCCGGCCGCCTGGTTCACGAAGTCGGCGCCGTGCAGCCGGGCGCCCGGCAGGGCGGCGTACAGGTCACCGGGGCGGACGGCGCGGGAGTCATGGGTGATGCCCGTGACCCCGGCGGCGCTGTCCGGCCCTCCCGGGTTCTCCGGCTGTGCGGCACCCAGCTGTCCGGCGAGTTCCGCGAGGGGTGTGGCGGAGACCTGGGCCGGCCTGGGCGGTCCGGGGTATGTCACGGAAACGCCCTTCTGGGTGGTTTGGGACTGATCAGCGTGTGGCACGGCGGTGAGCGTACCGGGCGCACCCCCGCCGGAGCGAAGCGAGGGTTTGTGCGAGGGAGGTGCGGATGCGTGGTTCCCGGGGTCGGGAGTGATCATGGTCACGAGTGCGTTCCTGGCTGGTTGCGCTGATCAGCGGGTGGATCAGGGAGGGGTCAGGAGGGACGGGGCCGCCCGGGCGGCGGGTCAGGGCTTGAAGCTGACGGGCAGGTTCGCGGGCCCGGCGCCGGTCGGCGGGACCTGGAGTGTCTTCAGGGCGAACTCCATGACCTCCTTGTAGATGGGGCCGCAGATCTGGCCGCCGAAGTAGTTGCCCTTGGTGGCGTTCTGGATGGCGCAGTACACGGTGATCCGCGGCTTGTCCGCGGGCGCGAACCCGGCGAACGACGAGGTGTAGCCGCGGTACCTGCCGGTGGCCGGATCCACGCGGTTCGCCGTGCCCGTCTTGCCCGCGACCCGGTAACCGGGGATGCGCGCCTTGGTGCCGGTGCCCTCCTCGTCGTCCACGACGGACTCCAGCATCCTGGCCAGGGTCTTCGCCGTCTTCTCGCTCACGACCCGCGTCTTCTTCGGCTTCGGAGCGGGGGTGAAGCGGCCGTCCGGTCCCCTGGTGCCCCGGACGACGGTGGGCTCCACGCGTACGCCGCCGTTGGCGATCGTCGAGTAGACGGAGGTCGCCTGCATGGCGTTTATGGAGACGCCCTGGCCGAAAGGGATCGTGTACTGCTGCGACGTCGACCAGTCGCGGGGCGCGGCGAGGATGCCCTTGGTCTCGCCGGGGAAGCCGAGCCCGGTGTAGCTGCCGATGCCGAACTTGCGCAGGTAGGAGTAGAGGATCCGGTTGGACTCCCGCTGGTTCCCGCCGAGTTCGCCGGTGGCGAGGATCGTGCCGATGTTGCTGGACTTGGCGAGCACGCCGTTGAGCGTGAGGTACCAGGTCGGGTGGTCGATGTCGTCCTTGAAGAGGCGGTCGCCGCGGTGCAGCCGGTTGGGCACGGTGACGTGTGTCCCGGGGGTGGCGACGTTCTCCTCCAGTACGGCGGCCATCGACATCACCTTGGCGGTGGAGCCGGGCTCGTAGGCGTCCTGGAGGGCGGCGTTCCCCAGGGCGTCCGGGTTCGCCCTGGTGAGGTCGTTGGGGTCGAAGCCCGGCGAGTTGGCCATGGCGAGGATCTCGCCGGTGCGGGTGTCCTGCACTATCACGTAGCCGCGGTCCGCCTTGGACTTCTTCACCTGCTCGGTGATGGCGCTCTGCGCGGCCCACTGGATGTCGCGGTCGATGGTCAGCTCGACGTCGGAGCCGGCGATGGCGGGGGTCTCGGCGGAGCCCGCGGTGGGCACGAGGCGGCCGCCGGACTGGGCGTAGCGGATCTTGCCGTCCTTGCCGGACAGCTTGCTGTCGAGCTGCTGCTCGATACCGCCGCCGCCCTTGCCCTCGGCGTTGACCCAGCCCAGTATCCCGGCGGCGAGGTCGCCGTTGGGGTACACACGCTTGCTGCTGGGCTCCTGGAAGACGCCGGCCAGCACGTTGACGGTGCCCGGGTCGTCCTTGGCCTTCTTGACGAGCGCGGTCTTCAGGTCGCTGATCTGGTTCCAGACCTGGGGGGTCTGGCGGCGGGCGAGGAGGACGTACCGCGTGTCCTTGGTGCGCAGCTTCCTGGCGATCGTCTCCTGTTCGGCGCCGAGGATCGGCGCGAGGAGCGCGGCCGCCTGCTCGGGCCCGTCGCCGACCTTGAGCTGTTTCCTCGTGAACATCGTGGGGTCGGCGGTGATGTCGTTGGCGTCCGCGCTGATCGCCAGGGCGACGCCGTTGCGGTCGGTGATCCCGCCCCGCTCGGCGGCGAGGACCCGGCCGACGTAGCGGTTCCGCTCGGCCTTGGCCGCGTACTCGCCGGCGTCGACGGCCTGTACCTGGAGCAGCCGCACGACGAAGGCGATCATCACCAGGGTGAGTGCGAGGCTCACCAGGCGAAGCCGGGGGCGCGGGTTGCCCAGGCGGATGGTGCGCGGTGCCGGCCGCCGGGGAGTGCTCGGCCGGCGCTGCCCCGCGGGGCGGGCGCCGGGGCCGGGGCGGCGCTGCGGGCCGCCCGGTCGCACGGGCCGGGCGGGGCCGGGTACCCGGCGGCGGGGTGGCTGCCTGCCTGAATCGGCCACTTCCGTCACCTGCCGGGGTTCGTCGAGAGCGGCGTGGACCGCACGGGCGGGCCGGTGGGGGCGGGCGCGGCTCCGGGGGGCACAGCGGACGGCCGCGCCGCCGGGGAGCCCGACGGCGTGAGGGACGCGGGGGGCGTGGGAGTGGAGGTCGAGGTCGGGTGGGGGGCGGGGCCCGCGGAGGGCGCGTCGGCGAGTGCCTCGGGAGCGAGGACCAGGGGCATGCTCGCCGGTGACTGCGGCGCGGCGGGGCTCGGGACGCCCTTGACGCGGCCGTCGGGGTCCAGGAAGGCCGGGTCACCGCCGGGCACCATGCCCAGCTCGCGGGCGCGGCGCTGGAGTGCCTCGGGGGCGGAGTAGGCGTCCACGTCCCGCTGGAGCGCCTGTTCCTCGTCGGTGTAGCTCTTCACGTCGTCCTGGAGGTCGTCGAGCTGGAACGACCCTTCGCTCAGCGCGGAGTTCAGTACGAGGAGGCCGATGAGGCCGCCGCCCAGGAGAGCGACGACAAGCAGGACGAACGGGGTGCGGGCGGCCCGGCCGGAGCCGGCGGGCAGGAGCCGCGCGAGACGTGCGGCGCGGCCCCTCAGTTCGGGTTTCCTGCTCACACACCCTCCCTGCCTGTTCGCTTCTCGGACTCACTCCTGGTGCCGGCGAGTTCGGTCTCCGGACTCACCACCGCCCCCTTCACGCACCGCGTTCCGGCCGCCCCGTACGCCTCACTCGACGTCCTCCCGGATGCGCTCGGCGCCGCGCAGCCGCGCGGGGGCGGCACGCCGGTTCTCGGCGACCTCCTCCTCGGTGGGAAGTTCGGCACCACGGGTGAGGAGCTTGAGCCGGGGCTGGTAGCGCTCGGGGACGACGGGGAGTCCGGGGGGCGCGGTGGAGGTGGCGCCCGCCGCGAGCACCTGCTTGACGAGGCGGTCTTCGAGCGAGTGGTACGACAGCACGGCGATCCGGCCGCCGACCGCGAGGGCCTTGACGGCGGCGGGGATCGCCCGTTCCAGCACGGTGAGTTCGCCGTTGACCTCGATGCGCAGCGCCTGGAAGGTGCGCTTGGCGGGGTTGCCGCCGGTGCGCTTGGCGGCCTGCGGCAGCGCGTCGCGGATCAGTTCGACCAGGCGCGCGCTGTTGGTGAAGGGCTCCTTATCGCGCTCGCGCACGATCGCGGAGACGATCCGCTTGGCCTGCTTCTCCTCGCCGTACGCCCGGAGGATCCGGACGAGTTCGCCGGCCGGGTAGGTGTTGAGGACCTCTGCGGCGCTGATGCCGGTCGTCTGGTCCATGCGCATGTCGAGCGGGGCGTCCTGGGCGTAGGCGAAGCCGCGGTCGGCCTCGTCGAGTTGCATGGAGGAGACGCCGAGGTCGAAGAGGACGCCCTGGACGTGCGGGACGTCCAGGCGGGCGAGGACGTCGGGGAGTTCGTCGTAGACGGCGTGCACCAGGGTGGCGCGGTCACCGAAGGGGGCGAGCCGTTCCCCGGACAGACGCAGCGCCTCCTTGTCGCGGTCGAGGGCGACGAGCCGGGCCTCGGGGAACCGGGTGAGGAGCGCCTCGCTGTGGCCGCCGAGCCCGAGGGTGCAGTCGACCACGACGGCACCGGGCTCCGTGAGGGCCGGGGCCAGCATGTCCAGGCACCGCTGGAGCATGACGGGAACGTGTCGGCTCTCGGTCAAGGGGCCCTCTCAAGTCCGGCGGGCCCGTACGCACCGCCGGGTCCCCGCCCGCTCGGGAAGGGGAGGTCGGCCGGCGCCGGAAGTGCCGGCCGGCCGGGAGCGGGAGGAGGCCGAGCCGTACGTACGCGCCGCGCACGCGGGGAGACAACCGGGCAGTCACCGGATCTCTCGGTATGTCAGTCCAGCAGGGGGTCCTCACCTCCCGCTCCGCGTCACTTTAGTCCACGGCTCCTCGCGGTCAATCAACCGGCCTGCGCGTCGCGACGCCACTCCCGGAGCGTAGCCCGGAAAGCCGGGAAATCACCCGGAGTGGTGCAATCCCGCCACCCCTGTGGGTTACCTCACAACAACCCTCAATGACGTTCTTTGTCCTCTCTCACAGAGCGCCATCGGCGCCCGTGACCAGTACCGTCATGGTTATGACGACCTCCGCATCAGTTCCCACGGAAAACGAAGGCGCCATAACCGGCGGCACGGTCACCGACCGGCTGGTCGAGGCGAACGGGCGGTACGCCGCCGCGTTCACCGACCCCGGGATGGACGCCCGCCCCGTCCTGCACGTCGCCGTCGTGGCCTGCATGGACGCCCGCCTCGACCTGCACGCCGCCCTCGGCCTCGAGCTGGGCGACTGCCATACCATCCGCAACGCGGGCGGTGTGGTCACCGACGACGTGATCCGCTCCCTCACCATCAGCCAGCGCAAGCTGGGCACTCGCAGCATCGTCCTCATCCACCACACCGGCTGCGGCCTGGAGGCCCTCACCGAGGACTTCCGCACCGAGTTGGAGGCGGAGGTCGGCCAGCGCCCGGCCTGGGCGGTGGAGTCCTTCCGGGACGTGGACCAGGACGTACGGCAGTCCATGCAGCGGGTGCGGACCAACCCGTTCCTGCTGCACACCGACGATGTGCGCGGCTTCGTCTTCGATGTGAAGACGGGTCTGCTGCGCGAGATCAGCCCGGCCTGAGCAGCGCCGGACCGGCCCCCCGGCACGCGCCTTCCCACCCTCCCCGTACGGTCTTCCGGCGCCTCGGGTTCCTGTCAATCTCCTGGCATTTTGGTGTGCAGAACGGTACAAGCCTGACAAATAGTGGACCGTTATCCACAGGCGAGTGACACGAATCGGTAACGGCAGCAAGAATGCAAGTGTGGCAACACGCGGAACTGTGTGCGCGTGGTGCCCGTGTTTCGGGGTGGGCCGGTCCGCATCGCAGAGCGTCGGCCCGGAGAAAGAACGGGCCGAGGAGGGCCGGGTGACGACCTATGACGATCGAGCGAGCCTCACTGATCTGACCAGCACTGTGGAGCGAGTCCGCAGTTCGGTCGAGGCGGTGATCGAGGGCAAGCCTGAGGTCGTACGGCTTTCGCTGACAGTGCTGCTCGCCGAGGGACATCTTCTGATCGAGGATGTCCCCGGCGTCGGCAAGACCATGCTGGCCAAGGCACTGGCGCGGTCCATCGACTGTTCGGTACGGCGTATCCAGTTCACGCCGGACCTGCTGCCGTCGGACATCACGGGTGTGTCCATCTGGGACCAGCAGCGCAAGGAGTTCGAGTTCAAGCCGGGCGCGATCTTCTCGCAGATCGTGATCGGCGACGAGATCAACCGCGCGTCGCCGAAGACGCAGTCCGCGCTGCTGGAGTCCCTGGAGGAGCGCCAGGTCACGATCGACGGACAGACGTACGAGCTGCCGCACCCCTTCATGGTGGTGGCCACGCAGAACCCCGTCGAGATGGAGGGCACCTACCCGCTCCCCGAGGCCCAGCGGGACCGCTTCATGGCCCGGGTCTCCGTCGGCTACCCCAGCCCGGAGGCAGAGCTCCAGATGCTCGACGTCCACGGCGGCGTCTCACCGCTGGAGGACATGCAGCCGGTGGCCCACGCCCATGACATCGTGAAGCTGATCGAGGCCGTCCGCGGTGTGCACGTCGCGGAAACGGTACGGCGCTACGCGGTGGACCTGGTCGGCGCCACCCGCACCCACCCCGACCTCCGACTCGGCGCCTCGCCGCGCGCCACGCTGCATCTGCTGCGCGCGGCGAAGGCGACCGCCGCCCTGAGCGGCCGGGAGTACGCGCTGCCGGACGACGTCCAGTCGCTCGCGGTGGCGGTCCTCGCCCACCGGCTGCTGCCCACCGCCCAGGCCCAGCTCAACCGCCGGACGCCCGAGCAGGTCGTCCAGGAGATCCTGCAGCGCACGCCCGTGCCGCAGGCCGCGCCGCCCCAGGGTGGCTTCGGCGCGGTCCGCTCGGCGCCCGCGTATCCGCAGCAGCCGCCGCGGAGGCTTGGATGACCACCGCGGGGCCCGCGCCCGCACCGGAGCAGGACAAGGGCGGGCTGCGCACGGCTCTCGCCGGGCTCACCACACGCGGGCGCTCCTTCTTCGCCGCCGGAGTGGCGGCCGCGATATGCGCGTACGTCCTCGGGCAGAGCGATCTGCTCCGGGTCGGTCTGCTGCTCGCCGTACTGCCGCTGGTCTGCGCGACCGTGCTGTACCGCACCCGGTACCGGGTCGCGGGCAGCCGGCGTCTCTCCCCCGCGCGGGTGCCCGCCGGCAGCGAGGCCCGCGTCCATCTCCGGATGGACAACGTCTCGCGGCTGCCCACCGGGCTGCTGATGCTGCAGGACCGGGTGCCGTACGTGCTCGGTCCGCGTCCCCGGTTCGTCCTGGACCGGGTGGAGGCGGGCGGCCGCCGCGAGGTGTCGTACCGCGTCCGCTCCGATCTGCGCGGCCGCTATCCCCTCGGGCCGCTCCAGCTGCGGCTGACCGACCCGTTCGGCATGTGCGAGCTGACCCGGTCCTTCTCGACGTTCGACACGCTGACGGTCATCCCGCGCGTGGAGGCGCTGCCGCCGGTGCGGCTGACGGGTGAGGCGAGGGGGTACGGGGACGGCCGGCAGCGCTCACTGGCGCTGGCCGGCGAGGACGACGTGATCCCGCGCGGCTACCGGCGCGGCGACGACCTGCGCCGGGTGCACTGGCGCTCCACCGCGCGCTACGGCGAACTGATGGTGCGCCGCGAGGAGCAGCCGCAGCGGGCCCGCTGCACCGTCCTGCTGGACACCCGGGCCGTGGCCTATCTGGGCGCGGGCCCGGACTCGGCCTTCGAGTGGGCCGTCTCGGGCGCCGCGTCCCTGCTGGTGCACATGCTCGAGCGGGGCTTTTCCGTACGGCTGCTGACGGACACCGGCAGTTCGGTGCCGGGCGAGGGGGCCGACGGGTTCGCGGGCTCCAGCCAGGAGTCCGCCGACGCGGCCGGACTGATGATGGACACGCTCGCGGTGATCGACCACTCCGACGGCACGAGCCTCTCCCCCGCGTACGACGTGCTGCGCGGTGGCAACGAGGGGCTGCTGGTCGCCTTCCTCGGCGACCTCGACGAGGAGCAGGCGGGGCTGATCGGCAGGATGCGCCGGCGCAGCGGCGGGGCGATCGCCTTCCTGCTGGACAGCGACACATGGACCCGTGAGCCGGGCGGGGTGCCCGGCGCGGGCGGCGAGAGCGCCGGCGAGGAGTCGCTGCGGCTGCTGCACGAGGCGGGCTGGACGGCGCTGGGCGTGCCGCGCGGCGCCTCGCTGACGGACCTGTGGCGCCAGGCGGACCGGCAGCGCACCGGCCTGGGGTCCGGGATCGGGACGGAGGGACGGTCATGAGCGGTCGGGCGAGGCTGGCGCTGTGCGCCTGGGCCGCCACGGTCATGGCGGCATGCGCCCTGCTGCCGCTGGTGGAACCGGCGACCTGGATCCTCCAGGCGGCCGTCATGCTGGCCGTGCAGAGCGGGGTGGGAGCGCTCGCCCGGCGGGTGCCGCTGGCCCGGGCGCTGACGGTGGCGGCACAGGCCCTGGTCACCCTGATGATGCTGACCCTGGTCTTCGCCAGGCGGCAGGCGGTGGCGGGGCTGTTCCCGGGCCCGGAGGCGTTCCAGCACCTGGCGTCGCTCCTGCGGGCCGGTGCCGACGACGTCGGCCGGTACGCCATCCCTGCGCCGCTGACCGACGGCATCCAGCTGATGGTGATCGGTGGGGTCCTGGTGATCGGCCTCATGGTCGACGCGGTCGCGGTGACGCTCCGCAGCGCCGCCCCGGCCGGTCTGCCGCTGCTGGCGCTCTACTCGGTGGCGGCGGGGCTGTCCGACGGTGCCGCGTGGCTCTTCTTCCTGATCGCCTCGGTCGGCTATCTGATGCTGCTGCTGGCCGAGAGCCGCGACCGGCTCTCGCAGTGGGGCCGGGTCTTCGGCGGCACCTCGCACGGTCCCGGGATGGAGACCGGGGGCGGTGCCGTCGCCCCGGTCCGCACCGGGCGGCGGATCGGCGCGGTCGCGCTGGGCGTCGCGCTGGTGGTGCCGCTCGGGCTGCCCGCCCTCGACGGCGGGCTGCTGGGCGGCGCGGGCGCCGGGATCGGCGCGGGTTCCGGGGGCGGCGGCACGATCGCCGCGGTGAACCCGTTGGTCCAGCTGAGCGAGAGCCTGAACGTCGACCAGGACCGCCAGGTCCTCTCGTACCGCACGAACACCGACAACCTCCAGGAGATGTATCTGCGGATCGTCTCCCTGGACGACTTCGACGGCACTTCCTGGAAGCCGACCGAGCGGTCCATCACCGGGGTCCCGGACGACTTCGGCACGCCGAACGGCCTGGGCCCCGACGTCAAGCGGAAGGAGATCGAGACCCGGATAGCCGCGGCGAAGGACTACGCGCAGGACTGGCTGCCGATGCCGTATCCGGTGACGTCCGTGGACATCGACGGCGACTGGCGGTACGAGCCGGTGGGGCGCACTCTCGTCGGCGACCACGGCCAGGACACCAAGGGTGCGCAGTACACGGTCAGGAGCCTGGTCGTACGGCCCACCGCCAAGCAGCTGGCCGCGGCGTCCGAGCCGCCGCCGGCCCTGAAGCGGGAGTACACCGAGGTTCCGCCGTCGCTGCCGCCGGTGGTGGCGCGGACCGCTCGCGAGGTCACCGAGGGCTCGGCGAACGACTACGAGCGGGCCGTGAAGCTCCAGGACTGGTTCGCGTTCAGCGGCGAGTTCACCTACGACACCGAGGTGCAGAGCGGGACCGGCTCGCGGGCCATCGCCCGGTTCCTGCGGGAGAAGGAGGGCTTCTGCGTCCACTTCTCCTTCGCGATGGCCTCCATGGCCCGCACCCTGGGCATTCCGGCCCGGGTGGCGGTGGGCTTCACTCCCGGCACCCCGGAGGCGAACGGCGCGATGTCGGTGGGGCTGCGCGACGCGCACGCCTGGCCCGAGCTGTACTTCGAGGGCGTGGGCTGGACCCGTTTCGAGCCGACCCCGAACCGGGGGACGACTCCCGACTACACCCAGCCCGAGGCATCCGGTGACAACGGCCTGCCCGATGTGCCCCGGCCTTCGGAGTCGGCGTCCTCCCTGCCGTCCGCGGAGCCGTCGGCGAGCGAGAGCTGCGCGGCGCAGCAGGTGCGTCTGGAGGGCGGTTGCTCGTCCGAGTCCGCGGCGGCCGTGCCCGGCTCCGACGACGAGGAGCGCGGTGTGTGGGGGCTGGTGTTCTTCTCCCCCTGGACCCTGCTGATCATCCCCGGGGCGCTCGCGCTGCTCGCTGTTCCGCTGCTGCCGATGCTGTGGCGGATGCGGATGCGCTCCGTCCGGCTGGGCGCGCACGGGCGTACGCCCGCCGAGGCCGCGGCTCATGCCCTGGCGGTCTGGCAGGAGGTGACCGACACGGCGTGGGACCACGGGATCGCGCCGGACGAATCGCAGACGCCACGCAAGGCCGCGGCGCGGATCGTGCGGCTGGGGCGGCTCGAACCACCGGCGGAGGCGGCGGTGCACCGGCTGGCGGCGGCCGTGGAGCAGGTGCTCTACGCTCCGCAGCCTCAGGTGCCGGCGGGTCTCGCCAAGGACGCGCACCAGGTGGCGGCCGGGCTACGGTCCCAGGTCGGCCGCCGGGCCCGCTTCCGGGCGCTCTTCCTGCCTCGTTCGACCGTCCGTGTGGCCTGGGCGGCGTCGGCCCGCTGGTCGGCCCTGACAGCCGAACTGGCGGCCCACCGCCCGACGCTGCGCCGATCGTCGGCCCCGACCGGCCAGAACAACTGAGGCGCCTGCCCGGCCGAGGCCCAGGCGTCTGCCCCCACCGGGTTCGCCCGGTGGGGGCAGATGTGTGTCCGGGGCTTGCCGCAGCGCCGAGGGGGTGGGCGGTCGTGGGGGACGACTGTTGCGCCAGGCTGGTGAAGAGGGCGTCCGGGAGGGGCCGGATGGGCTGTGGCCGGGCGGCGGCGCGGTGGATGCGAGGGCTGTTTCGGGCAGCGCGCGACGGGGGCGAGCCGCCCCGGACGACCGGAGCGGGTGCCGGGCCGTGTCACGGGGCGACCGGCGCGCCGGCGACCGGTGTTCGATTGTGGGCGTGACTGAAGGGTGACCGCCGCTCGGGAGGTCACCCTTCGTCCGTCTTCAGGTCTGGCGTAGGTCCGGGAACTCCGGGGCTCAGTGGCCGCCCTGTTCGTCACGGCGGCGCTGCCAGCGCTGTTCGATTCGATCCATCATGGAGCGGCGCTGTCGTGTCTGACGACGGGCACCGGCGGAGCCTGCGGGAGCGGCGGGCTGTTCACCCGGCTTGGGGGCCTTGCGCCAACCGGTGACGGCGAGCACGGCGCAGCCCAGCATGACGAGGAATCCCACCACGCTGACCCAGATCTGCTGTGCGACCATTCCGGCCATGAGGAGCGCGATACCCACAAGAAAGCCCGCGACCGCCTGGTAGACCCGCCGCCGGGTGTACGTACGCAGCCCGCTTCCCTCAAGCGCTGACGCGAACTTGGGATCTTCGGCGTACAGCGCTCGCTCCATCTGCTCGAGCATGCGCTGCTCGTGCTCTGAGAGCGGCACGGAGTCCTCCTCATCGTGCGGTCGCCTGGGCGACCCGGGGGGTCCTCTTCAGGATAGGCAGGGAATCGCCCCCTTGAAACCCGCCCCTCTACGCCAATTCGCCAACCGGAACCCGCCATGGCACCCCGCTTCGCTGAGGTGTGGATTCCCCAGCGAACGGCTCGTCATGCCGGACGGTCTCCCTCGATCATACGGCTCCCGGCGCCCGATCGGGGGGCCTGTGGCGTACTCCATCCGCCGCCGCGTCCCTGATCAGCGGGCTCCTCACCGGAGACGCTCAGACTCCGGCGGCCCCCCTGGTCTCTCCGAGCACGTGCAGCTGGGTGGCCACGGAGTGGAACGCGGGCAGTTCCGCGGCGGCGGCCTCCAGCTTCAGGAGGGCGTCCAGGGCGCCCGGCTCGGTGTCGACGAGCACACCGGGGACGAGGTCGGCGAAGACCCGGACGCCGTGTACGGCGGCCACGGTGAGGCCCGCGTCCTCGACGAGCGCGGTGAGCTGCTCGGCGGTGAAACGGTGGGGCACGGGATCACCCTCGCCCCAGCGTCCGTTCGGGTCGTCGAGTGCCTGCCTGGCCTCCTTGAAGTGCCCGGCGAGGGCGCGGGCGAGCACCGCGCCGCCCAGTCCGGCGGCGAGCAGGCTGAGGACGCCGTCGGGGCGCAGCGCGGCGACCGCGTTGCCGATGCCCTCGGCGGGGTCGTCCACGTACTCCAGGACGCCGTGGCACAGCACGGCGTCGTAGCCGCCGCGGTCGACGACGTCGAAGAGGCCGTGCGCGTCGCCCTGGACGCCCTGTACCCGGTCGGCGACACCGGCCTCGGCGGCCCGGCGCTCCAGCGCGAACAGCGCGTTGGGGCTGGGGTCGACGACGGTGACGCGGTGACCGAGGCGGGCCACGGGCACCGCGAACTTGCCGCTGCCGCCCCCGGTGTCGAGCACGTCGAGCGACTCCCGCCCCGTGGCCTTCACACGGCGCTCGAGGGCGTCCTGGAGAACCTCCCAGACCACGGCGGTACGGAGGGAGGCGCGGGGGCGCGACGGGTCCGACACGGCAGTTGACTCCTCGGCGCGGCACCGCCTGGTGTGCGGCGGAGCGGTGGGCTTGCGGGCTCCGTCGGCGGCCGGGGGCCGTGACGGAGGCTACGGGTGTCTCCAACCCTAATGGGCGGCGCCGGGACGGTCGGTCAGCCCCGCGTCCGCCGGGACCCCTCCGCCGCCGTCCTGCCGGGGCTGCGGCAGGACCGGCTGGAGCACCAGCATCCGCTCGACGAGGCGGAGGAACATCGCCACGTCGCGTATCAGGTCGTCGGCGTCACGCGCGCTCGCCGCGCCCCGTATCCCGGCCTCGGCGCGCGCCCTGCGGGCGGCGCCCGAGGCGAACAGGGCGCTCCACTCGGCGAGTTCGGGCGCGATCTCGGGGAGCACCTCCCAGGCGCTCCGGATCTTCGCCCGGCGCTTCGGGGTGGGCTCGGGGCGCCCTCGGGCGGCGAGCACGGCGGCGGCGGTGCGCAGCGCGGCCAGATGGGCCGTCGCGTACCGCTCGTTGGGGGCCTGGAGGGCGGACGCCTCGTCGAGGCCGGCGCGGGCCTGGGCGAGCAGGTCGAGGGCGGCGGGCGGGGCCGTCGTCCGGCGCAGCACGGGGTGCACGTCGCTCGCCGGACCGGTCAGTGAGGGGGCAGGGCCGGTGGCGCGGCGCCGGTCGGCGGCGGCGTGGTAGGTGGCCATGACGAACCTCCTGTCGTCTGCGTGACGGCAGCCCTGACACGGGGTGCCGTATGTACCCATCGTGAGGTATGCCACTGACAATCCGTTCCGACCTGGGCTTTTGCTTCGATCGGCGGTTCGGGGTACTTTTGCACTGACCAGTCAGTTCAAAAACGTACGAGGGGGTCTGGGGGACATGGAAGAGCCGCCCACGACGGCCGCCACACCCGCCGACGAGGGCGGCGGCGTCGCCGTCGGCGCCGAGGGCTTCGGGATCAGGGGCCCGCGCGGATGGGTGTTCCGAGAGGTGGGGTTCCACGCCGAGCCCGGATCATTGATCGCCGTCGAAGGCCCTTCGGGTTCGGGCAGGACCTGTCTGCTGCTCGCTCTCACCGGGCGCATGAAGCCGAGCGAGGGGCACGCCACGGTGGGCGCCCTGCGGCTGCCGAAGCAGATGGCCGCCGTACGCCGGGTCAGCGCCCTCGCCCACGTCCCCGGTGTCACGGACCTCGACCCGGCGCTCACCGTCGGGGAGCACCTGCGGGAACGCGCGCTGCTGCAGCGGCGGTTCGACGGTTCCCTGCGCGGGCTGCTCCGGCCCCGCCGTGAGCGCGCGGCCGAGGCCGAGCGGCGGATCGACGCCGCGCTGGCCGCCGCCGGGCTCGACCGGGCGTCGCTGCCCAAGGGCGACCGGACGGCGGTGCGCGACCTGGACCGCATGGAGGCGCTGCGGCTCTCGCTCGCCCTGGCCCTCATCGGCCGGCCCCGCCTGCTCGGCGTCGACGACACCGACCTGAAGCTCTCCGAGGCCGAACGGACCGGGATATGGGCGTTGTTGCGGTCCCTCACCGAGGCCGGGACCACGGTCGTGGCGGTGTGCAGCGAAGCCCCGGAGGGGGCGCTCGTCGTGTCCACGACGGTACCGGGCGAGGCCGGGACCGAAACCGGGACCGAAGACGGGGCCGGGCCCGGGAACGAGGCCGGGACCCGGACCGACACCGAGGCCGGGACCGGCCGCAGCGACGACGACAGCGACGACGACAAGGAGAAGTGCGATGCACGCGCCGAAGCTCGCCTCGCTTGAGCTCAGGCGGTTCGGACGGGGGAAGCTCCCGCGCGCCGCGCTGGCCTCGCTCATGCTGCTGCCGCTGCTGTACGGCGCCCTGTACCTGTGGTCCTTCTGGGACCCGTACGGCCGTCTTGACCGCATCCCGGTGGCGCTGGTGAACGACGACCGGGGGGCGTCGGCCGGCAAGCAGAAGATCCGGGCGGGCGACGACATCGCCGAGGGCCTGCGGGACAGCGACACCTTCGAGTGGCACGAGGTGAGCGCGGAGCAGGCCCGCGAGGGCGTCGAGAACGGCACCTACTACCTGTCGCTGACCATGCCCTCGGACTTCAGTGAGCGGATCGCCTCCAGCTCCGGTGACGCACCGGAGACGGGCGCCCTCCAGGTGCGCACGAACGACGCGAACAACTACATCGTCGGGCAGATCTCCCGGACGGTGTTCTCCGAGGTGCGGACGGCGGCGTCGACGAAGACGTCCCGGTCCTTCCTGGACCGGATCTTCATCTCGTTCTCCGACATCCACGAGAAGACCGAGAAGGCCGCGGACGGCGCCGAGGACCTCAAGGGCGGTATCGACAAGGCGGAGAAGGGCTCCAAGGACCTCGCCGACGGGCTGAAGGCCGCCAAGGACGGCAGCGGCAAGCTGTCCGGCGGTCTCGGCGACCTGGACGAGGGCGCGGGCGACCTCCAGGACGGCGCCCAGCAGGTCGCGAACGGCACCCAGAGCCTCGCCGACAAGGTCAACGGAGCCGCCGACCAGGTCCGGCCCTTCCTCGACGAGAACGGCGACACGATCGCCGACACCGCCACCCTGGTCGCCGACTCGGCGGGGACGATCCGCAACCACCTCACGGCCTTCGTCACCACGGCCCCCGCCGCCGAGACCGGCACCCGGGCCGCCTCGGACACCCTCGACGACGTCTACAAGCGGCGTTGCGAGGACCCGGCGCTGCCCGACGCGGCCTGCGCGGACCTGAAGGAGGCGAAGGAGGCGGCGGCGGAGGCCGCGCGCCTCGCCGAGGACGTCAACGCGGTGGTGGAGAACTACAACGGCGACCTGAAGGCCTTCAAGAAGGATCTGAAGACCCTGGAGCGGCAGGCCAGGGCCCTGGCCGAGGCCGCGCCCACCCTGTCCGAGGACCTGGACGACGCCGTCACCAAGGTGAACGCGCTCAACAAGGGTGCCACGAAGGTCGCCAAGGGCGCCAAGACGCTGCACACCGGTCTGGGCACCGCCAAGTCCGGGGCCGAGGATCTCGACACGGGCGTCGGCGACCTGAAGACGGGTGCGAACGACCTCAAGGGCGGCATGTACAAGCTGGCCGACGGCTCCGGCAAGCTCGCGGGCGGACTGCGCGACGGTGCCGGGCAGATCCCGGACTACGACGAGAAGGACCGCGACCGGCGCACCGAGGTGATGGCCGACCCGATCCGCCTGGCCAGCAAGGACCTCCACAAGGCGCCCAACTACGGCACCGGGTTCGCCCCGTACTTCATCCCGCTGTCCCTGTGGGTGGGCGCGATGGTGGCGTACATGCTGATCCCGCCGCTCAACAGGCGTGCCCTCGCGGCCGGTTCCCCGGCCTGGCGGATCGCGCTGGCCGGCTGGCTCCCGGTCGCAGCCCTCGGCGTGCTCCAGACGTTGGCGCTCATGGCGGTGCTCCACTGGGCGGTGGGCCTGGAGATGACCCGGGCGGCCGGGACCGTGGGCTTCCTGTTCCTGGTCACGGCGTGCTTCGCGGCGATCGTGCAGTGGCTCAACGCACGCTTCGGGGCCGCGGGCCGGATCCTCGTCCTCGCCTTCCTCATGCTCCAGTTGACGTCCGCGGGCGGCACGTACCCCGTGCAGACCAGCCCGGACTTCTTCAACGCGGTCCACCCCTTCCTGCCGATGAGCCATGTCGTGGACGCCCTGCGGCGGCTGATCACGGGCGGCGGACTGGGCCCGGTCTGGCAGGCGTGCGCCGTGCTGGTGGCCTTCACCGCGGGCGCGCTCGCCCTGACCGCCCTGTCGGCCCGCCGCCGGCAGGTGTGGACCCTCGACCGACTGCACCCGGAGTTGACTCTGTGACCGCGCACGGCACGGTTCCTGTGAGAATCAGGGCCATGGAAAGCAGCAAAGCCCCCGGCGGCGCAGGCGGGGGCCGCCGCGAGGCGACCCGGCAGAAGCTCTACGAGGCGGCCGTCACCCTCATCGCGGAGCAGGGGTTCTCCGCCACCACGGTCGACGAGATCGCCGAGCGCGCCGGCGTGGCCAAGGGCACCGTCTACTACAACTTCGCCAGCAAGTCGGTCCTCTTCGAGGAACTGCTGCGGCACGGGGTCGGGCTCCTCACCGCCTCGCTGCGGGAGGCCGCCGACCGCACCGCCGAGGACGGCGGCAGCAGGGTCGACGCACTGGACGCGATGATCCGGGCCGGGCTCGTCTTCATCGACCGCTACCCGTCGTTCACGCAGTTGTACGTGGCCGAGCTGTGGCGCACCAACCGGGCCTGGCAGTCGACGCTCATGGTCGTCCGGCAGGAGGCGGTCGCGGTCGTGGAGAAGGTCCTCCGCGAGGGCGTCGAGGCGGACGAACTGAGCGACGAGATCGACATCGGCCTCACGGCCTCGGCCCTCGTCGGCATGGTCCTGGTGGCAGCCCTGGACTGGAAGGCCTTCCAGCCGGAGCGCTCGCTGGACGACGTGCACTCGGCGCTGTCGCGGCTGCTCCAGGGCAGGGTCAGCGGCACCCGGTAGGCGGACCGGGCACCCGCCCTCGCACCAACGCGAGCGCCGGTCCGGAGTGGCCGCGTCCCCCGCGGGCCACCTCGAACCGGCGCTTCCCCGTTCCCCCTCGTCCCCCTTCGTCCCCCCTTGCCCCCGTCCCCCGCTCCCCCGTGCCTCGCTCCCGCCGACCCGTCGATCCCCTTCGACCCCGTCGACGGAAGGAGCGGTCGGAGCGCGAGACCCGTTCCGCCGCCCCGTGCCGGCGGTTCCGGAGCCGCGCCCCTTCCCGTGCCTCCACTCTCCCGTCCGCGCAGGCGGGAGCCCATCCGCGCACCTACTCATCTCCTCCACTGGGTACGCGTACTCAGCCCTGCGCACTCAACCCCAGTCCCCTCGGCGACCCTCTGGTCGGTAGAGCGTCCGCGCGGATACTCGCCGGGGGCCTCCACCGGGCGGCCCGAGGGGCGCCGGACCGCGCGACGAAGCACGGCCACCCCGCGCCTGCCGACGTGCGGCCCGCCCGCCTTCTCCCGCGGAAACCGACGGGCGCGACGCCCGCTAAGGTCGCAGACATGGCAAGGATTGCGGTGATCGGCGCCGGTCTCGGCGCCATGGCGGCGGCCGCCCGGCTGGCCGTCGCGGGCCACCGGGTGGTGGTGTACGAGCGCACGACGACCTACGGCGGTGCGGTGGGCCGGTACGAGCGTGACGGTTTCGCGTTCGACACGGGCCCGGCGCTGCTGCCGCTGCCCGCCGTCTACCGCGATCTGTTCCTGAAGACCGGCAGGGAGCCGCTGGAGAAGTGCGTCGACCTGGTCCAGGTGGACCCGGCCGCGCGGCACGTCTTCGCGGACGGGACGGACCTGCTGCTGCCGAACGCCTCACGCGCCGGCGTGGTCGCCTCCCTGAACACGGCGCTCGGCTCGGGGGCGGGCGACCGCTGGGGCGACTTCCTGGTCCGGGCCCGCGAGGCGTGGGACCGCACCCGGCGGCCCCTCCTGGAGGAGCCGCTGTGGCCCGACTGGCAGGTCCTCGCCGAGCGCGAGCCCTATCCGGCGGTGCCCCACAAGCGGCTGCTGCGCACCCGCCGCGCCGCCACCCTCGCCGAGGTCGGCGCCTGGGAACTGCGCGACCCCCGGCTGGCGGCCCTGCTGGAGAGCCACGCCCTGGCGTACGGGCTGGACCCCCGCACCACCCCGGCGAGCGCGTCGGTCCTGCCCTACATGGAGAACGCCTTCGGCACCTGGTACGTCCGGGGCGGCATCCGGGAGCTGGCGCGGGCGGTCCACGAGCGGTGCCTTGCCCGGAAGGTCGAGTTCGTCTTCGGCACGGAGATCACCGGGATCGTGGAGAAGGACGGCCGGGCGGCCGGGGTCGAGTCGGCGGACGGGACGGTGGCCGAGGCGGACTTCGTGGTCGCCGGCGTCGCGCCCGAGGCACTGGGCCGGGCGGTGCGGCAGTCGGTCGTCCGGGGTGACGGCGAGGTGCCGGCCCAGCAGGTGCGGACGAGCCGGCTGACCGTGCTGCTCGCGCTGCGCGGGGGCCGGCCGGAGGGCACCGCGCACCGGACGGTGGTGCACGCGGAGGACCGCGACAGCGAGCTGGAGCTGCTGTTCGGCTCCTCGCCCGGGGTCGTCGCGCGGCCCACGGTGACGGTGCTGCGTCCCGACGATCCGGCGTGGGTGCCGGACGCGGGGTACGAGGCGGTCGTCCTCAGCTCGGTGGTGCCGGCCCGACCCGAGTGGAGTCGGTCGGAGCCGGAGGTCTTCGAGCGGCTCGCGCAGTCTGTGATCACCGCGGCCGAGCGCGCCGTGCCGGGCCTGCGCGACCGTCTCCTCTGGCACGAGGTGCGCACGCCTCGGGACATCGAGCGGACGACCGGTGCGGCGGGCGGGGCGATCCCGGCACCGGCGCTGGCCGCGGGCGACGGCCGGCTGCTGCACCCCTCCAACACCACTGCGCTGCCGCACCTGTTCACGGTCGGCGGCTGGTCGCACCCCGGCGGCGGCCTTCCGCACGCCGGCATGTCGGGCGCCCTGGTGGCCGGGCTGATCGTGGAGGGACCGGACTTCCGCGGTTCCCAGTGAGGACGGGCTGAGGGCCGGCTGAGGGCCGGCCCTCAGAAACGGTACTGCTCGTCGTACCCGTTGCCGTTGCCGTTGCCGTTGCCCTGGTACGGGTACGACTGGTCCGTGGGCAGGTCCGAGCCGAACGGGTCGTCGGTGGTGCGCTGTTGCGGGACCCAGACGCCGCCGGGCGGGGTTTCGCCGGCGTACCCGCCGTTGCCGTACTGGTCCTGCCCGTAGCCCTGCTGCCCGTACCCCTGCTGACCGTAGGACGGGTCGTAGGAGCCGGTGGCGTCGTAGGTCTGGGTGCCGATGTACGGGTCGGAGTAGGCGGCGTACTGCTGCTGGGACTGGTCGTAGCCGTAGCCCTGCTGGTCGTAGCCGTAGTAGGCGAAGGCCTCGTCCTGGGCCTGGTCGGCGGTCGCGTAGGACTGGCCAGGGGTGGCCGCGTAGGCGTTGTCCTCGCGGTAGACGCCGTAGCTGCTGGTGTCGTCGGGCAGAGGCTCCGGCGAGTAGACCGTGGCCGCCCCGGCGCCGGAGGGGGTGGACTTCGGGCGGACGAAGACGTCGTCGTCCTGGTCGAGCGGGTCGTCGTCCTGCCGGTACGTTCCGGCAGCCGTGGGCTGCAGGTCGGAGACCTCCAGGGTGGGGTCCTGACGCTCCGGTCCGCCCCGGCGCCGCTTCTTGCCGGGCTTGCCCGCGGGGGCCTCCGCACCCTCACCGGAGCGCGGGCGGACGGCCCAACCCGCCTCGAAACCACGGCGGAAGGACAAGGTCACATACGTCTGGCCGACCGCGAAGGCGATCGCGCCGACGCCGATGACGATCACATTGGGCATCAGGACGCCGAGCACGACGCAGAGGAATCCGGCGAAGGCCAGCAACCGCCAGCGCAGCCGCGCCTTGTACTGCAGCAGCACCTCGCCCAGCAGCCACAACGCGACGACGCCGAACGCGATGTAGAGGACCGTCCAGCCCATGTACGCCCCTCTCCCTGTGGCCGCTTACGCAGTGTGTCGTACGCGAGTGCGACCGGTCTAGGCCCTCGGTGGGTGGTGCAGGCCCAGGTTCTCGTAGATTTCCAGAGTCGCGGTGGAGTTGTTCAGGGTGATGAAGTGAAGTCCGGGGACTCCCTCGTCCAGCAGCCTCGCGCAGAACTCCGTGGCGAACTCGATGCCAATGGAGCGTACAGCGGCCGGATCGTCTTTGGCTGTGACGATCCGCTCTTTCAGGACGTCCGGGATGGCCGCGTTGCTGAGTTGGGGAAGCCTTTCCAGCATCTTGACGCTGGTGACCGGCATGACCTCCGGGATGACGGGGGTCTCGCAGCCGGCCCTCGCGACGGCGTCCCTCAGCCGCAGGTACGAGTCCGGGTGGAAGAACATCTGGGTGATCGCGTAGTCGGCGCCCGCCCGGCACTTGTCCACGAAGTGGGCCACGTCGCTGTCCCAGTCGGCGGACCGGGGGTGCATCTCCGGGAAGGCGGCGACGCCCACGCAGAAGTCACCCGACTCCTTGATGAGGTGGACGAGTTCGGCGGCGTACGTCAGGCCCTGCGGATGCGGGACCCACTCGCCCATGGGGTCGCCCGGCGGGTCGCCGCGGACCGCGAGCATGTTGCGGATACCGGCGTCCGCGTACTGGCCGATGATGTTGCGCAGTTCGGCGATGGAGTGGTTGACGGCCGTGAGGTGGGCGACCGGGGTGAGCGTGGTGTCGGCGGCGATCTGCTCGGTCGCCCTGACCGTGCCCGCGCGCGTGGAACCGCCCGCTCCGTAGGTCACGGAGACGAAGCTGGGGGCCACCGCCTCGACCCTGCGGAGGGCGTTCCACAGGTTCCGCTCGCCCTTCTCGGTCTTGGGCGCCCAGAACTCGAATGAGTACGTGGTCTTGCCCGTGGCGAGCATGTCACGCACGGTCCGTGCGCGATCAGTCCTGGTGGAGGCGGTTCCTAGGGCCATAGACGCAGGTTAGTCAGGTCGGGGCCGCACCCCAACCAAAGCACCCCCTTTTGTCCGCTTTATCGGCCTGGGTGTCCACACCTTGGACATGCGGGCGTCAGGAGGCGCCGTCCGGTGTCACAGGGCGCGCAGGCGCTCGGCGAACTCCGCCGCCGCGGCCCCGGGGTCGTCGGCCCCGGTGATCGCGCGGACGACGACGACCCGGCGGGCGCCCGCTTCGACGACCTCGTCGAGGTTGCCGAGGTCGATGCCCCCGATGGCGAACCAGGGGCGGTCGGTGTCCAGCGCGGCCGTGTACCGCACGAGGTCGAGGCCGGGGGCGGGCCGGCCGGGCTTGGTGGGGGTGGGCCAGCAGGGGCCCGTGCAGAAGTAGTCCACGCCCGCCTGGACGGCGGCCGCCGCGGCCTCCTCCTCGGAGTGCGTGGAGCGGCCGACGAGGACGTCGTCGCCGAGGATGGCGCGTGCGGCGGGCACCGGGAGGTCGCCCTGGCCCAGGTGCAGGACGTCGGCGCCGCCCGTGTGCGCGGCCCGGGAGGCGTGCGCCACGTCGGCCCGGTCGTTCACGGCGAGCAGCTTGCCGTGCCGGCGGCACTTCTCGGCGAACAGCTCCAGGAGCTGAAGCTCCTCCGCCGCCTCCATGCCCTTGTCGCGCAGCTGGACGATGTCCACACCGCCGCCGAGGACCGCGTCCAGGAACTCCGGGAGGTCGCCCTGGCGCCTGCGGGCGTCCGTGCAGAGGTAGAGCCGGGCGTCGGCGAGCTGGGCGGCGGCGTCGGTCATGGATGAGTCCCCCGTCGGCGGTGCTGTGTCGGTGCGGCGTACGGAACCGGGCCGCTTCGGCCCATGGCTGCCGTACGCCGCACGGTGTTCCGGTTGGTGCGGTGTTACGTGTCCTGCCGGTGGTGCGGCTTGTCAGCCTCTGTCGATCACACGGCGAGCGCCTGCGCGCGGCGCTTCACCTCCGTGCCGCGATTCTCGCTGAGGGCCTGGGCCGGTGTGCCGGGCAGGCTCGGGTCGGGGGTGAAGAGCCACTCCAGCATCTCTTCGTCGGTGAAGCCGTCGTCCTTCAGCAGCGTCAGGGTGCCGGAGAGGCCCTTGACCACCTTGTCCCCGTCGATGAAGGCGGCGGGGACGTGCAGCGCGCGGTTCTCACCACGGCGTACGGCGATGAGCTGGCCCTCCTTGACCAGCTGCCGCACACGGGTCACCTCGACGCCGAGCATCTCGGCGATGTCGGGGAGGGTCAGCCACGCGGGGACGAGAGCATCGATCTTTGCGTCAATCTCGGTCACGTCACCAAGACTGCCATCTGGGACTGACAGTGGGTAGCCGAGAGGGGCCCTCCGGGGGGACGGACGCGGCGGCGGGGGACGGAGCCGGGCGGCCGTGCTACGCCGTCGCCGCCTTCAGGGGCCGCGCCGGGTCCGCCAGCAGGCCGGGGTCCATCGGGGTGCCCGACTCGATGAGACGGCGGCCCTGCGCCAGGTCCCTCGGCCGGCCGACGGCGAGCAGGGCGACCAGGCGGTCCTCGCGCAGCCAGCACACCGTCCAGGCGGCACCCGTGGGGTCCCCGCGCCGGACCATGATGTCGGCGGCGGGATGGTGCCCCGCGTACTGGACGAAGCGGCCGAACTGCTCCGACCAGAAGTACGGGACCGGATCGTAGGGCCGGGGCGTCTCGCCGAGGATGTTCGCGGCGACCGTGCGGGGGCCCTGGAGGGCGTTGTCCCAGTGGTGGACCAGGAGGCGCTCGCCGTACCGGCCCGAGGGGAAGGAGGCGCAGTCGCCGACCGCGTAGACGTCGGGCGCGGAGGTGCGCAGATGGTCGTCGGCGAGCACCTCCCCGTGCGCGCCCAGTTCGATGCCGGAGTCCCGCAGCCAGGCCGTCGCCGGGCGTGCTCCGATGCCGACGACCACGGCCCCGGCCGGGATCCGGGAGCCGTCGTCCAGCACCACCGTTCCGGGCTCGACGCGCTCCACGCGCGCGTGGGTCCGCAGGCCGGCGCCGCTGTCGGCGTACCAGGCGGCCATCGGCGCGGCCACCTCGGCCGGCAGCGCCCCGGCGAGCGGCCGGTCGGCGGCCTCCACGACGGTGACCGCGCAGCCCGCCTCACGCGCGGCGGTCGCGAACTCCGCGCCGATCCACCCGGCGCCCACGACGACGATGTCGTGCTGGTCGGCCAGCACGGGCCGCAGCCGCTCGGCGTCGTCCAGGGTGCGCAGCAGATGCACCCCGGGCACGCCCTCCGTCCCCGGCAGCCGGATCGGCTCGGCACCGGTGGCCAGGACCAGCACGTCGTACGGGACGGGTCCGGCGGCGGTGTCCAGCTCGTGATCGGCGGGACGGACGCCCAGGACCTCCCGGCCCAGCCGGAGTTCGATGCCGAGCGCCTCGAAGTCGACGTCGAAGGCGGAGTCCTCGGCCTTGCCGAGCAGCACGGCCTTGGACAGGGGCGGCCGGTCGTACGGCTGGTGGGGCTCGGCGCCGATGAGCGTGACGTCGCCGGAGAAGCCCTGTTCGCGCAGGGCGACCGCGGTCTGCACCCCGGCCATGCCCGCGCCCACGACGACGACCCGGCGCGCCGTCGTCCGTCCCGCTGCCCGTGTCTGCTCGTTCACCTGATCACCATAGACAACTGACGACCCGTCAGTCAGCGGTCCTGTGCCGTGACCTGCTCCACAGCGCCGTCCGCCGCGTCGATCTGCTCGACCGTGCTCGTCCCGCTGCCGGGCCGCGACTCCCACTCCCAGGTCTCCTCCAGCCGCACTCGCCCGTCGGGCAGCTCGACCACCCGGGACACGCAGTGCCCGGACGCGGTCGTCCCGTCGGTCCTCAGCTGGACGTACCGGAAGTCCAGCCGGTCACCCTCACGGGTACCCACGAGGTGGCCGCGTACGACGTCGCCGCCCCGGTATTCGGCCCAGATCTCGCCGTCCTTCTCGTGGTACGCGAACCGTGTGCGGGTGCCGACCTGACCTGGGGCCTGGTCCGCCACGGGGGCGAGGACGAGTCCGTCGAGCGAGCGGGCCATGAGCGGAGGCTCCCTTACTGAGCGATACGGCACGGGCTAGGGTGGGCCACCGTAGAGCACTCGCGGGAGCCCGGACGCACCGGGCTGAGAGGGAGGCTGGCGGCCTCCGACCGTACGAACCTGATCCGGGTCATGCCGGCGAAGGGAGGGGCTGGACGCCCATGTCGCGTACGCACACGTCAGACGTCCTCGTCGTGGGGGGCGGGATCATCGGGCTGGTCACGGCCTGGCGGGCCGCCCAGCGCGGGTTCACCACCACCGTCGTCGATCCCGAGCCCGGCGGCGGGGCGGCGCAGGTCGCGGCGGGGATGCTCGCCGCGGTGACCGAACTGCACCACGGGGAGCAGACGCTGCTGGGGCTCAACCTGGAGTCCGCGCGCCGCTACCCGGACTTCGCGGCCGAGCTGACCGAGGCGACCGGCCTCGACCTCGGCTACCGCCGCTCCGGGACACTCGCCGTCGCCCTCGACGCCGACGACCGGGCCCACTTGCGGGAACTGCACGCCCTGCAACGCCGTTCGGGCCTGGAGTCGGAGTGGCTGAACGGGCGCGAGTGCCGCCGTCTGGAGCCGATGCTGGCACCCGGTGTACGCGGCGGACTGCGGGTCGACGGGGACCACCAGATCGACCCGAGGCGGCTCTCCAGGGCCCTCGTCACGGCCTGCGAGCGGGCCGGGGTCGCCTTCCACCGGGCCTGGGCCGAGCAGCTCTCCGTGGTGCGGGAGCGGGCGGCCGGGGTAAGGGCCGACGACGGCGCCGAGCTGGCCGCCGGGCGGGTGGTGCTGGCCGGAGGGAGCGACAGCGGGCGGCTCGCCGGGGTCCCGGACGACGTGCTGCCGCCGGTGCGGCCCGTGAAGGGACAGGTGCTGCGGCTGACCGTGCCGCAGCGGTACGCGCCCTTCCTGACCCGGACCGTACGGGCCGTGGTCCGCGGCAGCCACGTCTACCTGGTGCCGCGCGAGAACGGCGAACTCGTCGTCGGCGCGACCAGCGAGGAGCTCGGCTGGGACACCACGGTCACCGCGGGCGGCGTGTACGAACTGCTGCGGGACGCCCACGAACTCGTCCCCGGCATCACCGAGCTGCCGCTCACCGAGACCCGCGCGGGACTGCGCCCCGGCTCGCCCGACAACGCCCCGCTCCTCGGTCCCACCGAACTCGACGGCCTGCTCCTCGCGACGGGCCACCACCGCAACGGGGTGCTCCTCACCCCGGTCACCGGCGACGTGCTGGCGCACGTCCTGATCAGCGGTGAACTGCCGGAGACGGCGCGGGACTTCACCCCGCTGCGGTTCCGTGCCGGCGCGCCCAGGGAACTCTCGGAGCAGCCCGTATGAGCGCCGCGGACCTCACGGACGTGCTGACCGTCCTCGTCAACGGCGAGCCCCGGCAGGTCGCTCCCGGCACCGCCCTCGACACGCTCGTACGGACCCTCACCCCGTCCCCGTCCGGGGTCGCGGCGGCGCTCAACGAGACCGTCGTCCCGCGCGCGCAGTGGCCGTCGACGCTCCTCTCCGCGGGGGACCGCGTCGAGGTCCTGACCGCCGTCCAAGGAGGCTGACCCGTGGCAGACGACCCCTTCGTCCTCGGTGGTACGACCTACTCGTCCCGTCTGATCATGGGTACGGGCGGCGCCCCCAGCCTCGATGTGCTGGAGCGCGCGCTGGCGGCCTCCGGCACGGAGCTGACGACGGTGGCGATGCGCCGGGTGAACGCCGCCGTGCAGGGTTCGGTGCTCTCCGTGCTCGACAGGCTGGGCATCCGGGTGCTGCCCAACACCGCCGGCTGCTTCACGGCCGGGGAGGCCGTGCTCACCGCGCGGCTCGCTCGGGAGGCGCTCGGCACGGACCTGGTGAAGCTGGAGGTCATCGCGGACGAGCGGACCCTGCTGCCCGACCCGATCGAGCTGCTGGACGCCGCGGAGACGCTGGTCGACGACGGTTTCACCGTGCTGCCGTACACCAACGACGACCCGGTGCTCGCGCGAAAGCTGGAGGACGTCGGCTGCGCCGCGATCATGCCGCTCGGGTCGCCGATCGGGTCGGGGCTCGGGATCCGCAACCCGCACAACTTCCAGCTGATCGTGGAGCACGCGCGCGTACCGGTGATCCTGGACGCGGGGGCCGGTACGGCGTCGGACGCGGCCCTCGCGATGGAGCTGGGGTGCGCGGGCGTGATGCTCGCCTCCGCGGTGACGCGGGCGCAGGAGCCGGTGCTGATGGCCGCCGCCATGCGGAACGCGGTGGAGGCGGGCCGCCTCGCCTACCGGGCGGGCCGCATCCCCCGGCGCCACTTCGCGGAGGCGTCGTCCCCCGGCGAGGGCCTGGCCCACCTGGACCCGGAGCGCCCGGCGTTCTGAGTCACAGGTCTGCTGCAGTCCGTCCCGGTCGCCCCGGAACCGGTGGGGGTGTCCGTGACGGCTCGTAGACTCACCTGCGTGGACACGACCCTTCAGGACCCGCTTGTCGGCCAGGTGCTCGACGGCCGGTATCGAGTCGAGGCGCGGATCGCGGTCGGCGGGATGGCCACGGTCTACCGGGCCGTGGACACCCGCCTGGACCGGGTGCTCGCGCTCAAGGTGATGCATCCGACCCTGGCCGCGGACGGCTCGTTCGTGGAGCGGTTCATCCGCGAGGCCAAATCGGTCGCGCGGCTCTCCCATCCGAACGTGGTGGGGGTCTTCGACCAGGGCACCGACGGGTCGTACGTCTACCTCGCCATGGAGTACGTCGCCGGCTGCACCCTCCGTGACGTGCTGCGCGAGCGCGGCGCCCTGCAGCCGCGGGCCGCGCTGGACATCCTGGAGCCGATCCTCGCCGCCCTGGGCGCCGCCCACCGCGCAGGTTTCGTGCACCGGGACATGAAGCCGGAGAACGTGCTGATCGGGGACGACGGCCGGGTCAAGGTCGCCGACTTCGGGCTGGTCCGCGCCGTGGACACGGTCACCAGCACCACGGGCACCGTGCTCGGCACCGTCGCCTACCTGGCCCCGGAGCAGCTGGAGCACGGCACGACCGACACCCGCGTGGACGTGTACGCGTGCGGGGTGATGCTCTACGAGATGCTCACCGGCGGCAAACCCCACGGCGGGGACACCCCCGCCCAGGTGCTCTACCACGCGCTGAACGACGACGTGCCGCCGCCGTCGGCCGCCGTGCCCGGCCTGCCGTACGAGCTGGACGAGCTGGTCGCCTCGGCGACCGCCCGAAGCCCGGAGCTGCGCCCGTACGACGCGGTGGCGCTGCTCGCGCAGACGCGGCAGGCGCGGGCCGCGCTCAGCGTCGAGCAGCTGGACGCGGCGCCGCCGCAGGCGAGAACCGCCGAGCACGACAACGCGGAGGACCGCACCAGCGTCCTGCCGCGGTCGCTGACCGTGTCCCGCTCGGCGGGGCTCGACGGGATGAACCGTACGAGCCGGTTCGAGACGCCCCCGCCGCCGCCCCGGAGCAGCACCCGCGGCCAGAACCCGCCCCGGCGCGGCCTGCTCGCGGTCATCGCCGCCGTGCTGCTCGTCCTCGGTGTGGGCGGAGGCATCTGGTACATCAACTCGGGCCAGTTCACGAAGGTCCCGGCGGTGCTCGCCCAGTCGGAGGCCACCGCGAAGAAGCGGATCGAGGGTGCCGGGCTCCGCGTCGAGGTCGAGCGCGCCTTCAGCGACACGGTCGAGCGGGGCGAGGTGATACGCACCGACCCGGAGCCGGGTGACCGCATCCGGGACGACGAGACCGTCACGCTGACGGTCTCCAGGGGCCCCGAGACCGTGACGCTGCCGGATCTCAAGGGACACCGGCTGGACAAGGCGAAGGCCCGGCTGAAGAGCGACGGGCTGGAACCGGGTCTGGTGACGCGGGAGTTCAGCGACGAGGTCATCAGGGGCCAGGTGATCCGCACCGATCCCGGCGCCGGCACCGAGGCGTCGTCGGGCTCGGCCGTCGCGCTCGTGGTCAGCCGGGGAGCCCCGGTGGACGTCCCGGATGTGGCCGGCTCCTCGGTGGAGGAGGCCACCGCAGCCCTGGAGGACGAGGGCCTGAAGGTGGAGATCGCGTCGGAGCGGGTCAACTCCGAGTTCGACGAGGGCCTGGTCGCCGAGACGTCCCCGCGTGAGGGCAAGCAGGTCGGCACGGGCGACACCGTCACCCTGACGATCTCCAAGGGTCCCGAGATGATCGAGGTCCCGGACGTCGTGGGCGACAGCGTCGACGACGCCACACGGAAGCTGGAGGACGCGGGCTTCGAGGTCGACGAGGACCGGGGGCTTCTCGGGCTGTTCGGCGACGAGGTCAAGGGACAGTCGGTGGAGGGCGGCGAGACGGCGCCCAAGGGCTCGACGATCACGATCGAGATCGGCTGACCGCGGCTCCCGCCGCCGGGGCCTGTCGGAGGCTCGGGCCGGCCGACGGCTCGGGGACTCGGGTGTCCCCCCGGGCGCTGTGCGTCGGCGGGAAGCCTCGGCACCCCGCGTCCGCCGGAGGCCGTGGGGCGCCCGCGGCATCCGCCGTCCGGGCGCGTCCTGGCGCATGACACCCTGGTGCGGTGAGCACTGAGCAGTCCCCCGGCCTTCCCGGCCCCTCCGCCCCGACGCCGCGCCCCGTCCCACCCCTGTCCGGCCCCTCGCGCAACCCCGTCGGCGGACATGTGCCCGTAGCCGGTGGGCTGAACTCCGTCGGGCTCGCCTATGCCCGTGAGCTGAAGGCCGAGACCGTGCAGGTCTTCGTCGCGAACCCGCGGGGCTGGGCGACGCCCGTGGGGAACCCGCGGCAGGACGAGGAGTTCCGGGCGGCCTGTGCGGCCGAGTCGATCCCCGCGTATGTGCACGCCCCGTATCTGATCAACTTCGGCTCGCACACCGAGGCGACGGTCGAGAAGTCCGTGGAGTCGCTGCGGCACTCGTTGCGCCGGGGCCGGGAGATCGGCGCCCTGGGTGTGGTCGTGCACACCGGGAGCGCGACCGGTGGCCGGGACCGTTCGGTCGCGCTGAAGCAGGTGCGCGCGTATCTGCTGCCGCTGCTGGACGAGCTGACCCACGACGACCCGTTTCTCCTGCTGGAGTCGACCGCCGGCCAGGGCGCCTCCCTGTGCTCCCGGACCTGGGACTTCGGCCCGTACTTCGAGGCGCTCGACGCCCATCCGAAGCTCGGCGTCTGCCTGGACACCTGTCACGTCTTCGCGGCGGGCCACGACCTGACCGGGCCCGACGGCATGCACCGGACGCTGGACCTGCTGGTGGACACCGTCGGCGAGGGCCGGCTGAAACTGATCCACGCCAATGACTCCAAGGACGTGGTCGGGGCGCACAAGGACCGCCACGAGAACATCGGCTCCGGCCATATCGGCGAGGACCCGTTCCGCGCACTGATGACCCACCCGGCCACCGAGGGCGTGCCCCTGATCATCGAGACCCCGGGCGGCAGGGAGGGGCACGCGGCGGACGTGGAACGCCTGAAGAAGCTCCGCGACGGCTGACCCGCCGCCCGCCCGGACCACGGCCGCGGGCGGGACCCGGAGCCGCCCGCAGAGCCGGCCGCCCGGTCAGAGTTCGGGGCCCTCCCCCGGCTCCTCCTGGTAGGAGTAGCGCTGCTCGCGCCACGGGTCGCCGATGTTGTGGTAGCCGCGCTCTTCCCAGAAGCCCCGCCGGTCGGCGGTCATGTACTCGATGCCCCGGACCCATTTGGGGCCCTTCCAGGCGTAGAGGTGGGGCACGATGAGCCGGAGGGGGAAGCCGTGCTCGGCCGTGAGGAGTTCCCCGTCCTTGTGGGTGGCGAAGATCGTGCGGTCCGAGGCGAAGTCGGTGAGCCGGAGATTGGAGCTGAAGCCGTACTCGGCCCACACCATCACATGGGTGACCTCGGCGGCCGGCGGCGCGATCTCCAGGATCGTCCGGGCGGGGATGCCGCCCCACTCCGCGCCGACCATGCTGAACTTCGTCACGCAGTGCAGATCGGCCATGACCGAGGCGTACGGCAGTGCCGTGAACTCGTCGTGCGTCCAGCTGCGCTTCTCGCGGTCCGCGGTGGCGCCGAAGACCCGGAAGTCCCACCGCTCCGGGCGGAACTTGGGTACGGGGCCGTAGTGTGTGACCGGCCAGCCGCGCTGGAGTCGCTGTCCCGGCGGAAGCTGCGGCTGTGCCGCGTTCTCAGATGCGCGATCTCCCGACTCGCGTCCCACCGGCTGACCCATGACTCCATCCTGACAGACCCCGAGTGGTGCACATGACCAGCCCCCACCGGACTCGGACATAACGGACTAAGGCTGGGCTAACTTACTAAGCTTGCACTTACTGGACGATCTGCAACGCCGGTGCGATCATCGCGACGCAACCTCCCAGTTCCCCGCTTGGAAGGAGCCTCTGCGATGCAGGGCGACCCCGAGGTCATCGAATTCCTCAACGAGCAGCTGACCGCCGAGCTGACCGCGATCAACCAGTACTTCCTGCACGCGAAGATGCAGGAGAACTTCGGCTGGACCAAGCTCGCGAAGTACACGCGGCACGAGTCGTTCGACGAGATGAAGCACGCGGAGGTACTCACCGACCGGATCCTGTTCCTGGACGGCCTGCCGAACTACCAGCGGCTGTTCCACGTCCGCGTCGGCCAGACGGTGAAGGAGATGTTCGAGGCGGACCGGCAGATCGAGGTCGAGGCGATCGACCGCCTCAAGCGCGGCATCGAGGTGATGCGGGCCAAGGGCGACATCACGTCCGCCAACATCTTCGAGTCGATCCTGGCCGACGAGGAGCACCACATCGACTACCTGGACACCCAGCTGGAGCTGCTGGAGAAGCTCGGCGAGGCGCTCTACATCGCGCAGCTGATCGAGCAGCCGGAGGGCTGAGCCCTCACCGAGGACCGCGCCGGACGGGCTAAGCGGCCTCTTCGAGTTCCCGCGCGTCGGCGAAGGCCGGCTGCCCCTGGTCGGCCGACTCGCGGCGCGGGCACGCGCCCCGGCCCAGGATCGCCTGGATACGGCGGACGCACGAACCGCAGTCCGTACCCGCCTTGCAGGCCGACGCGATCTGCCGGGGGGTGCATGCGCCGTCCGCCGCGTGCTTCTTGACCTGCTGCTCGGTGACGCCGAAGCAACTGCAGACGAACACGCGGTCCACCTCCCGCCGGGATCGATTCGTAACGCCGTCCCGATTGATCGGTGAGGCTAACCTAACCTTACCCGGCGGCCGGGAAGCGGAAAAGTGGAGTGGGGCGCGGATCGTATGTGATCCGCGCCCCACGTCATGCCCGCGTAACAGGCACACCGACTGTTGATCTGCTACTAGTCCCGGTACAGCTCCGCGACCAGGAACGCCAGGTCGAGCGACTGGCTGCGGTTGAGCCGGGGATCGCAGGCGGTCTCGTAGCGCTGGTGGAGGTCGTCGACGAAGATCTCGTCGCCGCCGCCCACGCACTCGGTCACGTCGTCGCCCGTGAGCTCCACGTGGATGCCGCCCGGGTGGGTGCCCAGGGACTTGTGGACCTCGAAGAAGCCCTTGACCTCGTCGAGCACGTCGTCGAAGCGGCGGGTCTTGTGGCCGGAGGCCGCCTCGAAGGTGTTGCCGTGCATCGGGTCGGTCACCCAGGCCACGGTCGCGCCGGAGGCCGTGACCTTCTCGACCAGCTCGGGGAGCTTGTCGCGGACCTTGTCCGCGCCCATGCGGACGATGAAGGTCAGCCGGCCGGGCTCGCGGTCGGGGTCGAGGCGCTCGATGTACTGCAGCGCGTCCTCGGCCGTGGTCGTGGGGCCGAGCTTGATCCCGATCGGGTTGCGGATCTTCGAGGCGAACTCGATGTGCGCGTGGTCCGGCTGGCGGGTGCGCTCACCGATCCACACCATGTGCGCGGAGACGTCGTACAGCTGCCCCGTGCGCGAGTCCACGCGGGTCAGCGCCGACTCGTAGTCGAGCAGCAGCGCCTCGTGCGAGGAGAAGAACTCGACGGTGCGGAACTCCTCGGGGTCGGCCCCGCAGGCGTGCATGAAGTTCAGCGCGTTGTCGATCTCGCGGGCGAGCTGCTCGTAACGCTGGCCGGACGGGGACGACCTCACGAAGTCCTGGTTCCAGGCGTGCACCTGGCGCAGGTCGGCGTAGCCGCCGGTGGTGAAGGCGCGGACCAGGTTCAGCGTGGAGGCGGAGGCGTGGTACATCCGCTTCAGGCGCTCGGGGTCCGGGATGCGGGCCGCCTCGGTGAAGTCGAAGCCGTTGACGGAGTCGCCCCGGTAGGTGGGGAGCGTCACGCCGTCGCGGGTCTCGGTCGGCTTGGAGCGCGGCTTGGAGTACTGGCCGGCGATGCGGCCCACCTTCACGACCGGCACGGAGGCCGCGTACGTGAGGACGGCGCCCATCTGGAGGAGCGTCTTCAGCTTGTTGCGGATGTGGTCCGCCGAGACGGCGTCGAATGCCTCGGCGCAGTCGCCGCCCTGGAGGAGGAACGCCTCTCCCTTGGCGACGGACGCCATCCGGGCGCGCAGCTGGTCGCACTCGCCCGCGAAGACGAGCGGCGGATACGACTCGAGCTCCGCAACGACTGCGCGCAGAGCCTCGGGGTCGGGGTACTCGGGCTGCTGCGCCGCGGGCAGGTCTCGCCAGGTGTTGCCAGCGCTCGCGCTGGACTTAGCGTTCACGGTCACGACGTCCACATTACGGGGTCGTGTCGGGCGTCCATCCCCCTGCTCATCAAGTGAGACGGACCCCGCTCGATCGGGACGGGGCCCGCGGGCGCGGCCCGTGGCGCCACCGTACCGGCTCCGGTAGGGTGCGGCGCATGTTCGCGCACTCGAACCAGAACTGGTGGTGGACCGCTCATCCGGCGGCCCGCTGACTGCGCGTAGGCACGACTTCGCGAAGGCCGCCCGAGGGGCGGCCTTCCGTGTTTCCACCGCCGGGCCGTCCCTCCTCGATCACCGCACCGATCACGCATCGATCAGCCACGAGGAGAACCCGATGGACCTGGCTCGACTCCTGCACGACCCCCGACCGTTCGCGCTGCTGCGCCGCCGCACGCCCGGCCTCCACGACCACGACACCGTGGAGGTGCTGATCGGCCCGGTCACCACCTGCGAGCGGCTCGCGGACCTCCCCGACGAGGGGCTGGCCCTCGTCCCGTTCCGGCAGATCCGCGAACGCGGCTTCGACGTCCGCGACGACGGCACGCCCCTGTCGGTGCTGGTACCGGAGGAGTCGTACGAGCTGCCGCTGGAGCGGGCCCTCGCCCAGTTGCCCGCGCACGACGTGCGGGTCGAGGAAGGCGGCTTCGACGTCGGCGACGAGGAGTACGCGCAGATCGTCGGCCGGGTGCTGCGTGAGGAGATCGGGCGGGGCGAGGGCGCCAACTTCGTGATCCGGCGGACGTACGAGGGCACGGTCCCCGGCTTCGGCCGCGCCGACGCGCTGGCGCTGTTCCGGCGGCTGCTGGAGGGCGAGCGGGGCGCGTACTGGACGTTCGTCGTGCACACCGGAGACCGGACCCTGGTCGGGGCGAGCCCCGAGGTGCATGTCCGGATGTCCGGCGGGACGGTCGTGATGAACCCGATCAGCGGCACGTACCGCTATCCGGCCGGCGGGCCGACGCCGGAGGACCTGCTGGCCTTCCTCGCCGACGGCAAGGAGATCGAGGAGCTGTCGATGGTCGTCGACGAGGAGCTCAAGATGATGTGCACGGTCGGTGACATGGGCGGGGTGGTGGTCGGGCCCCGGCTGAAGGAGATGGCGCACCTCGCGCACACCGAGTACGAGCTGCGCGGGCGCTCCTCGCTGGACGTGCGGGAGGTCCTGAGGGAGACCATGTTCGCGGCGACGGTCACCGGATCACCCGTGCAGAACGCCTGCCGCGTCATCGAGCGGCACGAGGTGGGCGGGCGCGGCTACTACGCGGGGGCGCTGGCGCTGGTGGGGCGGGACGAGGGCGGGGCGCAGACCCTGGACTCGCCGATCCTCATCAGGACCGCCGACATCGCGGCCGACGGCGGACTGAGGGTGCCGGTCGGGGCGACGCTGGTGCGGGGGTCCGATCCGGCCGGCGAGGTCGCCGAGACGCATGCCAAGGCGGCCGGGGTGCTGGCGGCGCTGGGGGTGCGGCCCGGGCGGCCGGAGCGGGAGCGGGTGCGGCCGGGGCTCGCGGAGGACCCCCGGGTGCGGGCGGCGCTGGACGGGCGGCGGGCCTCGCTGGCGCCGTTCTGGCTGCGGATGCAGGAGCGCACGGCCGAGCTGACGGGGCACGCGCTGGTGGTGGACGCGGAGGACACGTTCACCGCGATGCTCGCGCATCTGCTGCGGTCGTCGGGGCTGGAGGTGACGGTACGGCGGTACGACGAGCCGGGGCTGCGGGAGGCCGTCCTCGGGCACACCGGGGTGGTCGTGCTGGGCCCGGGGCCCGGCGATCCGGGGGACGCGGACGACCCCAAGATGCGGTTCCTGCGGGAGCTGACCGCCGAGGTGATCCGGGACCACCCGTACGGGGTGCTCGGGGTGTGTCTCGGCCACGAGCTGATCGCGGCGGAGCTGGGGCTGGAGATCGTGCGCAAGGAGGTGCCGTACCAGGGGGCGCAGACGTCGATCGACCTGTTCGGGCGGGAGGAGGTCGTCGGCTTCTACAACAGCTTCGTGGCGCGCTGCGACGACGGGACGGCCGGGGAGCTGGCCGCGCACGGGGTGGAGGTCAGCCGCGGCGGCACCGGGGAGGTGCACGCGCTGCGGGGGCCCGGGTTCGCGGGGGTGCAGTTCCATCCGGAGTCGGTGCTGACGCTGGACGGGGTGGCCGTGGTCCGGGAACTGGTGGCGGGGCTGCGGTCCCTTCGGGCGCGGTAAGCGTCGTTGGCCGGGGGCGGGGGCTGGGGCGGGCCGCAGGCCCGTCCCTTCAGGGGCGCGGGGAACCGTGCGGGAGACCACGCACCACCCGCACCCGCCGACGACACGCGAGCCCCCGGGTTCTGGCCCGCTCAGCCGAAGAAGACCCCCACCTCCGCGTACAGCGCGGGATCCACCGTCTTCAGCCGGGCCGTGGCGTCGGCGATGGGGACGCGCACGATGTCGGTGCCGCGCAGGGCGACCATCGTGCCGAAGTCGCCGTCGCGGACGGCGTCGATGGCGTGGAGCCCGAGACGGGTGGCGAGCCAGCGGTCGAAGGCGCTGGGGGTGCCGCCGCGCTGGACATGGCCGAGGACGGTCGTGCGGGCCTCCTTGCCCGTGCGCTTCTCGATCTCCTTGGCCAGCCATTCGCCGACCCCGGACAGCCGCACGTGCCCGAAGGAGTCCAGGGACTCGTCCTTCAGGACCATCTGGCCGTCCTTCGGCATCGCCCCCTCCGCCACGACCACGATCGGGGCGTACGAGGCCTTGAAGCGGGACGTCACCCAGGAGCACACCTGGTCGATGTCGAAGCGCCGCTCGGGGATCAGGATGACGTTGGCCCCGCCGGCCAGGCCGGAGTGGATGGCGATCCAACCGGCATGACGGCCCATCACCTCCACTACCAGGACGCGCATATGGGACTCGGCCGTGGTGTGCAGCCGGTCGATCGCCTCGGTGGCGATCCCCACGGCCGTGTCGAAACCGAAGGTGTAGTCCGTGGCCGACAGGTCGTTGTCGATGGTCTTCGGGACGCCCACGCAGGGCACGCCGTACTCGTCCGACAGCCGCGCGGCCACGCCCAGCGTGTCCTCGCCGCCGATGGCGACGAGCGCCTCGACCTCCTGCTTGGCGAGGTTGTCCTTGATGCGGCGGATGCCGCCGTCCTCCTTGAGCGGGTTGGTGCGCGAGGAGCCGAGGATCGTGCCGCCGCGGGGCAGGATGCCGCGCACGGCGGGGATGTCGAGGCGGACGGTGTCGTTCTCGAGCGGACCCCGCCAGCCGTCCCGGAAGCCGACGAAGTCGTAGCCGTACTCCTGAACGCCCTTGCGGACGATGCCCCGGATGACGGCGTTGAGCCCGGGGCAGTCGCCGCCTCCGGTCAGTACTCCGACCCGCATGGAAATGTCCCTTCACCGCGGTTGCCGTAAGCCTTCCGCAGCACCGTAGTGGTGACGCAGGTCACTTCGGTGTGACCGGGTAAGGGCAATTCCGGTGAATTGTCGGGTGGTTGGTTTACTCCTCGGATTGGCTTATCGCCGCATTTGCCGATCCATTCGGGTGAGACCGGCGACGGGTACGGCGGTCTACTCGTCGTCGAGGCCGCGTTCGATGGCGTACCGGACGAGCTCCACCCGGTTGTGGAGCTGGAGCTTGCCGAGGGTGTTCTGGACGTGGTTCTGGACCGTGCGGTGCGAGATGACGAGGCGTTCGGCGATCTGCTTGTAGCTCAGGCCCTTGGCGACGAGGCGGAGCACCTCGGTCTCGCGGTCGGTGAGCTGCGGCGCCTTGGGCTCGTCGGCGCCCTTGGCGGGGCCCGGCTCGGAGGCGAGTCGGCGGTACTCGCCGAGGACGAGACCGGCGAGGCCGGGGGTGAAGACGGGGTCGCCGACGGCGGTGCGGCGTACGGCGTCGATCAGTTCCTCGGTCGAGGCGGACTTCAGCAGATAGCCCGTGGCACCGGACTTCACCGCCTCCAGCACGTCCGCGTGTTCGCCGCTCGCCGACAGCACCAGCACGCGCAGGGCCGGGTTGGCGCCGACCAGCTCCTTGCAGACCTGGACGCCGGGCTTCGCGGGCAGGTTGAGGTCGAGTACGAGGACGTCGGGCGCGGCCGCCTTGGCGCGGCGCACCGCCTGCTCTCCGTCGCCCGCCGTGGCGACCACGTCGAAGCCGGACTCGGTCAGGTCGCGGGCGACGGCGTCGCGCCACATGGGATGGTCGTCGACCACCATGACCCTGATCGCGTCGCCCGGCCGCTCCCGCCCGTCGACGCCCGGCCGCTCCTGCCCGTCCAGCACGTTGTGCTCCGTCACCGTGTCTCCGCCTTCCCCCGTGTGTCCTTCGGTGCTTCCGAGGCCCTGGGTACCTTCAGTTCGACTTCCGTGCCCTGTCCCGGCACCGAGATCAGCTCGGCCGTGCCGCCGATGTCGCGCAGCCGCCCCCGGATGGACAGGGCCACCCCGAGCCGCCCCTCGCCCTCGGCCTGGGCGAGCCGCCCCTCGGGAATGCCGGGGCCGTCGTCCCGTACGGTGACGACGACCTCGTCCGGCCAGTCCTCGACCAGGATCCAGGCCCTTGCCTCCGCGCCCGCGTGCCGGCGCACATTGTCCAGGGCGGCGCCGACCGCGGCGGCCAGCTCCCGTGCGGAGTGCGGGGGCAGCTCCACCGGGCCGCCCGGCTCGGACAGGGTGATCCTCGCCCCGGCGTAGGGGGCGAGGAGGGAGCGCAGGTCCACCGGGCCGTCGTCGGACTCCGTCGCGTCCGGCTCGTCCACGGCCCGGACGAGCGCTCCCTCGGCCGCGTCCTCCGAGATCCGTGAGACCGGTACGAGGCCCCCGGAGACCAGGGTGCGCAGCGCGACCTCCTGCTCGCCGGCCATCCGGCCCAGCTCCGCGGCCTCACCGCCGAGGGCGGTGCCGCGCCGCTGGACCATGGCGAGGACCTGGAGCACGCTGTCGTGGATGTCGCGGGCGAGGCGCTCCCGCTCCCGGGTGGCGGCCTCGATCTCCAGCGCGCGGGCCAGGGTGCGCTCGGAGGCGCGGGCGACCTCGACGACGTAGCCGATCGCGATGGAGGCGACCCACACCAGCAGCACGTTGTGGACGGTGTCGCGGGTGGGGGCGCCGCGCTGGACCAGGTTGGCGACGGCGACGAGGGTGGAGGCGAAGGCCGCCCACCGCCAGCCGCCCTTGATGGCGAAGGCCAGGACGGCGCCCGCGGTCCAGATCGACGGCAGCGTCGGACCGCCGGCCTCGATCCGCGCCGGTGAGTCGGCGAGCCGGGTGAGCAGGATGCCGACGACCGCGACGGTGAGGTCGGCGGCGAGGAACCGCTTGGTGCAGCCGGCCGCGCCGGCGACCTTGGGCAGGGTCGCCAGGGTCCAGCCGGCCAGCACCACGAAGTAGGCGATCGCGAGCCAGGGCCGCTGGAACTCGCCGTACGCGCTGACGAAGAGGCCGACCGCGTAGATCACGGTCAGGACCCGGTAGCCGGTGAGCGCGCGCCACAGCGGCTGCTCGACCGACATCCTCATGACTCTCTCGCGCTTCGGCATGTGCCCGACCCCCACCCCACCCACGACGGACGCGTCGTCCGGACGCGACCGTATCCGGGAACGCGACCGCTACGAAGCCGGCCGGTCCCGGTCCGCGGCGGACTTCTCGGCCTGCTCCTTGACCGCCTGGTCCTTCTCGGCCTTGGCGAGGGCGGCCTTGGCGGCCTTGTCGGCCTCCTTCTCCGCCTTGGCCGCCTCCGCGATCTGCCGCTTGGCGGCGGTCGCGTAGATGTCGACGTACTCCTGGCCCGAGAGCTTCATGATCTCGTACATGACCTCGTCGGTCAGCGCCCGCAGGACGAAGCGGTCGTGCTCCATGCCCTGGTAGCGGCTGAAGTCGAGGGGCTTGCCGATCCGGATGCCGGGCCGCATCACCTTCGGCAGGACCTTGCCGGGCGGCTGGATCTTCTCGGTGTCGATCATCGCGACGGGGATGACGGGCGCCCCCGTGGCGAGGGCCACGCGGGCGAGGCCGCCGGGCTTGCCCCGGTAGAGACGGCCGTCGGGCGAGCGGGTGCCCTCGGGGTAGATACCGAACAGCTCACCGCGTTCGAGGACCTGGATGCCGCTCTTGATGGCGGCCTCGCCCGCGCCGCGCGCGCCGGAGCGGTCCACCGGCAGCTGGCCCACGCCCTTGAAGAAGGCCGCCGTGAGCTTGCCCTTCACCCCGGGGGTCGTGAAGTACTCGGCCTTCGCGATGAAGGTGACCTTGCGGTCGAGGACCGCGGGCAGGAAGAACGAGTCGGAGAACGAGAGGTGGTTGCTCGCCAGGATCGCCGCGCCCTCGGCCGGAATGTTCTCCAGGCCCTCCACCCAGGGCCGGAAGGTGACCTTGAGCGGTCCCCCGATGGCGACCTTCATCGCGCCGTACAACAACCGAGTGCCTCTCTGTGTTCTGAGGATCAGACCTTAACCCGGACGACTGACGTGGAGCCCGGCGCCCCGCCCTCCACGGCTTCCCGGCCGACCGAAGCCCCTGGTCGGTGTCAGTGCGGTCGCGTACGGTGAACCACACCGGACTCGTTTCACACCCTTCTCATGAACAGGAGACCGAACCGTGCCGGTCCTCCCCGGAGCCGAGCCCTACCGCCATGAGGGCGGGCAGGTCGGAGTCCTCCTCTGTCACGGCTTCACCGGTTCCCCGCAGTCGCTGCGCCCCTGGGCCCAGTACCTCGCCGAGCACGACCTGACCGTCGTCCTTCCCCTGCTGCCGGGGCATGGCACCCGCTGGGAGGACCTGCGGATCACCGGCTGGCAGGACTGGTACGCGGAGGTGGACCGCGAGCTGCGCGCCCTGCGCGAGCGCTGTGCGCGGGTCTTCGTGGCCGGGCTGTCCATGGGCGGCGCGCTGGCGCTGCGGCTGGCCGCGAAGCACGGGGACGCGGTCGACGGCGTCGTGCTCGTCAACCCGGCGAACGAGGTGCACGGCCTGGCGGCCCGCGCTCTCCCCGTGCTCCGGCACCTCGTCCCCGCCACCAGGGGGATCACCGACGACATCGCCAAGGAGGGCGTCACGGAGCTGGGGTACGACAAGGTGCCCCTGCACGCGGCGCACTCCCTGCGGACCTTCCTGCGCCTGGTCGACGGTGAACTGCCCCAGGTGACCCAGCCGTTGCTGCTGCTGCGCAGTACACGGGACCATGTGGTGCCCGCCGCCGACTCCGCGCGCGTGCTCGGCCGGGTGTCGTCCACGGACGTCACCGAGATCCTGCTGGAACACAGCCACCACGTCGCGACGTTGGACCACGACGCGGACCGCGTTTTCGAGGAGAGTCTGGCGTTCGTCACCCGCGTCGTCGGGGGCGGAGCGCCGGACGACGCCGAGGGGACCGGGGCGGAGTCCGGCGGGGATTCCGGGACGGAACCGGTGAAGGAGTCCGGGACGGAATCCGTACAGCAGTCCGGGTCGGGGTCCGCGGAGCGGTTCGGCGCGGGATCCGAGGAGCAGAGGGAAGGGACGGCCACTGGTGGCTGAGCACGACTCCGAGCGTGAGCCGGAGGAGAAGGGCGCGCCGCTCGGCGAGCGCCACGGTGACTCGCGCGGATCGGGCTCGGGCGGATCGGGTTCGGGCGGCTCGGGTGCCGCGTCCGGTGACCCGGCGGGCGAGGAGCAGCAGGTGCCGTTCGACGAGGACGCCGCCTGGCGGGCCATCGTCGCCGGGTTCGGTGAGGAGCCGCCGGACCCGCCGGGCGCCAAGCCGTTCCGTTCCGTGGAGGACCTGGCGCTGCTGGAGGCCGACCCGGAGGAGCCCTCGGACACGTCCGCCGGCGGCTCCGCCGACAGTGCCGGACCGGCGGCCCCGAAGCCACTGGGCAGCTCGGTCGCGTTCGCGCCCGGCGTGGGCGCCGGTCCACGGGACTACACGGTGTCCGACCCGGTGGGTGAGGACACCGCCGAGGACGACGACGGGGACGAGGACGAGGACGACGAGGGCCACTTCGTGCCGCCGGAGCCGCCGCCGCTGCCGGAGGCCGACGCGACCGCCAAGTTCGCCTGGCTGGGCGTGGTCGGCGGCCCGGTCCTGCTGCTGCTCGCCGTGCTGCTCGGCTGGGACATGACCTGGTGGCTGACCACCCTCGGCATCGGCGGCTTCCTCGGCGGTTTCGCCACGCTGGTGATGCGGATGAAGTCCGACGGCGAGGACGACGACGATCCGGGGCGGGGCGCGGTCGTCTGAGCCCCGCCGGCGTACGAGGGCCCGCCCTCGGAGCGTTCTCCTGAGCCCGGCGGCGTACGCGGCGCTCGGGCTGCCGCCGGGCGTCGGGGTGTCCCGGACCGGAAGGGACGCCGGCGGTGGCCGTCGGCTGAGGGTCGTCCCGCGATCCCCGGCGTCGCGCGCCCGCCGGGGATCGCGGGACGACTCTCAGGACGACGCGGCGGGTACGGTGAGGGCGGCAAGCACCGGAAGGTGGTCCGTCGCCGCCCTCAGGTCGTCCCGGCTGATCCCCGGCAGGCCGGCCGGCACACCGCAGCCGAGGACCTCGATGCCGGGCGTGGCCAGGACGGCGTCGATGCGCTGATGGGGATCGACCGGGGTGGAGGTGTACTCGCCGCCCCAGGGCGCGGTGGCCCAGCAGTCCTGGAGTGCGCCGGCCAGGCGCCGGAAGGTGCGGCCCTCCGGGCGTTCGTTGAGGTCGCCGCCCGCGACGGCGTGCTCGACGCCCATGGCGGCCAGCCGGTCGAGGAGCATGCCGCCCTGCTCGTACCGCTCGTCCTTCTGCAGGGAGAGATGGCAGGACAGGACACCGAGGCGGGCGCGGCCGAAGCGGACCACCGCCGTGGCGAAGCCCCGTCGGTGCAGGCCGGGCGTGAGGGGCAGCAGGACGTCCTCGGTGTGTTCGACGGTGGCCCGCAGACCGCACAGCAGGGCAGGACCCGAGGCGGTGGCACCGCCGGAGAGGGTGACGAGGTCACAGGCCGCGGCCAGCCGCGCGAGCTTCTTGCGCCAGCGGAAGAAGCGGGGGGCCTCCTGGACGAGGACCAGGTCGGGGGCGCAGGCCCTGATCACTCGGGCGAGGGCGTCGGTATCGTCCCGCATGGAGCGGATGTTGTAGCTGAGGACGCGGACGGTCGCCGAACCGTCGGGGTTCGTGCGGGAGTTGGGCAGCGGGTTCGTCGCCATGGGGATCAAGATACGCCGAGCACTCGGGGGTATTTGTCCGTTTGGGGCCGCGGGTGGTTCGTGGCTCGTCGCGCCCACGCGGCGGAGCCGCACATGGATACGGCCCCGCGCCCCTTCCGGGGCGCGGGGCCGCCGCCGACCGCGTGTCACATGATCGGGTCGGGTTCTCTCGCCAGGTCGGCCGCGCCCACCAGCCCGGCCTCGTTGCCCAGCCGGGCGGCGATGACCTGGGCGACCGGGCGCCAGTTGCCGCCGACCAGCCAGCGCTTGTACGACTTGCGGATGGGGTCGAGGACCAGCTCGCCCTCGTCGGACAGTCCGCCGCCCACGATGAACGCCGACGGGTCGAAGAGGGAGGCGAGGTCGGCGAGACCGGCGCCGGCCCAGCGGGCCAGCTCACGGTAGGAGTCGACGGCGACGGGGTCGCCCTGGCGGGCGGCCATGGAGATGTGCTTGCCCTCGATGCCGTCGGGGCTGCCGTCGCCGAGGCCGAGAAGGATCTCGGCGTTCTCGGGGGTGGCGTTGGCGCGCTGCTTGGCGTATCTCACCAGCGCACGCCCCGACGCGTACTGCTCCCAGCAGCCCTGGCTGCCGCAGCCGCACAGCAGGCCGTCGGGCACCATCCGGATGTGGCCGAACTCGGCGGCCACGCCGTAGTGCCCACGGCGCAGCTTGTTGCCGATGATGATGCCGCCGCCGAGGCCGGTGCCGAGAGTGATGCAGATGACGTTGCGGTGGCCCTTGCCCGCGCCGAACTTGTACTCGCCCCACGCGGCCGCGTTGGCGTCGTTCTCGACGACGACGGGCAGGCCCACGCGGGCCTCGACCTTCTCCTTCAACGGCTCGTTGCGCCAGTCGATGTTGGGGGCGAAGTAGACCGTGGAGCGCTGGCGGTCGACGTAACCGGCAGCGCCGATGCCGACACCGACGATCTCGTGTCCGGCTCGCGCGCCCTCGACGGCGGCGGCGATGGCGTCCACGATCGCCTCGGGCGTACCCGGGGTCGGCACCTTGTGGGTCGAGAGGATGTTGCCTTCCTCGTCGACCACACCGGCCGCGATCTTGGTACCGCCGATGTCGACGCCGATGGTGAGTCCCATGAATCCCTCAGTTTCGGTCGAGCCCCGCTACGGCCAACCGTACCCGAGGGCCCAGCACCGGGGCTCCCGTCGTCCGCCGGGCGGACAGCCCTGCGTCAGTCCAGGTCGATGCGTTCCCCGGGGCCCGGGCCGTCGTCCTCGTCGCGGTGTTCCCGGTGGGCGGTGTCACGGGTGGTCCAGCGGCGTTCCTGGGCCTCGACGGCGGAGCGGTACGCGGCGAGGAGTTCGTTGCCGGCGGCGGCGAGGTGGTCGAAGACGTCCGGGTTGCGTTCGATGACGGGTTCGACGGCGGCCCTGGCCTGCCGGACGACCTGGCTCACCATCTGCTGGGCCGCTCCCCCCGCCACCGCGCCGAGCAGCGGTGACTGGAGTCCGGACAGCTTGTCGGCGACGGTGTCGACCAGCTTGCGCAGCTCCTCGGCGGCCGAGCCCGGCGGCGGCCCGTACTGCGCGCGGCGGCGGGCCTTCTCCGCGGCGAGGTCCTCCTCGCACGCGGTGGCCCAGGCGTCGGCGTCCGTCGCCCGCACCTCGTACTCGTCCGCACCGGCCTGGCCGGCCGCGTCCTGACGAGCGGCATCGGACGTGGGGCGCTCTTCGCTCATGGCGGACTCCTGCCTACGTTTCGTACCTTCGACGTTACCCGAACGGGGGTATGCGGTTCACCGGGTCCGGGGCCACAAGCGGGGGTCCGGTGCGAAGCGGATCCTCAGCTCGCCGTCCCGCAGGGCGGCCCCGTCGACCGTGCAGCGGCGCAGCGCCGAGGGCAGCGGCACGATGCGCCGGAACTGCCCGGCGGTGACGACCAGCTCGTCGCCGCGTCGGATGAGGTCCAGTTCGTCGCGTGTGGCGCCGGGCAGCGGGATGTGCCAGACGAGCACGCCGTCGTCGGCGAGCCGGTCGGTGACGGGCCACTCGACCGGGGCGGGCCTGTCACCCGCAGGGGGTACGTCGAGGGCGGTGAGGTCGTCGGTGCCGCGCGGGTCGCGGCCGAGGTGGGCGACCTCCCGCACGGGGTGGGTGGCCCGCCACTCCGACAGCGTCTTGTCCTGCTGGGCGACGAGGCCCGCGAGCCAGGTGTCCGAGGTGTCCTCGGGCAGGACCCGGTTGGCGACCAGCGCGTCCACGGGGAGGCCGCGCAGGGCGAGGCCCACGCTCGCGACCCGGATGTGGTCGTCGCCGGCCGGGCCGGGCTCGGCGACCAGTCGCACGGTCGTGTCCGGGTCGTCGACGACCGCGGCGACGGCGGCCAGCTCGACGTCCCAGCGGCCGGCCGTCTCGTACAGCCACTCCGCGGGCATCGGCACCCCGGCCAGCCGGCCGAGCACCGGTCGCAGGGCGCGGGCCGCCTGGCGTTCGGCAGGCAGCAACCGCCGCAGGTAGCGGCGCAGTTCCTCCGGCAGGGCGAGCAGCGCGAGCGCCTGCGGGGCAGGCGGCAGATCGACGACGAGCAGGTCGTACGCCTCGGACAGCGCGGCGTCGCGGAGCGCGCGCAGGAGGGCCAGCTCCTCGGCGCCGGGCAGCGGGGTGAGTTCCTCGGCGTCCAGCCGGCCCGCCCCCAGCAGGTCCAGCACGGAGGCGGCGCGCTCCTGGAAGGCGACGAGGTCCTCGCGGAAGCCGGCGGCGGCGTCGGGCCGCCACGCGGTGAGCTCCGGGCCGACCCGCACGGGCTCCGCGCCGGTGGGGGTGCCCAGCACCGCCCCGAGGCTGTCCGTCCGGTCGGCGCTCAGCACGAGCGTGCGGCAGCCCTCCCGAGCCGCCGCCACCGCCGTGGCCGCGGCGACCGTCGTACGGCCACTGCCGCCTTGCCCGGTGATCAGGATGGTGCGCATGGGGCTGAACGGTAACCCACCGGGGCGGGGGCGGGGATTCCGCTCACCGCGCGAACCGGGTGCCACCGCGCCCACCCGCGACCGCGAACACACGCGCCCCGCCGCCCCGTTGGGCGCTCGAACGGCACCCTTGTCACCGTGGCGGGGCGGGCGGGTGGCCAGGCGGCTCAGGCTCCCGACTCCACCCGCTTCTTCAGCCCGGCCAGCGCCCGGTCGATGATGACCTTCTCGGCCTTCCGCTTGATCATCCCGAGCATCGGGATCTTCACGTCCACGGTCAGCTGGTACGTCACCTCGGTCACCGAGTCACTCACCGGCTTGAGGATGTACGTCCCGTCGAGCGAGCGCAGCATCTGCGACCTGACCAGCGTCCAGGACACCTCGTTCGCCCCGGTCCACGTGTACGCCAGTGTCTGGTCGTCCTTGATCGCCCCGGCGTCCATGACGAGCCGCACCTGCTCGGCGCGCCCCTGGTCGTCGGTCTTCAGGACCTCCGCCTCCTTCACCTCACCCGTCCAGTCCGGGTAGCGGGCGAAGTCGGCGATCACTCCCATGACATCGGCCGCCGCAGCCTCGATCGTGATGCTCGAACTGGTGAATTCCGCCATCGCCGTGGCTCCTCCAGAGACGGTCCGGTGAGGGAGGTGGGTGCGCACGTATGTGCAGCGTGAAGGCTACCGCGCGTGCGGACTCACCACTCCAACGCCCATGGCTTACCGCTCCCGGCGAAGTGCCCCACGTTGACGCACTCGGTCGCCCCGATCCGCATCCGCCGCGCCAGCGGCTGGTGGACGTGCCCGAACAGCGAATACCGCGGCCGGGTCCGGCGGATCGCCTCCAGCAGCGCCCGGCTCCCCCGCTCGAACCTGCGCGCGACCGTGTCGTACACCAGCTCGGGCACTTCGGGCGGGATGTGGGTGCACAGCACGTCCACCTCTCCCACGGCCTCGATCTTCGCGGCGTACTCCTCGTCGCCGATCTCGTACGGCGTGCGCATGGGGGTGCGCAGTCCGCCGCCCACGAACCCGAAGACCCACCCCCCGATCTCCACCCGCTCGCCGTCCAGCACGGTCGTGCCCCGGCCCGCGTACTCGGACCACAGTCTCGGCATGTCGACATTGCCGTAGGTGGCGTACGTCGGTTCCGGGAACGCCGCGAACAGCTCGGCGTACTGCTTGCGCACGGCCTTCTCGATCACGGCGGAGCGGTCCTGGCCGATGCCCGCCCAGAGCCGGGCGCCCAGTTCGCGGGCCTCCTCGAAGCGCCGGGCGGTGCGCAGTTCGACGAGCCGCGTGGCGTTCTCGGGGCCGAAGAGATCCGGGAAGATCCCGCGCGAGTGGTCGGCGTAGTCGAGGAAGAGGACCAGGTCGCCGAGGCACACCAGGGCGTCGGCACCCTCGCCGGCCCGGGCCAGGTCGCGCGCGTTGCCGTGCACGTCACTGACCACATGAATACGCGTCCCGCGGTTGCCGCCTCGTGTGGGTGCCATGACGATCAAGCGTAGGCGGGTGCGGCATAGGTGAACAGAGTCGATCGAACCTGCGGTTACTGGCCAGTCAGTAAGTGTGGGGATTATTGTTCCCGGAGAACCCATACGTGTGACGCGGAAAACATCTCCCCGCACCCCCCTCGCGGAGAAGCCATACCGGCGGGTAACGTCCGGGCAGTCCAGTCGTGCTCAGGTTTTCAACCAGTGAGGAACCAAGTGGGACCTGGGCACTAGCCCCAGCCTTGGACCGCACCGTCGCATCACACGCGTACGTCGTGGCGCCGGCGCCCTATGAGGAGCAGCAGTCTTGCGCGAGTTCAGCCTTCCGGCTTTGTACGAGGTCCCTGCGGACGGCAACCTGACCGACATCGTCCGCAGAAACGCCGCGCAGCATCCCGATGTCGCCGTCATCGCCCGCAAGGTGGACGGTGTCTGGCAGGACGTCGACGCGGTCCGGTTCCTCGCCGAGGTACGGGCGGCCGCGAAGGGGCTCATCGCCGCCGGAGTGCAGCCGGGCGACCGGGTCGGCCTGATGTCCCGTACGCGGTACGAGTGGACCCTGCTGGACTTCGCCATCTGGTCGGCCGGCGCGGTCACCGTGCCGGTGTACGAGACCAGTTCGCCGGAGCAGGTGGAGTGGATCCTCTCCGACTCGGGCGCCACCGCCATGATCGTGGAGCTGGACGCGCACACGGCCGCCGTGGAGTCGGTGCGCCACCGGCTGCCCGCGCTCAAGCACGTGTGGCAGATCGAGGGCGGCGGCGTCGAGGAGCTCGGGCGACTCGGCCAGGACGTCACCGACGCGGCCGTCGAGGAGCGCAGCTCGCTGGCGAAGGCGGACGACCCGGCGACGATCGTCTACACGTCCGGCACGACGGGCCGCCCGAAGGGCTGCGTCCTCACCCACCGCAGCTTCTTCGCCGAGTGCGGCAACGTCGTGGAGCGGCTGCGGCCCCTGTTCCGCACGGGCGAATGCAGTGTGCTGCTCTTCCTCCCGCTCGCGCATGTCTTCGGCCGCCTGGTGCAGATCGCGCCGATGATGGCGCCGATCAAGCTGGGCACCGTGCCGGACATCAAGAACCTCACGGACGAGCTGGCCTCCTTCCGGCCGACGCTGATCCTCGGTGTGCCGCGGGTCTTCGAGAAGGTCTACAACTCCGCCCGGGCCAAGGCGCAGGCCGACGGCAAGGGCAAGATCTTCGACAGGGCGGCGGACACGGCGATCGCGTACAGCAAGGCGCTGGACACCCCGTCGGGCCCGGCCCTCGGGCTGAAGATCAAGCACAAGGTGTTCGACAAGCTCGTCTACGGCAAGCTGCGGGCGGTGCTCGGCGGCAAGGGCGAGTACGCGATCTCCGGCGGCGCCCCGCTGGGCGAGCGCCTCGGGCACTTCTTCCGCGGCATCGGCTTCACGGTCCTGGAGGGGTACGGCCTGACGGAGTCCTGCGCGGCGACGGCGTTCAACCCCTGGGACCGGCAGAAGATCGGTACGGTCGGGCAGCCGCTGCCGGGTTCCGTCGTGCGCATCGCGGACGACGGGGAGGTGCTGCTGCACGGCGACCACCTGTTCAAGGAGTACTGGAACAACCCGGGCGCGACCGCGGAGGCGCTGGCCGACGGCTGGTTCCACACCGGTGACATCGGCACCCTCGACGAGGACGGCTATCTCCGGATCACCGGCCGCAAGAAGGAGATCATCGTCACCGCGGGCGGCAAGAACGTCGCCCCGGCCGTGATCGAGGACCGGATCCGGGCGCACGCGCTGGTCGCGGAGTGCATGGTGGTCGGCGACGGGCGTCCGTTCGTGGGCGCGCTGGTCACCATCGACGAGGAGTTCCTGGGCCGTTGGGCCGCCGAGCACGGCAAGCCGGCGGGGTCCACCGCGGCGTCGCTGAGCGCGGACGCCGATCTGAACGCGGCCATCCAGGCCGCGATCGACGACGGCAACGCCGCGGTGTCGAAGGCGGAATCGGTGCGGAAGTTCCGCATTCTCTCCTCCCAGTTCACGGAGGACTCGGGCCACCTGACGCCGTCCCTGAAGCTCAAGCGAAACGTGGTGGCGAAGGACTTCGCGGACGAGATCGAGGCGATCTACGCGAAGTAGGACGCCCCGGATGTGCGGCTATGGCGCGGTGTCCTCGGTGAGGACCCGCGCCATCGTGCGTTCGGCGAGCGCGGTGATCGTGACGAACGGGTTGACGCCGATCGAGCCGGGCACCAGCGAGCCGTCGGTGACGTAGAGCTTCGAGTAGCCCTTCACCCTCCCGTAGTCGTCCGTCGCCTTCCCCAGCACGCAACCGCCCAGCGGGTGGTAGGTGAAGTCGTCGGCGAACACCTTGTTGGACGAGCCGAACAGGTCGTACCGGTAGATCGTGCCGTTGGCCGAGTTGATCCGGTCGAAGAGCTTCTTGGCCATGGAGACGGAGACCGCGCTCTGGGCGGCGCTCCACCCGAGCTTCGCCGAGTCGCTCGCGGCGTCGTAGGTGAACGACGCGCGCTCGGGGTTCTTGGTGAGGGCGAGGTAGAGGCTGACCCAGTGCTCAAGACCGGTGGGCAGCGGGGCTATCTCGGCGAAGACGGGGTTGGCTGTGTTGGCCCAGTCGTCGATGCCCAGCACCGGCATGGTCGACTGGTTCGCCCCGACCGTGTCCCAGAGGTGGTTGGCGCGGCCGAGCATCACGTTGCCGTTGGTGCCCCAGCCGGAGCCGACGCTCGCGTTCAGCGCGGGCAGGGTGCCCTTCGCCCGTGCCCGGACGAGGAGTTCGGAGGTGCCGACGCTCCCCGCGCCGAGGAAGAGGTAGGTGCAGCCGTACTCCTTGGTCTCGACGACCGTGCCCGTGTCGTCGACGCGGTCGACGGTGACGACGTACGTCCCGTCGCCCTCCCTGCGGATGCCCCTGGCCCGCTCCATGGTGTGGACGGTGACGTTGCCGGTGCCGAGGGCGGCGGCGAGATACGTCTTGTCGAGGCTCTTCTTGCCGTGGTTGTTGCCGTAGATGACCTCCCCGGCGAGGGCCGACTTCGTCGCCGTGCCGGCCGCCTCGCGCTGCATGTACCCGAAGTCGTAGACGCTCGGCACGAAGGTGGTCCGCAGCCCGGCCTTGTGGGCGTGGGCACGGGAGACCCGGCTGAAGCGGTACCACTCGGTGGACTCGAACCACGCCGGGTCGACGGTGTTGACGCCGAGCATGGCGCGGGCGCGCGGGAAGTACGTGCCGTACATCTCGGCGGTGTCGACGGTGGGGAACTGCTCGGCGAAGTACGACTGGAGGGGGGTGACGGCCATGCTGCCGTTGACGAGGGAGCCGCCGCCGACACCGCGGCCCAGGAAGACCGACATGCCGGCGTAGCGGACCCGGTCCAGGACGCCGGGGTAGGGGCTGATGTCCCTGTTGACGACGTCCAGCCAGAGGAACGTGGAGAGCGGGGCCTCCGTGCGGGTCTTGAACCACATGGACCTGCTGTCCGGTTCCCTGGTCGAACAGAAGACCTTGCCGTCCGGGCCGGCCGTGTTCCACAGGCGGCCCATCTCCAGGACGACGGTGCGGATGCCGGCCTGCCCGAGGCGCAGGGCGGCCACGGCTGCGCCGTAGCCCGAACCGATCACGATCGCCGGGGAGTGGTCGACGGCGTCGGGTTCGGCGGCGTGCGCCGACTGGAGACCGACTCGGGTGAGGCCGAGGGCGGCGGCCGTCTGGAGGGCGGCCAGTCCGAGGAGGCGGCGGCGAGAAAGGTGATGTTGCGTCAGTTTCTCTGTCATGCACACAGGATCGGCGGACGCCCCCATTCCCACCAGAGATACTGGATGCCCCTTTTGCCCCTACAGCAACAACTCCAGCTTTTCGGCCAACGTGTCCCACCGCCACCGTTCCTCCACCCACTCCCGTCCCCGCTCCCCCATACGGCGACGCAGCTCGGGGTCGCCGAGCAGGGTGACGACGCGGTCCGCGACCTCCTCCGGGTGGCGGCCCCGGACGACCCAGCCGGTCTCGCCGTCGAGCACGGCGTCGGGGGCGCCGCCGGAGTCACCGGCGACGACGGGGAGGCCGGTGGCGGAGGCCTCCAGATAGACGATGCCGAGGCCCTCCACGTCCAGTCCGCCCCGCCGCGTGCGGCACGGCATGGCGAAGACGTCGCCCGCGCCGTAGTGGGCGGGCAGTTCGGACCAGGGGACGGCGCCGGTGAAGCGGACCGACCCGGCGACCCCGGTCTCCTCGGCCAGCCGGCGCAGCTCCTTCTCGTGCGGCCCGCCGCCGACGATCAGCAGCACCGCGTCCGGCTCCTTGGCGAGGATGGCCGGCATCGCCCGGATCAGGGTGTCCTGGCCCTTGCGGGGCACCAGCCGGGAGACGCACACCACCACCGGCCGGTCGGTGAGCCCGAGCCGGGCGCGGACCTCGTCGCCGCCGGAGCCCGGGTGGAAGGTCTTCTCGTCCACACCGGGCGGCAGCTGGACCATACGTCCGGCGGCCTCGGGGGTGAGCGCCGTGGCGATCCGGGAGCGCGTGTACTCGCCGAGGTAGGTGATCGTGTCCGTGCCCTCGCCGATCCGCCGCAGCAGCTGCCGGGCGGCGGGCAGCTGCGCCCAGCCCGCCTCGTGCCCGTGCGTGGTGGCGACCAGCCGGCGGGCGCCCGCTTTGCGCAGCGCCGGGGCCATCAGGCCGAGCGGGGCCGCCGCCCCGAACCACACCGAGGTGCAGCCGTGCTCGCGCAGCAGCCGCACGGCCGTCCGCGTGGCGCCGGGCGTCGGCAGCAGCATCGTGGTGCGGTCGCGTACGACGGTGAAGGGCTGCTCGGCGTCGAAGGCGGCGGTCGCCTCGACGCCCTCCCGGCTCCGCTTCCAGGTCGAGGCGTAGACGACGACCTTCTCGGGGTCCAGCCGCAGCGCCATGTTGTGCAGGAACGCCTGGATGCCGCCGGGCCGGGGCGGGAAGTCGTTGGTCACGATCAGGGTCTTGTGCATCGCCGCCGACCCTACCGAACCGGCTCGGGGCCGCCGCCGCGAGGCGGTTCTCACGGGATCCGGCCGGGCTTCGCCGTCGTCTCACAGCCCGACGGGAGATCATGTGGCCCCACCCCGCAGAATCGTGGGGGGGACCCCGCGCGGAAACGACACGCCGGGCGCCGCGGCACTTCGGACAGGGGCATCGGAATGGCTCAGGTGGACATGGCGGGCACACGACGGCCCTCGTTCGGCCTGATCGCGGTCTGGGGCGCGACCAGGCTGGTCCTGCTGCTGTTCGTCTTCAAGGTGTGGGTGTTCCCCGGCCCGGACGTCACCACCGACGTGTCGGTCATCTACCAGGGCTGGTACGGCACCCTGCGCACCGGAACGTACCCCCTGGACGACGTGACGTGGCAGTACCCGCCGGCCGCCGCCCTCGCGATCCTCTCCCCCGCGCTGCTGCCCTTCCTGGAGTACGCCTCCGCGTTCTTCGTCCTCGCCTTCCTCGCCGACCTGGCGGTGCTCGCCCTGCTCCTGTACACCGGCGGCCGGCCGGGCCGGACCCGGCGCGGCGCCTGGGTGTGGGCGGTGGGTCTGCCGCTGATCGGCCCGACGGTGTACGCCCGTTACGACGTGATGGTGACGGCGGTGGCGGTCGCCGCGCTCCTCGCCGGCAGTCGCCGTCCGCGGGTGATGGGTGCGCTCACGGCCTTCGCGGCCCTGCTGAAGGTGTGGCCGGTGCTGCTGCTCCTGGGGGCCCGCGGCCGCACGGCATGGCTCTCCGCGGCGGCCACGGCGGCGGGCCTCTCGCTCGTCCTCGCCGCCGCCATGCCCGGCGCCTTCGCGTTCCTGACCTTCCAGCGCGACCGGGGCACCGAGGTGGAGTCGCTGGGCGCCCTCGTCTTCCACGTCGCCCGGCACTTCGGCTGGGACGGCCAGGTAATGCTCAACTACGGCTCCGTGGAGTTCCTCGGCGCCCATGTCGACCTCGTGAGCAACGCCGCCCTGCTGCTCAGCGGGGTGGCCTTCGCCTGGCTTCTGCTGTGGCGGGTGCGGGCCCGGCGGTTCGCCCCGCACACCCTCGCGGACGCCGCGTTCACCGCGGTGCTGATGTTCACGACGACCAGCAGGGTGATCAGCCCGCAGTACATGGTGTGGCTGGTGGGTCTCGCGGCCGTCTGCCTCTGCTTCCGGGCCGGTCGCATGCTGTGGCCCGCCGCCCTGGTCCTGATGGCGTCCTTCGTGACCGTGCTGGAGTTCCCCCTCTGGTTCGCCCATGTGGTCATGAGCGACTGGCTGGGCATCACCCTCCTCTTCGTCCGCAACGGCTTGCTGGTGCTGGCCACCCTGGTCGCCGCCCTGGAGCTGTGGCGGGGCACGGTCCCGCGCCCGCGCCGGGCGGTGCTCCCCGGAGGGACCACCCCCGCCAAGGAGCCGCTGAACTCCTGAGCGCGCCCGGGGCGGCGGCGTCAGCCGCGGCCCCGGATGCCGTCGATGATGCGGGTCCAGTTGTCGCCGCCGTGTCCGTTCTCGATCGCGCGCCGGTAGTGGGCCTGCACGGCCAGGGGAAGCGCGAGGTCGAGGCCGAGCGACGTGCTGGTCTCGACGATGTGGTCGGCCGTCGCGCCCATCATGGTGACCGTGCTGAGCTCGCCCGGATGCTCCCCGGCGTCGAGCGCGGCACCGGGGTGCTCCTCGCCGGCCCTCAGCATGGCGCCGATCGAGTCGGTGAAGGAGAGCAGCTCCGGCAGCGCGTCCTTGGCCGGTGTCCCCGCCGTACCCAGCATCGCGGTGGCGTGCATCAGCCCGGACAAGGTGGTGAGGAACACGGCGAGCTGGGCCTGGTACATCAGCTGGGCGAGGCCCGGGTCCTCGCCCAGGTACCTCGGTGTCCCCAGCCGGGTCAGCACCCCACGGTGGCGTTCGAACACCGGGCCGTCACCGCTGTAGTAGACCTGGGATGCCTCCGTGCCGACCATCGGCGCGGGGACCATGACGCCTCCGGTGAGGAACGCGGCGCCGTGGCCCGCGGCCCACGCCGCCGCCTCGCGTGTGCGGTCGGGGGTGTCGGAGCTGAGGTTGACCAGCGCCCGGCCGGAAAGGGACGCGGTGGCGCCGTCGAGGATGTCGTACATCGCGCGGTAGTCGGTGAGGCTGAGGATCACGAGGTCACTCGCCTCGACCGCCTCGCCGGGCGTCGCGGCGAGCGTCGCGCCGTCGGCGACGACGCCCTCGGCACGGGAGGCCGTGCGGTTCCAGACGGTGACCGGGTGGCCGGCGGCGAGCAGGGCGCGGGTCATGGCCTGCCCCATCGGGCCGAGCCCGACCACGGTGACCGAACTGTCCTTGCCGGCAGGGGGGTTCTGGTGTGCGTTCACCCCTCCATGCTCGAACAGCACCACTACTCTCGGAAGTACCTACTAATTTCTGCGGTACTTACCTTTCCGTAAGGGGGATCGGTGATGGCGAGGGCGCCGAGACGGGGGCCGTACATCTGCGGCATCGACGCCGCGTTCGACGTACTGAGCGGCAAGTGGAAGGGCTTCATCCTCTGGGAACTGGAGACCCACGGCGTACGCCGCTTCGCCGAGCTCCGTCGGGGGATGCCGGGCGTGAGCGAGAAGATGCTGACGCAGCACCTGCGTGAGCTGGAGGAGGACGGTCTCGTGCACCGGGAGGTCTACGCCGAGGTGCCGCCTCGGGTGGAGTACTCCCTGACCGACGACGGGCGGACACTCAACCGGGCGCTGGAACCGCTCGGCGCCTGGGGCGTGGACCGGATGCGCCGCGAAGGCACCGAGGCGGTCGACGCGGCCGGGATCCCACGCGGATAGGCGCCGTCCCTCAGCGGAGCTGCGCCCGTACGTAGTCCTGCCACTGCGCCGTGAACGCGGCGAGGTCGGTGCCCAGGACGTCCTCCAGGGCACCCTCCACCGCTCCGGCGCGCTTTCCGTGGGCGCCGACGGCGCGGTAGAACTCGTCGAGCCGCGCCTCGCCCCAGCGGTCCGCGATCAGCCGGCAGGCCAGCCAGCCGCCCTCGTAGGCGCGGGCGAGCCGGCCGGAGTCCTCGGTGAACCCGAAGTCGGCGTCCACGGGCAGCGCGTCGGGGACCCGTCCCTGCGCCACCGCCCGCCGCAGTTCCGGGGCCACCTCCGGCGCGGTACGGCCGGTCGCCCGGTAGCCGACCCAGTCGGCGTACCCCTCGGAGAGCCACAGGGGCGTGGCGGCGCCGGTGTGGGCCCGGGTGGCGACATGGGTCGTCTCATGGGTGAGGACGACCTGCTTGCCGAACGCGCCGAGCCCGGCGTAGGCGTCGGGATTGACGATGACGCGGTCCGCGGGCGCCCTGGCGGAGCCTCCCGCCTCCCCCGTGGTGACGGCGGCTATCCCCCGGTAGCCGGACGCGGGCGCCCCCAGCAGCCCCGCCATCTCCTCCAGCGACCTCGGTACGAGGACGACGACCCGCCGCGCCCAGTCCTCGCCCCACGCCTCGGTCACGGCGGGCACGGCCCGGTCCGCCAGCCGCGCGTACTCCCGCAGGTTCGCCTCCGACCGCCCCACCCCCAGCACCAGACTCCGCTCACCGCGAATGGCCCGTACCGGCCCCTGCTCCCACAGCTGTTCGGTGCCCTTGTCGGACGGCTCGTCGGAGGCGATCCGCCAGCGGCCTTCGGCGTCCCGGGTCAGGGCCAGCGTCCGTACGGCGGTGACGGGCGCCTTGTCGTAGCCGCGTATCCGGTAGCGCAGGGCGGCCTCGGCGGTGGCCCGGTCGCCGGAGCGCCGGAAGCCGGTGAGGTCGTACGACCAGGAGGCCAGCGGCAGATCGCGGAGGTTGGCGAACTCGGCTTCGCCCGTGGCCCGTTGGCCGCTCCTGTGCTCGGCCGGCTGCTCGGTGGCCCGGTACGCGGCCGCGTCCCGTTCCAGGACCGCCGTCGCCCGCCGGTCGAGCATCGCCTCGACGTCGGCGCGCGCGGAGTCCGGTGCCGCGCCGCCGCAGCCGGCGAGCAGGGTCAGGGTCAGACAGACTCCCGCGCCTCCCGCGAGCGCACGCCTTCGACCAGCCACGTTCCCGATCGTACGGCGGCCCGGCCCCCCTGTGGCAGGGCGGCCGGGCCCGGACGCCGTACGGCGGTCGGGGCGACGGCGCCGGTCAGGGGCGGGTGACCGAGGCGATCGGCATCATGCCGACGGGGTCGTAGCGGACGGGGGCGCCCGGGTAGGGGGCGTGAATGACCTGGCCGTTGCCCGCGTACATACCGACATGGCTGGCGTCGGAGCGGTACGTGACCAGGTCCCCGGGCCGGGCCTGGGAGAGCGGGACCTGGGTGCCCGCGTACCGCTGGGCCTGCGAGGTGCGCGGGAGCGCGACTCCGGCCTGGGCGTACGACCAGACCATCAGACCCGAGCAGTCGAAGCCGTGGGGGCCGGCCGAGCCCCAGATGTAGGGCTTGCCGAGGGCGGAGCGGGCCGCGGAGAGGGCGGCCGCGGCACGGGTGTCGGGGGCGACGGCGCCGGCGGGGCCGGGGGTCTCCCGCTCCATCGCCGTGCGGCCGGAGCGGGAGGCGCGGTCGTACGCGGCACGCTCCGCGGCGGGGAGGGAGTTGAGGAGTTCGCGGGCCCTGGCGAGCTTCTGCTCGACGGTCCGCTTGTGCGCGGCGACGGCCTTGCGGCTCTTCTCCAGCTCGGCGAGCTTGCCGGTGGCCTCCTGGCGCTGCTGGGCGAGGTCCCGCATGGCCTGCCGGAGTTCGTGGAGTTCGCCGGCCTGATGGGTGCTGATCCGGTCGAGCGCGGAGGCCTTGGCGAGGTACTCGTCCGGTTCGGCGGAGAACAGCAGGGCGAGCGACGGGTCGACGGCGCCCGCACGGTACTGCGCGCCGGCGAGAGCACCGAGGGCCTCCCGCATGGTGTTGACGCGGTCCTGCTTGCGGGCGATGGCGTCCTGGGCGGCACCGACCTGGTCGCGCAGCTCGTCGGCGCGCTCGTCGGCCCTGTTGTACGCCTCGGTGGCCCGTTCGGCCTGCTCGTACAGCCGGTCCACCTCGGCGCGGGTGGTGTCGTGCGGCTCGGCGGCGGCCTGCTGGACGGGGAAGGCGCCGAGAGCGGTGGCCGCGGCGGACAGCACGCCCAGGGCGGCGACTGCGCCCCGGTCGAACCCGGACGGTACAAGGCGACTGTGGGACCCCACGGGAAGCCGCACTCCCTTCGACGGCGGACAGGACCCTCCCCCGGCGCCGCTTCGCGGCACACCCTTTCCGGGGTGTTCTCACAGCGGGTGAGGAAGGCGCGGCCGACAGTAGCCGCGCCACCCGGTCACAGCCAAAGACCTCCGCGGACACAGAGCGTGATGTCCCGCCCGGGGCGCAGGTCACCGGCGGGGCACGGGGTCAGCACGAGGTGGGGGAATTCGCCCGTTCGGGCGGTCCGGTGTCCTGATCTTGAGACAGAAAGAGGCCGGTTGTCACTGTCAGTGAACAACCGGCCTCGTTCGAGCCGTGGGGCGGTGTCAGATGACCCGGACACCGAACTGGAAGGAACCGATGGTGTCCATCGACTCGTAGCGGACGACCTTGCCCGGGTAGGGGGCGTGGATGACCGTGTTGTTGCCGGCGTAGAGGCCGACGTGGCCCAGGTTGTTGAAGAACACCAGGTCGCCCGGCATGAGCTGGCTGCGGCCGATCTTCGTGCCGTCGTTCTGCTGGGTGTACGTGGTCCGGGAGATCGACACACCGACCTGGGCGTACGCCCACTGCGTGAGGCCGGAGCAGTCGTAGGAGTTGGGGCCGCTGCCTCCGGAGACGTACGGCTTGCCGAGCTGGGTGTCGGCGGCGGCGAGGGCGGCGGCGGCGCGGTCGGAGGCGGGCACCTCGTTGCCGAGCTGGACGCGCTCGCCGGCATCGCGGCTGGCGCGCTGCTCGTCCTCGGCGAGGTCGGCCCGCTCCTGGGCGGTCAGGGTGTTGAGCAGCTTCTGCGCCGCGGCGAGCTTGCTCTGGTATTCCTTCTTCTTCTTGCCCAGGGTCTCGCGGGTCTCGGCGAGGTCCTCGAGCTTCTCGGCCGCTTCCTGGCGCTGCTGGGCGAGCGCCCGCTGCTTCTCCTGGATCTTCTTGAGCGCCTCGACCTGCTGGCTGCTCAACTGGTCCAGCGTGGCGGCCTTGTCCAGGTAGTCGTCGGGGTCGGCGGAGAGGAAGAGCTGGATCGAGGAGTCGATGCCGCCCGTGCGGTACTGGGCACTGGCCGCCTGGCCTATGCCCTCCCGGAGCTTGTTGAGCTCCTCCTGGCCGCGGGCGACGTTGTCCTGGATGGTGGAGATCTCCTTCTGGAGCTTCTCCTGCTTCTCCTTGGCACCGTTGTACTTGTCGGTGGCCCGGCCCGCATCTTCGTAGAGAGCGTCGACCTTGGCCTTGACCTCTTCCTTGCTCGGCTTGTCGCTGGGGGCGGCGTTGGCCGCCTGCGAGGTCAGTGCCACGGCAGCGGCGGCGGCGGTGGTGAGCACGCTCACTCGCGCACGGCTCGGCTGCTTCGGTCGACGGTGGGACGCCACGGTAGGTGAACTCCTTCTTGTGAGCGATCGCCCGAGGGGGACCGGCGGCAACGATCACCCGTCCAGAGGTTTGAGCCCAGACCCTAGTGACCTCATGGTGATCACTTCAAATCCCCCGCAGGAAAAATCCCATCCCACGGGGCACTATTTACACGCAACACACATGCAGTAGTGCTCGCTTGACGCTACGTTGCGCAACAGTTCCGTCAATTCGGTCATAACGGCTGTACGTTGCGCTTGCCGCGTAAGTGATCGAAGAGTCAGGAAAGCCGTTTGAGGAGCACCGCCGAAGCCACCGGCCGGGCGCCCGACTTCGCAACGCCGTCGGCCACCTCGCGGTCGGTGGAGGCGACGATGACCGGCCGCCCCGGCGGTTCGGCCCGCACCAGCCGGCGGATCAACTCGTCGGCGGTGACGCCGGGCTTGGAGAACAGCACCCGCACCCCGCGGGGCGGCGCCAGCAGCACGGGCGCGGCCAGCTCGGCCCCGTCGAAGACACAGGTGACCTCGGCGCCGGTCTGCGCGGCGAGTTGCGACAGCTGGCCGAGGAGCCGCAGCCGCTGCTTCTCCAGGGGCATCTGCGGATAGCCGGTCTTGGTGACGTTGTAGCCGTCGACGACGAGATGCGCCTGCGGCAGCGCGAGCAACTGGTCCAGGATCGCCGGGTCGTTCTCGGACAGCGCGCGGGCGGCGATGTCCTTCGGGGTCATCCGCCCCGGCTCGACCGCGTCCACGGTCTCGGCGGGCCGCACGGACACCGGCGGCAGCGCCAGCTCCCGTCTGAGGCCCTGGGCCGCGTCCAGCACGGTGTCCAGCAGCAGCCGTACGCGCATGTCCTCGACGCTGCGTCCCTCGCGGGCCGCCCGCCGGGTGGCCTCCAGGGCGGCCTCCGCCTCGCCGAGGCGGGCCTTCAGCCGCCGGGTCTCGCTCTCGGCGGCGGACACCTGGGCGTGCCCCTCGGCGCGCAGGGCCTCCATCTCGGCGTTCAGCTTGCGCAGGGCGGCCTCGCCGCGCTTGACGTCGCTGAGTGCCGCCCGGAGCTTGCGGTGCAGGGAGTCGGCGTCCTTCTTGGCCGATTCCAGCTCCTGGCGCAGCCGTTCCGTCTCGGCCTTCGTGTGGTCGCGGGCCTCGGCGAGCTGCGCGCGCAGCCGTTCGAGCTCGGCGCGGTTCTCCTCGTCGGCCCGCTCGGCGTCCGCCCGCTGGGCCTCCTCGCCGGCCGCGGCGACCAGCTTCACCCAGCCCGCGGGGCGCAGGACGTACGCGGCGGCCGCCACGTCCAGCGGGTCTGCGGCCGGCGGCGGGGCGCCGGTGTCCAGCGCATCGGCCAGCTCCGGGTGGGCCTCTCTGAACCGCTCCCCGATCCGCTGTCTGAAAAGCGTGTCGCTCTCGACCGCGGCCGCCATCGCGTTGCCCGCGAACTTCAGCCGGCGGTTCGGGGCGAACCGGGCGTACTGCCGGAGCTGCGGGGGCAGTTCGCCGACGGTCAGGCCGCCGAACCCGTCCGACACGATCTGTACGACGCGTCGGCGCACGCCTTCGGGCAGCGGACGGTCGAGCACCTCAGCGGCGCCGTCGCCCGGCCCCCCGCCTGCGGTCTCCGCCATCCGTCACCCCAATGTCCGTGGGACAGGCTCCGTCAGGAGCCGGCGCCCGGCCTGTCCACGAGTTCCACCTGGTCCACGGCGTTGCACCAGCGGCAGCGGACCGACTCGATGGTCTCACTGACCACCTCGCGCTCCTCGACCTTGGGCTCCCCGGCGAGGTCCAGGTGAACGTACTCGACGACCTTGGACGAGCGGGTCACGTCGAACCGCGTGAGGTTGCCGCAGAGCGTGCAGCGCCAGCGGGTCGTGGCCGTCGGCAGGGGAACCGTCATCGTGGCTGCTCTTCCTTCTTCCAGTCTCCGTGATGCGCGCGCCGGACACCCGGTGCGTGTGGCTCGTAACCCTACGGCCTGACCGGTACTCGCCGCCCGTTCGCCCGGGGAGTGGCTCGGGCGGTGGCGGCGCACCCCTTCGGCGGCGAGGCGGTCTGTGCGGGTGGGTCCCGTTACGTCATGCTCTGCTCATGATCGGCAAGTGGAGCGCACATGTCTTCGGGCCCCGGCCCGCACCCGGGACGCGGAAGCCGCTCGACCGGACCGTACGGAACGAGTCGGCGCCGGTGACGTACGGGCTGATCGCCGCCTGCTGTCTGGTCTTCCTGATCGGTCCGGCGGCGGGCCTGAACCCCGTGTACGGCACCGGCGACGAGTTGCTCGCCGCGCAGCGGGCCTATTTCCGCCGCTGGGGTGTCGTGCCCGCCGAGCTCTTCACCGGCGCGCCGGACACGGCCCTCACTCCCCTCACGGCCCTGTTCGTGCACGGCAGCTGGCTGCACCTCCTCGGCAACATGCTGTTCCTCTTCGTCTTCGGGGCGATGGTCGAGGAACGCATGGGCCATGCCGAGTTCGCCCTCTTCTACGTCGGCTGCGGGTATCTCGCCCTGGTGGCGTACGCGGGCGCGCACGCCGGCTCACAGCAGTCGCTGGTCGGCGCGTCCGGAGCGATCTCCGCCGTCCTCGGCGGGTTCCTGCTCCTGTTCCCCAGGGCGGGCGTGACGAGCCTGTTCCCCTTTCTCTTCTTCCTCCCGCTGCGCTTCCCGGCGTGGGTGACGCTGCCGTTCTGGGTGACCCTGCAGTGGCTGGCCGCGCGCCGGGAGACGTCGGGACCGGGGGTCGCCTATCTGGCGCACCTCGTGGGGTTCGGCCTGGGGTTCGTCTACGCGTGGGGGCGTTATGGCCGGAGGACTAGAGTGAAGCCGAAAGCTCCAGCTCCGGCGCCCGAGGGAGAACACCAGCCGTGATCACCGCGATCGTGCTCATCAAGACCAGCGTGGACCGGATCCCGGAGATCGCCGAGTCGATCGCCGCGATCGACTCGGTGACCGAGGTGTTCTCGGTGACCGGTACGTACGATCTGGTCGCCATGGTCCGGGTCAGGGCCCATGAGGACCTGGCCGAGGTGATCCCCGGGCGCATCAGCAAGATCCCGGGGGTGCTGGGCACGGACACACATGTGGCGTTCCGGACGTACTCGCAGCACGATCTGGAGGCCGCGTTCGCCATCGGACTGGACGGCTGACGGCCGTACCGCGCCGGCGGGCCCGAGGCCGGGCCGGTGTCGCGGTCCTGACCGGACGGGGGCGCGGGCGCGCTCCCGGTGCCGGGTGCCCGCCGGCCGGACCCGCGGCGGACCGCGGACGCCGTCCGCACAACAGCCCCGCCCTCGCGCCGCCCCCGCCCCGTACCGAGCGGCGCATCACCACGATCGGGATCCCGCGCCGACGGGCGCCCCGACCGCATCGCACACCTGCTGCGCCTGGTCCCTTCGACCGTGCATCGCGCGCCGACCCGCCGCGCACCACCCGTCTCATCACCTCGACGACACCGTCGGCCGCGTCATCCGCCGAGACGCCGTGCCACGGCCCGGAGGCGCCGGCGCAGCCCGAGCGCCGCGGCGCACTGGCGCATGTGGACAATCCGTGCGGGCGGGAACAAGGAGACCTCGGGGCCCCCGCTCCACCGAACTCCTGGGGCACACCGAACCCCGAACGCGAAATTCCCAGCTTGCCCATTTTGCGATAGAAATCCCAGGTGTACGGGCGGCCGCCTCCCATTCCGAATAGACGGGTGTGACCGCGGTCTCGATTAAGCCCCGTACCACCGAGCGGAATGTTTCATGCCCATCCTGGAAGACAGTGCGTCGCAACGCGACCCTGCAGACCTGATCGGTGTGTTCGCCAACGACCTGAAACCAATACGGGCCTGGCGACTCTGTCCAGGACGCCAAGCCGCTCCTTGCCCGGCCATGCGATGACATGACGTCACCCTCGGCACGTCCACCGATTAAGGGCTTGTCACCATCGGTTGCCATGTGCCTACGATGCGATCAACGGATCTCCGGCGAACCCGCCGTCCGGCTTGTCACATCTCATAGGGGAACCTGTATGGAGCGAACGAGCGACGGAATGTACAACGCACGGCATCCGCGATTACGCGACGATCCTTATCCGCGCTACAAACGTCTGCGAGACGTGGAACCGGTGCACCGTGCTCCCTGCGGACACCGGGGCGTTCCGGGATACGGTGCGGCGGCTTCGCTCATCCGGAGCCCCAAGTCGACCAGCGAATATCCGCAGGACCCCGAGTGGGCCGCCCCGCGGGGCGGATGGGACCTGCACGCCGAACCCGCCCCCATCGAGGACAGCGGGGACGAACGGCTGAGGTACGACGCACCGATCCACCTCGTCGCCCGTATCACCACAGGCGACACCGACCCTGAGCGCACCATCATCCCAGCCGGCTCGAAGGCGATGATCCTTCTCTGCTCGGCGAACCGTGATCCGCTGCGCCACCGGGAACCCGACCTGCCCGATCCGAGACACGGGGACGTACACCCGTTGTCGTTCGGCGCGGTCCGCACCACCTCATCGGCGCCCTCCCGGCGAAGACGGGAGCCCGTCCGGTCTTCACCGAACCGCTGCGCCGCCACCGTGACATCAGGGCCACCCGCGTAGACGTCGTCCGGCGTCCGCAGGTCGACATCCGGGGCCTCAGAAGACCGCACGTGGACCTCGTCTCCTGATAGCCGCACGCACATCATCCGGTCCATCACCAGTCTGACGCCGAAAAACCACTCGGCGCCTGGCCGTCGTTGCCATGTCCGGCGCGACCGCGCCTGGGGCGTGCCGACGTGCACGCAAAGCTGGTCCCACGCGCCCACGAGGGGATCGAGCACATACTGATGAGCATCCAGACCATATTTCCAGACATGCTCGACACGAGTACGGCGAAGAAAGCCGTGGACAAGGCGCTTGAGGATTTCCTGGAGAACCGCCAGAAATCCTCTGAGCATACCCAGATCAACCGCCTGATCACGTTTCTCACAGAATTCATGGAGGGCGGCAAGAGAGTCCGCCCGATACTGACCATGCTGGGCTGGCAGGCGGTAGCGGGAGGAGCCTGCGGAGAAGACGTCACACGCGTGGCCGCCTCACTTGAAATGTTCCACGCGTTCGCTCTCATCCATGACGACATCATGGACGAGAGCGACATCCGCCGCGGACGTCCCACCCTTCATCGTGCCCTGGCCGGAGAATCCGGCGATCACCGGACGGACCGGTTCGGAATGGGCGCCGCGATGCTGCTCGGCGACCTCGCATTCACCTGGTCGGATCAGCTGCTGCACACGGCCGGCCTTACTCCGGAACAGTCTGCCGCGGTGCTTCCGCTCATCACGGAAATGCGCACCGAGGTGATGCTGGGCCAGTACCTCGATCTGCGGGCCACCGGAACGCTGAAGGACGACGTGGAAGCGACCTTGACGGTCAATCGCTACAAGACCGCCAAGTACACCGTCGAGCGCCCCCTGCACATCGGTGCCGCCCTGGCGGGCGCGGGCGGGCAGGTCATGGCCGCCTGCACGGAGTACGCCCTGCCCATCGGCGAGGCATTCCAGCTGCGCGACGATCTGCTGGGCGTCTACGGCGACGTCCAGGACACCGGCAAGTCGCGGCTGGACGATCTGCGTGACGGCAAGAACACGACCCTGGTGGCGCTGGCCCTGCGCGCGGGCGACGCCGCGCAGGTCGCTCGGCTGCGGGCTCTGCTCGGCAGTCCGGAACTGGACGAGACCGACGCCGAGGAGATCCGCGGCATCTTCGCCTCCACCGGCGCCCGCGACACCGTGGAGCGCATGATCGACGATCGCTACCAGCAGGCTCTGCGGGCCCTGGACACCGCTCCCTTCACCGCCGAGGGGATCGCCGCACTCAAGCACCTGGCCGTGACGGCCACCAGGAGGACCTCATGACCGCGGACCTGACCACGCCCACCACCGCCCCCTCGACGGGGACCGCACGCTACTGGCAGGAGTGCACCGCCCGGTTCGCCGCCCTCTTCGAGCGGTACGTGGGATACGAGGCACAGAAGGTGGCCATGACCGACGCCGAACTGCGCGAGGTCATCGACGCCTGCAACCACGCCGTGGCGCCGCTGGGCAAGGAGGTCTCCGACCGTCGGTGGATCTCCTACATGGACGTGGTGCGGTGGTCGCAGAGCGCCCGCCACATCAGGGACATGGAGGCGTTCAAGGCCGTCTGCGTGCTCAACTGCGTCACGTTCGTGTGGGACGACATGGACCCGTCCCTGCACGACTTCGACCTCTTCCTGCCCGAACTGCGTGCCGTCTGCGATCGGTACTACGCCCCGCAGGACGCCGAGTTCGCCTACGAGGGGGCCCGTGCCTTCGTCACCAGCGACCACATGTTCCGCGACTCCCGGATCAAGCAGGTGCTCTGCGGCACGTCGCCCGAGCAGTACTTCCGCTTCCGCGTCACCGACGTGGGGGTGGACTTCTGGATGAAGATGTCGTACCCGATCTACGCCCACCCGGAGCTCACCGAGCACTCCAAGACTGGACTCGCCGCCCGGATGACCACCCGCGGGCTGGCCATCGTCAACGACTTCTACTCCTACGACCGGGAAGCCGCTCTCGGGCAGATCACCAACTGCTTCCGGTTGTGCGACGTGTCGGACGAGACGGACTTCCGGTCCTTCTTCCAGGCCCGCCTGGACGACATGGCCGAGGACATGGAGTGCATCCGGGCCTTCGACGACATCACCCGCGACGTGCTGCTGGACCTGATACTCGGCAACTTCACGTGGACCACGCGTGACCGCCGCTACCAGGCACCGGTGAACGACGTCAACTCACGCATCCAGTAAGGAGCCGCCCGTATGCCCAGGCCCGAGCACCCGGAAGACGGGCGGCCCTGGCGGGTCGGCACCGCCCCCGGCGCCCTGCCGCTGCTCGGGCACGTGCCCGCGCTGTGGCGTCGTCCCCTGGAGTTCCTGGCGTCGCTGCCCGCCCACGGCGATCTGGTCGAACTGCGGCTCGGGACGAGCCGTGCCTACCTCGCCGCCCACCCCGAGCTGGTCCGCCACGTCCTGCTCCACCCGCGGGTCTTCGACAAGGGCGGGGTCTTCGACAAGGCACGGCAGTTGCTCGGCAACAGCCTGTCGGTCTCCCGGGGCGAGGAGCACCGGTTCCAGCGGCGCCTGATCCAGCCCGCCTTCCACCCGAGGAAGATCGCCACCTACACCACAGCCGTGGCCGCGGACACCCGGTCGGCGACCGACGCCTGGCGGCCCGGAGAGACACGGGACATCAGCGACACCATGCACGCCCTGCTGATGCGTGTCGCTGCCCGCACCCTGTTCTCCACCGGGCTCGACGAGGAACGGATCGAGGAGGCCCGGCAGTGCCTGCGGACCGTCTCGCACGGCATCTACAAACGCACTGTCGCTCCTCTCGGTGTGCTGGAGAGGCTCCCCACCCCGGCCAACCGCGCCTACGACCGGGCCAACACCAGGCTGCGGCACATCGTGACGGAGATGATCGCCGGCCGACATCGGTCCGACGCCGGGCAGGAGGACCTGCTGGCGATGCTGCTGCAGGCCGAGCACCCGGAGACCGGCGAGAAGTTGACCGACCGTCAGGTGCTGGACCAGGTGGTCACTTTCCTGGTCGCCGGCAGCGAGACCACCGCGTCCACCCTGGCCTTCGTCTTCCATCTGCTGGGCACACTGCCCGAGGTGGAGAGGAGGGTGCACGCCGAGGTGGACGAGGCGCTCCAGGGCCGCACGCCGGTCTACGACGACCTGCCCTTGCTGCCGTACACCCGCCGAGTCATCACCGAGGCGCTGCGTCTGTATCCGCCCTCCTGGATGGCGATGCGGGTCACGGCGGAGGACGTCGAACTGGGCGGCCGAACCATCCCCGCCCGGACGATGATCCTCTACAGCGCCTACGCCCTGCACCACGATCCCGAGCTCTTCCCGGACCCGGAGCGCTTCGACCCCGGGCGCTGGGAGGACGATCGCGCCGCGCAGATGCCCCGAGGGGCGCTGCTGCCGTTCGGCGCGGGCAGCCACAAGTGCATCGGCGACGTCCTCGCGCTCACCGAGACCGCGCTGATCGTCGCAACCGTCGCGTCGCGGTGGCGGCTGCGTCCGGCGCCCGGGTCCCGGCTGCGCCTGGAAGCGAAGGCCACCCTGGAGGCGGGCCCGTTGCCCATGGTTCTGGAGCGGCGCTGACGTCCCGCGCCACCTCATCCGCCCGTACCGTCACCGGAGGACTCCGACAGGCATGAAAACCCGTTCCGGCGCGACCAGGCATGGCTGGCGGTTGGCCGAGGCACCGGGCCGGCTGCCGCTGGTGGGACACGCTCTCTCCATGGCCCGGCGCCCGCTGACCTTCCTGACCTCGCTGTGCGACCTGGGAGACCTGGTCGAACTACGCATCGGCGCCAGGCGCGCCTACCTGCCCTGCCATCCCGAACTGGTGCAGCAGGTGCTGCTGAACGCACGGCTCTACGACACCGGCGGGCCGGTGAAGGAGAAGGCCCGCCCCATCCTGGGGAACGGACTGATCACCTCCGACTGGGCCGACCACCGCAGACAGCGACGGATGGTGCAGCCGGCCTTCCACCCTCCTCGTATCGCCCTCTACGCCGAGGTCATGCAGGACGAGTGCGCGAGGCACACGGACGACTGGCGGGCCGGAGTGCCGATCGACGTCAGTGAGACGATGCAGGCCCTCACCGCCCGGGTGACGGCCCGGGCGCTCTTCTCGACCGAGATGGACGCGCACGCGGTGGCGGAAGTCCAGCGGAGCCTGCCCATCACGGTGCACGGCGCCTATCGCCGGGCCGTGGATCCCACGGGGCTGCTGGCCAGGCTGCCGCTGGCCGGCAACCGTGAGTTCGACGCGGCGCTGGTCCGACTGCACACCCTGATCGACCGCATCGTGAGCGAGTACCGGCGCTCTGAGGAGGACCGCGGCGACCTGCTGTCGGCCCTGCTGACCGCCCGGGACGACGACGGCGGCGGTGCCATGTCGGACCAGGAGGTCCACGACCAGGTCATGACCCTGCTGCTGGCGGGGGTGGAGACCACCGCGAGCGCGCTGGCCTGGGCCTGGCATCTGCTCGCGGCCCATCCCGCGGCCGAGGCGCGGTTGCACGCCGAGGTCGACGAGGTGCTGGGCGGCCGGGCACCGACGTACGCGGACGTGCCGATGCTCGTCCACACGCAGCGGATCCTCACCGAGACGCTGCGGCTGTATCCGCCGGCCTGGATGTTCACCCGGATGACCACCGACACCGCCGAGCTGGGCGGGCACCGGCTCCCGGCCGGGACGGACATTCTGATCAGCCCCTACGTCATCCACCGGATTCCCGGGCTCTTCGCGCACCCGGAGAGGTTCGACCCCGACCGGTGGCTGCCCGAGCGGGCCAAGGACGTCACACGCACCTCCTACCTGCCCTTCGGCGCGGGAAGCCGCAAGTGCATCGGCGACGTCTTCGGGATGACGGAAGCGACGCTCGCCCTTGCCGCCATCGCCTCGCGTTGGCGACTGCGTTCCGTGCCGGGGCACGTCGTGCGACCACGGGCCGAGATGAGCCTGACCCCCGGGCCGCTGCCGATGGTGCCGGAACCTCGCTGACTCCGGCGCCGTTCGGAGCGCGAGGTCACCGGGATCGGAGTCCGGCGCGAGGCTCGGGCGGCGCTCGGCGCTGCGGCGGCACTGCCGACACCCGCCGGGTCACACGCCGGATCGTCCCCCTGAGGCCGGTCACCGGTCGGCGGGCGCACAACGCCCGTCCTTCGTACGGTACGTCCACCGGGCCCCGTCGCGGACGAGTTCCTTGACGGCGGCCACGAACCGCTCCACGTGCTCGTCGGGCGTCCCCGCGCCGAAGCTGACGCGGATGGCGTTGAGGGACTTCTCGCCGGGTGCGGCCTCGGGGGCGCCGCACTCGCCCTGGGTCTGCGGATCGCTGCCGAGGAGGGTGCGCACCAGCGGGTGGGCGCAGAAGAGGCCGTCGCGTACGCCGATGCCGTACTCGGCGGAGAGGGCGGCGGCGAAGTGGGAGCTGTTCCAGCCCTCGACGACGAAGGAGAGGACACCGACGCGCGGGGCGTCGTCCCCGAAGAGGGAGAGGACCCGGACCTGGGGGACCTCGGCGAGCCCGGCGCGGACGGTGTCGATCAGGTACTGCTCGCGGGCGACGAGCGTGTCGAACCCGGCCTCGGTGAGGGCCTTGCAGGCGGAGGCGATGGCGTACGCGCCGATGACGTTCGGGGAGCCGGCCTCATGGCGCGCGGCGGTCTCGTGCCACTCGACGTCCACTCCCCCGTCCGTACGCCGGGTCACCTTGCGGGAGGCACCGCCGCCGGCGAGGTACGGGTCCGCCTCCCGCAGCCAGTCGGCGCGCCCGGCGAGGACACCGGAACCGAACGGCGCGTACAGCTTGTGCCCGGAGAAGGCGACCCAGTCGACGTCCAGGTCCTGTACGGACACGGGATGGTGGGGCGCGAGCTGCGCGGCGTCGAGCACGATCCGCGCGCCGTGCGCGTGCGCTGCGGCGGCCAGTTCACGTACCGGCCAGATCTCCCCGGTGACGTTGGAGGCACCGGTGACGCAGACCAGCGCAGGGCCGTGGGGGTCCCGGTCGGCGAGGGCCCGCTCCAGCGCGGCGACGGCCTCGGCGGGCGTCCTGGGCGCGTCCAGGTAGGTCACCCGAGCGTCCCGCCACGGCAGCAGCGAGGCGTGGTGCTCGGTCTCGAAGACGAAGACCCGGCAGCCGGCGGGCAGTGCGGCGGCGAGGAGGTTGAGCGAGTCGGTGGTCGACCGGGTGAAGACCAGCTGGTCGTCGTCCCGGCAGTCGAGGAACTCGGCGACGGTACGGCGGGCGTTCTCGAAGAGGTCGGTCGACAGCTGCGACAGGTAACCGGCGCCCCGGTGCACGCTGCCGTAGTAGGGCGCGTAAGCCGCCACGTCGTCCCAGACCCGCTGGAGCGCGGGGGCGCTGGCGGCGTAGTCGAGCGCGGCGTAGGTGACCTCGCCGCCGGTGACGAGCGGGACGGTGACATCCCGGCCGAGAACGGGCAGCGGGGTGCAAACGGACCGGTCGGCGGCAAAGGTGGAGACGGACATGGGGAACTCCCGTGAGAGGGCATGCCGAAGCAGGGCACGCTGAGGAAGGAAGAAGGGTGCGCGGAGGCGGGGCTCGGCGGCCCTATCGCATTCGCTTGCTCACGGAAGGCTCCCTCGAACGACCAGGACCCCTGGCCCCACACTTCTCAAAAGCGTGCGAGGGGTCCGCGCTTGTCGTAGACCTCGCTGCCTACGACCCGGTCTTCACCCGGGGCACCCCGCCACGGACGGAGGGTTGCCGGACAGCCGGCCGGGGCCTTGTGGCTGTCACTCATGACCTGATCAGGAACGTACGCGAAGTGATCGCCGCGCCGCAACTCATGTCCGGATAGCGGGATCGGGCGCCTGGTCACTCGGGGGTGCGGGTCCGTCCGCGGGTGCGGGTCCGTCGGCGGGCGCGGTCCGTCGGCGGGTGCGGGTGGTGTGTGGCTGGTCGCGCGGTTCCCCGCGCCCCTGAACAGCGACCGGGGCTGCGCCCCGTGCCTTTCAGGATGAAGGCCGGGCCGCAGGCCCACGCCGCCCCCCACGTGCCGCGACGGCTACCGATTCGTCGCCGCGATCCAGCCGTCGAGAACCCTCCGCGCCGCCCCCGAGTCGATCGACTCCGCGGCCCGCTCCATCCCGCCCCGCAGCTGCTCCGCCAGCGACCCCGTGCCCGGTTCCAGCGCCACCAGCGCCGCCGCCGAGTTCAGCAGCACCGCGTCCCGCACCGGCCCGGTCTCCCCCGCCAGCAGCCGTCGCGCGACATCCGCGTTGTAGGACGCGTCGGCACCCCGCAGCGCGGACACCGGCACCAGCTCCAGCCCCACGTCCCGCGGGTCGAACGCTTCCTCCGTCACCTTGCCGTCGCGCACGACCCAGACCCGCGAGGTCGCGGTGGTCGTCAGCTCGTCCAGCCCGTCGTCGCCGCGGAACACCAGCGACGAGTTGCCGCGCTCGGCGAAGACGCCCGCCATGATGGGCGCCATCCGCGGATCGGCCACACCGACCGCCTGGGCCCGCACCTTCGCCGGATTCGCCAGCGGCCCGAGCGCGTTGAACACCGTACGGATGCCCAACTGCCCGCGCGCGGCGGCCACATGACGCAGCGCCGGGTGGAACTTCACCGCGAAGCAGAAGGTGATGCCCGCCTCCTCGGCGACCTCCGCCACCCGCCGCGGCGTCAGCTCCAGATTGACGCCGAGCTTCTCCAGCACATCGGACGCGCCCGAGGCCGACGACGCGGCCCGGTTGCCGTGCTTGACGACCTTGGCGCCCGTACCGGCGACGACGATCGACGACATCGTGGAGATGTTGACCGTCTTGGCACCGTCGCCGCCCGTACCGACGATGTCGACGGTGCGCCCCGACACCTCGATGACATGGGCGTGCTCGTACAGCGCCCGCACCAGCCCGGTGATCTCCTCGACGGTCTCGCCCTTGGCCCGCAGCGCCACCACGAACCCGGCGATCTGCGCGTCCGTCGCCTCGCCGCGCATGATCTGGTCCATCGCCCAGAACGTGGCGCCGGCGTCCTGGTCCTGCCCGGACAGCAGCGCGTTCAGCACCTCGGGCCAGGAACGGCCCGCCGCGGTGTCGCCTCCAGCGGGGGTCACAGCGCTCATCAGCCGCTCCTGGTGGTCGTAGCCGCGGGAGGGTCACCGCCCGCGGAGGCAAGGCAATCGATGCTCCCACCCTATCCAGCCCCGGGCACGGCGAAGGGCCCCCGTCCGAAGATCGGACGGGGGCCCTTCGACCGTGTGTGGCGAAGCGGGTGATCAGTGGTGGCCGTGGCCGCTCGTGATCTCCTTGTACTCCTCGACGGTGGGCTTGAGGATCTGGTTGTCCTCGCCGTAGTAGCCCTTGCTCAGCTTGGCCCGGAGCTTCTCGCGACGCGTGATCTTGCGGGCGACGCCGTTCTCGTCGACCTCGGGGCCGATCTCGGCCGGCTTGTACTGCTCGTGCGCCGTGAGCGTGTGCAGCTGCTCCTGGCTGAGCGGCTCGTGGACCTCGATGAACTCACCGTGCGGCAGGCGCTTGATGATGCCGGTCTCACGACCGTGCAGGATCTTGTCCCGGTCGCGGCGCTGAAGGCCGAGGCAGATGCGCTTGGTCACGATGAACGCGATGACCGGGCCCACGAAGAACGCGATCCGGACGAACCAGGTGATGGCGTTGATCGACAGGTGGAAGTGGGTCGCCCAGAGGTCGTTTCCACCACCGATCAGGCCGATCATGTACATCGTGACCCAGGCGACACCGAACCCGGTGCGGGTCGGGGTGTTGCGCGGGCGGTCCAGGATGTGGTGCTCGCGCTTGTCGCCGGTGACCCAGGACTCGACGAACGGGTACACCGCGATGAGGCCCAGGGCCAACGGGAAGAGCACGATCGGGATGAACACACCCAGGACGAGCGTGTAACCCCCGAAGTTGATCTCCCAGCCCGGCATCGCACGGACGAAGCCCTCGGCGAAGCCCATGTACCAGTCCGGCTGGGCACCGGTGGACACCTGGTCCGGACGGTACGGGCCCAGGGCCCAGATCGGGTTGATCGTGGCGACCGCCGAGATGATCGCGATGACACCGAAGACCAGGAAGAAGAAGCCTCCGGCCTTGGCCATGTACACCGGGAGCAGGGGCATGCCGACGACGTTGTTGTTCGTCTTTCCGGGGCCCGCGTACTGCGTGTGCTTGTGGTAGAAGACCAGGATCAGGTGCGCCACCACCAGGCCGAGCATGATGCCCGGCAGCAACAGGATGTGGACCGAGTAGAAGCGGGCCACGAAGTCGCCGCCCGGGAACTCGCCGCCGAAGAGGAACATCGACAGGTACGTGCCGACGATCGGCACGGACAGCAGCACACCCTGCATGAAGCGGACACCGGTGCCGGAGAGCAGGTCGTCCGGGAGCGAGTAGCCGGTGAAGCCGGTGAACATGCCCAGGACGAACAGCAGGAAGCCGAACAGCCAGTTGATCTCACGCGGCTTGCGGAACGCGCCGGTGAAGAACACGCGCATCATGTGCACGAACATGCCGGCGAGGAAGACCAACGCGGCCCAGTGGTGGATCTGCCGGATCAGCAGACCACCGCGCACCTCGAACGAGATGTGCAGGGTCGAGTTGAACGCCTCGGACATCAGCTGGCCCTGCAGCGGGACGTACGGGCCGTGGTACTCCACCTCGTTCATCGACGGGTGGAAGAACAACGTCAGGTACACACCCGTGAGGATGATGATGATGAAGCTGTAGAGGCAGACCTCACCCAACATGAACGACCAGTGGTCGGGGAAGATCTTGCGCATGTTGGCCTTGGCCAGGGAGTAGATCCCGAGCCGGCCGTCGGCCCAGTCGGCGACGCGCTCGCCGGCCGGTGCCTTCCCGCGCTTGCCGCGCGCGTCTGTGGTGGTTGCAGTGCTCATCCGCGCTCCCAGAAGGCAGGACCGACGGGCTCTTCGAAGTCGCTCAGGGCTTCGAGGTAACCGTCTTCGCCGACGGTGATCCGCAGCTGCGGCAGGGCGTGACCCGCGGGACCGAAGATCACCCGGCCGGCGTCGGCGAGGTCGAAGGTGGACTGGTGGCAGGGGCAGAGCACGTGGTGCGTCTGCTGCTCGTACAGCGAGATCGGGCAACCGACGTGGGTGCAGATCTTGGAGTAGGCCAGGATGCCCTCGTGACCCCACTCCAGTGACTGCTTGGACTTGATGTTGTCCGGCTGGATCCGGACGATCATCAGGGCGTCCTTGGCGATGTTCTTCTGGAAGTCGTGGTCGTGCTCGTCGAGGCCGGCCGGCATCGCGAAGGTCAGCGACCCGACCGCGACGTCCGCGGGACGCAGCGGCTCGCCCGTGTTCATGTTGACGAGCTTCTTGCCCTTGGCCCACGTGGTGTGCCGCAGCTTGGTGCCGGGCAGCGGACCGAGGTCACGCAGCAGGACGACACCGGAGAGCGGGACCATGGCCATCGCGCCGAGCATGGTGTTGCGCACCAGCTTGCGACGGCCGATCCCCGACTCGGCGGCACCCTGCTTGAAGTCCGCGTGGACCTTCGCGCGGACCTCGGGCGAGGCCTCGATCGGGTGACGCTCGTCGGCGACCTCCACGTCGGACATCAGGGTGCGGGCCCAGTGGACCGCGCCCGCGCCGATGCAGAACAGGGCCAGGCCCAGCGTGCAGCCCAGCGCGAAGTTCAGCGCGCTGATGTGCCCGATCGGCCAGACGTAGATCGCCTTGTCGACCGGGATCGCGACATACGAGGCGATGAACGCGATGGTGGACAGCATCGAGACCGTGAACAGCAGGGCGACCGTGCGCTCGGACCGCTTGGCGGCCCGCTCGTCGATGTCCTGGATCCGGTGCTCGTGGGGCGGGAGGCCGGGGTCCGAGAAGGGGTTCTCCTCGTCCGCGACCTTCACCGCGCCGTGCTCCTGCTCGCGCAGTCCCGCGGACTGCTCGGCACGCACGTTCTCTTCTGGAATCTCTTGGCTACTCATGACTTCTTGGCCTTTGCGGTCCGAGCGGCGACCCACACGGCGACGGCGATCAGCGTGCCGAGACCGAAGACCCAGCCGAACAGGCCCTCGCTGACCGGACCGAGTCCGCCGAGGCTGAGGCCACCGGGCTCCACGGTGTCATCGCTGTTGACCGCTTCGAGGTACGCGATGATGTCCTTCTTGTTCTCCTCCGACAGCGTGGTGTCGGGGAAGGACGGCATGTTCTGCGGGCCCGTCTGCATGGCCTCGTAGATGTGCTTCGGGTCGACACCCTCAAGGCTCGGCGCGTACTTGCCCTCGGACAGCGCACCGCCCTTGCCGGTGAAGTTGTGGCACTGAGCGCAGTTCGTCCGGAACAGTTCGCCGCCCTCGGCGATGTCCGCGCCCTCGGGGTTGTACACGTTCTCGGTCGGGATCTCGGGACCGGCGCCCAGCGAGGCGATGTACGCCGCGAGCTGGTCGATCTCGGCCTGCGAGTAGATGTTCTTCTTCTTCGGGACCTGCGCGCCGGGCTGCTGCGCCGGCATACGGCCCGTGCCGACCTGGAAGTCGACGGCCGCCGCGCCCACACCCACCAGGGAAGGCCCGTCGGTGGTGCCCTGACCGCCGGTGCCGTGGCAGCTCGCGCAGCCCACGGCATAGAGCTTCTTGCCCTCCTCGATGGTGAGGGTCTGCGCGGTTTCTTCGGCCACCGCCTTGTCCGCGGGCGCCAAGGCGGTGTACAGCCCCGCGCAGGCCGCCAGCGCGATGAATAGGACGACGACCGCCGCCAGCGGATGGCGTCGTCGTGCGGAGAGCTTTTTCACGGATTACCCCGGTGTCAGGATCTTCTGCGTCGGTGCTTCTGGAAGGGTCGTTCTCGGGATCGAGGCGGGCGTACGGTCCGCCCGGCTCGTCCGCCCGATTACTTGATCATGTAGATCGTGGCGAAGAGGCCGATCCAGACGACATCGACGAAGTGCCAGTAGTAGGACACGACGATGGCCGCGGTCGCCTGCTCGTGGGTGAACCTCTTGGCCGCGTAGGTGCGCCCGAGGACCAGCAGGAAGGCGATGAGGCCGCCCGTCACGTGCAGTCCGTGGAAGCCGGTGGTCAGGTAGAAGACCGAGCCGTACGGGTCGGACGAGAGCGACAGGCCCTCGTGCTTGACCAGCTCGGTGTACTCGAAGACCTGACCGCCGATGAAGATCGCACCCATCACGAACGTGACGATGAACCACATCCGGAGCTTCTTCACGTCCCCGCGCTCGGCGGCGAACACGCCGAGCTGGCAGGTCAGGGAGGAGAGCACCAGGATCGTGGTGTTGGTCGCCGAGAACGGGAAGTTCAGGGTGTCGGCCTTCTCCGACCAGAACTCCGGACCGGTCACCGATCGCAGGGTGAAGTACATCGCGAAGAGGGCCGCGAAGAACATCAGCTCGGAACTCAGCCAGATGATGGTTCCGACGCTGGTGAGGTTCGGCCGGTTGACCGACGGGTGCGCGTGCCCGGTATCTACTGTCGTTGCTGTCGCCACGACCGACATTATGTCGGTCGCTTATCCCGCCCTCACTCCGGGGGGTGCCGTTCGGAGTGTTGCTCCCTTCCGTACCGGTGCTGACGTGGTGTTCAAGGGAGTAGCATCCGCGCATCGGTCCTTGTCCGTACGACGTCTGAATCTTCTGCGTAACGGAGGAACAATGCGCCCGACCGCCACGGTGCTGGTGTACAGCGACGACTCCAACACCCGTGAACAAGTGCGGCTGGCGACCGGCCGCCGACCCGCTCCGGACGTCCCCGTCGTGGAGTTCGTCGAGTGCGCGACCCCCGCGGCCGTCGTGAAGGAGCTGGACAGGGGCGGTATCGATGTCTGTGTCCTCGACGGTGAGGCCGTGCCCATGGGGGGCATGGGACTGTGCCGCCAGATCAAGGACGAGATCTTCGAGTGCCCGCCGGTGCTGCTGCTGATCGGCCGGCCGCAGGACGCGTGGCTGGCGACCTGGAGCCGGGCGGACGGGGCGGTGACGCACCCGGTGGACCCGGTGGAGTTCGCGTCGGCGCTGGCCTCCCTGCTGCGCGGGAAGCGGGCTCTGAGCGCCTAGTGCCGCAACAGGCACCAGCAGCCGCGTGGCCCGCGCCCCGAGGGAGCGCGGGCCGCGGCTTCACACCGACTCGGGGCGCAGGCGTGCCTGGACCTCGGAGCGGGGGGCCTGCGGGGTCCCGGCGGTGAGGGCGCTGCCCTCGCGCCACTTCTGCCAGTCGAGGTTCCAGTCGCCGAAACCGTTGCCGAAGGGGGCCATGGTGTCGCCGGCGGAGTTGACGACCTTGACGATGTCGCCCTCGTTGATCGTGTCGTAGAACCACTCGGCGTTGGCGTTGCTCATACCGGTGCAGCCGTGGCTGACGTTGGCGTAGCCCTGGGAGCCGGTGGACCAGGGGGCGGCGTGGACGTACTCGCCGCTGTTGGTGACCCTGACGGAGTTGTGGACGATCAGGTCGTAGAAGTCCGACGCGCCTATGCTGGCGCTGGTCATGCGGACGGTGCCTTCCTTGGCCAGGACGACCTTGACGCCGTTGCGGGTGTCGTAGCCGGGCATCCCGGTGGTGACCGGTATCTCCTTGATGACCTTGTCGTTCTTGTACACGGTCATCCGGTGGGCCGCGACGTCCGTGACGGCCACGATCTTGTCGCCGGTGGTGAGCGTCAGGGGCTTGGCCTTGCCGCCCCAGAGGCGGTCACCGATCTTTATGCCCTCCAGGGTGCTGCGGACCTCGATCGTGGCATTGGCGGGCCAGTACTCCCTGGGCCGGTAGTGGAGCTTCTTGTCGTCCACCCAGTGCCAGGCGCCCTCCGCCGCGGGCACGGACTCGACCTTGAGAGCACGTTCGACGACGGCCCTGGCCGCCTTGTCCTTGACCGCCCTGCTGAGTTCCGCGGTGACGGGCTGGCCGACGCCGTACTTGCCGCCCTTGGGCCCGAAGGTGACGGTCAGGCGCTTCTTGGCGAGCGGACGGCCGGTGTCGAAGGTCCGTTCCTCGCGGCCGGGGGCGCCGTCGTCGGACTCGGTGCTCACCCTGACCGTGTAGCGGGCGTTGGCGGCGAGTGGTGAGGTCGAGTGCCAGCGGCTGCCGTCGGCCGCGAGTTCGCCCGCCACATAACGCCCTGCGGCGTCCACGGCGGTGACGTCGGTGATGCGTCCGTCGTCCTCGGCGGTGACTTCCAGTGGCTTGTCGGGGTCGGCCTTCTCGCCGTCGCCCGTGGGGGTGTTGAAGGAGACCTGGTCGGCCGCGTCGTACGGCTTGCCCGAGAGCGGGTGGCCGCCGGAACCGCAGGCGGTGACGCCCGCTCCCAGGGAGACCACCAGCAGGGTGAAGCTGACGACCGTGCGGTTTCGCGGTGCAGTGCTCATGGCTTCAACGTAGGAACGGCCGTCGGACGCGGCGCGCCGGGTGGGCCGAGTGAGGGACCCGCGGTGCGGCAAAAGGGGGAAGCCCGGACCTCCTGTCGGAGTGTCCGGGCTTCCGTGCGCTCGGCGCGTGTTACTGGTTCTGGTTCTCTCCGCGGTAGTACTCGAAGACCCAGCCCCACAGACCGATCAGGATGATCGGCAGGGAGAAGTACAGCAGCCACCATCCGAAGACGACGCCCATGAAGGCGAGCGCTCCGCCGATGCCGAGGGAGAGCGGCTGCCAGCTGTGCGGGCTGAAGAAGCCCAGCTCGCCCGCGTCGTCCGCGACGTCGGCCTCCTTGTCGTCCTGCGCGCCCACGTCGACCCGCCGGGCCGTGAAGGCCAGGTAGTAGCCGACCATGATGCACAGGCCGAAGGCCAGGAAGAGCGCCGTGGTGCCGGCCGGCTCCTTCGACCACACGCCATAGACGATCGCCATGGCGAGGACGAAGACGCTCAGCCAGATGAACATCTTGCCCTGGATCTTCACTTGCCGGCCTCCTTGCCGCTGCCGCTGCCCGCGAGCTCGTTGGCGCGGGGAGCGCCGTGCGCGAGCTGCTCGAGCGCGGCGATCTCCGGGTGGTGCAGGTCGAACGCCGGGGATTCACTGCGGATCCGCGGCAGGGTGAGGAAGTTGTGCCGCGGCGGCGGGCAGGAGGTAGCCCACTCCAGGGAACGGCCGTAGCCCCACGGGTCGTCGACGCCGACCGGCTTGCCGTACTTGGCCGTCTTCCACACGTTGTAGAGGAACGGCAGGATCGACAGGCCGAGCACGAAGGAGCTGATCGTCGAGATCGTGTTCAGGGCGGTGAAGCCGTCGGCCGCCAGGTAGTCGGCGTAACGACGCGGCATGCCCTCGGCGCCCAGCCAGTGCTGGACGAGGAACGTGCCGTGGAAGCCGATGAACAGCGTCCAGAACGTGATCTTGCCGAGGCGCTCGTCGAGCATCTTGCCCGTCCACTTCGGCCACCAGAAGTGGAAGCCGGAGAACATCGCGAAGACGACGGTGCCGAACACCACGTAGTGGAAGTGCGCCACCACGAAGTACGAGTCGGAGACGTGGAAGTCCATCGGGGGCGAGGCCAGGATGACACCGGTCAGACCACCGAAGGTGAAGGTGATCAGGAAGCCGGTCGCCCAGAGCATCGGGGTCTCGAAGGACAGCGAGCCCTTCCACATCGTTCCGATCCAGTTGAAGAACTTCACGCCGGTCGGTACGGCGATGAGGAACGTCATGAAGGAGAAGAACGGGAGGAGCACGCCACCGGTGACGTACATGTGGTGCGCCCACACCGTGACCGAGAGGCCGGCGATCGCGATGGTCGCGCCGATCAGACCCATGTAGCCGAACATCGGCTTGCGGGAGAAGACCGGGATGACCTCGGAGATGATGCCGAAGAACGGCAGGGCGATGATGTACACCTCTGGGTGGCCGAAGAACCAGAAGAGGTGCTGCCAGAGCAGTGCGCCGCCGTTGGACGCGTCGAAGATGTGGCTGCCGAACTTGCGGTCCGCCTCCAGGGCGAACAGCGCGGCCGCGAGGACCGGGAAGGCGAGCAGGACCAGGACACCGGTCAGCAGCACGTTCCAGGTGAAGATCGGCATGCGGAACATGGTCATGCCGGGGGCACGCATGCAGATGATCGTGGTGATGAAGTTGACCGAGCCGAGGATCGTGCCGAAGCCGGAGAAGGCCAGACCCATGATCCACATGTCGGCGCCGATGCCCGGGCTGCGGACCGCGTCCGACAGCGGGGAGTAGGCGAACCAGCCGAAGTCGGCCGCACCCTGCGGGGTGAGGAAGCCGGCCACCGCGATCAGCGAGCCGAAGAGGTACAGCCAGTACGCGAACATGTTCAGCCGCGGGAACGCCACGTCGGGCGCGCCGATCTGCAGCGGCATGATCCAGTTGGCGAATCCGGCGAACAGCGGCGTCGCGAACATCAGCAGCATGATCGTGCCGTGCATCGTGAACGCCTGGTTGAACTGCTCGTTCGTCATGATCTGCGTACCCGGGCGGGCGAGCTCGGCACGCATGACGAGTGCCATGACGCCGCCGATGCAGAAGAACACGAACGACGTGACCAGGTAGAGCGTGCCGATCGTCTTGTGGTCGGTGGTCGTCAGCCACTTGACGACGACCTCGCCGCGGCGCTGGCGCCGGACGGGCAGCTCGTCCTCGTAGTGGGACCCTGCCGCCGCGGCACCCTGAGGTTCGTTGAGGATGCTCACAGTTGGTTCGTCTCCCGGTTCTTCTCGTGGCTCGTCTGCTCAATGCCGGCCGGGACGTAACCGGTCTGGCCCTTCTCCGCGAGCTCCTTGAGGTGCTGCTCGTAGCGCTCGGGAGAGACGACCTTGACGTTGAAGAGCATCCGGGAGTGGTCCACACCGCACAGCTCGGCGCACTTGCCCAGGAAGGTGCCCTCCTGGTTGGGAGTCACCTGGAAGGCGTTGGTGTGGCCCGGGATGACGTCCTGCTTCATCAGGAACGGCACCACCCAGAAGGAGTGGATGACGTCACGCGAGGTGAGGACGAAGCGGACCGTCTTGCCCTTGGGGAGCCAGAGGGTCGGGCCGGGGTTGCCGGTCTGCGGGTTCCTGTCACCGGGGATACCGCAGGTGTAGACACCGCCGGCGTTCGCCGGGAACTCCTTCTTGTACCGGTCCGGGATCGCGGCCAGGTTCTCGTCCTTGGCCGCGTCGCCGGTGGAGCCGTCGACGTTCTCGATGTAGTTGAAGCACCAGCTCCACTGGAAGCCGACCACGTTGACCGTGACGTCGGGCTTCTTGGACGTGTCGAGGAGCTTCGACTCGTCGCGGGCGGTGAAGTAGAACAGCACCGAGACGATGATCAGCGGAACGACCGTGTACAGCGCCTCGATGGGCATGTTGTACCGGGTCTGTGGGGGAACCTCGACCTTGGTGCGGCTGCGCCGGTGGAAGAAAGCACTCCACAGGATCAGGCCCCAGACCAGTACGCCCGTGGCGAGCGCGGCCGCCCAGGAACCCTGCCACAGGGAGAGGATCCGCGGAGCCTCTTCCGTGGTGGGGGTGGGCATACCAAGGCGAGGGAAGTCCTTGTATGTGCAACCGGTGGCGGTCGCCAGGACCAGGCCCGCAGTCAGTGCCTGCAGCAGCTTCCGCCGCATCGGGCGCCGCGGCGAGCGGTCGGAGCCGTTGGGACTCACGTAGCGCCTTCCCGAGAGTCTCGCCCGCGCAGGTCAGGCTGCGGCCTTCTCGCTGGTCGGTCGCCGCCCTGCGACGGGCAGGGGTTTGGATGTTTATGCGGACCAAACCCTACTGGACGCGATTTGGGGTCGCGCGGGGAGGGGGGCCCAACTCGCCGGGGGTCACTTGGAGCGGTTACCTGGGGGTGCCGGGTGCGCCTGATAGCTCGGCAGTTCGGCCGGTTTGGCGGGTCCGCGCGCGTTGTCGCCGTTCGCGCGGTTCCCCGCGCCCCGTTTCACTCACCCCGAGGCTTTAGCGTTGGCCTGTGGCCTACTTCGACTCCGCTTCCTCCGCTCCCCTCCATCCCGTCGCACGGCAGGCGTTGCTGGCCTCCCTGGACGAGGGGTGGGCCGATCCCGCCCGCCTCTACCGGGAGGGGCGGCGGGCCCGGATGCTGCTGGACGCCGCCCGGGAGGCGGCCGCCGAGGCGGTGGGGTGCCGGGCCGACGAGCTGGTGTTCACCTCGTCCGGTACGCGGGCGGTGCACTCCGGGGTCGCCGGGGTGCTGGCCGGACGGCGGCGGGTGGGACGCCACCTGATCGTGTCGTCCGTCGAACACTCTTCGGTGCTGCACGCGGCTGAGGCGCACGAGGCCGGCGGCGGGTCGGTCACCCGGGTCGGTGTGGACCGGTCGGGCGCGGTGGGCGTCGACGCCTGCGCCGAGGCCCTGCGGGACGACACCGCGCTGGTCTGCCTCCAGTCGGCCAACCATGAGGTGGGGACGGAGCAGCCGGTCGCCGAGGTCGCGGGGGTGTGCCGGGAGGCGGGGGTGCCGCTGCTGGTGGACGCCGCGCAGTCGCTGGGGTGGGGCCGGGTCGACGGTGACTGGTCGGTCCTGACCGGGAGTGCCCATAAATGGGGCGGTCCGTCCGGGGTCGGGCTGCTGGTCGTGCGCAAGGGGGTGCGGTTCGCGGCCCAAGGTCCCGCGGACGAGCGGGAGTCGGGGCGGGCCGCCGGGTTCGAGAACATCCCGGCGATCGTGGCGGCGGCCGCCTCGCTGCGGGCGGTACGGGCGGAGGCGGCCGCGGAGGCCGTGCGGCTGCGGGAGTTGACGGAGCGGATCCGGACGCGGGTGCCGTCGCTGGTGCCGGACGTGGAGGTGGTCGGTCACCCGGTGCGGAGGCTGCCGGGTGTCGTCACCTTCTCCTGTCTCTATGTCGACGGGGAGACACTGCTGCACGAGCTGGACCGCGAGGGGTTCTCCGTGTCCTCCGGCTCCTCCTGCACGAGCAGCACGCTGACGCCCAGCCATGTGCTGCGTGCCATGGGGGTGCTGAGCGAGGGGAACGTACGGGTGTCGCTGCCGCCGGGCACTCCGGAGGAGGACGTCGAGCGGTTCCTGGCGGTGCTGCCGCGGACGGTCGCGGCGGTCCGGGAGAAGCTGGGCGCGCCGGCCCCGGCCGCCGTGCCGCACGAGGACGCCCTCGTCGTGGACGCCCTCGGCAAGCGCTGCCCGATCCCCGTCATCGAGCTGGCGAAGGTGATCGCGGACGTCCCGCTCGGCGGCACGGTCCGCGTCCTCTCCGACGACGAGGCGGCCCGCCTGGACATCCCGGCGTGGTGCGAGATGCGGGGCCAGGAGTACGTCGGAGAGGACGCCGCGGAGCGGGGCTCGGCCTATGTGGTGCGCAGGGTGAGCTGAGCCCTCAGGCGAGGTGGGCCCGTACCTCGCCGGCGGCCTCGTCCCCGTACGCCTTGGTGAACCGCTCCATGAAGTGCGCCCGGCGCAGCTGGTACTCCTGCGTCCCCACGGTCTCGATGACCAGCGTGGCGAGCATGCAGCCGACCTGGGCCGCGCGCTCCAGGGAAACGCCCCAGGCGAGGCCGGAGAGGAAGCCGGCACGGAACGCGTCGCCGACGCCGGTGGGGTCGGCCTTGCGCTCCTCGTCCGGGCAGCCGACCTCGATCGGGTCGTGGCCCACACGCTCGATGCGGACGCCCTGTGCGCCGAGGGTGGTCACCCGGTGGCCGACCCGGCCGAGGATCTCCGCGTCCGACCAGCCGGTCTTGGACTCGATGAGACCCTTCTCGTACTCGTTGGAGAAGAGGTAGGTCGCGCCGTCCAGCAGTATCCGGATCTCCTCGCCCTCCATGCGGGCGATCTGCTGGGAGAAGTCGGCGGCGAAGGGGATGCCGCGCGAGCGGCACTCCTCGGTGTGGCGGAGCATCGCCTCCGGGTCGTCGGCGCCGATGAGGACCAGGTCGAGGCCGTCGACGCGGTCGGCGACGGTCTTGAGCTCGATGAGGCGGGCCTCGCTCATGGCACCGGTGTAGAAGGAGCCGATCTGGTTGTGGTCGGCGTCGGTGGTGCAGACGAAGCGGGCCGTGTGCAGCGTCTCGGAGATGCGCACGGAGGCCGTGTCCACGCCGTTCCGGTCGAGCCACGCCCGGTACTCGACGAAGTCGGAGCCGGCCGCGCCGACCAGGATCGGCTTCGTACCGAGTTGTCCCATGCCGAACGCGATGTTCGCGCCGACACCTCCCCGGCGGACGTCGAGCTGGTCGACGAGGAAGGAGAGGGAGACCGTGTGCAGCCGGTCCGCGACGAACTGGTCGGCGAAACGGCCCGGGAAGGTCATCAGATGGTCGGTGGCGATGGAGCCGGAGACTGCGATACGCACGGCGAGGACACACTCCTGCGAAGGGAGAGGGGATTGACAGTTCACGCTACCGGGTCGCCGAAGCCCTCAGAAGCAGGCAAAACTACCCGATAGTAGGGCTTTCTTCGTGGGGTTCCCGGTGCATACGGTGCCGGTATGACGAACCCCAAGATCCACGGCACCGTTCCGTTCGACCCGGACGGCGGCCTCGCGGCACTCCGTGGCGACTGCGCCCGTATGGCTCCGCACTGGGCGGCTCCCGCGAAGGTCATTACGGCTCCGGTCTCCCCTTCGCTCATCCACGGGGTGACGGTGCCGGCGACCTCCGCGCGGCTGGTGGACGCGATGTCCGACTACGGCGACTGAGGGGTCCGGCGCGCATCCGCGCCGCGGGCAGGGAACCGTCGGCTCCTCCGCCGCGTCCCATCGCTGTCCCCCGTATGGGGGAGGCGGTGTACGACCAGCCGAAGGAGCGATGCGGTGAACGCCGAGCGACCCGACCACCCCGAGAACCCGGACGAGGGCGCCCGGCCCGACGCCACCGAGGAGATCAGGGCCGGCGGGGACCGGGCCGATGGGGTCAGTGAGACCACCACGACCGGAGGCGAGGACGAGGGGACTCGCCCCGCGGAGGCCGGGGCCGACGAAGAGGCGCGGCCCCGTCCGGCCGGGGCCTCGGACGACCCGGGCGAGGACCGGACCGGTACGGCGGGAGCCGCGGACGACCCGGGCGAGGACCGGACCGGTACGGCGGAGCTCGTGGACGACCCGGGCGAGGACCGGACCGGTACGGCGGAGCTCGTGGACGACGGTGAGGGATCCCGGGCCAGTCCGGCCGGGGCCGATACGGCCGACGTGTCCGGGGTCGCGGAGGTCGGCCGGACCGAGGCCGCCGGGCGGTCCGGGCGGTCCGGGCGGCGGCGTTCTCACGCGATCGTCGCCTCCGTGGCCGCGGCGGTGCTGCTCGTCGGCGGTGGCGGGGTGTTTCTCGCGGCGACCACGTCCGGTGGGTCCGGCGGGGGCTCCGGGCGCTCGGCCGGGGCCGACGGCGCTCCTCCGCCACTGGCGCTCGACGGGTACGGCGGCACTTCGAACGGCATCGCTCCCGGTGAGCCCGACCCCGGCGGGGTGACGTACCGGGCGGACGGCAAGCTGCCCGAGGGCCCGGACTCGGCTCCCGTGTACACGGCCGAGGGCCGGGTGACGGCCGCCGAGGTGGCGCGGCTCGCGAAGGCGCTGGGCATGGAGGGCGAGCCGAGGGCAGAGGGCGAGAGCTGGCGGGTCGGCACCGTGGGCGACGGATCGAGCCCGACGCTGCACGTCGGCAGGCAGTCACCGGGCGCGTGGACGTTCAGCAGGTTCACCCCGGGCACCGACAACTGCCAGAAGGCCGATGTCTGTGCCGCCGAGCCCCCGGCCGGCGGCACCGATCCGGTGAGCGAGGCGGCGGCGAGGAGGGCGGCGGCGCCGATCCTCAAGGCCGTCGGCCAGGACGACGCCAAGCTCGACGTCTCCCGGCTCATGGGCGCCGTCCGTGTGGTGAACGCCGATCCCGAGGTGGGCGGCCTGCCCACGTACGGCTGGGCGACCAACCTCCAGGTGGGTGCGGACGGCACCGTGGTCGGTGGCAGCGGCAACGTCAAGGCACCGGTGAAGGGCGACACGTATCCGGTGGTGGACGCCGAGCGGGCGCTGGAGCTGCTGAACGACTCGGGGCAGGGCGCCGGTCCCGCGGGCGAGGACATCGCGCCGTCACCGTCGACGCCCCGGTCGCAGCCGGTGCCGGTCGTGCACGCGGTGTTCGGACTCGCCTCCCACCAGGTCGGCGGCCGGCCGGCGCTGGTGCCGTCCTGGCTGTTCGAGGTCCGGCCGCAGAAGGCCGAGAGCGGCTTCACGGTGACGCATCCGGCCGTGGACCCGAAGTACCTGGCCGCTGCCGAGCCGCGGGAGGAGCCGACCGAGGGGCCCGAGGACCCGAACGTCCCCGGTGACCGGCCGGCGGACCCCGGATCGCGGAACGTGACGGTGCAGGGCTACACGGTCGACGGCCGGGAGCTGACGGTCAGCTTCTGGGGCGGGGTGTGCAGCGACTACTCGGCCACCGCGACCGAGGAGTCGGGCGAGGTGACCGTCACCGTGACCGGCACTCCGCACGCCGGCAGGGTCTGCATCATGATCGCCAAGGCGATGGAGCGGACCGTGCGGCTGGACGAGCCGCTGGGCGACCGCGAGGTTGTCGGGCCGGACGGCAAGGAGATCCCGAAGGGCGGGATCCCGGAGCCGGCGCCGCGGTAGGGCCCGGCGGAGCGGCACGCGGACGGACGAAGGCGGCGTCCCCGTCGGAGGGGGACGCCGCCTTCGTGGTGCTCAGCGCGTCGCGCCGTACGGCGTGCGGGTGGGCTCAGCTGAAGGAGTCGCCGCAGGCGCAGGAGCCGGTCGCGTTCGGGTTGTCGATGGTGAAGCCCTGCTTCTCGATGGTGTCGACGAAGTCGATGGTGGCGCCGCCCAGGTAGGGGGCGCTCATACGGTCGGTGGTGACCTTCACGCCGTCGAAGTCCTTGACCACGTCGCCGTCGAGCGAACGCTCGTCGAAGAAGAGCTGGTAGCGCAGGCCGGAGCAGCCGCCGGGCTGGACGGCGACACGCAGCGACAGGTCGTCACGGCCTTCCTGGTCGAGCAGGGCCTTGACCTTGGCCGCGGCGGCGTCGGTCAGGATGATGCCGTCGGTGACGGTGGTGGTCTCGTCCGATACGGACATCTACATCTCTCCCGGGTTGTACGGAGACTGCTTGCCGACGAGTGCAACCGCCGGGGTCCCGGATTCATTCCGGGGCGAGCGGATTTCCACCGCGTCTTCCTTCATGCTCGCACACGGCCCGTGCGGTGGGCACCGGCCGCCGCACGGCCGTCCGGTCCGTCCACCGGGATTCATGTCACATCGACGCTATGGCCATCGTCAACGTGACGTGAAGCGGTTATGATAGATAGCGTCATTTCGACGAAAAGGCTAGCCCGCATGTCCCGCCGACCCCCTCGGGCCGGCGAGCCGCAGAACAGAAAGGGTGCGTGCTCGTGACCACCGCCCAGACCCCGGAGCTCGACGTACAGCCGACGCCCCTCGCCCTGCTGCTGCTCGGCCGCGAGGCCGACCCGAGGAGCGAGCGCGGTGTCGACTGCCCCGGCGACCTCCCCTCCCCCTCCGACCCCGACCTGGTGGAGCGCGCCCGGGCGGCCAAGGCGAAGCTCGGCGACAAGGTCTTCGTGCTCGGCCACCACTACCAGCGCGACGAGGTCATCCAGTTCGCGGACGTCACGGGCGACTCCTTCAAGCTGGCCCGGGACGCGGCGGCGCGGCCCGAGGCCGAGTACATCGTCTTCTGCGGTGTGCACTTCATGGCGGAGTCGGCGGACATCCTGACCTCCGACGACCAGAAGGTGGTCCTCCCCGACCTCGCCGCCGGGTGCTCGATGGCCGACATGGCCACCGCCGAGCAGGTCGCGGAGTGCTGGGACGTGCTGACCGAGGCCGGGATAGCCGAGCAGGTCGTGCCCGTGTCGTACATGAACTCCTCCGCCGACATCAAGGCGTTCACCGGCAAGCACGGCGGTCTCATCTGCACCTCGTCCAACGCCAAGCGGGCGCTGGACTGGGCCTTCGAGCAGGGCGAGAAGGTCCTGTTCCTGCCCGACCAGCACCTGGGCCGCAACACCGCGGTGCGGGACATGGGCATGTCGCTGGAGGACTGCGTCGTCTACAACCCGCACAAGCCGGGCGGCGGCGTCACGGCCGAGCAGCTGCGGGCCGCGAAGATGATCCTGTGGCGGGGCCACTGCTCGGTGCACGGCCGCTTCAGCCTGGACTCCGTGAACGACGTGCGGGCCCGTATCCCCGGGGTCAACGTCCTCGTCCACCCCGAGTGCAAGCACGAGGTCGTGGCGGCGGCGGACTACGTCGGGTCGACCGAGTACATCATCAAGACGCTGGAGGCGGCCCCCGCCGGGTCCAAGTGGGCCATCGGCACCGAGCTGAACCTCGTTCGGCGGCTGGCGAACCGTTTCGCGTCCGAGGGCAAGGAGATCGTCTTCCTCGACAAGACGGTCTGCTTCTGCTCGACCATGAACCGCATCGACCTGCCCCACCTGGTGTGGGCGCTGGAGTCGCTGGCGGAGGGCAACCTCGTCAACCGGATCGAGGTCGACAAGGAGACCGAGGCGTTCGCAAAGCTGGCGCTGGAGCGGATGCTGGCGCTGCCGTAGAGCACCGGGACCGCGCGCTCACCCCGCGACGGGCTTCCGCTCGGGGTGGGCCGGGTCCAGTGAGCAGAGGGTGCCGTCCGGGATCGCCACCACCAGCGCGCCCCCGTACAGCAGAGCCTGCGGCCGGTTCTGGCCGACCGTGGCCGGCCCGGTTCGGGGCAGGGTCTCCCACAGCGGGGTGCCCCGGGCACCGTCGAGGGCCGCGACCCGGCCGCTGGAACTCACCAGGTACAGGGTTTCGGTACGCCCGTCGTACAGGGGGGCACTCGGCCTCTCCAGGCTGGTGCGGGTCCGCCACAGCGGCTCGCCCGTGCGCGGCGACACGGCGGTGACCCGGCCGCTGGCCTCGGTGACCACCAGCGTGCCGTCGGCCGACGTCACCTGGCCGTCGTACGGCTCCGACAGCTTCGTGGTGGTGCGGCTCCCGGTGTCCGGGTCGAGCAGCAGGACTCCCGTGTAGCGGTGCCGGGAGCCGGGCTCGGCCTCCTCCCGGAGCGTCACGGCCACCCGCCCGTCGAGCACCCCGAGCAGGGAGCCGTCGACCGGGACCTTCCACCGACGGGCAGATCCGTCGCTCGTGTCCACCACCAGGAGCAGGCCGGTCTCGCCGGCCGCGCTCGTCTCCGGGGTGTTGGGCAGGCAGTACACGTACCACGCCGTTCCGGACGTCCTGGTCAACTGGCAGTCGTGACCGGCGGGGAACTCCAGTGACCAGAGTTCGGCTCCGGTGCGCGGCACCCGGGCCGTCGCCGTCCGCCCGTTCGCCTCGGCGAGGAGCACCAGGTCGCCGACCTGCACCACGGGAAGGTCGGGGTTGACGACCTCACTGGTCCACAGCCGGTCACCGGTCTCGGCGTCGAGGGCGACCAGTCGGGACGGGTCGTCGACGGGGGCCTCGGTGACCACCGTCTGCCGTACGAGCACGGTGCCGTCCACGACGCCGAGGACGGACGAGGCGTACGACCCTCGCTCCGTACCGGCCGGTGCGATGTCGGCACGCCACACCGTGCTCCCGGTGCGGCCGTCCACACGTACCGGCAGGACTCCGTCACCCCCGCAGTAGACGGCGTCCTCCCACGCACGGCACTGGGGATCCCCGCCCGTCAGCCCGCCGTCCCCGGCCAGCGGCTTCTCGGCGCCGGACGCCGCGGTCTCGAACACGGTCGTCTGCCAGGGCTTCCAGCCGCCGGGCGGCGACGCCCAGCGGCTGGTCGGGGACGGTTCGGGGGTCTTCGCCTCACCGCTCTCCGCCCAGCCCGGCCCCAGCAGATAGGCCGTCAGCCCGAGGACCAGCGCGCCGACGGTACCGGTCGCGACCAGCACCGGGCGGCGCCGGAGCCGACGGCCCGGCCGGGTCACCGTGTGGGCCTCCGCGTCGGGTGTCACGGTCGTCGGGTCGTCCGGTTCGCCTTCCGGCAGGACGGCCGCGAACGCCTCCGCCAGCTCGTCGAGACCGGGACGGTCCGCGGCCTCCTTGACGAGGCAGCGCTCCAGGACAGCGCGCAGCGGCTGGGGCACCCCGTCCAGCGCGGGCTCGTCGTGGATCACCTGATACGCCGTCAGATAGGGGCTGTCGGCGTCGAAGGGCCCCCGGCCGGTGAGGGTGTACACCAGCAGGCCGCCGAGGGAGAAGACGTCCGAGGCGGGGCCGACCGTGCGGGCGTCGGTGAGCTGCTCCGGGGACATGAAGGGCGGGGTGCCGATCATCTGGCCCGTCTCGGTCAGGGGGTGGTTCTCGGCGGCGCGGGAGATGCCGAAGTCGATGACACGGGGGCCGTCCTGGGCCATCAGGACATTGGCCGGCTTCAGGTCCCGGTGCACGACACCGGCCCGGTGGATCTCCCGGAGCGCCTCGACCAGGCCCAGGGCCAGGCGGCGCAGTTCGCCGTCCCGCAGCGGGCCCCGGTCCCGGACGCGCTGGGCGAGCGAGCAGCCGGGCACGTACTGGGTCGCCATCCAGGGGCGTACGGCCTCCGGGTCGGCGTCCACGACCGATGCCGTGAAGGCCCCGCTGACCCTGCGGACGGCCGCGATCTCCTGCCGGAACCGGGTGCGGAAGACGGCGTCCTCGGCGTACTGGGCGTGCACCACCTTCACCGCGACCTCGCGGCCCGACCGGGTTCTCGCCCGGTAGACGACGCCCATGCCTCCGGTGCCGAGCCGGTCGACCAGCCGGTAGCCGCCCACCGATTTCGGGTCGTCGCTGTGCAGCGGCACGCCCGCATCCCTCCCCCGTGCGGCCTGTGCAGGCCATGAAGGCCGTGAAGCCCGTGAAGCAGTCGAGCGCCAGGATACGTAACCCCGGGGAACGCGAAGGCCGGGCACCGGACCATGTCGGTCCGGTGCCCGGCCGCGCCGGTCGCGGGGGTCAGACCCCGGCGGCCTCCGACTGCTCGGAGCGGGGCTCCGTCGCGGCGGGCGTGGCGCCCGCGCGCTTCAGGGCCTTCTTCTTCGCCCGCCGTTCCTTGCGGATCTCGACCATCGTGTAGAGGGTCGGGACCAGCAGCAGGGTCAGCAGCGTCGAGGTGATCAGACCGCCGATCACCACCACGGCCAGCGGCTGGGCGATGAAGCCGCCCTCGCCGGTGATGCCGAGGGCCATGGGCAGCAGGGCGAAGATCGTCGCCAGGGCCGTCATCAGGATCGGGCGGAGACGGTGGCGGCCGCCCTCGATGACCGCCTCCACGGTGCCGTAGCCCTGTCGCCGGTACTGGTTGATCAGGTCGATCAGCACGATCGCGTTGGTGACGACGATGCCGATGAGCATCAGCATGCCGATCATCGCCGGGACACCCATCGGGGTGCCGGTGGCGACCAGCAGTCCGATGGCGCCGGTGGCGGCGAACGGGATGGAGACCAGCAGGATCAGCGGCTGGACCAGGGACCGGAAGGTCGCCACCAGCAGCATGAAGACGATGGCGATCGCCGCGAGCATCGCGAGGCCCAGCGAGGCGAAGGCCTCGTCCTGGTCCTCGGAGACACCGCCGATGTCGGCGGTGGCGCCCGCGGGGAGCGTCAGTCCGTTCAGCTTGGCGGTGAGGTCCGCGCTGACCGCGCCCGTGTTGTCGCCCTTCGGCTTCGCCGTGATCGTGGCGGCCCGCTGGCCGTCGATCCGGGTCATGGAGACCGGGCCGTCCACCAGCTCGACGTCCGCGATGTCGCCGAGCCTCACCGGGCCGAGCCGCAGCTTCTTCAGCTCGTCCAGCGTGTCGGCGGGCTTCGCCGACTTGATGACGATGTCCCGCTCGGTGTCGTCGAGGATGGCCCGGCCGCTGGTCGTGCCGCGGACGGCCTGGGCGACGGCGGCGCCGAGGGTCTGGTCGTCGAAGCCGGCCGCGGCCGCCTTGTCGGTGGCCTTCACCGAGATACGGGGCACGCTCTGGGAGAGGTCGCTGGTGACGTCGGTGACGTTGTCCAGCGTCGCTACCGCCTCCCGGACCTGCTCGGACGCCTTGCGCAGGACGTCGGCGTCGGCGGCCTTCACGACCACGCTCAGGTCCTGGCTGCCGAAGGCGTCACCGGCCGCGATGGTCGTCGTACCGACGCCGGAGAGGCCCTTCAGACCGTCCTCGACGCGCTCCTGGACGTCCGCGGCGCTCGCCGAGTCCTCCAGCATCACGCTGTACGAGGCCTGGTTGGAGTCGGTGCCGCCGCCGAAGGCCGCCAGGAAGCCGGAGGAGCCGATGGTGACCTGGTAGTCCTTGACGCCCTTGGTGCCGGCGAGCAGCTTCTCGACCTTCTTGGTCTGCTCGTCGGTCGCGGCGAGGCTGGTGCCGGGCTTCAGCTCCTGCTTGATGCTGAGGACTTCCTGGTCGCCCGGGTCGAAGAAGTTGGTCTTCAGCAGCGGGGCCATGCCGAACGTGCCGAGCAGGACGACCACCGCGATGACCACGCTGGTGAGCCGGCGCCGGGTCGCGAAGCGCAGAACGGGGACGTAGAAGCGCTGGAGGCGGCTCCTCGCCTCCTTCTCCTCGGCCTTGCGGCGCGCCTCGTCGGCGTCCTCGGGCGTGCCCTTGGGGGCGCGCAGGAACCAGTACGACAGGACGGGGACGACCGTCAGCGAGACGAGGAGGGAGGCCAGCAGGGCCGCCGTCACCGTCAGGGAGAAGCTGCCGAACAGTTCGCCGACCATGCCGCCGGTGAGGCCGACCGGGAGGAACACGGCGACCGTCGTCAGGGTGGACGAGGTGACCGCGCCCGCGACCTCGCGGACCGCCTTGAGGATGGCCTCCTGGCGCTCCTCGCCGTAGCCGAGGTGGCGCTTGATGTTCTCCAGGACAACGATCGAGTCGTCGACGACACGGCCGATGGCGATGGTCAGCGCGCCGAGCGTGAGCATGTTCAGGGAGAGGTCGCGGGTCCACAGGACGATCAGGGCGAGGACCACCGACAGCGGGATGGACACGGCCGTGACGAGGGTGGAGCGGACCGACGCGAGGAAGACCAGGATGACGAGGACCGCGAAGAGCAGACCGAGCGCGCCCTCGGTGGTCAGGCCGTCGATGGACTTGGAGACCGCCGGGCCCTGGTCGCTGACCACGGTGACGGTGGCGTCCGAGCCGAGGTCCCGGCGCATGTCCGCCAGCTTGTCCTGCACGGCCTCGGAGATGGCGACCGCGCTGCCGTCGCGGTCCATGGTGACCACGACCGCGAGGCTGGGCTCCCCGTTGGTCCGGGTGAGGGAGTCGGCCTTGGCCTCCTCCTCATCGACGGTGGCGACGTCGGCGAGCCGGACGGGCTTCCTGCCGCCCTCGCCCCGCACCCTCAGCTCCTCGATCTGCTTGAGCGAGGTGAAGCCGCCGCCGACCTGGACGGTGCGGTTGCCGCCGTCCTCGTCGAAGGAGCCCGCGGGCATGGTGACGCCGCCGGCCTGGAGTGCCTGGGACAGGGCCATCGTGGTCAGGCCCGCCTTGGCGAGCTTCGCGTCGTCGGGGGTGACGGTGACCTGGACGTCCCGTACGCCGTCGACGGTGACCCGGCCGACGCCGTCGATGTCCTCCAGGGTGGGGACGACCGTGCGGTCGATCCGGTCGGCGAGGGCCTGCTGGTCCTGGTCGGAGGTGACGGCGAGGACGACGGTCGGAATGTCGTCCGTCGAGCCGGCGATCACCTGCGGGTCCACGTCGTCCGGGAGCTGCGCGCGAACCCGGTTGACGGCCTGCTGGACATCGGCGACGAGCTGGTCGGTGCCGGGGCCGTAGTCGAAGGACACCATCACCAGGGCGTTGCCCTCGCTGGCGGTGGACGTGACGCCCGTGATGCCGTCGACGGCTTCGAGGCTGTCCTCGATGGGTTCGACGACCTGCTTCTCGACCACGTCCGGGGAGGCGCCCTGGTACGGCGCGAACACGGACACCACCGGCAGTTCGATGGTGGGCAGCAGTTGCTGTTTGAGCTGGGGTATCGCGATCGCCCCGAAGGCGAGCGCGATGATCGACACCAGACCGACGAGGGCCCGTTGTGCGAGGCTGAACCGAGACAGCCAGGACATGGGTGACCGGATCTCTCTTCTTGTGGCATGAGCGGGACGAACGCCCATGTGAGCGCTCACCCCACACCCTGGACCATGGAAGGCCCCGATCCGTCGCTCCGCAGGGCCATTTCCTTATCCCGCGCATACTCCGGTCGCAGTACTGCGGCTGGAAGTCACTCCACCCTTGGGCGTACCAGGCCCGACTCGTAGGCGAAGACCACCAGCTGGGCCCGGTCGCGGGCGCCGAGCTTCGCCATGGCCCGGTTGACGTGGGTCTTCACGGTCAGCGGGCTCACTTCCAGGCGGTCGGCGATCTCGTCGTTGGAGAGTCCTGCGGCGACGTGCACGAGGACCTCGCGCTCGCGACCGGTCAGTGCGCCGAGCCGCTCGGAGCGGGCGGTGCCGGTCTCGTCGTCCCCCGCCGGGTCGTCCGACTGGGCGAGGAAGCGGGCGATCAGGCCCTTGGTCGCGGACGGCGACAGCAGCGCGTCGCCGCCGGCGGCGACCCGGATCGCGTTGAGCAACTCCTCCGGTTCGGCGCCCTTGCCGAGGAAGCCGGAGGCGCCGGCCCGCAGGGACTGCACCACGTAGTCGTCGACCTCGAAGGTGGTGAGGATGACGACCCTGACCTGGTCCAGCTCAGGATCGGCGCTGATCATCCGGGTGGCGGCGAGGCCGTCCGTGCCGGGCATCCGGATGTCCATCAGCACGACGTGGGCCCGCTCCTCCCTGGCCAGCCGCACCGCCTCCGCGCCGTCCGACGCCTCCCCCACGACCTCCATGTCCGGCTCCGAGTCCACGAGCACCCGGAAGGCGCTGCGCAGCAGGGCCTGGTCGTCGGCGAGCAGGACGCGGATGGTCATACGGGGTCCCCCCGGTGCGGTGGTCACGGTCGCACGGGCTCTTCCGCCCGTGCCGTGCGGTTGGTGAGCGGCAGGATCGCATGGACGCGGAAGCCGCCTCCGTAGCGGGGGCCGGTGGTGAGGGTGCCGCCGAGGGCGGTGACGCGTTCGCGCATGCCGAGGAGCCCGTGGCCGCCGCCGGCGCCGCCGGCGCCGCCGGCGTCCGGGGCGCCGGTGCTCCGGGCGCCGGTGTCGAGGACCGTGATCTCCACGTTCGGGCCCACGCGGACGACGCTGACCTCGGCCTTCGCCTCCGTCCCCGCGTGCTTCTGCACATTGGTGAGGGCTTCCTGGATGACGCGGTACGCGGCGAGGTCGACGGCGGCGGGCAGGGTGCTGCCCTCGTCTGCGCGGACCACGTCGACGGCGAGGCCCGCGCTGTGGAAGGTGCCGACGAGTTCGTCGAGCCGGGTCAGGCCGGGGGCGGGTTCGGTGGGGGCCTCGGGGTCGCCGGACTGGCGGAGCAGGCCCACCGTGGCGCGGAGTTCGTTGAGCGCGGAGCGGCTGGCCTCGCGGACGTGGGCGAGGGCCTCCTTGGCCTGGTCGGGCCGCTTGTCCATGACGTGCGCGGCGACTCCGGCCTGGACGTTGACCAGGGCGATGTGGTGGGCGACGACGTCGTGCAGGTCGCGGGCGATCCGCAGGCGTTCCTCGGCGACCCGGCGGCGGGCCTCCTCCTCGCGGGTGCGTTCGGCCCGTTCGGCGCGCTCCCTGATCGCCGCCACGAAGGCCCGGCGGCTGCGTACCGCGTCTCCGGCGGTGGCGGCCATGCCGGTCCAGGCGAAGATGCCGATGTTCTCCTGGTCGTACCAGGGGGCTGGGCCGACGAGCATGGCCGTGGCCGTCAGGACGGTCATCGTCAGGAGGCCGACACGCCAGGTGGTGGGGCGGTCGGTGGTGGAGGCGACGGTGTAGAGGGCGATGACGGCGGACATCGCGACGGGGGCGCGGGGGTCGCCGGTGACGAGTTCACCGAGGGCGAGGGCGGAGGTCGCGGCCAGGACGGGGAGGGGTGCGCGGCGGCGGGCGACGAGGGCCGCGGCGGTGAGCACCATGAGGGTGATGCCGGCGGCGTCGGGGGTGCGGGTCCCCCATTTGTCGGGGTGCTCGGCGTGGGGGTCTATGAAGGAGCCGGCGAGCATGCAGGTGAGGACGCCGAGTGCGAGGGCCGCGTCCAGCGCGAGGGGGTGCGCGGTCAGCCAGGTCCTGGTGCGCTGGAGGGTGCTCACGAGGGTTTACGGTACGGGGCGCTCGCGAGGCGCGGTACCCACAGGGTTCGCCCCCGCCGCCCCTACCCGTCCCCTCCGGCCGGGGTTGCCCCCCCCTTCGACCCCGCGTCGGCGCCTTACGGCTACCAGGGGGTGGGGGGTGCGGGTGGGTACGGCGGGCGCGGGTCCGTGGCAGCCTGTCGCGCGGTTCCCCGCGCCCCTGGGGCGGGGGCCCCGGCACTAGCCCGGGATCAGGCCGTTGTCGCTCAGCATCTCCCTGACTTCTTCCAGGGTGGCGTCGGGGGACGGGAGGATCAGTTCCGAGGGTTCGAGGGCGGCGTCCGGGAGGGGGGTGCCCAGTTCCCGGACCTTGGACAGGAGGGCGTGGAGGGTGCGGCGGAAGCCGGGGCCGTCGCCGCTCTCCATCTCCGCCAGTAGTTCGTCGTCCAGCTTGTTCAGCTCGGCGAAGTGGCTGTCGGCCAGCTCCACCTGCCCCTCCCCCATGATCCGTACGATCATGTCGCCCTCCTCAGGCACGGGACTCACACGGGATGACTACTGCTTGTCGAAGCGGGGGGTGTCCTGCTGCTGGGCGGAGCCCTGACCGCCCTCGATGGCCTGCTGCCCGGACGTGCCGCCCGCCAGCTCCGCCTTCATGCGCTGGAGTTCCAGCTCGACGTCCGTCCCGCCGGAGAGGCGGTCCAGCTCGGCCTGGATGTCGTCCTTGTGCATACCGGACGGGTCGTCGAGGGCACCGGAGGCGAGCAGTTCGTCGATGGCGCCGGCGCGGGCCTGGAGCTGCGCCGTCTTGTCCTCGGCGCGCTGGATGGCGAGGCCGACGTCGCCCATCTCCTCGGAGATGCCGGAGAAGGCCTCCCCGATCCGGGTCTGGGCCTGGGCGGCGGTGTAGGTGGCCTTGATCGTCTCCTTCTTCGTGCGGAAGGCGTCGACCTTGGCCTGGAGCCGCTGGGCGGCGAGGGTGAGCTTCTCCTCCTCGCCCTGGAGGGTGGAGTGCTGGGTCTCCAGGTCCGTCACCTGCTGCTGGAGCGCGGCGCGCCGGGAGAGCGCCTCGCGGGCCAGGTCCTCACGGCCCAGCGCGAGTGCCTTGCGGCCCTGGTCCTCCAGCTTCGAGGACTGGGACTGGAGCTGGTTGAGCTGGAGCTCCAGGCGCTTGCGGGACGTGGCCACGTCGGCCACACCGCGCCGCACCTTCTGGAGCAGCTCCAGCTGCTTCTGATACGAGTAATCGAGGGTCTCGCGCGGGTCCTCGGCCCGGTCAAGGGCCTTGTTCGCCTTCGCGCGGAAGATCATCCCCATACGCTTCATGACACCGCTCATGGGCTTCGCGCGCCCCCTTCTGACGGACTCCAGCTCACCGGTCTCTCGACAGAACCCACAGTACGGGCCCTACATCCATTACCGCACTGTTCGGGGACGGATGGGCTCCTCCCCAAGGACGACTGTGGGCGGCATCGATCCGGCGTAGGGAGTAGGTGTCCCCCCGGGTAAGTACGGGCGGCCCCTCGGAATACCTCAGCTCCCCCACGGACGAATCCTCACCGCACTCCCCCGTTTCCGTCTTCTCCGGTTCCCCGGTCCACTTTCGGTCCCGTTCTGTCCCCAGCACAGACGCAGGGTGTTGCCGGATCGTTCCCCACGGGGCTGGGGTCCATGCCCCGGCACCCCGTACCCTTGGGTTTTGTGTTTCGTAGCCGCGCCAAGAGCGAGAAGGAAGCGGTCGCCGAGAAGGCGTCGGTGACCGACTCCAAGCAGACCCGTGACCCGCAGGCCCCCAAGGGCCGGCCCACCCCCAAGCGGAGTGAGGCCCAGTCCCAGCGTCGCAGCGTCGCCAGTACGCCGACGACGCGCAAGGAGGCAGCCAAGCGTTCCCGCGACGAGCGGCGCGCCGCGCTGGAGAAGCAGCGCCAGGCGCTTGCCACCGGCGACGAGCGCTATCTGCCCGCGCGGGACAAGGGTCCGGTGCGCCGGTTCGCCCGTGACTACGTGGACTCGCGTTTCCACATCGCCGAGTTCTTCCTGCCGCTGGCCGTGATCATCCTCGTGCTGAGCATGGTGCGGGTGCCGGCGCTGCAGAACATCGCGCTGCTGCTGTGGCTGTTCGTGATCATTCTGATCGTGGTCGACTCGATCGGTCTCGGGATCCGGCTGAAGAAGCAGCTGAACACCCGCTACCCCGACGAGAACAAGAGGGGCGTCGTCGCCTACGCCCTGATGCGCACCCTCCAGATGCGTCGCCTGAGGTTGCCGAAGCCGCAGGTCAAGCGCGGAGAGCGGCCCTGAGCACGACGGCTTTCTCCGGGGACGCGGCCGAGGCCTGGCTCAACCGGCTGGGGACGCTGCGTGAGGTCGTACGACAGGAGCTGGTGGCCCGCCAGGTCGACGAGCAGATAGCCGCGCGCTTCCCCGTGGGGCAGCGGCTGCGCGTGCTCGACGTCGGGATGGGACAGGGCACGCAGGCGCTGCGGCTGGCGCGGGCCGGGCACCAGGTGACCGGGATCGAGCGTGAGCCGCGCCTGATCGCCGTGGCGCGACAGGCGCTGGCCGCGGAGCCCGAGGGCATCCGCGGCCGGATGCGCATCGTCGAGGGGGACGGCCGGGACACCGGTGTGCACTTCCTGCCGGGCGGGTTCGACGTGGTGCTCTGCCACGGCGTGCTGATGTACGTCGAGGAGCCGGACGCCCTGCTGGCGGGGCTGGCCCGGATGCTCGCCCCCGGGGGACTGCTGTCGCTGCTCGTGCGCAACGGTGACGCGCTCGCGATGCGGGCGGGGCTGGCCGGGGACTGGGCGGGGGCGCTCGCGGCGTTCGACACGACCGCGTACCGGAACCGGCTGGGGCTCGATGTGCGGGCGGACCGGCGGGACGCGCTGACGGACACGCTCGGCGGGATCGGGGCGCCGCTGCACGCGTGGTACGGGGTGCGGGTGTTCACGGATCTGGCGGCCGACGACGCGGTGGTGCCGGAGAGCCGGGAGGCCCTGGAGGGGTTGCTCGCGGCGGAGGAGCGGGCCGGGCGGACCGATCCGTATCGGCAGGTCGCGGCCCTGCTGCACCTGTGCGGGGTGCGGGGCTAAGAGCTCCGAACAAGAGTGGAGTCCGATCGGCTCGCGGCGTCTGGTGCGTGCGATCGCAAGGCGCCGGAAGCTCCTTGTAGCGGGGCTACCAGTGGCTTTCGGCGACGCGGCGAGCGTGCGTGCCAGGCGTCGCGAGCCGGGCTCCACTCTTGTTCGGAGCTCTAAGAGTCTCACCCCCGCCGCCCCTCCCGCCCCGTACGGAAGGGCTGCGCCCCTTCGACCCCCTTGGCGCCTGTCGCTCGGGGGTCCGTTTCCGGGCGGGTGCGGGATCGTCGGGTTGATCGCGCGGTCCCCGCGCCCCTGTCAAGGGGCGCGGGGGTTCCATGCCTGTCAGGCCTCCTGCGCGTGGAGGCTCATCGGGCCGTAGATCTCAGTCGTGTCCTCGAAGAGGCGGACCTGGTCCGCTCCGCCGTCGAGGAGGGCCTTCCACTGCTCGCCGATCCATGACTCGGCGTCCCCCTGGGTCGTGAACTCCTCGGGCTGGACCGCGGGCTGGACCTCCGTCCCGTCGGCCTTCTCGAACCGCCACGTCCATGCCGCCATGTGAGCCTCCGTAAGTACCGGCCCGGCACCGCTCACCGGCACCGAGCAAGATCCGGTTCACCCTGAGCCTAGTCGGACGCACAAGACCTGCGGGTGTTCCCCGGAACGCGGGAAAATCGGTGGTGTGGAACTGACTTTGCTCGGCACCGGCGCCCCCGCGGGGCTTCCCCGCCCCGACTGTCCGTGCGCGGCGTGCGCGACCGCGCTCGGTGATGCCGCGCGCGGGGCGACCGCGCTGCTCGTGGACGGCACGCTGCTGCTCGACCTCACTCCCGGCGCCGCCCTCGCGGCCGCGCGCGCCGGGCGCTCATTGACCGGCGTACGGCAGGTGCTGCTGACGCACCCGCACGCCGGGCCCGCCGTGGAGGTGCCGGCGGGGCTGCCGCAGCCGGCCCGGGTGCCGGACGGACAGGAGCTGGCGCTGCTCACCGGGCACCGGGTGCGGGCGCTGGCGCTGGACTCGCCGGGCACGGGGTACGCGGTGACCGGGCCGGGCGGGCAGCGGCTGCTGTATCTGCCGCCGGGGGGTGCGCCCGCCGGTTTGGAGGAGGGGTCGGCGGAGCCGTACGACATGGTGCTCGTCGACGTCCTGGGGCGGCCGGACGCCTTGGCGCGGCTTCGGGCGGCGGGCGCCGTGGGGCCGACGACCGATGTCGTCGCCGTGCACCTGGACCATGACGTGCCGCCGGGCGCCGAGTTGCCGCGCCGGCTCGCGGCGGCGGGCGCGCGCGCCGTGCCGGACGGGACGACGCTGGCGGTGGGCGCCTACGAGGACGTGCCCGACGTACCGCGCCGCACGCTCGTGCTGGGCGGCGCGCGGTCCGGGAAGTCGGTGGAGGCGGAGCGGCGGCTGGAGGCGTTCCCGGACGTGCTGTACGTGGCGACGGGCGGGACGCGGAACGGGGACGGCGAGTGGGCGGCGCGGGTCACCGCGCACCGCGAGCGGCGGCCCGGTTCCTGGCGCACCGTCGAGACCTGCGACCTCGTCCCCCTGCTCAAGGAGGAGGACGGACCGCCGCTGCTGATCGACTGTCTGTCGCTGTGGCTGACGGACGCCATGGACGAGGTGGGGGCGTGGGACGACGCGGAGTGGGCGGGCGGCGGGGAGCGCGCGCTCAGGGCGCGCGTGACCGAGCTGGCTCAGGCCGTGCGGCAGACCCGCCGGACCGTCGTCGCCGTCTCCAACGAGGTCGGGTCGGGGATCGTGCCGGCCACCGCCTCCGGGCGCCGGTACCGGGACGAACTCGGGCGGCTGAACACGGCGTTCGCGGCGGAGTGCGAGCACGTGCTGCTGGTCGTGGCGGGCCAGGCGCTGCCGCTACGGGGCTGAGGGCGCGGGCGGCGGGGTCACGGGGGCGGGTGGAAGCTCCGTGCGGCGCGCGATGATCCGGTGTGCGCGGGGCGGGAAGGGGGCGCAGGAGCGGGTGGCGACCACTTCGTAGCCCAGCGACCGCAGTTCGGCGAGGAGGTTGCGCAGGGGCATGAGGTGGAGCGGGCGGGGCCGGTCGTACGCCTTGCCCGGCCATCGGAGAGGGAAGGCCGGCGTGCCGAACGGGCGCGCCGGGTCCGGCACCTCGACGAGGAGGTGGCCGCCGGGGCGCAGGACCGTGCGGGCGGCGCGGAGTTCGGCGCGGGGGTCGGCGGTGTGCTCCAGGTGGTGGAACATGCTGACCACGTCGTAGCGGGCGCGCAGCCGGGCGGTGATCTCCGGGTCGGTGAGGAGCCCCTGGTACGCCTCCTCGATCCGTCCGGCCGCCCGTGCGCGTTCGACGCGCGGGGTCGGGTCCATGCCGTCGAACGCGGTGTACGGATGCACCTCGCGTGCGACCTCCGGGAAGTAGCCGTGCCCGGTGCCGATGTCGAGCCAGCTCTCCGGCTCGGGGTACGGCAGCATCGCGCGGGCGGCGGTGCGGTGGTGCCGGCGGCGCAGCAGGCCGGCGAGGACGGAGCGGATGTGTCCCTGGGTGGGATGCCGGTGGTGGCGCAGGAGCAACTCGTCCGCGGTGGGCCGGGGGTTCTGGAAGGCATGGGAGCAGTCCCGGCACTCGTCCACCGCGAACGTGCCCGGGGTGCGCCGTGCATCCTCGGGCGCCCGCACGCGCGTCCGCAGGCTCCGTGAGCCGCACCAGGGGCAGTCGTCCCTGCGCGGTTCGTGGAAGGGGTGGGTGCCCGGGACGAGTTGGCCGGGGTCCGGCCGTGGGGTGGGGGGCATGGTCGCTCCTGAGGGCAGTGGAGGGTATGCGGATATGCGAATATTCGCCTCAAAAAGGTACGTAGGCGATCGTGCTCAGGGGCGCAATGACGTGCCCGTGGCGGGCGACGGGCCGGAGCGACGGGTGCGGTGCGGGTTTGTCGCCGAGGGTTCCGGTGTGGCGCGGTCGTGTTCGATCGCTGCCGGTACTGTTCGGCGAATGAGCTCGCTTAATCTCGACGACTTCACCGATCTGATCGAGCGCCCCGACGGCGGGGTGCGCCGCGACGCCGAGGCGCGGCGGGAGAGGCAGATCGTGCCGCCCGGGGCGCTGGGCCGGTTGGACGACCTCGGTGAGTGGCTGGCGGCGGCGCAGTCGGCGGTGCCGGTACGGCCGATCGGCCGGGCCCGTGTGGTGCTGTTCGCGGGCGACCACGGGATCGCCGAACTGGGCGTATCGGCGCGGGCCGCGGGCACCGCGGACCGGCTGGTGCGGGGCGTGCTCGACGGAAGCAGCCCCGTGGCGGTGCTGGCCCGGCGGCTCGACGTGCCGGTCCGGGTGGTCGACCTGGCGCTGGACTGCGAGCCCGGATCGCTGCCGGAGGAGGTCGTACGGCACCGGGTGCGGCGCGGCTCCGGGCGCATCGACGTCGAGGACGCGCTGACCCCGGAGGAGGCGGAGGCCGCCTTCCGGGCGGGGGTCGCCATCGCGGACGAGGAGGCCGACTCCGGGACGGATCTGGTCGTGCTCGGGGACATCAGCGTCGGCGGGACCACGGCCGCGGCCGTGCTCGTCGCCGCGCTGTGCGGGACCGACGCGTCGGTGGTGACCGGGCGGGGCGGCCGGGCGATCGACGATCTGGCGTGGATGCGCAAGTGCGCGGCCGTTCGGGACGCCCTGCGGCGGGCCCGGCCGGTGCTCGGGGACCAGTTGCAGCTGCTGGCGACGGTGGGCGGGGCCGATCTCGCGGCCATGACCGGGTTCCTGTTGCAGAGCGCGGTACGGAAGATGCCGGTGATCCTCGACGGGGTGGTGTCCGCCGCGTGCGCGCTGGTGGCCCAGCGGGTGGCCTTCCGGGCGCCGGACTGGTGGCTCGCCGGGCAGAGCAGCGGGGAGCCGGCGCAGGCCAAGGCGCTGGACCGGATGGCCATCGAGCCGCTGCTGGACCACGGGGTGAAGGTCGGGGAGGGCGCCGGGGCGCTGCTCGCGCTGCCGCTGGTGCAGGCCGCGGCGGCGCTGGCCGCGGAGCTGCCGGAGCGTGAGCCCGCGGAAGCGGAGAAGACGGCCGACGGCAGCGGCGCCGGGGAGAAGAACCTCGCCGAGGAGTACGACGCCACGTAGGCGTGACAGGTGCGCCACCGACGTCGGTACGGCCGGTTCCGCACCGGCGGGCCGCGCCGCCGGATGCGCCCACCCCCTCGGCGGAGCGACCACGGGCCGGGACGGCAGCCGCTCCGAGGGCCCGGCGCGGGCCGCGCCGGTGAGGGGTGGCGTCCCGGTGCGGTGCCGGAGTGGCTCGGCACGGCAGCGGCCATAAGATCCCGAATATGGCTGATGCCCCGGTTTCGACCGTCGTGCAGCCCGTGGGCGGCCCCGCCGCACGACGGGCCGCCCGGCTCGCGGTCTGGTATCTGCGCATCGTCGCGTTCGTCAACTTCCTCGGCGCCGTCTGGGTGTCGCTGGGGCAGGACGTGCGGCGGCACAACACGGATGGCCACTTCACGCCGTATCTGCTGACGGCGGGTTTCGCGACCGGCGTGTTCACGACGTTCCTGGCGATCACCATGCGGCGCCGGAAGCGGGCCGCGTGGATCCTGAACGCCGTACTGGGCACCCTGTTCCTGCTGCTGTTCGTCTTCGCGATGACCTTCCAGGAGATCAGGCGGCACCCGCAGAACTGGGTGTCGCTCACCCTGACCGCGGCGTTCGTCGCCTCCCTGGTGGTGGGGCGGCGGGAGTTCTACGCCAAGGGCGACCGGTCGAACCCCAGGCTCGCGGCGGCCGTCGCGCTCGGCGGCCTGCTGGGCTGCTCGCTGTTCGCGGCGATCCTCGTCACCGTCACCAACGAGGCGCCCGACGAGCACCTGTCGACGTTCTGGGACCGCTGGGCCTACGGCGCCCTGCGGCTGGTCTCGGTGGCCTCCGACGACTCCGCCTTCGCGGGGGTCACCGCCCCCACCTGGGTGGACGTCACCATCAACGTGCTCAGCACCCTGCTGGTCCTCGCCGTGTTCTACGCCGCCTTCCGCTCCCGCAGGGCCGTCGACCCGATCACCGAGGAGGACGAGCGCAGGCTGCGGACGCTGCTGGACCGGCACGGCGACCGGGACTCCCTCGGCTACTTCGCCCTGCGCCGGGAGAAGAGCGTCCTCTGGTCGCCGACGGGCAAGGCGGGCATCGCCTACCGGGTGCTGGGCGGTGTCTCACTGGCCTCCGGTGACCCGATCGGCGACCCGGAGGCCTGGTCCGGCGCCATCGGGCCGTGGCTCGTCGAGGCGCGGGTGCACGGATGGATCCCGGCGGTGATGGGGGCGGGGGAAGAGGCCGGGACCGTGTACGCCCGGCACGGGCTCGACGCGCTGGAACTCGGGGACGAGGCCGTCGTCGACACCGCCGGCTTCACCCTCGACGGGCGGGCCATGCGAAGCGTCCGGCAGGCGTTCAACCGGGTCAAGCGGGCGGGGTACACGGTGCGGATCCGGCGGCACGCGGACATCCCGGACGACGAGATGGCCCATCTCCTCCAACTGGCCGACGACTGGCGGGACGGGGCCACCGAGCGCGGGTTCAGCATGGCCCTCGGGCGGCTCGGCGACCCGGCGGACGGGCAGTGCGTGATGCTCGAGTGCGCGGACGCGCGGGGTGAGCCGAGGGCACTGCTCTCCTTCGTGCCGTGGGGGCCGCACGGGCTCTCGCTCGACCTCATGCGCCGGGACCGCGACGCCGGCAACGGGCTGGTGGAGTTCATGGTCATCGAGCTCCTCCAGCGGGCCGACGAGATCGGGATCACGCGGGTCTCACTCAACTTCGCGATGTTCCGCTCGGTCTTCGAACGTGGCGCGCGCCTCGGCGCGGGACCGGTCCTGCGGCTGTGGCGGTCGCTGCTCAGCTTCTTCTCGCGCTGGTGGCAGATCGAGTCGCTGTACCGGGCCAACGCCAAGTACCGGCCCGTCTGGGAGCCGCGGTTCCTGCTCTTCGAGAAGAGCGCGGACCTGCCGCGCATCGCCGTCGCCGCGGCCCGCGCCGAGGGCTTCCTGGAGGCGCCGGGACTGCCGAAGTGGCTGCACCGCAGCCACCTGGAGTCACACCGGTGACGACACAGGGCCACGGACGTCCGGCGACGGACGCACCGGTCCCCGCGTGCGGGAACCGGTGTACGAACGGACGCACAGGACATGGGGACGAGGACGCACAGAGATGAAGGCCGGCGGATGAGCGGGGTCGCCCGGGCGGCCCGCGCCGAGTGGGGGCCGCTGTACGACACCGTGCGCCCGGTCCTGGTACGCCGGCGGCTGCGGGCGGTCCCGCTGACCGTGACCGCCGTCTGTCTGGCGGCCGTCGCCCACCTCGTGCACCACCAGCCCTGGGGCTACCGGCTCATCGAGGACGCGGGCGCCGTACGGGCCGAGGACCCGCTGTGGCAGGCGCTGCTGCGCACCCCGCTCTCCCTGTTCGTACCGGCGCTGGACCTGCCCGTGTGGGGGGCGCTCGCCCAGATCCTGCTCGTGTTCGGGATCGCGGAGACCGGTCTCGGGAAGAGGCGGACGCTGGCCGTCGCGTATCTGGCGACGCTGGCCGGCACGCTGTACGCGCGCGCGGGCATCGCGCTCGGTCCGGACGTCCCCCTGCTGGGGCTGCCCGCCTCGGACGCCCAGGTCGTCGACACCGGGCCGTCGGCGGCCGTGGTGGGACTCGCCGTGTTCGTCGGGTGGGCATACCGGGCGTACGTCACGGCGGGCGCCGTCGTCGTGGCGATGGTCGTCGAGGTGCTGGTCAAGGAGAACCTCGCGGGCAAGGAGCACCTGGCGGCGATCGCGGCCGTGCTGGTGCTGTGCGGGCTCCTGGACTTGCGTCAGCGGCGTTCCGCCCGGTCGGCAGCACGCGCCGGCGCGGGGGTCACGTCCGGGGTGCCGCCGATCCAGTCCTGAAGACGTCGGCTCGGGCCCGACCAGCGGCGGTCGTGACGGTAGGAACGCAGCAGGGCCCTGGCGCGGGCGCGCGGGCGGCGCCGGTAGAAGCGGCGGGCCCAGGCGGAGGTGGGACGGGCCAGGCGGACGGCTCCGACGACGGCGATGAACGGGATGATCACCCCGAAGATCGCCGTCCGGGCCTTTCCCTTGCTGAGGGCGATCAGGGCGATGAGGAAGTTCGTGCCGATGGTGAGCACGGCGGCGCCCCGGTCCTGGAGTTCCTCCTCGCTGAGGTCGTTGACGCCGAAGGGCAGGAAGCCGCTGAGGACCAGGCCCACCAGGGCCGCCGTCAGCACCACCATCTCGACGCTCTTGCGGCCCTCCTCCGACCAGTACACGTCGTCGAGGTGCAGGATCAGCGCGAACTCGTCCAGCACCAGCCCGGCGCCCATGCCGAACAGCACGGCGGAGAACAGCGCGCCGAAGCCGTGCCCGTCGGAGGCCACCGCGCCGAAACCGCCGGCGACGGTGAGGAGGACACCGGGGACGACGTGGTGGATGTGGACGCCGCCGCTGCCGCTGATGTTGCGGAAGGGCCCCTTGCCGGCCCGGATGAGCCGGGTGATGAGCCGGGTGATCAGGAAGGTCAGGACGAACGCGGTGAGGGCGAGGAGCAGCGGCAGCTTGCCCGGCTCGATGATGTTGCGTTCCCACCATTCACCCATAGGGGCACTTTATTCGCATACATCCGCTATGCCTTGTGCAGAGCTGCCGTTCGGGCCTCCCCCGGTTCCCCGGCCGGCGATCGCGTCGCCCACGGTCGCCGTTCCGGCCGTTCCGGCCGCCGGGTAGCCTGCGCCGGTGTCCACGACCCCGGCGCCCGCGCCCACCCTCTTCGACGGCCTCCGTTTCGCCTTCGGCACCCTGACCGTGCTGCCGGTGCGGGTGACCAGGTGGGACCGCCAGGCCGCGCGGGCCGGGATGCTGTGCGCCCCCGCCGCCGGGCTGGTGGTCGGCCTCGCCTCCGCCGCGCTCGGCGGGCTGCTGCTGCTCCTGGGCGCGGGGCCGCTGCTCGCCGCCGTGGCCGGTGTCGCCGTACCCGCGGTGCTCACCCGCGGTCTGCATCTGGACGGGCTCGCGGACACCGCCGACGGGCTGGGCAGCGGCAAGCCCGCCGAGGACGCGCTGCGGATCATGAAGCAGTCGGACATCGGGCCGTTCGGTGTCATCGCCCTCGTGCTCGTCCTGCTGGCCCAGGTCGCCGCGCTCACCGAGGCGTACGGCGAGTCCTGGGCCCTGGGCACGGTCGCGGCCGTCGTCGCGGCGACCACCGCCCGGCTGGCCCTGACCCTGGCCGCCCGCACGGGCGTGCCGGCCGCCCGGCCGGAGGGGCTGGGGGCGGCGGTGGCGGAGGCGGTGCCGGTGCGGGGCGCGCTGCTGACGGCCGGCGCGGTGGGGTGCGCGGCGGCGGGCGCGGGCGCGCTCCTCGGAGCGTACGACCTCTGCCGTGCGGTGCTCGCGGTCGTCGTCGCCTGCGCCGCCGCCGAGTCGCTGCTGCGGCACTGCACCCGGCGGTTCGGCGGGGTGACCGGCGATGTGTTCGGGGGGCTCGCGGAGACGGCGGCGACCGCGGCGCTGGTCGTGTTCACCCTGGGGTGAGCCCGGGGCCGGCCCGGCCCGGCCGTCAGCAGGCCTTCCGCCACACCCCCAGGTCCCACTTCTTCAGCAGGGAGCTGAGACCCAGCCGCCGGGCCTCGGGACAGAAGTCGCCGGTCTTCAGCTCGTACTCGACGTGGAAGACGGGCTTGCCGGCGTCGATGAAGGGGGTGAGCGCGTCGCACTCCTCGTACTGGGCGCACTGCTCGTTGACCGCGAAGTCGAAGTCGTCGACGAGGGCGGGGATCTGGTCGAGGTCGTTCTTCAGACCCACCGCCATGCCCCGTTCGTGGGCGAGGCGGGCGACCAGACGGTTGTAGCGGAGCTGGTCGGCGGCCTTCAGGGGGAAGCCGGTCCTGTTGCGGTAGCCGTCCATGTTGTCCGGCTCGACGGCGTCGAAGCCCTTCTCCGCGCACATGTCGATACGGGCGGCCATGAGCGGTTCGAGGACGTCGACCCGGCGGATGTCGAGCCAGCGCTCCCCCTCCCAGCCGTTGCCCTTGCCCACGACCGACTCGGGGAACTCGTCGGCGTCCGGGCGCCAGTCCTCCCAGGCGCCGGTGGACAGGTAGCAGATGACCTTGCGGCCGTCGTCGTGGAGGCCCGCGACGGTGTCCGCGGAGTGCTCGAAGCCGTCGATGTCGTACACGGGGACGTCGACGGAGGTGTCCAGGCGCCCGCTGAGCTGCCACTGCCAGTCCGTGCCCGGCTTCGGCCGCCAGCGGTCGCCCCTCTCCCGGCCCGGGTCCGCGCCCGGCTTGTCGTCGGGGGCGGCGGTGCAGCCCCCGGCCAGCAGGAGCAGGGTCAGCAGGGCGCTGCGGGCGGGGGCGCGTCTCATCCAAGGGCTCCAGTGCGAGGGGGGCAAGGTACCCCAAGGATGATCGCCGACGGCGGACACCGCGCGGGGCCCGGCGGCGCCCCGGCCGAGGAGCTGATCACTCGGCGCGCGGGCGGGTTGTGATCATGACGCCACGGAGAGGTGAACACCCGTAGGAGTGACCGGAGCCGGCGCCGCGCGACAAGGGTTCCCCCTATGGCGAAGTCATGGGGATCTCCCTGCATGGGCCGAGCGGAAAGTCAGGGAGGCTGGTGACAGCGCACGCCGTCCGGGCGGCCGGTGCTCAACCGGCCCCCGCGGCCCCAGATCCGACGGGCCGAACAAGGGCCTAGGCTCGTGCCCGGCACGTCGACCCCATCCGTTCGGCCACCCAAAACTCAATCGGAAGCGAGATTTCACCACCGTGACTGCTCTCACTCTCAGCACCGCCGCCGCGTCCGGCCTCCGCGCCGACGCGATCGTGGTCGGTGTCGCGAAGGGCGCCAAGGGCCCGGTCGTTGCCCCGGGTGCCGAGACCGTGGACAAGGCGTACGACGGCAGGCTCGCCGGCCTCCTGGAGACCCTCGGCGCCTCGGGTGCCGAGGGCGAGGTGACGAAGCTGCCCGCGCCGTCCGGCTTCAAGGCGCCGCTCGTGGTGGCGGTGGGCCTGGGAGCGGAGCCCCAGAAGGACGGCTCGTTCGGCGCGGAGACGCTGCGCCGGGCGGCCGGCGCCGCGGCCCGCGCCCTGGCCGGCTCGAAGAAGGCGGCGTTCGCGCTGCCGCTCGCCGACACCGACGCCGTGGGCGCCGTCGCCGAGGGCGCGCTGCTCGGCGCGTACTCGTTCGACACCTACAAGGAGAACGGCCGCCAGGCCAAGGACGCCGCCGGGAAGAAGAACGGCAAGGCGCCGCTCGCCGAGGTGGCCCTGCTCGGCGCCAAGCCCCGCGACCGCGCCCACAAGGCCGCCGCCGAGCGCGCGATCGCGGTCTCCGAGGAGCTCAACCGCGCCCGCGACCTCATCAACACCCCGCCGAACGACCTCGACCCGGCGGCGTTCGCCGCGATCGCCCAGGCCGCGGCCAAGGAGCACGGCATCAAGGTGACCGTGCTCGACGAGAAGGCGCTCGCCAAGGGCGGCTACGGCGGCATCCTCGGCGTCGGCGCGGGCTCCGCGGCCACGCCCCGGCTGGTGCAGCTGTCGTACACCCACGCGAAGGCCGAGAAGCACCTGGCCTTCGTCGGCAAGGGCATCACCTACGACTCGGGCGGCATCTCCCTCAAGCCCGCCGGGCACAACGAGACGATGAAGTGCGACATGAGCGGTGCCGCCGCCGTGTTCGCCGCGGTCGTCGCCGCCGCGCGCCTCGGCCTGGAGGTCAACGTCACCGGCTGGCTGGCCCTCGCCGAGAACATGCCGTCCGGCACCGCCACCCGGCCGGGTGACGTGCTGCGCATGTACAGCGGCAAGACCGTGGAGGTGCTGAACACCGACGCCGAGGGCCGGCTGGTGCTGGCCGACGCGCTCGCCAAGGCGTCGGAGGACGCGCCGGACGCGATCGTCGACGTGGCGACGCTGACCGGGGCGATGATGCTGGCGCTGGGCAACCGGACGTTCGGGATCATGGCGAACGACGACGCGTTCCGCTCCGCGGTGCACGAGGCGGCCGAGGAGGTCGGCGAGGCGGCGTGGCCGATGCCGCTGCCGGACCACCTGCGCAAGGGGATGGACTCGCCGACCGCCGACATCGCGAACATGGGCGAGCGGTACGGCGGCGGCCTCGTCGCCGGTCTGTTCCTGAAGGAGTTCGTGGGCGAGGGCATCACCTGGGCGCACCTCGACATCGCGGGGCCGGCCTTCAACGAGGGCGGCCCGTTCGGGTACACGCCGAAGGGCGGCACGGGGTCCGCGGTGCGGACGCTGGTGCGGCTGGCCGAGCGGGCCGCCGCGGGTGACCTGGGCTGACGCCCGCCACCGACTCGACACCTGAGGGGCGCGGGCGACCGCGGGCCGGCCGTGGCCGGCCGCGCGGCCGCCCGCGCCCCTTCACGGTTCGGCGCCGTCACATGTGAGCGTGTGGTGTCTCACACCCCGGCCCGGCGTCTCGTTCCCTCCCGACAAGTGCGAAGATGGGGCTCGGCAGGACAGGGCCCCCACCACAGGGCCGAAGAAGAGCGGCCGGACACCAGCCGCCGCCCGGTCACTGGAGACCGGCGTACGGCGCACATGCATGGAGGACGTGACGTGGCGAACGACGCCAGCACCGTTTTCGACCTAGTGATCCTCGGCGGTGGCAGCGGTGGTTACGCCGCGGCCCTGCGCGGGGCGCAGCTGGGCCTGGACGTCGCCCTGATCGAGAAGGACAAGGTCGGCGGCACCTGCCTGCACCGGGGATGCATTCCCACCAAGGCCCTGCTGCACGCGGGCGAGATCGCCGACCAGGCCCGCGAGAGCGAGCAGTTCGGTGTTAAGGCCACCTTCGAGGGCATCGACGTACCGGCCGTCCACAAGTACAAGGACGGCGTCATCTCCGGTCTGTACAAGGGCCTTCAGGGGCTGATCGCCTCCCGCAAGGTCACGTACATCGAGGGTGAGGGCCGGCTGTCCTCCCCCACCTCCGTCGACGTCAACGGCCAGCGCGTCCAGGGCCGCCACGTCCTGCTGGCGACCGGCTCCGTGCCGAAGTCGCTGCCGGGCCTGGAGATCGACGGCAACCGCATCATCTCCTCGGACCACGCCCTCGTCCTGGACCGGGTGCCGAAGTCGGCGATCGTCCTCGGCGGCGGTGTCATCGGCGTCGAGTTCGCCTCCGCCTGGAAGTCCTTCGGCACGGACGTCACGGTCATCGAGGGCCTGAAGCACCTCGTCCCCGTCGAGGACGAGAACTCCTCCAAGCTTCTTGAGCGCGCGTTCCGCAAGCGCGGCATCAAGTTCAACCTGGGCACCTTCTTCTCGAAGGCCGAGTACACCCAGGACGGTGTCAAGGTCACCCTCGCCGACGGCAAGGAGTTCGAGGCCGAGATCCTGCTGGTCGCCGTCGGCCGCGGCCCGGTCTCGCAGGGCCTCGGCTACGAGGAGGCCGGGGTCGCCATGGACCGCGGCTACGTCCTCGTCGACGAGTACATGCGGACGAACGTCCCGACCATCTCCGCCGTCGGTGACCTGGTCCCGACGCTCCAGCTCGCCCACGTCGGCTTCGCCGAGGGCATCCTGGTGGCGGAGCGTCTGGCCGGTCTGAAGACCGTCCCGATCGACTACGACGGTGTCCCCCGTGTGACGTACTGCCACCCGGAGGTCGCCTCCGTGGGCATCACCGAGGCCAAGGCCAAGGAGATCTACGGCGCGGACAAGGTCGTCGCTCTGAAGTACAACCTCGCGGGCAACGGCAAGAGCAAGATCCTGCAGACCGCGGGCGAGATCAAGCTCGTCCAGGTCAAGGACGGTGCCGTGGTCGGCGTCCACATGGTCGGCGACCGCATGGGTGAGCAGGTCGGCGAGGCCCAGCTGATCTACAACTGGGAGGCCCTCCCCGCCGAGGTCGCCCAGCTCATCCACGCCCACCCGACGCAGAACGAGGCGCTCGGCGAGGCCCACCTGGCCCTCGCGGGCAAGCCGCTGCACTCGCACGACTGACCCCTCGGTCGACGAAGCGACGATCCAGACTTCCGCAATTCGTTAAGGAGCAACAGAAACCATGGCGGTTTCCGTAACCCTTCCGGCGCTCGGCGAGAGCGTCACCGAGGGCACCGTCACCCGCTGGCTGAAGGCCGAGGGTGAGCGTGTCGAGGCCGACGAGCCGCTGCTCGAGGTCTCGACCGACAAGGTCGACACCGAGATCCCCTCCCCCGCCGCCGGTGTCCTCGCGTCCATCAAGGTCGCCGAGGACGAGACGGTCGAGGTCGGCGCCGAGCTAGCCGTGATCGACGACGGCACGGGCGCGCCCGCCGCCGCCCCCGCCCCGGCCGCCGAGGAGGCTCCGGCCCCGGCGCCCGAGCCCGCCGCGGCCGCGCCCTCCACCGAGCAGGCCGCCCCCGCGCCCGCCCCGACCGCCGAGGCCGCAGCCGGCTCCGGCTCCGCCGAGGGCACCGACGTGGTCCTGCCCGCGCTCGGCGAGTCGGTCACCGAGGGCACCGTCACCCGCTGGCTCAAGGAGGTCGGCGACTCGGTCGAGGCCGACGAGCCGCTCCTCGAGGTCTCCACGGACAAGGTCGACACCGAGATCCCGGCGCCCACCTCCGGTGTGCTGCTGGAGATCGTGGTCGGCGAGGACGAGACCGCCGAGGTCGGCGCCAAGCTGGCCGTCATCGGCGCCCCCGGTGCCGCCCCGGCCGCCGCTCCGGCTCCGGCCGCCCCGGCCCCGGCGCCCGCCGCCGCTGCCCCGGCCCCGGCTGCTCCCGCGCCCGCCCCGGCCGCCCCCGCGGCTCCGGCCCCCGCGCCGGCCGCCCCCGCCGCCCCGGCCCCGGCGCCCGCCGCCGCTGCCCCGGCCGCTCCGGCCCCCGCGCCGGCCCCGGTCACCCCGGCTCCGGCCGCTGCCGCCCCGGCCGCCGCCCAGGCGACCGACGAGGGTGCGTACGTGACCCCGCTGGTCCGCAAGCTCGCCGCGGAGAACGGTGTCGACCTGGCGTCCGTCAAGGGCACCGGTGTCGGCGGTCGTATCCGCAAGCAGGACGTCATCGCCGCCGCCGAGGCCGCGAAGGCCGCTGCCGCCGCCCCGGCCCCGGCCGCCGCGGCCCCCGCTGCCGCCGCGTCCAAGAAGGCCCCGGTCCTGGAGGTCTCCCCCCTCCGCGGCCAGACCATCAAGATGCCGCGCATCCGCAAGGTCATCGGCGACAACATGGTCAAGGCCCTGCACGAGCAGGCGCAGCTGTCCTCGGTCGTCGAGGTCGACGTGACACGGCTGATGAAGCTGCGCGCGAAGGCGAAGGACTCCTTCGCGGCCCGCGAGGGCGTGAAGCTCTCCCCGATGCCGTTCTTCGTCAAGGCCGCGGCCCAGGCGCTGAAGGCCCACCCGGTCATCAACGCCCGGATCAACGAGTCCGAGGGCACGATCACCTACTTCGACACCGAGAACGTCGGTATCGCGGTGGACTCCGAGAAGGGCCTGATGACCCCGGTCATCAAGAACGCGGGCGACCTGAACATCGCCGGCATCGCCAAGGCCACCGCCGACCTGGCGGGCAAGGTCCGGGCCAACAAGATCACTCCGGACGAGCTGTCCGGCGCGACCTTCACCATCTCCAACACCGGCTCGCGCGGCGCGCTCTTCGACACGATCATCGTGCCGCCGAACCAGGTCGCGATCCTCGGCATCGGCGCCACGGTCAAGCGCCCCGCCGTGATCGAGACGGAGGAGGGCACGGTCATCGGCGTCCGCGACATGACCTACCTGACCCTCTCCTACGACCACCGCCTGGTGGACGGCGCCGACGCGGCCCGTTACCTGACGGCGGTCAAGGCGATCCTGGAGGCGGGCGAGTTCGAGGTCGAGCTCGGCCTGTAGGGGTCCGCAACCGCAGTACGACGGTGCCCGTCCGGAGCTTCCGGGCGGGCACCGTCGTGTTCCAGGGGTGCCACGGGCGGGACCACTCCGCGGCTCGGCCGGTACGGGTCTTCACAGAAGGGGCCGCCATGGGAGCGTGTAAGTCTCGTCTCACCTGCGAGAAAGCGCCCCCGTGCGCTCCGCACGGGCGGCGTGGCGGCTTTATTGTCTATGGGTCAACGCCCTTGGGGCTCAGTCCCCCGCCGAAGGAGCCCGCATGACCACCGCGCCCGTCGTCCACTCGCTGCGCGAACAGATCCGCGAGCACATCGTGGAGGGGATCGTGAGCGGGCGCTGGAAGCCGGGTGAGCGGATCGTGGAGCGGCGGATCGCGACGGAGCTGGAGGTCAGCCAGACGCCGGTGCGGGAGGCGCTGCGCGAGCTGGAGTCGCTGCGGCTGATCGAGTCGGCACCGAACAAGGGCGTACGGGTGCGGAACCTGACCGCGGCCGACCTGGAGGAGAGTTACCCGGTCAGGGCCGGTCTGGAGGCCATCGCGGCGGAGCTGGCGGCCGAGAGGCTGGCGGAGGACTGCTCGGCCCTGGAGCCGCACGTCGCCGCGCTGTACGAGGCGGACCGCAACTCCGACGGCACGTCCCAGGTGCGGCACACGGTGGCGTTCCACCGCGAGCTGGTTCGGGCGGCGGGCAACTCGGTGCTGCTGCACACGTGGGAGGGCCTGGGTATCGAGGTCTTCACGGCGCTCAGCATCCGCTGGCTGGGCACGGTGCAGCAGTCGTACGCCGAGGAGCACGAGGAGTTGGTCGCCGCGTTCCGCCGCCGCGACCCGCGGATCGCGGACCTGGTCAAGGCCCACGTGCTGGGCTGCGCCCCGCACACGGACGACGAGCCGGCGTAGCGCCCAGGGGTCCGCGCCGTGCTTTTCGTCTGAAGGGCGGGCCGCAGGCCCAACCCTTCAGGGACGCGGGGAACTGCGCGAGAAACCCCCACCCACCCGCACCCGCGAACGAACCCGCACCCCCGATCTATTGGGCGCGCCCCCGCTCAAACGCCGCCCCACCTGGGAAAACCCCGGCCCACGACGGCACCCGGTGTCTCCGTCGAAGGCACCCCGTGCCGACTTTCTCGTGATCAAGAAGTTTTGCACCGCAACCCTTTGATCGATCATCGATCAGCGGGTTACAGTCGCCGACGGGCCACGCGACGAAGTCGCATATCGACACCGCACCGAGGCCCCAGCCCTGTCCTGCCAAAGACCAAGGGCACCCCCGAACCCTTACCGATGAGGGAACCCCCTTCGACTGAGGAAGGCGGCGCAATGACCGACCCCAACGCCATCCAGCCGAGCGCACTCGACCAGCTCCCCGACCGTGACCCGGAGGAGACCGCCGAATGGCAGGCCTCGCTGGACGCCGTCACCAAGGCGGCCGGTCCGCACCGTGCCGCGTACCTGATGCGTCGCACCCTGGAGCGCGCCGAGGGCAACGGCATCGCGCTGCCCAAGCTGCTCGAGACGGACTACGTCAACACCATCCCCACCGCCGCCGAGCCGGGCGTGCCCGGTGACGAGGAGATGGAGCGCCGCATCACCGCGTGGAACCGCTGGAACGCGGCCGCGATGGTGACCCGCGGCTCCAAGTACGGCGTCGGCGGCCACATCGCCACCTTCGCCTCCGCGGCCTGGCTCTACGAGACGGGCTTCAACCACTTCTTCAAGGGCAAGGAAGCCGACGGTTCCGGCGACCAGCTCTACATCCAGGGCCACGCCTCCCCCGGCATCTACGCCCGCGCCTTCCTCGACGGCCGGCTGAACGAGGCCCACCTCGACAACTTCCGCCGCGAGTCCGGCGGCAACGGCCTCCCGTCGTACCCGCACCCGCGGCGCCTGCCCTGGCTGTGGGAGTTCCCGACGGTGAGCATGGGCCTCGGCCCCCTCTCCGCCATCTACCAGGCGCGCTTCAACCGCTATCTCACCAACCGCGGCATCAAGGACGTCTCGGCCTCCCACGTCTGGGCGTTCCTCGGCGACGGCGAGATGGACGAGCCCGAGTCGACGGCGGCACTGGCGCTCGCCTCCCGCGAGGGCCTCGACAACCTGACCTTCGTGATCAACTGCAACCTGCAGCGTCTCGACGGCCCGGTCCGCGCCAACTTCAAGATCGTGCAGGAGCTGGAGGCCCAGTTCCGCGGCGCCGGCTGGAACGTCGTCAAGACCCTGTGGGGCACCGCCTGGGACGAGCTGTTCGCCCTCGACACCACCGGCGCGCTCGTACGCCGGCTGCGCGAGGTGCCGGACGCCCAGGTCCAGACGTACCAGACCCGCGACGCCGCCTACATCCGCCAGGACTTCTTCGGCAAGGACCCGGCGCTCGTCGAGATGGCGAAGCTGCTGAGCGACGACAAGATCCTGGAGTGCTTCCACCTCTCCCGCGGTGGTCACGAGGCGCGCAAGGTGTACGCCGCGTACAAGGCTGCCGTCGAGTTCAAGGGCGCGCCCACCGTGATCCTGGCCCAGACCGTCAAGGGCTTCACCCTCGGCGAGGGCTTCGCGTCGAAGAACGCCAACCACCAGATGAAGAAGCTCTCGGTGGACGAGTTCAAGGCGATGCGGGACCTGCTCGACCTGCCGATCAGGGACAGCGACTTCGTCGACGGCGTCGTGCCCTACGGCCACCCGGGCGCCGACTCCGCGGAGGTCCGCTACCTCCAGGAGCGCCGTGCCGCCCTCGGCGGCCCCGCCCCGGCCCGCCGTGTCCACCCGGTGGCGCCGCTGCCGGCCCCCGCCGAGAAGGCCTTCGCCTCCTTCGACAAGGGCTCCGGCTCCCAGAACGTGGCCACCACCATGGCCTTCGTCCGCCTGATCAAGGACCTGGTCCGCGACAAGGAGACGGGAAAGCGCTGGGTGCCGATCGTCCCGGACGAGGCCCGCACCTTCGGTATGGAGAGCCTCTTCCCGTCCCTCGGCATCTACTCGCCGAAGGGCCAGACGTACGAGCCGGTCGACCGTGACCAGCTGATGTACTACAAGGAGGCCAAGAACGGCCAGATCCTCAACGAGGGGATCACCGAGGCCGGTTCGATGGCCGACTTCATCGCCGCGTCCACCGCGTACGCCACGCACGGCGAAGCGATGATCCCGTTCTACATCTTCTACTCGATGTTCGGCTGGCAGCGCACGGCCGACCAGATGTGGCAGCTCGGCGACCAGCTCGGCCGCGGCTTCCTCGTCGGCGCGACAGCCGGCCGCACGACGCTGACGGGCGAGGGCCTCCAGCACGCGGACGGTCACTCGCCGGTCATCGCGGCCACCAACCCGGCCGCCCTCACCTACGACCCGGCGTTCGCCTACGAGGTCGCGACGATCGTGAAGGACGGTCTGCGCCGGATGTACGGCGAGGCCGCGCCCGGTGAGGACCCGAACGTCTTCTACTACCTGACCGTCTACAACGAGCCGCTCCCGCAGCCCGCGAAGCCGGCCGGTCTCGGTGTCGACGAGGGCATCGTCAAGGGCCTGTACCGCTTCAACACAGCGGAGTCCGCGGGCGTGACCGTCCCGGCGAACGCCCCGCGCATCCAGCTGCTGGGTTCCGGCACGGCGATCCACTGGGCCCTTCAGGCGCAGAAACTCCTCGCCGAGGAGTGGGGCGTGGCGGCCGACGTCTGGTCGGCGACGTCCTGGAGCGAGCTCCGCAGGGACGCCCTGGAGGCCGACGCGGCGCTGCTGCGCGGTGAGGAGCGCGTCCCGTACGTGCGCCAGGCGCTCCAGGGCGCCGAGGGTCCGGTCCTGGCCGTCTCCGACTACATGCGCCAGGTTCCCGACCAGATCGCCCAGTGGGTCGAGCAGGACTACTCGTCGCTCGGCGCCGACGGTTTCGGTCTCTCCGACACCCGCGAGGCGGCCCGCCGTCACTTCGGTGTCGACGCGCAGTCGATCGTCGTGGCCGCGCTCGCGCAGCTGGCGAAGCGTGGTGAGACGAAGGTGACGGCGGTGAAGGAGGCCCGCGAGAAGTACGGGCTGTGAGAGTGCCGGGCGCCTTCTGACTCGGGGGCGCCCGTCCGTCGGCGGGTGCGGGTGGTTCGTGGTTCGTGGTTCGTGGTTCCTCGCGCAGTTCCCGCGCCCCTGAAAAGCCACCGGGGCTGCGCCCCGTGCTTTTCATGGTGAAGGGCGGGCCGCAGGCCCGTTCCCTTCAGGGGCGCGGGGAACTGCGCGAACACCCCCCACCCACCCACCCGCACCCGCCCACGCACCCCCACGGCCCTCCCCCTGACGCGCCCGGCATGATGAACCCATGCGCGCTGCCCGGCTCATCAAGATGGTGCTGCTCCTCCAGTCCCGCCCCTCCATGACCGCCGCCGAGCTGGCCCGTGAGCTGGAGGTGTCCGAGCGCACGGTCACCCGGGACGCCCAGGCCCTCTCGGAGGCCGGTGTCCCGGTCTACGCGGACCGCGGCCGGGCCGGTGGCTACCGCCTGATCGGCGGTTACCGCACCCGGCTGACCGGCCTCGCCCGCGGCGAGGCCGAGGCGCTGTTCCTCAGCGGCGTACCGGGAGCCCTCCGCGAGATGGGCCTGGAGGACGCCGCCTCGGCCGCCCGGCTGAAGGTGTCGGCGGCCCTCCTCCCCTCCCTCCGCGACGCCTCGCGCACGGCGGCCCAGCGGTTCCACCTCGACGCGCCGAGCTGGTTCAAGGAGCCGAAGACCCCGGAACTGCTCCCCGCCGTCGCGGACGCCGTGTGGGACGACCGCCGGATCACCGCGCGCTACCGCAGGGGCGACACCGAGGTCGAACGGCGGCTGGAGCCGTACGGGCTCGTCCTCAAGGCCGGTGTCTGGTACCTGTGCGCCCGCGTCGCCGACGGCGACACCCCGGGCGGTTCCGACGCCCGCGCCGGCGGCGAGGCCGACACCCGCCCCGCTCCCTTCCGCACGTACCGCATCGACCGCTTCAGCACCGTCGAGACCGACGACACCCGTTTCACCCGTGACGAGGAATTCGACCTGCCGGCCTACTGGGACCATCAGGCGGAACGTTTCGCCCGCTCGATCCTGCACGCCGAGGTCGTCGTACGGCTGTCACCGGAGGGCGTACGGAGGCTGCCGCACGTCGTCGATCCGGTGTCGGCCCGGGACGCCCTCACGGCGACGGACGAACCGGCGGACGGCGCGGACGGTGCGGACGCCACCCGCGACGCGGACGGCTGGACGACCGTCACGCTCCGCGTCGAATCGGAGGAGGTGGCCCGCACCCAGCTCACGGCGCTCGGAGCCGAGGTCGAGGTGCTGGCGCCGGAGAGCCTGCGGAGCCGTCTCGCGGCGGAGGCCCGACGGCTCGCCGCGCTGTACCGGGAGACGCCGTAGCGCCCGGCGGCGTACGGGCCGTGTGGCGCGCTGACGGGTCCGGCCGGCGTGCGACGGGTCCGGCCGATCCGCGCGAGGAGTCCGGCCGATCCGCGTCCCTCCACGTGCATCCCGCCCCCCGAGGCCCGATGCTTGACCCGTGATGGACGAGACGGAGTTCTGGGAGCTGGTGGACACGACCCGGGAGGACGCCGAGGGCGACCCGGAGGACCAGGCCGACCTGCTCGTGGAACGGCTCGGCCGACTGGACCCGGAGGCGGTGCTCGACTTCGCACGCCACTTCGAGTCCCGCTACAACCGCGCCTACACCTGGGACCTGTGGGGCGCCGCCTGGGTGCTGCTCGACGGCGCCAGTGACGACGCGTTCGACTTCTTCCGGTGCTGGCTGATCGGCCAGGGTAGGGATGTCTTCGAGGGCGCGGTGCACGACCCGGACGCGCTCGCCGATCTGCTGGACGACTTCGACGACGAGATCGACGGGGACGGCGAGGAGCTGGGATACGCCGCCGACGAGGCGTACGAGCAGCTCACCGGCCTGGTCGCGCCGGACCTCGGCATTCCGCCCGCGCCCGGCGAACCGGAGGGCACCCCGGTCGACTTCGAGGACGACACCGCGCTCGCCGAGCGCTACCCGAAGCTCTGGGAACGCTTCAGGGCCTGACCCCTCGGCCGTTCGCGCGCGGCAGAAAGGCGTGCGGTGACCCGGCGGCGTACGTCCGGAACCCGTGGCGCTCCCGTTCCTGGCCGCCCGCCGGTTGTCCGGGGGCGGCCGCGCCGTGCAGGGGTGCCGAGTTGGCGCGCTCCAGCGCGGACGCGGTGACGGCGGACGGGCCGAGCACGACGACGGCGGTCGCGCAGGCCACCGTCCAGGGGCTCCGCAGGGCGGCGGACCAGGTCCTCCGCGCGGCGCGCGCCGGGCTATTCGTACGGTTGCTCCTCGTACGGCTGCCGATCATTTTCCCCACCTCCGGTCGACGTGACACCGCGACGCTAGGGCGGGGATCTTGGAGGTGTCTGTGAGACCACGGCGGGCTGTCTGTGAACCTCATGGGATCCGGATCGGCCGGCCCCGGGTCACGACCGGCCCTGGAGACGGGCGGCCAGTTCCCTGATGGCGGGCAGGCGTTCGGCCAGGGCCGCGCCGGGGCAGCTGGTCATATAGCCGTCGGTGTGGCCCGCCAGGGTGGGCAGCAGGACCGTGGTCCCGGCGGCGTAGCGGCTGCGGCTGTTGCTCGACGTGAGGCGCACACTGCCGCGGGGGTCGCTGAAGGAGAAGCCGAGCTTCCAGGCGACGAGGGCGGCGATCGCGTCGGTCATGACCCGGGGGACGGCGACGCCGGCGGTGAAGGTGCCGAGGGCGGCGATCCCGGCGGTGCGGTGGTTGAAGCCCTGGGTGTGGGCGCCGGTGACGGGGCGGTCGACGCCGCCCGCGCGGCCCTCGTAGATGGTGCCGCAGCGGTCGACGAGGAAGTTGTAGCCGATGTCGTCCCAGTCCCGGGTGCCGGTCTGGCCCGCGTAGAGGTGGCGGATGATGCGGGGCGCGTCGGCGCAGTCGTAGCCGTTCGGCGAGTCCGTGTGGTGGATGAAGACGGCGGCGACCCGGTCGTCGTAGCGTGCGGGCGGCTGGCTTCGGCCTTCCCCGGCGAGCCAGCGGCTCCTCGGCACGATGGGCGGTCGGGGGGCCTGGTGCGGCTGGGAGGGCCGGGCCGCGACGGGCCCGGAGGAACGGTCGCCGCCCGTGCCGTCCACGCCGATCGCGCACAGCACCAGCGCGAGGACGGCGGCGACGCCGGGCAGGCAGGCCAGCGCGAGGAGGACGGGGCGCGCCGGACGCGGGCGGCCGCGCCAGGAGCGCCGACGGCGTGCGGGGCGGGGAGCGGGTGCGGGTGCGGGTGCGGTCCGCGCGGCGGTGGCGCCGCGCGGACCCCGTATTCGCGCGACGGTGAGGCAGCGCGGAGTCCGTGTTCGGCGCCGCCCCGCACGGAGCGGCCTACGGCCTGGCGCCCCCCGTGACATCCGGAACACACGCATGCACCGAGCCTCACCCGGGTGCGCCCCCACCGCGCTGTGGACTACGCCACCCGGGTGAACGTATTGGAACCATCGTCCCGGTGCGGGACGTTTTCACGATTCCAGGCGGACGGGCGTACCGGTGGCCGATTCCCGCACGCCACCGGCGTGCCGAGCGGGGGCGGCTGATCACTGCGCCCACCCCGCGCGTACTACAGGGTCCCCGAGGAAAGGCGCTGGAGTGGACGTGCTCGACAACCTGCTGATGCTGGTGATCCTGGCCTATGCGGCCTCCGGTTACCGTCGCGGCCTGGTCGCGGGATGTGTGTCCCTCGCCGGTTTCGTGGGCGGCGCGGTGGTGGGCGTCTGGGTGCTGCCGTGGATGATGGGGCTGGTGGAGCCGGGGACCCCCGCGGCGACGGTCACGGCGGTGCTGACCGTGCTGGTCCCGGGTGTGATCGGGCATGAGCTGGCGGGCAGGCTGGCGCTGCGGCTGCGCCGCGAGATAGACCGCAGCCCGCTGCGCGTGGCCGACGGCATAGGCGGTGCCGCGGCCAACTCCGTCGCCGTGCTCATCGTGGCGTGGGTGGCCGCGAGCGTCCTCGGGGCGTCCTCGTCTCCGGTGGTGACCAACTCGATCCGCGACTCCGCGCTGCTGGGCGCCGTGCAGAACACCATGCCGGACACCACTCCGGCCTGGTTCTCCGACGCCACCTCCGCGCTCACCGAGGCCGGCTTCCCGCAGGTCTTCAACCCCTTCGAGAACGAGGCGACGGCCGAGGTCGCCAAGCCCTCCGGGGACAACGTGACGGCGGCGGCGACGAACGCCGCCAAGCGCAGCACGGTCAAGATCGAGGGCGTCGCGGGGACGCAGGGCAGGGAGGGCAGCGGCTTCGTGTACGCGCGCGAGCACGTGATGACCAACGCCCATGTGGTGGCGGGCATCGACGACCCGAGCGTGCGGGTGGGCGGCGTGGGCCGGGCGTTCGAGGGACGGGTCGTGCTCTTCGACCCCGAGAAGGATGTCGCGGTGCTCTATGTGCCGGGTCTGAAGGCGCCGGTGCTCCGCTTCGACGACACCGCCTCCCGGGGGGACGCCGCGGTCGTCGCCGGCTATCCGGAGGACGGCGGGCTCGACCTCCAGGCGGCCACGGTCGCCAGCCGCATCGACGCGACGGGCCGCAACATCTACAACACGGATGCGGTCACCCGCGAGATCTACTCGATCCGCTCCACCGTCCGCCCGGGCAACTCCGGCGGCCCACTCCTCACCACCGGGGGCCAGGTGTACGGCGTCGTCTTCGCCCGCTCCACGTCCGACGCGGAGACGGGGTACGTCCTGACGGTCGACGAGGTCGCCTCCGAGGCGAACAGCGCGGCGAACGCGACGAGGGCGGTGGACACGGGGGACCTCGTGACGTCGTGACGTGACGTCACAGGCGACGGCCCATCAGCACGTCGTCCACGTAGGCCCCGTCCAGCAGGAACTCCTCGGGGAGCACTCCCTCGACCACGAACCCTTCGGACTCGTACAGCTTCCTGGCGGGGGTGTTGTGCCCGAGGACCCGCAGGGTGAGCCGCCGGGCGCCCCGGCGCCGCGCCTCCTCCCGCGCGGCCCGCACCAACGCCCGCGCCACCCCGGCCCCGCGTGCCTCGTCCGCGACGGCGAGCCCCTGGATCTGGCGGACATGCGCGTTGCAGGCGAGCGAGGTGGGCCGGCCCAGCCGGAGGTAGCCGACGACCGCACCGCCGAGTTCCGCGACGAGATGGTCCCGGGGGCCGTACCGCTCGTCGAAGAACGGCCTGTACGGCTGCCGGGGGCGTTCCTGGACCGAGTGCAGCGTCGACCAGGTGGCACGGTCGAGTCGTCCGAGCGCGTCCTCGTCGTCATGGGTCGCGAGCCGTATGTACGGAAGCGGCATGCGGGCAACTGTACGCGGGCACGCCGCGGTAGCCGGGGTGGTGACGGCCCCGGGGCCGACGACGTGCCCACGGTCGTACGGCGGCGCGCCGGGCGTCGTCGGCCCCGGTCCGCTGATTCGTCGTGCGGAGAGGCAGGATGGAGGCATGGACACAGATGCGCCCATGGCGCCCGGTTCCCGGGTGGTGATCGCCGGAGCGTCCGGCCTGATCGGTTCGGCGTTGGCCCGGTCCCTCACGGCCGACGGGTACGAGGTGCGACGGCTCGTGCGGCGTGCGCCGCGCGCGGCGGACGAGGTCCGCTGGGACCCGGACGCCCGGCAGGTCGACGTGGCGGGGCTGGAGGGGTGCGCGGCCGTCGTGAATCTCGCGGGTGCGGGAGTCGCCTCGCGCCGCTGGACGGACGCGTACAAGGAGACGATCCGGCGCAGCCGGGTGCTCGGTACGACGGTGCTCGCCGAGGCCGTCGCCGCCCTGGACACGCCGCCGAGCGTCTTCGTCAACGGCAGCGCGATCGGGTTCTACGGCGACACGGGCGACCGGGTGGTGGACGAGTCGGCGCCGGCGGGGACGGGGTTCCTGCCGTCGGTGTGCGTGGAGTGGGAGGGGGCGGCGAAGGCCGCGAGCGACGCCGGGGTGCGGACGGTGTTCGCGCGGACCGGGCTGGTGGTGGCGCGCGGTGGAGGGGCGTGGGGGCCGTTGTTCCCGCTGTTCAAGGCCGGGGTGGGCGGACGGATGGGCGACGGGCGGCAGTACTGGAGCTTCATCTCCCTCCATGACGAGGTCGCCGCACTGCGCCACCTCATGCGAACGCCGTCGCTCGCCGGGCCGTTCAACCTGACGGCGCCCGACCCGCTGACCAACGGGGAGATCACGGAGGCGATGGGCAGGGTCCTGCACCGGCCCACGCTCTTCACCGTTCCCGCGGCCGCCCTCCGCCTCGCCCTCGGCGGGGTCTCCGCCGACGTCCTCGGCAGCACGCGCGCGGTGCCGACCCGGCTGCTGGAGTCCGGCTTCGCGTTCACCCACCCGGACATCGAAGCGGCGATCCGAGCGGCCGAGACGAGCTGAGACAGGCCCCGCCTCGGCACCGCCCGGACGCGGGCGCACGCACCTCCTCGGCACCGCCTGGACGCCGGGCGCACGCACCTCCTCGGCATGCCCCCGTGCGAGGGGCACGCGCGACTTCCGCGGCCGACCCGGAAAGCCGCACCCTCGTGCCGAACTCAGGTATTCCAGAAGGCCGTTGAGGGCATGACGTCCCCAGCAGCCGCGCGACCTCGGGAGGGGCACGTGCTTGAGTCGGTGTACCAATCGACGTACCCAGCGGACGCGGAGACCGTGGACGTCATCGTCGTCGGAGCCGGCGTGGCCGGCCTCGCCGCGGCCGGACATCTGACCAGGGCGGGGTTGACGACCACCGTCCTGGAGGCCGCACCGGCCGTCGGCGGCCGGATGTCCACGGAGAAGATCGACGGCTTCCGCCTCGACCGCACCGCCCAGTTGCTCTCCACGTCCTACCCCGAGCTGCGCCGCACTCCGGGCCTGGACACCCTGCCCCTGCGCCCGTTCGCCCCGGGCGTCCTGCTGTACGCCGACGGCCACCACCACCGGGCCGGCGCCACCCCGACCCTCCGGAGCGCAAGGGGCGCACTCACGGCCGCGCGCGCCCTCGCAAGCGCCCCCAGGCTGCCCCGGAACGCGGGCCGCGCGCAGGGCCGGCTGGGCGCCCCGGCCGACCAGTCCCGGCTGGCCATGGCCCTGGCCCGGCTCGCCGCGACCGCGCCGGAACGGCTCGCCACACGCGCGGAGGTCCCGATCGCCGAGGCCCTGGCGACCCGGGGGTTCCCGCACCGCACGATCGACGGTTTCGTCCGCCCCCTGCTGGCCGCCCTGCTCTCCGACCCGGCGCTGCGGACCTCCAGCCGCAGTGCCGACCTGGCCCTGCACGCCTTCGCGACCGGGCGGCTGTGCCTGCCGGAGGGCGGCGCCGACACCCTCCCTGAGCTGCTCGCCGCAGCGCTTCCGCCCGGCGCCGTCCGTACCGGGGTCAGGGCGACCGCGATCAGTACGACCTCGGTGACGACGGCCGACCACGGTGAACTCCCGTGCCGTGCCGTGGTCGTGGCCACGGACGCCCGGTCCGCGGCCGAGCTGCTGCCCGGACTGCGCGTACCGGACTTCCACCCGGTGACCGTCCTGCACCACGCCACCGACGAGCCGCCACTGAGCGAGGCGGCGCTGCTCCTCGACGCGGACCGCTGCGGGCCCGTCTCACACACGGCCGTCACCAGCCAGGTCGACCCCGGCCGGGCACCGGCGGGCCGCGCGCTCATCACCTCCACGGTGCTCGGCACTCCCCCGGACGCGGCCCACCTGGACGCCACCGTCCGCGCCCAACTCGCCCGCCTCTACCGCACGTCCACGGCCCGCTGGGAACTGCTGGCGGTCCATCACGAGCCGGAGGCCGTGCCCGCGATGCCCGCGCCGCACGACCCGCGGCGCCCGGTGCGGCTCCTGGCCGGTCTGTACGTCTGCGGCGACCACCGCGACACCAGCACCGTCCAGGGCGCCCTCCACTCGGCCCGCCGGGCCGCCCACGCCGTCCTCACGGACCTGGACGCCCACCCGACCCCCATGGAGGAGGCACTCGAAACGGCCGCGTGAGCGGCGAACGGCGAGGGGGCGCCCGACGACGATGACCGGGCGCCCCCCAGCCGTGGGGCGACAGCGCGGACCCGGACCTGCCGTGAGCCCACCACCGTCACCGGTCACCGGTCTCCTGGTCCATCTCCTGGTCCATCTCCTGTCCCGTCTGCTACCCCAGCGCCGCCACCTTGTCCCGGTAGCCCCTCACCGGAGCCGCGTCCCGGTACGGCTCCAGTCGGCGCTCGAAGTCGCGTACGTACTCCACGGCGCGCACCGACCGCATCTCGGCGGCCTGCCCGGCGGCCTCCGCGCCCAACTGGCAGGCCTGGTCCAGCTCGCCCAGCCCGAGGCGGGCGGAGGCGAGCACGACCCGGCAGAAGAGACGGCTGCGGGCGAAGGCGGGCGCCCTCAGCTGCAGCGACCGCTCGGCGTGCTGGGCGGCGGCGCGGTACTGCTGGAGGTCCCGGTGGCTGTGCCCGAACTCGTCGGCGAGCTGGGCCTCGTCGAAGAAGCGCGCCCAGTGGGGGACCTCGTCGCCGGGGCGGGCGGCCTCCAGGGCCCGCTCGGCGCGGACCAGCGCGGCCGTGGAGGCCCGCACCTCACCGAGGACCGCGTGCCCGCGCGCCTCGACCGCGTGCAGCAGCGACTGCACGGCCGGCGGCACGGAGGACCCGACGCCCTGCTGGGCGACGCGCGCGAGCTGCACGGCCTCCCGTCCGTGCCCCAGATAGACCGCCTGACGGCTCATCGTGACGAGGACGTAAGCCCCGTACGCCCGGTCGCCCGCCGCCTGCGCCAGGCGGAGCGCCTGCACGAAGTACCGCTGGGCGAGCCCGTGGGCGCCGATGTCGTACGAGGTCCAGCCGGCGAGCCGGGTGAGGTCGGCGGCGGCCGCGAAGAGCCGCCGGCCGGTCTGTTCGCCGTAGGAGCCGCGCAGCATCGGCTCGGCCTCGTGTTCCAGGTAGCGCACGAGGGCCTGGCGGGCGTGGCCGCCGCCGTAGGCGTTGTCGAGGGCGCGGAAGAGCTCGCCGACCGAGCGGAGGGCGGCGATGTCCCCGGCGGTGACCTTCTGGCCGGGGCCGCGCTCGGTCTGGCTGCGCTGCCGGGGCACGGCCGGGCGGCCCTGCGGGGGGACACGGCCGGCGCCCGGGTCGCCCCGGCCCACCCGGTCGTCGGCGCGGCCGATCAGCCAGTCCCGGCTGGGGACGACGAGTCCGGCCGGGGTGAACGCGATCTTCCGCAGTTCGGCGTGGCTGCCGGAGTCCTTGCGCCACAGACCGCTGACGATGTCGATGGCCTCCTCGGGGGTCGCCGCGAACTCCAGCCCCGCGTACACGGGGGCGCAGGCGTCGAGACCGAGGTCCTGGGCGGTGAGCCTGCGGCCGAGGCGGCGGGTGAACACCTCGGCGATGAGCGCGGGCGTGGTGCCCCTCGGCTGCTGGCCTCGCAGCCAGCGGGTGACCGATGTCTTGTCGTATCTGAGATCGAGGCCGTGTTCGAGACCGAGCTGGTCCACACGACGCGCTAGTCCCGCGTTGGAGAACCCCGCTTCTGCGATGAGGGCGGCGAGCTGGCGGTTGGGGGTGCGCTGCGCGGGTCGTTCCGTCATCTGCGGTGCGGTCTCCTGCCTTCCGGGTGTCGGCGCGGTGCCCGGATTGCCTGGTGAGAAGCCTTTGCGGCCTGGTGAACGGCGTGAATGTAGCGGAGAGTAAGCGCCTGATCGCATACTTCCGCATCGGTTCATCCGATCGTGTGAGGATTGGCCGCACGGCTGACGGGCCGGGGGTGCGGCGTGCGCCGGCGGCCGCCCTCGCGCGCCGCCGGGACGGCCGTAGGACATCTCCCGGTCGTACGGTCGTACAGTGGCGTGGGCGCGTCACGCGCCTGACCGAGCTATCGCGGTACCGCCGCACGGCCGTACCGCCGAGGGAGGCGCTTGCCGTGAGTGGGTTGCGGTTCGTCCGCATGGGATTCGGCACGGAGGCCGTCGAGTACCAGGAGGCGTGGGACGAGCAGCGCCGCGTGCACGCTGCGCGCTTCGCCGACGAGATCCCCGACACCGTGCTGCTCCTGGAGCACCCGCCGGTCTACACGGCCGGCCGGCGCACGGCCGACGACGAGCGCCCCCTGGACGGCACGCCCGTCATCGACGTGGACCGCGGCGGCAAGATCACCTGGCACGGGCCGGGTCAGCTGGTCGGGTACCCGATCCAGAAGCTGCCCCGCCCGGTGGACGTCGTCGCCCATGTGCGCCGCCTGGAGGAGGCACTGATCCGCACGTGCGCCGAGTTCGGCGTGGAGACGACGCGGGTCGAGGGCCGCAGCGGAGTGTGGGTGCTGGGCGACCCCGTCGAGCAGCGGCTCGGCGGCCTCTCCCTGGACCTCGACCCCCGGATGCACGACGACGAGTTCGACCCGCGGCTCAACGGCCCCGAGTACGCCCCCTCCAACGCGGGGCAGCGGCGCGAGGACCGCAAGATCGCGGCGATCGGGATCCGGGTGGCCAAGGGCGTCACGATGCACGGCTTCGCGCTCAACGTGAACCCCGACAACCGCTGGTTCGACCGGATCATCCCCTGCGGGATCCGCGACGCGGGCGTCGCGTCCCTCGCGACCGAGCTGGGCCGCGACATCACCATCGCCGAGGTCCTCCCCGTCGCCGAGAGGCATCTGCGCGACGTGCTGGAGAACGCCGACCTCAGGCCGAGGGTGGTGGAGCGCGCGACGGCCTGACGGCCTTCGCGGTCGGCCGCGGGTGCGCGGGGGCAGCGGTGGAGGGCGGGCCGCGGGCCCGTCCCTTCGGGGGCGCGGGGAACCGCGCGAACGGCCACACACCGCCCGCACCCGCCGAACGCACCCGCACCCCGAGTCACGAGCCCTCCGGGAATGCGGCCCGAGAGCCGAAGGTTGCCCACCTCGGGAAGCGAGAACCGAACGGGCGTACCCTGGGGTGCGCCGAAGAATCGAAGCTACAGGGAGCCGATGTGTCCGCAGTCTCACCCGACGGACGCAAGATGCTGCGCCTGGAGGTCCGCAACAGCCAGACCCCCATCGAGCGCAAGCCCGAGTGGATCAAGACCCGGGCGAAAATGGGTCCCGAGTACACCGCGATGCAGAAGCTCGTGAAGAGCGAGGGGCTGCACACGGTCTGCCAGGAAGCCGGCTGTCCCAACATCTACGAGTGCTGGGAGGACCGCGAGGCGACCTTCCTCATCGGCGGCGACCAGTGCACCCGCCGCTGCGACTTCTGCCAGATCGACACCGGCAAGCCCGAGGCGCTCGACCGCGACGAACCCCGCCGCGTCGGCGAGTCCGTGGTCACCATGGACCTGAACTACGCCACCATCACCGGCGTCGCCCGCGACGACCTCCCCGACGGCGGCGCCTGGCTCTACGCCGAGACGGTCCGCCAGATCCACCAGCAGACCGCCGGCCGCGAGGGCGGCCACACCAAGGTCGAGCTGCTCGCCCCGGACTTCAACGCCGTACCGGAGCTGCTGGAGGAGGTCTTCGCCTCCCGCCCCGAGGTCTTCGCGCACAACGTCGAGACCGTCCCCCGCATCTTCAAGCGCATCCGCCCCGGCTTCCGCTACGAGCGCTCCCTGAAGGTCATCACCGAGGCCCGCGACCACGGCCTGGTCACCAAGTCGAACCTGATCCTCGGCATGGGCGAGACCCGCGAGGAGGTCAGCGAGGCGCTCAAGCAGCTGCACGACGCGGGCTGCGAGCTGGTGACCATCACCCAGTACCTGCGGCCGAGCGTCCGGCACCACCCCGTGGAGCGCTGGGTCAAGCCGCAGGAGTTCGTGGAGCTGAAGGAGGAGGCCGAGGAGATCGGCTTCTCCGGGGTGATGTCCGGACCCCTGGTCCGCTCCTCGTACCGCGCCGGACGGCTGTACCGGATGGCGGTCGAGAAGCGCGGCACCTACGTCGCCTCGCAGGCCGTCTGACCCCTCCCGGCCGCCCGCGGCCACGGCTCCGGGCCCCGGTCGGGCCGTCCCCCGACGGCAGCGCGACGACACGCCGTGCGGCCAATCGGGTGGCACGGAGTGCCAGGCAAACGTGTGAATCCGAGCACAAGAAACTACCAGCCGGTAATGGCCGATTGCCCGCGGTCCTGACCGTTCTCCCAGATGGGGGCACTGTCAGGGCCGCTTCGGGGTTTAAGCGCCGCCAATCGAGGCTTCATGGGCGTTTGACCGGTCGGTCACGCCCTGGTAACACCAATCAGTGACCCTGGTTTCACACCCGGTACAAACCCAGTCCGCGCACCCGATCCCTAGGGGGGACCACATCATGCAGGCCGCGCCCGTTCGCGCCACAGCGATCCCGTCGTTCACCGATGCACTCCGTGCCGTCGAGTCGCTGCTCCTCAGCAGCGGCCAGCGCACCGCCCGCCGCAACGCCTGGACCTCCGTCCTGGAGGACCGCCGCCGCGCCAAGGACCGCGTCGAGGCCGAGCGCGTCCTCGAGGCCGCCGTCACCACGCGCACGTCCTGACGCACCACCCGGCCGCCACGGCCCCGTGAGCGAGGTACGAGCCGACCCTCCCGAAAGCTCGTCCGCGATCCGCACCGCGGCCGCCCAGGCACGCCGGCGTGCCCGCTCGGGCACGACCCCCGCACCACCGAGGCACCGCCGCCGCCCGGCGCCGCTCCCCCCGCGTCGTCGCCGGTCACCGGACCCCACCGGCACCGCCGTCGTCCTCGCTCCCCCGGACACGTAGACTTCGTGCCATGGCGAGGAAGGAAACCGCAGCGGACGCTGCGAACACCGGGCGACTCAAGCAGATCGCTCTGACGTACAAGATGACCCGCAGGGCCGACAAGAAGATCGGCCTTGTACTCGCGGCTGTCGGAATCATCACCTTCGGTGTCTTCCTCGCGATCGGTTTCTTGATCGGTCACCCCATCTATCTCGGCATTCTGGGCCTCCTGCTCGCCTTCCTCGCGACGGCGATCGTCTTCGGACGGCGGGCCGAGCGGGCCGCGTTCGGGCAGATGGAGGGCCAGCCGGGTGCCGCCGCGGCGGTACTGGACAACGTGGGCCGAGGCTGGACGACCACCCCGGCGGTCGCGATGAACCGCAACCAGGACGTGGTCCACCGGGCCGTCGGCAAGGCCGGCATCGTCCTGGTCGCCGAGGGCAACCCGAACCGGGTGAAGGGCCTGCTGGCCGCCGAGAAGAAGAAGATGGCCCGGATCGTGGTGGACGTGCCGGTGCACGACCTGATCGTGGGCACGGGCGAGGGCCAGGTCGAGCTGAAGAAGCTCCGCACGACCATGCTGAAGCTGCCCCGTGTCCTGTCCGGCCCCCAGGTGACCGCCACCAACGACCGGCTCCGCGCCATGGGCGACCTGATGAGCAACATGCCGCTCCCCAAGGGCCCGATGCCCAAGGGCATGCGGATGCCGCGCGGCGGAAAGATGCGCTGACCCCACCGCCGACCCCACCCCTGTGACACCACTCTCCTCGTACGACGAAGGGGGCGCCCGGAGAACTCCGGGCGCCCCCTTCTGGTGTGTGCGGCGGCCTGCTCGCGCTCGGTTCGCCTCTCCCGCGCCTGAGATGCGTCAGGCCTGTTGCGGCCCTAGATCCGTACCTCGACCGTCCGGGCCAGCCGGTCGTGGAGGCCGCGGCCGTCGCGGTCCCACACCAGGGCGGGGAGGGCGAGGCAGAGGAGGACGCTGCGGACGAGGGCGCGCCAGGGACTCACCGTGCCGGTGTCCTGGGCGATCACCCGGAGGCCGAAGAGCCGCTTACCGGGGGTGAAGCCCACCGTGCCCAGGGTGAGGACGTGGAGCAGGAGGAAGATGAGCAGGGCCCAGTTGCTGGTGGCCTGGTCGTAGCCTTCGGTGATCAGGCCGTATGCGATCAAGAGGCACAGTCCCCAGTCGACGGCCAGGGCACCGAGGCGGCGGCCCGGGCGGGCGATGGAACCCGGCCCTTCCTCCGGCAGACCGAGCTGCTCGCCCGGGTATCCGAAGTCGACACCCGCGTCCTCGGCGGCCGCGCGGGGGCCGGAGAGCCACGATCCGATTGCTTGCCTCTTGTCCACCCGACCACCGTACTGCGACCGTTCTGCCATTCGGACGGGTGGGGTCAGGTACGGGATGTCCGGTTAACTTGTGCGAAACAAATGGGTCACGTACGAGAAATCACCCGTCCCTAGGGTCGAGGGCAGCGTGTGCCACCGCACTGGCCGCACGAACGAACTACCACCCCGGCGGGACGGTCGGGAGTAGGAGGAGCTGGATGTTCCAGAACGCCGACGAGGCCAAGAAGTTCATCGCGGACGAGGACGTCAAGTTCGTCGACGTCCGCTTCTGCGACCTGCCGGGCGTGATGCAGCACTTCACGATTCCGGCCGAGGCCTTCGACCCGGCCGAGGAGCTGGCCTTCGACGGCTCCTCGATCCGCGGCTTCCAGGCCATCCACGAGTCCGACATGGCGCTGCGCGCCGACCTGTCCACCGCGCGTGTCGACCCGTTCCGCCGTGACAAGACGGTCAACATCAACTTCTTCATCCACGACCCGATCACGGGCGAGCAGTACTCCCGTGACCCGCGGAACGTGGCGAAGAAGGCCGAGGCGTACCTGGCGTCCACCGGTATCGCCGACACCGCGTACTTCGGTCCCGAGGCCGAGTTCTACGTCTTCGACAGCGTGCGCTTCAAGACCTCGGAGAACGAGTCCTTCTACCACATCGACTCCGAGGCGGGCGCCTGGAACACCGGTGCGCTGGAGGACAACCGCGGTTACAAGGTCCGCTACAAGGGCGGCTACTTCCCGGTTCCGCCGGTCGACCACTTCGCCGACCTGCGTGCCGAGATCTCCCTGGAGCTGGCCAAGGCCGGCCTGGAGGTCGAGCGCCAGCACCACGAGGTGGGCACCGCCGGCCAGGCCGAGATCAACTACAAGTTCAACACGCTGCTCGCCGCCGCCGACGACCTCCAGCTCTTCAAGTACATCGTGAAGAACGTGGCGTGGAAGAACGGCAAGACGGCGACCTTCATGCCGAAGCCGATCTTCGGTGACAACGGCTCGGGCATGCACGTCCACCAGTCGCTGTGGGCCGGCGGCCAGCCGCTCTTCTACGACGAGGCCGGTTACGCGGGCCTGTCGGACACCGCCCGCTACTACATCGGCGGCATCCTCAAGCACGCCCCGTCGCTGCTGGCCTTCACCAACCCGACGGTGAACTCGTACCACCGTCTGGTGCCGGGCTTCGAGGCCCCGGTCAACCTGGTGTACTCGCAGCGCAACCGCTCCGCGGCCATGCGTATCCCGATCACGGGTTCGAACCCGAAGGCCAAGCGTGTCGAGTTCCGCGCGCCCGACTCCTCCGGCAACCCGTACCTGGCCTTCTCGGCCCTGCTGCTCGCGGGCCTCGACGGCATCAAGAACAAGATCGAGCCGGCCGAGCCGATCGACAAGGACCTCTACGAGCTGGCCCCCGAGGAGCACGCGGGCGTCCCGCAGGTCCCGACCTCCCTCCCGGCCGTCCTCGACTCCCTCGAGCGCGACCACGAGTTCCTCCTCCAGGGCGACGTCTTCACGCCGGACCTGATCGAGACGTGGATCGACTACAAGCGCGCCAACGAGATCGCGCCGCTCCAGCTGCGTCCGCACCCGCACGAGTTCGAGCTGTACTTCGACGTGTGATATCGCCCCAGGTCAGAGCGGATTTCCGCTCGCCTGGGCCGTGTGTGGGCCGTCGGCCGTGTGCTTCCCGCGGGGAAGGGCACGGCCGACGGCCTGTTTCGGGGCGCGCGCCGCGAACGACCACGGCCGCTCGCGCGATCCCTACGGTCGGGCCGGCCAGATCAGTGCCTGGGCGGCGATGATTCTCTCGCCGTCGTGGGTGAGGGCAGGACCTCCGTGCGGTTCGTAGCCGAGGGCGATCATCTCGCTCACGCGGTGGCAGAACGTGGCGTCGTCCGGGCCGGTCAGGAGTCGGTAGACGGGCAGTCCGTCCGGTGGTGTGCTCATGCCGAGAAGGGTGTCAGGCGCGGCGGTGGGCAGAGTGACCGAGATACCTCAGCGCGTACCGTCCGGTCGGCGTCCCCCGTTCCGGTTTTCCAGGGCGGGGGCACCGTCGTATGGTTTTCTGTACGACTGTTCGATGGACAACGGGGAGACACGGGGATGCCCGAACAGGACGACAGCGAGCGGGAGTTCGACCTCAGATGGGCGGACGACGCGGAGCACAAGGAGCCCTCCGCGCGGGCCCGGATGCTGGCCGCGCGCTGGAAGGAGAACCCGCCCGCGCCGCAGCCCTTCCGCGCCGATCCCGGCCCGCGCGCACCGCGCCGGTCGTCGTGGGTGTCGACGCTCGTGGTGTTCAGCTGTGTGGCGGGACTGATCCTGGTGATCGGCTACCTCAACTACCGGTCCTCGTACTGAGCCCGCCCCGCGCCGCGGGCCCCGGGGGCCGTCGCCGCCGCCCGAGCGCACAATGGAAGGCGGGACGGGTGCCTGCCTGAGTGCGGGGTGGTACGGATGTCTGGCCGGTTCCGGAGCGATGCCCGGCTGACCGCGCGGATGACGATCACGTTGTTCCTGCTCGGGCTGCTGTACGTGGTGTTCGCGGCCGCGTTGATCGTGCTGCTGAAGTCCTGGGTGCTGGTCGTGGTGGTGGCGGCCCTGCTCCTGGGGGCGCAGTACCGGTACTCCGACCGGGTCGCCCTGTACGCCATGCGCGGGCGGATCGTGGAGGCCGAGGAGTATCCGCGGCTGCACGGGGTGGTGGACCGGCTGTGCGCGGTCGCGGACGTCCCGAAGCCTCGGATCGCCGTGGCGGAGATGGACATGCCGAACGCGTTCGCGACCGGGCGGAACGCCGATCACGCGGTGGTCTGCGTGACGACCGGGCTGCTCAGAAGGCTGGAGACGGACGAGTTGGAGGGCGTGCTCGCCCACGAGCTGTCGCATGTGGCGCATCGGGATGCCGCCGTGATGACCATCGCCTCGTTCCTGGGGGTGCTGGCGGGCCTGGTCGTACGGTTCGCGTTCTACTCGCACATGTTCGGCGGGCGCCGGGACCAGAACACCGCCGTCATGTTCAGCGTGGTGATGGGGGTCGCGGCCGCCGTGTACGTGGTGAGCTTCCTGCTGATCCGTGTGCTGTCCCGGTACCGGGAGCTGGCCGCCGACCGGGCGGGCGCGCTGCTCACCGGGCGGCCCTCGGTGCTCGCCTCCGCGCTGACCAAGGTCACCGGGGACATGGCGCGGATCCCGACCCGGGACCTGAGGACGTCGCAGGCCTTCAACGCCTTCTACTTCACCCCAGCCCGGGGCGACCGCCCGCATCTGGCCCGCTTCTTCGCCACCCACCCTCCCCTGGAGCAGCGGCTCGAACAACTGGGCAGGATCTCCGTGGAGCTGGGTGACGCGTCGTCGCCGGGCTCGGGGAAGGCGGGCTGAGCGGCCATGGGGTTGCTGGATGTGATCCTCGGCCGCTCCAAGCCGGTGCCGCCCGACCTGGACCGGCTGTTCTCCCTGCCGTCCGCCGCGGTGACGCTGGAGGCCGCGGCCTCCCTCACCCCGACGGGGACCGGCGCTGTGTGTTTCGCGTCGGTCGAGGGCGCGGCCTTCGACGACGTGCGGCGGGAGGTGCGGGCGCTGCTCGACGCGGACCCGGAGCGGGACGCGGCGGCCGGCGTCGAGGCCGTGCGGGACGAGTACGGCTACTCGTGGCTGGTGTCCCGGCGGCGGCCGGAGGACCTGCCCGCGCTGGTGGGTGATCTGCACGCGGTCAACAGCGCCCTGGAGGGCGGCGGGTTCGGGCCGCAGCTGCTGTGCTCGGTGGTGGGGTTCCGGGGCGGCGAGGGCGCGGACCGGGTGCGGCTGGGGCTCGTCTATCTCTACAAGCGCGGCACGTTCTATCCGTTCGCGCCGCTGCCGGGCGACGCGGGACGGCGGGACAACGCGCTGGAGCTGCGGGTCAGGGCGGTTCTCGCGGAGGAACTGCGGATCGAGCCGGAGCTGGGCCGGTGGTTCCCCCTGTGGGGTGCCCCGGGGCTGTGACCACCCCGGGGCAGCGGGTCGTCCCGGGGCGACCCGCTGCCCCGGCCCATTACCTGCCGCTCTTCTCCCGCTCCTGCCGACGGGCCTCGAAGGGCCGTTCGCGGCGGTAGCGGCGCTCCCACTTCGCCTGCTGGTCACGGCGCTCGCGGTAGGCGCGGTAGGAGGAGGGCTGTCCGCCGCCGCCCGCCGGGGGACCCGGCGAGGACGCGGCCGACGAGCCGGTGCGGCCGTGGCGGATGTACAGGTACAGCAGCCCGACCGCGGCGAGCCAGAGCAGTTCGTTCGAGAAACCGAGGACGACCAGGACCGCGGTCGCCGAAAGGATCAAGGTGCCCATGGCGGGCCTCCTTGGGGTCTGCGTGGGTGATGGCAGCGATGCCCGTCCCGCACGGTCCGGTGCCGGACGCTCGACTGCGCCCGTCCAGGATGCTGGGCGGGCGTGTGGGCCCGCATCCGAATATCGGGGGTGGTGGGGCGTCAGGACGCACTCGTCGGGGTGATTGTCAGTGCTTTCCGGGAGGATGGCCGAGTGAGACGTCTGACGGTCTAGTGGAGGCGGCGGCATGGGGGAAGCAGGGCGGTACGTCGGGGTGGACGAGCGGCGGGCGCGGCTCGGGGAGCGGCAGCGGTTGGCCGGATCCGTGCGGGCGGCCGGTCCTGAGGAGGTCGCCGACGCGCTGGTCGCCCTGCACGGCACGGACCCGGCGACGGTGTACCTGGCGGTGGGCGCGCGGCTCGCCGAGCCGAGGCGGACGGTGGCCGAGACCGAGCGGGCGCTGTACGCGGACCGGACCCTGGTGCGGATGCACGGCATGCGGCACACCGTGTTCGTGTTTCCCGCCGGTCTGACCGCGGTGGTGCACGCCTCGACCGGCATCTCGGTCGCCGCGAGGGAACGGGCCTCGCTGCTCAAGGACATGGCGGCGGCCGGTGCCCCGGACGCGGCCTGGCTGAAGGAGGTCGAGGAGTCTGCGCTCGCCGCGGTGGCCCGGCGCGGCCAGGCGACGGCGGCGGAACTGGCCGAGGACGAGCCCCGGTTGAGGGAGCGGTTCGTGTACGCGGCCGGGAAGCCCTATGAGGGGGTGCACACCGTCTCCACACGGCTGTTGAGGGTGCTGGGCGTGGAGGGCAGGGTGGTGCGTGGGCGGCCGCTCGGTTCGTGGACGTCGAGCCAGTTCCGCTGGGCCGTGGCGCCCGCGCACCCCGAGCTGGACGTGGCGGAGGCCCAGGCGTCGCTGCTCGGGCGGTGGCTGGCGGCGTGCGGTCCGGCGACCGAGGCGGATCTGAAGTGGTGGACGGGCTGGCGGGTCACCGAGGTCCGCCGGGCGCTGGCGGCGATCGGGGCGCGCACCGTGACGCTGGACGAGGGCACGGGCTACGTGGTCGCCGGGGACGAGGAACCGGTCGCCGGGCCGGACGAGCCCTGGGCCGCCCTGCTGCCGGCCCTCGATCCGACCGCGATGGGCTGGCGGGAACGCGGCTGGTATCTGGCGCCCGAGCTGCTCCCCGCGCTTTTCGACCGCAGCGGCAACATGGGTCCCACGGTGTGGTGGAACGGCCGCGTGGTGGGCGGCTGGGCCCAGCGGGCGGACGGCGAGATCGTGTGGCGTCTGCTCACGACGGAGGGGATCGGTACGGAGGCTCGCGGGGCGATCGCCGAGGAGGCCGAGCGGTTGCGGGCATGGGTGGGCGGGACACGGGTCACGCCGCGCTTTCGGACGCCGCTGGAGAAGGAGTTGGGCGGGAAGGGCGCCTGAGAGCTCGGGGGTGCGGGTGGTTTCGGTGGGTGCGGGTGGTGGGGGGTTCTCGCGCAGTTCCCCGCGCCCCTGAAGGCATGGACCTGCGGCCCGGCCTTCATTCTGAAAAGCACGGCGCACAGCCCCGGTCGCTTTTCAGGGGCGCGGGGCGCTGACAGCATGCGGCTCCGCCGCGTGGGCGCGAGCAGCCCCCGCCCACCCGCACCCGAGGCACCCGCCCAGTGACCGACAGCGGTGCCGGGCGCCCGGAAACAAGAGGGCACCCGGCACCCCGGCTCACTTCGCGGGGCACTCCTTCCACGCCAAGTGGTAGATCGTGCTGATGTCCCCGTCCGTCGAGTCCATCGTCATGAAGCTCGTGCTGCCCGCCGGCGACGTACCCCGGTTGACCCGCAGCTCCGTGTTGATGTTGAAGTTGCGTTCGACACCGCACGGCGCCCACACCAGCTGGGCCCAGTCGGTCTCGTCCGTGGCCTGCCAGTTGTCCTCGTACGGGCCGTTGAAGCCGTGGGTGCGGGCGGCCGTGTCCGGGGAGCCCTGGAAGTAGTACGAGGCCTTCTGCGTGGCGTTGGCGCCGCGCTGGAGTGAGGCGAAGCCTCGGTAGTCGACGCTCGCGATGGCGTACGTGAAGCCGCCCGGCACATGAACTCTCAGGTTGAGCTGGCAGTTCTTGCGGAACGCCGTGGAGGGCGCGCCGCCGCCGACCTGGGCGAGGTACTCGCTGTAGGTCACGGTGAACGCGGTGTTGTCCGGGGAGACGGCGACCGCCGCCGTGCCCTGGGGACAGCCGGACCCGTTCACCGTGGCGACCTTGATGATGATCTTGTCCGGGGGCGGGTTGTCGAACGGGTCCGACGCGTGCGCGGGAAGCGCGCCGGCGAAGAGGGCGGCCACGGCGCCGCTCAGGAGGAGACCACGAACCATGGGGGGTTCTCCCATCATAGGCATGCACATGTCAATAGACATGCGCGACGGCCCCGACAGCCTGTGAAAGAGCTGTGAAGACTACGGAGCGACCGCATCGTATGGACCCGGGACGGGCACGGCTAGAGCGATCTCCGGCCAACCCTGACAGCCGGAGATCGTTCCTTTTCCGCCGGCACCGACCCCCGACACACCGGCGCCGCCCGCCCCGAGGGGCGGACGGCACCGGAAGGCACGGTCACCGGGCCGGTGTCAGCGGCAGTACCGCATCAACGCCCGGACCATGTGGCACGTGGTGTCCGACGGCGGGTGCACACCGATCACCTCGGCGGTGGTCCGGATCGTCTCGTTGCGCGCCTGGTTCGGCATGTAGACACCGGAGTCCAGCAGGGCGATGGCGAGACGCATCGCCTTCAGGCGCCGGTTGTGCGTGATGTACCACTCACGCGGGCGGCCCGGCGGCAGCGTGTGCTTCACCACCGGCTCGTACGGCAGGTCGAGCAGGACGGGATGCTTGGCGGTTGACTGGGTGGGCAGCGGCTTCGACTTCAGTGCGGCAGCGGGCACGGACATCCTCCTGTCGCGGTCTGGGCGCCGCCGGAAATCCCCCCGTCGGCAACCCTCGAACACTGCTTCTATTTTACTACCCACCACTGACAATCGCCCCTGGCCAGAAGGGCTTTGAGTGGTTGTGTGACGGGGGTGGAACACGGGTTTTCGGGGGCCACGGGAGACCGTCCGGCCGGCCACGACCGGTTGGCTACGGTGGGGCCATGGAGATCTGGATCAACCCCGCCTGTTCCAAGTGCCGCAGCGCCGTCGGACTGCTCGACGCGGAGGGCGCGGACTACACCGTCCGCCGCTATCTGGAGGACGTCCCGAGCGAGGACGAGATCCGCGAGGTGCTAGACCGGCTCGGGCTCGAACCCTGGGACATCACCCGCACCCAGGAGGCCGTCGCGAAGGAGCTCGGCCTCAAGGAGTGGGCACGGGACGCCGACGCGCGCGACCGGTGGATCAAGGCCCTCGCCGAGCACCCCAAGCTGATCCAGCGCCCCATCATCACGGCGGACGACGGAACGGCGGTGGTCGCCCGCACGGAGGAGGCCGTACGCGACGCCCTGTCGCGGTAGTGGCACCGCGCTCGCCCCGACTCATGTGTGACGCAGGTTACTTCGAAGGCCGCCGTAACCGTTGAGTAACCTCGTTCGGTATCTCGTACATAGCGACGTACGCTCCCCTACCTCTCAGGAGGCGCGAATGTCGCGCAGGAGAACTCTCAGTACGAAGAAGAAGATCGCGCTGTTCGTCGGTGCGGCGGCCGTGGCGGGAGGCGGGGCCTTCACCATGGCGGCCACCTCGAACGCGGCGCAGACAGCCGCGGATTCCAGCGTCTGTCAGGGTCTCGCCACCGCGCTCGGCAACAACCAGAAGTTCATCGACGGCCAACGGGCCGCCCCGGACGCGCAGTCCGAGGCGCGGATCGCCAACCGCGAGGCGGTCATCAAGCAGATCAAGGTGCAGCAGGAGGCGTCCGGCTGTGTCGTCGGGGAGTCGGCTCAGGACTCCCAGGCCGCACAGCCCGCACAGCCCGCGCAGCCCGGAGCCGCGGAGACCGGGGGGTCGGCTCAGGACCCCCAGGGCGACGAGGCCGCCGGGAACGCGGGCGGCGCGGGGAACGCCGGGAACGCAGGGAACGCGGGCGACAACGGGAACGCCGGGGCCGGCCGGCAGGTCTGCAACGGGTCCACGGTGACGCTCTCCGGCGAGGGCGGCGCCCCGGCCGCGTCCAGCAACCAGTTCCCGGCCGGTACGAAGCTGAAGGTGACCAACCTGGACAACAACAAGTCCACGACCGTGGAGGTCACCTCGGTCTCCGGCAGCTGCGTCCTGCTCAACAACTCCGCGTTCGAGCAGGTCCGGGAGCCCGGCAAGTTCCTGATCCGCCGGGCGCTGATCGAGAAGGTGAGCTAGGGCCGGCGCCGGTGCCCCGCTGTTCCGGCCGCGGGGCAGCGGGGCGGCCCGCCCGGATTCCCGTCGAACCGGGTCATGGGGTCGGCCACCGCACGGAGGGGGTGGCCGGCCTCGCCAGTTCGACGGCCTGGCGGGGCCGAACCGCGCCGGGACGCCGGTCCCGTCGAACTCGGTCCGCGCCATGTCGGGTTCGCGAACCGGAACGGGATGCATCCCACCGACGTACGCGCCCTCCTCGCCCTGCCGGAGGCGCGGCGGGCCGGCCGGGGGACCGCACGGCCGGCAGCCGGCGGTGGCACGCGGCTTCCCGACCGGGGTGCTGGAAGCGGCCGAGGGGAACGGCTGCGCCGTTCGCCGCCCCTCGGCCCCATCGCATACGGCGCGGAGCCCGGTCGGCGCATAGCTGGTGCGAACAACCTCAGAAAGCACCGAGGACCCTCTCGGGGCGTGAGCCGTACCACAGCGGCGCCCGGTAACACGGGGTTCACATTCGAGCAATGATCGGGAAATCGCAGGTTGGCAGGCTGCCCGGCATCAGCGCGGCGTTTCAGTGCCGCAGCGCCGCAGCACCCGCACATGCGCCTAGTGACCCACCCCGAAGGATGTGTCCCGTGACCTTCAAGGCTGAGTACATCTGGATCGACGGCACCGAGCCGACGGCCAAGCTCCGTTCCAAGACCAAGATCATCGCGGGTGAGCCCGCCGGTCTGGACGCGCTGCCGATCTGGGGCTTCGACGGGTCCTCCACGAACCAGGCCGAGGGCCACTCCTCGGACCGTGTGCTCAAGCCGGTCTTCACCTGCCCCGACCCGATCCGCGGCGGCGACGACATCCTCGTCCTGTGCGAGGTCCTGAACATCGACTTCACCCCGCACGAGTCCAACACCCGTGCCGCGCTGCGTGAGGTCGCGGAGAAGTTCGCCGCGCAGGAGCCGATCTTCGGCATCGAGCAGGAGTACACCTTCTTCCAGGACGGCTACCCGCTCGGCTTCCCCAAGGGCGGCTTCCCGGCCCCCCAGGGCGGCTACTACTGCGGTGTCGGCGCCGACGAGATCTTCGGCCGCGAGGTCGTCGAGGCGCACCTGGAGAACTGCCTGGAGGCCGGTCTCGGCATCTCCGGCATCAACGCCGAGGTCATGCCCGGCCAGTGGGAGTTCCAGGTCGGCCCGCTCGCCCCGCTGGAGGTCTCGGACCAGCTGTGGGTGGCCCGCTGGCTGCTCTACCGCACCGCCGAGGACTTCGGTGTCGCCGCCACCCTCGACCCCAAGCCGGTCAAGGGCGACTGGAACGGCGCGGGCGCGCACACCAACTTCTCCACCAAGGCGATGCGCGAGGGCTACGACGCGATCATCACCGCGTGCGAGTCGCTCGGTGAGGGCTCGAAGCCGCTCGACCACGTCAAGAACTACGGCGCCGGCATCGACGACCGTCTGACCGGTCTGCACGAGACCGCCCCGTGGAACGAGTACTCCTACGGTGTCTCCAACCGCGGCGCCTCGGTCCGTATCCCGTGGCAGGTCGAGAAGGACGGCAAGGGCTACATCGAGGACCGCCGCCCCAACGCCAACGTCGACCCGTACGTCGTGACGCGGCTCCTCGTCGACACCTGCTGCTCGGCGCTGGAGAAGGCCGGCCAGGTCTGATCCACCCCGCCTCACGCAAGGCTCCCCGGAGGGCGTCCACCGATCGTGGTGGGCGCCCTCCGGCGTTGTCGGTGGAGCGTGCGAGGGTGGGGCCATGGAGATCGACGGGGGCGGCACGGCCGCGGGCACCGGGGCCGCGGACGGCCTGGCCATCAAGGTGAAGACGGAGAACCGGCAGCAGCACGCCCGGATCACGGCCGAGGCGCTGTGGGAGCTGGTGGGCCGGATCGGCGGCGAGGACGACCGGTTCCTGGTCGTGCAGCGGATCCCGGACGTGCCGGACGTCTTCATCCAGGTATGGCACGAGCGCGGCAGCGGGGAGTACCAGCTGGAGCACCGGGAGGGGCGGGACCGGTTCTTCGGGACGGTCCTCGCCGACCGGGAGCGGGTCGCCGCGGCGATGACCGGCTGGGCCCGGCGGACGGACGGCTGGGACAGCGGCATCGACTGGACCCCGCTCGACCACGACCCGCCCCAGGACGTGCCGGAACTCCCGGACGCGATACGGGAGCCGGTCGAGGAGCGGGTGCGGGAGCTGCTGCGCTGCGGGTACGACGACCGGGCACAGCTCACTGAGGCAGCCGAGGAGTACCTGGTCGACGGCGACGACCGTCCCGTCTCCGGCGCGCAGGCCCGCCTGCTCGTCGACCGGCTGTGGACGGAGCGGCTCACGGAGCAGGAGACCTGGGAGGGCACCACCGATCCCGAGCGGATCACCCGCGCCTTCACGGCACTTGAGGCCGACGGCATCACCGCCCGGGAGCACTTCACCTGCTGCCGCACCTGCGGCGTGGGTGAGATAGCCGGCGAGAGCGGCGAGGGGGCGCGGGGCTTCGTGTTCTTCCACGCGCAGTGCACCGAGGGCGCGGCCGCCGGACACGGACTGATGCTGCTGTACGGCGGGTTCGACGGGTCGTCCGGCACGACGGCGTCCATAGGACACGAGGTCGTGGCGGCTCTGGCCGCGGAGGGACTGTCCGCCCGGTGGGACGGCGACCCCTCCAAGGCCATCACCATCACTCCCCTGAACTGGCGCAAACGCCTGGTGGGATGAGGTGGTGACACACCCGTGTGACGTTCGGGGAGCGTCCGAGCGGTGAGAGGAGGGTCCTCTCGGGGGCCTGTGTCTGCTTCAATGGGACCCATGGCCAGCTTCCAGGACAACCGCGCGACGGGTCGCCATGACCTCGAGCCCTTCTGGCCTTCCCGTCAGCACCACGACTTCGACCGGGTGTGTTGCCGCGCGATGAACGCGCCGGCCCTCTAAAGCCGTACACCCCGGCCTTCGGCCGGCGCGACAAGACGTACGTCCCTCGGCGAGCCCGACCACGAACTCGGTCGCCGAGGTTCCCCAGACGAACTTCTCGCGCGAAAGAGCTGACCTCTCATGGCGAACTCTCGTTCTCTCTCGACCGCCGCCACCCTGACCGCCGGCCCGGGAACCGTCCCGGCCGCCGCTCCCTCCGCCACCGGTTCGCCGCGCCATCGACTGCGTGCCGTGGGCCGGGACGAGGTGGTCGACATCTCCGGCTTCCTGCCGCCGGGCACCACCTGGCTGCCCGCACCGCAGCACACCCTGCCCACACTGCCGGGCCGGCCGCCGATGATCGGCTATCTGGTCCTGGTACCGGCCGACCGGCAGCCGCCGCTGCTGCCGTTCGCCGTCGCGGACGACGCGCCGGCCGACGGCGCGGGCGTCGAGGTCACCGAGTCCGGTGACGAACTGGTCCGCGTCGACACCGCGCAGCGCACCGCCGAGGTGAACGGGCGGCCGCTCGACCTGACCTACCTGGAGTTCGAACTGCTCGCGCACCTCGTCGCGCATCCCCACCGGGTCCACACCCGCGACCAGTTGGTCACCACGGTGTGGGGCTACGGGCATGTGGGCGACGGACGGACCGTCGACGTCCATATCGCCCGGTTGCGCCGCAAGCTGGGCGCGGAGTTCCGTCAGACGATCCAGACGGTGCGGCGGGTGGGCTACAAGTACGCGCCGCCGCTCGGCCGTTGACCTCGACCCCGCTCGGGAGCGCCGGGGGGTGACACCGGGCGGGCGGATCTTCTGAGAGCAGATCGCTGTTCCGTACCGGCCGCCCGGCGGGCAGAGTCGGCGGCATGAGACTTCTGATGCTGGGTGGTACGGAGTTCGTGGGTCGCGCCGTCGTGGAGTCGGCGTCGGCCCGCGGCTGGGAGGTGACCGTCTTCCACCGGGGGCGGCACGAACCTCCGGCCGGGGTGCGGTCGTTGCTGGGCGACCGCACCGCACCGGACGGGCTCGCGGCGCTCGCCGACGCCGCCGGCGAGGGCGGGTGGGACGTCGTCGTCGACACCTGGTCGGCGGCGCCGCGAGCCGTCCGGGACACGGCACGTCTGCTGTCCGGCGCGGCCGGACGGTATGTGTACGTGTCGAGTTGCTCGGTGTACGCGTGGCCGCCGGCCGCCGGGTCCGACGAGAGCGCGCCCCTGGTGGAGGGCGCGGCGGCGGACGCGGGGCAGACCGAGTACGCCCGCGACAAGCGGGGCGGGGAGCTGGCCGCCGTCGAGGGGTTCGGCGCGGACCGGTCGCTCCTCGTACGGGCCGGCCTGATCCTCGGGCCGTACGAGAACATCGGGCGCCTGCCGTGGTGGCTGGGCCGGGTCGCCCGGGGCGGGCCGGTGCTGGCGCCCGGGCCGCGTGACCTCTCCCTCCAGTACATCGACGTGCGCGATCTCGCGGGCTGGGTCCTCGACGCAGCGGAGCGGGGGGCGAGCGGGGCGTACAACGTCGTCGGGCCGCCGGGCACGACCACGATGGGGGAACTGCTCGACGCGTGTGCGCGGGTGACGGGCGGACCGGCGGAACTGCGGTGGACCGAACCGGAGGCGGTGATCGAGGCGGGGATCGAACCGTGGACGCAGTTGCCCGTGTGGGCGCCGGAGGGGAGCGAACTCCACGCGGCGCTGCACGGGACGGACGTCTCCCGGGCCGTACGGGAGGGGCTGCGGTGCCGGGGCGTCGAGGAGACCGTGCGGGACACCTGGGAGTGGTTGCTGAGTCTCGGCGGAGTCGCGCCGCAGCGGCCCGACCGGCCCGTGGTGGGTCTCGATCCGGAGGTGGAGGCGAAAGTGCTGGGGGTGTAGGTGGTGTGGGGAGCGCGGCCGGGGCTGCGGGCCGCGCTCCGGCCGTCCCGTGCTCCACACGCCGTGAGCGTTCGGCAACTCGCAGTCGCGCCAGGGGCGTTGAAACCAGTTCTCCACACGAATCTCTCATCAATTTGTGAGTCGGCTGAACACTCCTGGGACTCACCGCGTATCTGAGGGAGCCGCTTCACTCCTGTCGGGCGCCTCGATGCCCCGCAAGGAAGTCAGAGGAGTTCCATGGGACGCAACACACGGAAACGACGTTCGCCGCTGGCCGTTCGGGCCATTGCCGCATCCGCGGCGCTCGCGGTAGCGGGCGGCGGTCTGGTCTGGGCGAACTTCTACGCCTCAGCAGGCGAGTCGAAGTCCAAGCCGAACGCCACGCTGGCCTCTGCCCAGGTGGCCACCATCGCCTGCCCGGACGTCGGCCAGAAGCTGACGAACGTTCCCCGCCAGGCGCGCGCGGGAGTCGCCAAGGAGCTGGCGCTGCTGGACCGGCAGATCACCGAGGCCTACAAGCGTCTGGCGGAGACCCGCCAGGCCCAGTCCCGGGACGCCAACTTCGTCAACAACGCCATTCTCGGCCCGCTGAAGTCCAAGCGGTCGGCCACCATCGACCGGATCGGCATCAACATCCGGCGGGTGGGCGGTCAGGTTCCGCAGGGCATGGCCCAGCTCGCCACCTGCCAGAGCAAGACCGACCAGGCGCAGACCAACGCCGGTGGCGGTCAGCAGCAGGGCGGCCAACAGCAGGGCGGCCAACAGCAGGGCGGCCAGCAGCAGGGCGGCCAGCAGGGCAACAACGGCCAGGGTCAGGGCCAGGGTGGCAACGGCCCGGTGGCCGGGGACTTCATCAACATCAACCAGGTCCAGCCCAACGGCGGCCCGAAGGGCGTGAACGGCAACGGTCTCGCCGCCAACGGCAACAGTGGTTCGCGAGGCTCCTTCACCACGAACTGCGGAAACAACAAGAACGAGCTCCGCAACTCGGACAACGTGATCGTGGCTCCCGGCGTCAGCAACGGTGCCCAGCACCAGCACGACTACGTCGGCAACCAGTCCAACAACGCCTTCGCGAGCGACCAGCAGCTGGCCAACGCGCAGACCTCCTGCCAGAACCAGGGCGACAAGTCGTCGTACTTCTGGCCGGTCATCCGCATCCAGGACGGCACGCAGGACATCGACCAGGGCAAGCCCGGTGGCGGCCAGGACAAGAACGTCGGCAAGATCGTCGAGCCGAACCAGGTCCAGCTGAAGTTCGTCGGCAACAAGCGCGGCCCCGTCGTCGCGATGCCGCAGGCCCTGCGCATCATCACCGGTGACGCGAAGGCCTTCGTGAACGGCCTGAACAACGCCAACACCAACTGGAGCTGCACGGGCTTCGAGAACCGTGTGGTGACGGACAAGTACCCGATCTGCCCGCAGGGCAGCTCCGTGGTGCGGACGTCCTTCTTCCAGAGCTGCTGGGACGGCAAGAACATCGACAGCGCCAACCACCGCACCCACGTGAGCTTCGTCAAGGCTGACGGCAGCTGCGCCAACGGCTTCAAGGCCATCCCCCAGCTCCAGGTCCGCCTGGTCTACAACGTCCCGGCCCCGCAGATCCAGAACGGGCAGGTGAAGAACGCGTACGCGGTCGACTCCTTCCCGGAGAACCTGCACAAGCCGATCACCGACCACAACGACTTCATCAACTTCTTCAACCAGAACACGATGAACAAGATGGTCAACTGCATCAACAACGGCCAGAACTGCAAGTAGTACCGAAGCCGTTCTGAACGACCGAAGCCGGCGGTGGGAACTCCCACCGCCGGCTCTCGTGTGCCCGGGGGCCGTGCGGTCGCATCCGAGTACGACACACGCGGGGCGCCGGCTATCCGCTGTGGCCGCCGCCGGTGTGCTCGCCGCCGTCGTTGTGGCTGCCGCCGGGGTTCATGTGCTCCGAGCCCTCCTGCACGTCACCGCCGAGGGTGCCCTGGAGCCCGGCGACCGTCTTCTTCTCGCCGACGGCGACCCACTTGCGGCCGACGAGGTAGTAGCCGCCGTAGTCCTTGGCGCCGGCGAGCCATTCCGCCTGGCCGCGGTCGGTGGCGAAGGTCGCGAGGACGAACTTGCCGTCGAAGTCGCCGTCCTTGTTCGTGCAGAGGGCCTGCCGGATGGTGTCGGCGTCCGTCTGCATGTCCGGCTTGCAGCCCACCTCACCCGCGATGTGCTCCAGGGTCCCGGTGGCCGTCCTGGGAACCGCCGCCCCCGCGTCGTCGGCCGAGCCGCAGCCGGTCAGCGCCAGCAGGGCCAGGGCCGCGCCGATCGCGCTTCCCGCAAGCCTCTTCCTCGTCACACTCATTCGTACGTACCTCCGGGTCCGTTCCGGCGACGTGAACGCGCCGGCTCCGTGCGCACCGTTGTTCACGGACGGTCGCCCCGTTAGCGTGCCGCCACTGTCGACACAGGGGGCACACAGACATGAACAGTCCGTCGCGACGCACGGTGCTGGGCTCGGCCGGTGCCATCGGCCTCGGAACCTTCCTGGAATGGTCGGCCCCGGCCCACGCCGCGGAGAGCCCCGGCGGGGGCCCCGTCTTCGATACGGCTCCCGCGCGCTCGGCGCTCAATCGGCTGCTGCCCGGACACGCCGAGCAGTTCCGGCTCAGTCTCCTCGACCGCGACGGAACGGTCGACCGCTTCCGGGTCACCGGCACCACCGGGCGCATCCAGGTGCGGGCCACCACACCGGCCACCCTGCTCATGGGCGTGCACTGGTATCTCAAATACGTCTGCGGAGCTCACCTGGCCTGGAACGGCAGCCAGCTGGACCTGCCGGGACGCCTGCCCGCGCCCCGCCGGCCGCTGGAGCGTTCCACGGCCCTCCCCCACCGCTTCGCCCTCAACGACACCAACGACGGCTACACCGCCCCGTACGCCGACTGGCCGTACTGGGAGCGCCAGATCGACCTGCTTGCGGCACACGGCTGCAACGAGGTGCTGGTCATCGCGGGCATGGAGGCCGTCTACCACCGGCTGCTGAAGGACTTCGGCTACTCGGACGAGGAGTCCCGCGCCTGGCTGCCCGCCCCCTCGCACCAGCCCTGGTGGCTGCTGCAGAACCTCTCCGGCTACGGCGGGCCCCTCTCCCCCGGGCTCATCGCCCGCCGGGCCGCGCTGGGCCGCCGTATCGCCGACCGGCTGCGCGAACTGGGCATGGCGCCCGTGCTGCCGGGCTACTACGGGCATGTGCCCAAGGAGTTCACGGAGCGCAACGGCGGTGACGCGCACGTCGTCCCGCAGGGCGTCTGGCACGGCTTCGAACGCCCCGACTGGCTGGACCCGCGGACCGACTCCTTCGCCCGGGTCGCCGCCTCCTTCTACGGCCATCTGGAGGATGTGTTCGGCGCGGCGGACCACTTCAAGATGGACCTCCTCCACGAGGGCGGGACCGCGGGCGACGTCCCCGTCCCGGCCGCCGCCCAGGGTGTCGAGCGCGCACTCCACACGGCCCGCCCCGGCGCCACCTGGGTGATCCTCGGCTGGCAGGAGAACCCCCTGCCCGAACTCCTCGACGCCATCGACCGGTCGAGGATGCTGATCGTGGACGGCGTCTCGGACCGGTACCGGAACGTCACCGACCGGGAACGCGACTGGGGCGGCACCCCGTACTGCTTCGGCACCATCCCCAACTTCGGCGGCCGTACGACGATCGGGGCGCGCGCCCACATCTGGAACGAGAAGTTCTTCGCCTGGCGGGACAAGACGGGCAGCGCGCTCGCCGGCACGGCGTTCATGCCGGAGGCCACCGACCGCGACCCGGCCGCCTTCGAGCTCTTCTCCGAACTGGCGTGGACGCCGGAGCGGATCGACCGGGCCGCCTGGTTCTCCTCGTACGCCGATCTCCGCTACGGCGGTCGCGACGCCTCCGCCCGAGCGGCGTGGCGGGCCCTGCACGACACCGCGTACCAGCACGGGGCCGCCGAGCGCAGCGACCCCCATGACTCCCTCTTCTGCGCCCGCCCCGACCTGGCCGCCGACCGCGCCGCCGAGTACGCGCCGAGGACGCTGACCTACGACCCCGGCCGCTTCGACGCGGCTCTCGCCGGGCTGCTCGGCGTCGCGAAGGGGCGGCGGGGCAGCGCGGCGTACACCCATGACGTGGTGGACGTGGCACGACAGGCGCTGGCGCACCGCGGACGCCAGTACCTGCCACAGCTGCGGGCGGCGTACCGGCGGGGGGACCTCGCGACCTTCCGCGCCCTGTCCACGCTGTGGCTGCGGCTGATGCGGCTGTCGGACGAGGTCACGGGCGCGCACCGCGCGTTCCTGCTGGGCCCGTGGATCAACGACGCCCGGCTGCTCGCCACGGACGACGCCGAACGGGCGGAGTTCGAACGGACCGCGAAGGTCCTGATCACGGTGTGGGGCGGGCGCGCCACCTCGGACACGGGTGACCTGCACGAGTACGGCAACCGGGAGTGGAACGGCCTCATGGCCGACTTCTACCTGCCGCGCTGGGAGAAGTGGCTGGACGCACTGGAGGACGCGCTCGCCACCGGGACCGCTCCGGCGGCCGTGGACTGGTTCGCGTTCGAGGAGCCGTGGACACGGGAGCGGAAGGACTATCCGCTGCGGCCGGTGGGCGACGCCTACCGGCTCGCGACGCGGGTGCGGGACGTCCTGGCGCGGGCGCCGTACCAGGGGACGCTGACCGTCACCGCCGAGCCGCCCGTCCTGCGGCCCGGCGGGAGCACGCGGCTGTCGGCGGCGTTCCGCAACGTCAACGGGCTGCGGGCGACGGGACGGGTCGACTTCGCACTCGGCGGCTTCGCGGGCCGGGCCGAGCCGGAGGGGCCGACGTCCCTGGCGAGCGTGCCGGCCGCGGGATCGGGGACGGTCCGCTGGCGGGCGAGCGGGCCGGGGACGCCGCTGGACCGGCCGCTGCGGCCCCTCCCGTACGCGATCACGGCGCGGTACGGGCCGCGCGGTGAGAAGCGGGTGAGCGGTCGGTTCGACGGGACGCTCTTCGAGGCGGGGCCGCTGGACTCCGGGTGGGTCACGTACACGAACAACGCGGCGGTGTTCGGGCAGTGGGGCGAGCGGTTCGCGATCGACGGGGGCGGGGCGGACCTCTGGCGGGGGACCTCGGAGTTCGGGACGGTCTACCGGCGTGGCGCGCTCGGGGACGGTGTCGCCGCCACCCTCCGCGTCGACGCGCAGGCGGTGACGGGCAACTGGGCGCGGGCGGGCATCGTGGTGCGCAACGCCCTCGGTACGGCAGGGGCCCCGGGGTTCCTGAATCTGGCGGTCACTCCGGCCAACGGGGTGGTGCTGTCCTACGACAGCACGGGGGACGGGACGCTCGACACGTATCGGCGGGTGACGGGGGTGAAGGCACCGGTGTGGTTGCGGGTGGTGCGCACGGGGGTGGGGGCGTACACGGGGGAGTTCTCGGTCGAAGAGGGAGGCGGTTGGCGGGGGGTTGCCTCGGTGAGTGTGCCCGGGAGTTCGGGTGGAGGTCAGGACGTGGGGATGTTCATGAGTGCGACGAACGGGGGGTCGGGGGCACGGGGGTTGGCCGAGTTCAGCGGCTGGTCACTCACGTAGGGGTTGCTTCGCACCCGGCGGCCGTTGGTGCGTACGCGCGGGTGGGTGGGGGCTCGTGCGCGAGAAACCCGGTCCGCCGGTCCGCCTGATCCCAACGATCCAGCCGGTCGAAGGCCGGAATCAATCGGTAAGGTGTTCGCATGAGTACCGGGGTGCGCCGCAGGATGGGTGTGGAGGAGCGGCGACAGCAGTTGATCGGCATCGCCCTCGACCTCTTCGGCCGGCGCTCGCCCGAAGAGGTCTCCATCGACGAGATAGCGACGGCTGCCGGTATCTCCCGGCCGCTCGTGTACCACTACTTTCCCGGCAAACTCAGCCTGTACGAGGCCGCGTTGCAGCGTGCTTCGGAGGATCTGGCGGATCGTTTCGTCGAGCCTCGCGAGGGCCCGCTCGGGGGCCGGCTCCTCCGGATGATGCGGCGCTTCTTCGACTTCGTCGACGAGCACGGACCCGGTTTCTCGGCCCTGATGGGCGGCGGCCCGTCCGTCGGTTCCTCCCGTACGAACGCCCTCATCGACGGTGTTCGCCAGGCCGCGTATGTCCAGATCCTGTCGCACCTCGACATCAAGGACCCGCCCGCACGCCTCGAACTCCTGATCCGCTCCTGGATCTCCCTGGCCGAATCCACCGCCCTCATCTGGCTGGACGGCCGTGAGATCCCCCGCAGGGAGCTGGAGACCCAGCTCGTGCACGACTTCGCCGCGCTCATGGCGGTGAGCGCGGCGTCCGACGAGGAGATGGCGGCGATACTGCGCCAGGTGATCGCCGGCGAACCGGAGGACGGCCCGTTCGGTGGCCTGGTGGGTCGCCTGGTGACTCTGGCGCAGCCGTGATGAAGGCGCGGGACTTCCGCGCCGGCAGACTCTAGGCCTCGAACTTCCGGTAGGAGGGGTCGAGGTCCCGTACTTCCGCCGAGGCGTGGAAGGACAGCCCGTCCGCCACCTTCACGTACTCCCGGAGCAGGCCCAGCACGTTCTCCGTCAGCGTCGCCTTCGTCTCGTCGGTGCGGCCCGCGAGCAGCCCCATCGTGACGTGCACGACCGCGTGCCCCTCGGTGTCGGGGCCCACCGTCGTGTCCTCGGTCCGCCGGAACTGCGTCTTGCATGCCTCCGGCTTGGCCGCGGCGGTCCGTACGACCTCCTCGTGCAGGGCCTTCGCGAACCCGGGCCGGTCGAAATCCCCGGAGAGTACGGCGGAGTAGTCCACGGAGATCTGCGGCATGGGTGCGCTCCTCGGCAAGGTGTTCCAGCGGCTGAAAAACTCAGCTCACCCTAGCCGGAGGCGGAGCGCCAGCATCGCGATGTCGTCGTCCCGGTCCCGCCCGAAGCAGTGCAGCAGGGTGTCGCAGAGGGCGGCGGTGCCGAGCGGGGCGTCCGCCGCGGCGGTCCGCAGGTGCTCCATGGACACGGCGAGGTCGATGCCGCGGGTCTCGATGAGCCCGTCGGTGACCATCAGGAGCCGGTCCGTGGGCCAGAGCGTCGTCTCCGTGGGCTCGGGCCGTTCGAGGCCGAGCCCGAGGAGCGGCCCGGAGGCGTCCACGTACTCGGCGTCGCCGGCCTCGTGGACGACCAGCGGCGGGATATGGCCGGCGTTGGCGACGCTCACACGTCCACTCCGGGGTTCGACCAGGGTGAGGCAGACCGTGGCGGTGACGTCGGGGTGGTGGTGCTGGAGCATCTGGTCGAGCCGGGCGGCCAGCGCACCGGGGTCGGCGTCCTCCACCGCGAAGGCACGCAGGGCGTGCCGGATCTCGACCATCACGGTGGCGGCCTCCAGGGAGTGCCCGACGACGTCGCCGACGGCGGTGAGGATGCCGCCGCGGGTGGAGACGGCCACGTAGAAGTCGCCGCCGATCTCGGTCTGGCGGGACGCCGGCACATAGCGGACGACCACTTCCAGACCGGGGAACTCGGGTACCTGCTTGGGCAGGAAGCTGTGCTGGAGGGTGAGGGCGACATGCCGCTCGACCTGGTACATGAGCAGCGGCTGCGCGGCGAACGCGGTGGCCTGGGCGAGCCGGGAGACGAGGCCGGTGGTGTCGGGGCACGTGCCGCCGGTGCCGTCCAGGGGCACGGCGACGCACACGGGGGCGCCGCCCTCCGTGCGGGCCAGCACCAGTCGGGCGTCCTCGCAGACGCCCGGCCGGAAGAATCCGGCGGGCCACAGCGGGGCGGGGACCACCGTGTCGTGCGCACCGGGGTCGGCCGCGGTGACGCGGCGGATGAGCCGGGCCACGGCGTCGTGGGCACTGGTGTCGGGGAGGGTGGTGCGGGCCCGGCCTCGGGAGGTGCCGCTGTAGAGTTCGCCGTTCTCGCCGAGGACGAACACGGCGGCCGGTGACCGGGTGAGCCGGGCGGCGCCCTCGGCGGCGGCCGCGGCCAGTTCCCCCAGGGTGCGGGCGGCCTGGACGTCGACGATGGTCTCGGAGAGCAGGGTGAGCCGGCGGACGAGGGCCTCGGCGCCGTTGCGCATCCGGGCGCCCCGTACGGCGGCGCGGACGACCGCCTGGATCTCCTCGGGTTCGGCGGGCACCGTCAGATAGGCCTCGCCGCCGGCGTCGAGGCCCCGGCAGCGGTCGCCGGGGGCGACGGCCGCGGCGGAGAAGTGGACCACGGGCAGGGCCGCCGTGGGGCGCCGTGCCTTGAGCCGGCGGCAGAGTTCGAAGCCGCTCATGTCGGGGAGACCCACGTCCACGAGGGCCACGTCGGGCAGTGCGCCCGAGCGGAGCCGTGCGTCGAGTTCGGTGAGGGCCTCCGCGGCGCTGGCCACGGGGACGACGCTGTGTCCGGCTCTGCGCAGCACCGCGCCCATGGCGTAGCGGCCGGCGGCCGCGTCGTCGACCACCAGAACGGTGGTGCGTCCTTCGTCGGCCATGAGACTCATACGGCTGCTCGTCCCTGAGGCTGGGGTGGTGCAGGCCCTCTCCACCTGCACCACCCAAGCTAGCGGCCTACCGGTTCGAGCGTGCGAATACGGCCACGGTCCGCCCCGGAACGGCGAACGTGCCGGATTCCGCCTCGTAGGAGGCGGACTTGACGGTAGAGTCCGCGCCCTCCGCCTGCACCGGGTGCAGGGCGTAGGCCGTTCCGGCCAGGTCCGTCACCGTCTGCTTCGCCTTTCCGGGGGTGGCGTTGAAGACGACGACCAGGTCGCCCAGTTCCATGGTGATCACGCCGGGGGTCTCGTCCTTGCCCGAGAGCGGGAAGGAGAGCTTCGACTGGACCTGTCCGGTGGTGTCGAGGGAGAAGTCGCCCTCCGTCGAACGGATGCGCAGCAGGTCCCGGTACGCGGCCGAGGCGCCCTCGATCTGGTCGCAGCCGACCGCGACCGAGGTCAGCAGGGGCTTGCCGTAGGGCCACTTGGACTTGTTGTCGGCTGCCGGGGGCAGACCGCGTCCGAAGCCGTTGCCGTCGCGGCAGTCCCAGTGGATCGCGTTGAACCAGTCGCCGCTGTCGTACGAGTTGCGGTCGAGGGACTTGGAGCGCAGCAGGTCGGTGCCCGCCTGGGAGAGGGCGGGGCCCTGGGAGAGGGCGGCCGTCGCCATGGCGAGGACCTGCATACGCGCCCGGTCGGCGGCGCTCGTCGACTTCGGCAGCTTGAAGGCCAGCGCGTCGAACAGCGACTCGTTGTCGTGGGCGTCGACGTAGGCGAGGGCGTCGCCCGGGGCGGCCGCGTAGCCGGCGGCGCTGCCGTTGTAGTCGACCTCGGAGCCCTTGACCTCCTTGCCGCTGGTGTCGGTGAACCGGTAGTTCGCGAGGTTGCCGCTCAGGCCGACCTTGACGAGGTCCTGGTAGTGCAGCAGCCGGGACTTCTGCTCGGCCGGGGTGCCGTTGCCCTCCGAGGAGTTGGGCTCGGTGTAGAGGCCGGAGGCGAAGCCCTGGACGCCCGGGTCCTCGTCGAAGGGGCCGCCGCCGCGGACGGCGTCACGGGCGCGGTCGGAGAAGGTGGCGATGCCCGTGCCGGCCATGTTCTTCTGCGTGGCCTGGGTGAAGCGGGCGTCGTCGGCGACCTCGCCGAAGTTCCAGCCCTCCCCGTACAGGATGATCTTCTTGCCGTCGACGCCGTCCCTGGCGAGGGTCAGGCCGTCCAGGGCCTTGCGGACGGCGAGGATGTTGGCCTTGGGGTGGTGGCCCATCAGGTCGAAGCGGAAGCCGTCGACCTTGTACTCCTTGGCCCAGGTGACGATCGAGTCGACGACGAGCTTGCCCATCATGGTGTTCTCGGGCGCGGTGTTGGCGCAGCAGGTGCTGGTCGCGACGGAGCCGTCGGCGAGGAGCCGCTGGTAGTAGCCGGGGACGACCTTGTCGAGGACGCTGGTCTTCGCCTGGCCGCTGGCCGTGGTGTGGTTGTAGACCACGTCCATCACGACCCGCAGCCCGTCGTCGTTGAGCGACTTGACCATCTTGCGGAACTCGACCGTGCGCCGCGTCCCGTCCGGGTCGGTCGCGTACGAGCCCTCGGGGACGGTGTAGTGGTACGGGTCGTAGCCCCAGTTGAACGCGTCCTTGGCGGCGGCCTTCGCCACGCACTCCTGCTGCTGGTCGGAGTCGGCGGCGTAGGAGCCGAGGTCGCAGTCGGGGGTCGTCTGGTCGGCCTTCCTCTCGGGGATGGTGGCGATGTCGAAGGCGGGCAGCAGGTGCACGTACGAGGTGCCGGCCTTCGCCAGCTGCCGCAGGTGCTTCGAGCCGGCGCTGTCCTTGTCGGTGAAGGCGAGGTAGGTGCCCTTGTCCTCGGCGGGGACGGTCTTGTCGGCGATCGAGAAGTCGCGGATGTGCAGCTCCTGGATCTGGGCGTCCTTCAGCGGTACGGCCCTGGGCTTGTCGTACGAGGTCCAGCCGCGCGGGGCGAGCGACCGGTCGGCGAGGTCGACGACCAGGCTCCGCTCGGAATCGGCGGTCAGGGCGACGGAGTAGGGGTCGGTGACCTTGTTGGTGACGACCTTGCCGACGCTCGGGGCCCACACCTTGACGGTGTACCGGTAGGGCTTGCCCTTCCAGGACGTGGGGCCGGTGACGGACCAGACGCCGGAGGCGCCGTCCCGCTTCATGGCCACGCTCCTGCCGTCCAGGTCGAGGGAGACCCGCTGGGCGGTGGGGGCCCAGACGGCGAGGGTGGGGCGGCCCTTGCGGAAGGTCGGGCCGAGGTCGGCGTCCGATCCGTCGTAGAGGTCGTCGAGGACCCCGGCGATCTGGACGCCGGTCGCCGCGAGCACGGCTCCGTTCGCGGCCCGCTGGGAGGCGACGAGCTGCCCGCGCAGGGCCTCGCGGACCCGGTCGCGGTCACGGGGGTCGACGGTCCAGGCGGTGTACGACCTCAGGTGCGGGAACCTCGCCTTCTGGGCGTCGGTGAGGGACGACTTGGTGAGGCGGAGCCGGCGCTCGTCGGTGCTGGTGAGCGCGCCCTCCTTCACCGCGATGGAGCCGGTGCGGGAGTACAGCAGCTGGGTGGAGGCGGCGGCCTCATTGCCGTTCCAGGCGAGGGTGTTCCGGTCGATCCAGACCGCCTTGGAGGTGGTCGGGTCGAGCGCGGCGGCGGACCCGGCCGGCTGCGGGAGCAGGTACTTCTCCTGGCCGCTCAGCAGCCACACCTCGTGCCCGTTCGCCTTGAGGTCGAGGGCCTGGTCGGCGGGGAGGTCCTTCTCGTCGCCCTTGTGGAGGATGTAGCTGAGACTGGTGGCGCCCTCGGCGAGCGGCACCTCGAAGACGGCGCCGTACGCGTCGGTCCGCACCGGCTCCAGGGGCTTGGACCACTCGGTGGGGTTGGCGGCGCCGGCCCAGACGTGCAGGCCCCAGCCGTCGTACTTCCCGTCGGCGCGGTGGTAGTGCAGGACCGCCTTGGACTTGTCCTGCTCGGGGTACTCGGCGGCCGGCCTCTCCGTGCGGACGGCCTCCTTGCCCTGCTCGACCCAGATCTCGCCCGTCCTGGTGACGTCGATGGAGCGGTCGGCGGAGACGTCCTTGTTTCCGTCCTTGTCGATGACGAGGTAGCCGACGTTCGAGGCGCCGGGCTTCAGCTTGACGTAGGCGAAGGCACCGTAGGCGTCCCGCCCGACGAAGTCGTGCCCCTCCGGCCAGGTCGTGCCCTCGCCCTCGGCGATGTCGCCCCAGGCGTACAGCCGCCAGTCGGTGTAGTCGCCGTCGGCGCGCTTGTAGTGGACGATCGCGTAGTCGCGGGAGGAGGCCGTGGGGATCTCGGGGGCGGGCGGGGTGCCCGTGGTGGAGGACGCCGTGGCGCTCGCGGTGCGGCCGGCCGAGTCGATCACGACGGCCTTGTAGCGCAGGGCCGTTCCGGCGGGGACGTCCTTGCCGACGGTGTGTGTGACCTTGTAGGGGGCGTGGTCGGCGGAGCCCAGCGTCTTCCACTTGCCGTTGCCGACCTGCGCGGCGAAGACGACCCGGTTGAGCTGCCCCCCGTCGACGTCGGCACTGATCTCGACGGTGCCGGTGGCGCCGGCCGCCGGGGCCTTGAGGGTGACGGACGGCTTGGCGGCGGGCTTGCCGAGCTTGCCGGCGGCCTTGAGGACGATGGACGAGCCGCCCGGGACGGTGACGGTGACCTTGCGGTCGGAGTCGCTCTTGACCTGGCTCTTCGTCCCGTAGATGCCCTTGAAGGTCATGCCCGCCGAACCGGTCGCGAACGTCGCCGACTTGGCGTCGTCCGCGTTGTTGAAGGCGACGACGTACTCGACGCCGGTCCGGGCGTCGGTGCGGGAGAAGGCGTAGACGCCCGCGCCGTCGGCCGCGTGGCGCTCGGTCTGGACGCCGTCGGCGAGCGCCGGGTTGGCCTTGCGGAGCTTCGCGAGCGCGCTGATCTGCCGGTAGAGCGGCGCCTTCGTGTCGTAGGCGTCCTTGGCGTGGGTGCGGTCGGTGCCCAGCTGGTCGTCGTCCAGGTAGTCGGCGACCTTGGAGGCGAACAGGGTCTGGCGGGCGTCCTTGTCGCCGCCCGCGCCGGTGAAGCCCTGCTCGTCGCCGTAGTAGACGACAGGGTTGCCGCGGCTGAGGAACATCAGCTCGTTGGCGAGCCGGTCCTTGGCGAGCAGTTCGGCGTCGCCGGCCTTGGGGTTGTCCTGCTTGAGGAACGTCCCGATGCGGCCCATGTCGTGGTTGCCGAGGAAGGTGACCTGCTCGTAGGCGTTGGCCTTGTCGGTCGTGTACCTGTAGTCGTCGCCGAAGACGGCGGCGAGCTTCTTGGCGCTGCCGCCCTGGGAGGCGTACGACCGTGCCGCGTCCTGGAAGGGGAAGTCGAGCGTGGAGTCGAGGCGGCCCTGGGTGACGTACGGGGAGGTCACGGAGGTGTCGGCGGAGTAGACCTCGCCGAACATGAAGAAGTCGTCCCGGCCCTTCTTCGCCGCGTAGGCGTCGAGCGCGGTCGCCCACCGGGTCCAGAACTCGGTGTTGACGTGCTTCACGGTGTCGATGCGGAAGCCGTCGATCCTGAAGTCCCTGACCCACTTCTCGTAGATCTTCTCCATGCCCTCGACGACCTCGGGACGCTCGGTCCACAGGTCGTCGAGCCCGACGAAGTCGCCGTAGGTGGCGGACTCGCCGGCCCAGGTGGAGTCACCCCGGTTGTGGTACATCGTGGGGTCGTTGAGCCAGGCCGGGACCTTGAGGTTCTTCTTCGAGGACGGGACGACGGGCGTCCGGGGGAAGGAGTCCCGGTCGACCTTCGGGAACGCCTTGGCGCCGTCGGCGTAGTCGGCGTCGTCGAAGGGCCTGCCGTCCTTGGTCAGGTAGGGGAAGGCGCCCTTGGAGAGGTAGTCGTAGGACTTCTCCTTGTAGTCGACGACGTCCGCCGTGTGGTTGGTGATGACGTCGAAGAAGACCTTCATGCCCTTGGCGTGGGCCTTGGAGATGAGGGTCTCCAGGTCCTTGTTGGTGCCGAAGTGCGGGTCGACCTTGGTGAAGTCGGTGATCCAGTAGCCGTGGTAGCCGGCGGAGGCGTTCTCCCCGGTGCCCTGGACGGGCTGGTTCTTGAAGATGGGGGCCAGCCAGATGGCGGTGGTGCCGAGGCCCTTGATGTAGTCGAGCCGCTTGGTGAGGCCCTTGAGGTCACCGCCCTGGTAGAAGCCCTTGTCGGTGGGGTCGTACCCGGTGGCGAGCCGGGAGCCGGTCAGTCCGCCCTTGTCGTTCGCCCTGTCCCCATTGGCGAAACGATCCGGCAGGACGAAGTAGAACTGCTCGCGGGTCAGGTCGTGGCGGGCGGGCTCGGCGGCCAGCTTCGCGTCGGACGGAGGCGGGGGCGGTGTGGCGGCCCCCGCCGCGAGCGGCTGGACGAGCGCGGCGGTCAGTGCGGTCACGGTGACCGCACTGACCACGGCGGCCCGTTCGGCGCGGGCGGTACGGCGCCTCGACGGCGTCGGCCATCTCGGTATCACAGAGGGACTCCTAGCGATGACGGCTCTGGGGGCGTTGTGAAGGTCCCGCACAACGCCCTCTGGGTGGGTCCGACCCCGCGCGACCGTATCGCCGCCGAAAGGTTTTCAGCAAGAGGCTTGAAAGCACCGGTAAGTGCTTTCAGTTCCGCCCGGGTGGGTCAACAGCCGGACTTACCGGCATAGATCGCCAGCGCCGTGTTGGATCCGAGCGTGGCGGTGAACTGGCCGGAGCCGTTCACGGTCACCGTCGTGTTGTTCTGGACGTTGCAGTACGTCCCGGCCGGGAGCGAGGTCTGGTACGTCCGGGTCAGGCTGCCCGACTCGTGGTTGATGGCCACGTAGCCCTTGCTGCCGCGTCCGAAGGCGATCGCGTCGCCCCCGTTGTCCCACCAGTTGGTGACGGCCTCGCCGCGTGTGGCGTTCCGGAAGGGCACCATGCGCATGATCTCCGGCCAGGCGTGCTGGCACTTCCAGCCGTCCTGCCAACAGGCGTTGACGGTACCGTTGTTGGGCGGCCCGGCGTCCGTGGAGGAGAACTCGTAGCCGGAGTTGATGTCCGGGGCGCCGTACGGGTACGCCAGCATGAAGACGTTGGCGAGGGTGTAGGTGGCGTTGTCCTTGTAGCTGAGGGTGGAGCCGTTGCGCTCGGTGTCGTGGTTGTCGACGAAGACACCGGCGACGGAGCTGTTCATGTAGCCCCAGCCCTCGCCGTAGTTCTTGAGGTAGGCGAGGTTCTCGTTGTTGAAGACCCGCTTGAGGTCGAACGCGTAGCGGAACTCCTGGACGTCCCCGTTGCCCGTGTACTCGGTGGGCTGGACGGCCTCGCCGGAGCCGTGGATGGCCTCCTGCTTCCAGTAGACCGACGGGTTGGTCAGCCGCGACTTGATGTTGGCGAGGTCGGCGGCCGGGATGTGCTTGGCCGCGTCGATGCGGAAGCCGTCGACACCGTGGCCGAGCAGGGTGTTCATGTACCCGGCGATGGCCGAGCGGACGTAGTCCTCCCCGGTGTCGAGGTCGGCGAGGCCCACGAGTTCGCAGTTCTGGACGTTCCCGCGGTCCTGGTAGTCGGTGATCTGCGCGGTGCAGTTGTCGAAGTCGAACGAGGAGTACAGACCGGGGTAGGTGTACTTGCTGTACGACGAGCCGCCGGTGCCGGTGCCGCTGCCCGCCGACATGTGGTTGATCACCGTGTCGACGACGACCTTCACCCCGGCGGCGTGACACGTGTCGATCATGTTCTTGAACGCGGTGGCGTCACCGAGCCGGCCCGCGATCCGGTAGCTCACCGGCTGGTACGACGTCCACCACTGCGAGCCCTGTATGTGCTCGGCGGGCGGGGAGACCTGGACGTATCCGTAGCCGTTGGGGCCGAGGGTGTTGGTGCACTCCTTGGCGACCGAGGCGAAGTCCCATTCGAAGAGGACGGCGGTGACGTCCTTGGTGCCGGGCGGGGAGGCGTACGCGCTGCCCGTGGGGACGGCGAGCGCGAGGGACGCGCCCGCCGCGAGGGCGAGCGCGCCGGAGAGGGTTCTGCTGGCCATGTGGGGTCCTTCTCCGTTGAAGGGGGTCCTGGGGAGTTCCGAAGGGGGTTCGGAAACGGGTCGGAAAGCAGGTGCGCAAGATCCGTTGCCGATTCTTGCTGCAAGATGGCTGAAAATTTTCAACCGCCCAGAAGGTACGAGCCAGTTCGTCAAACGGTCAACCCTCCTGACACACGTTCTTCACCGACGCGAAATGTCTTCACGGGCAAGGGGGTTGGGAAGGAGCCCTCGGTTCCCGAAGGCCGGGCGGCGCGCACTCGGGTCGGATACTCGGGGGGATCTGAGTATGTGCGCTCTGCCGGGCGGTCCGGGCGGCCGGAACGCTGAGGGCATGACTCGACGACAGAGCAACCCCGCCGCCCGGCTGTTGACGGTCCTCGTGCCGGCCGCGGCGTCATCGGTGATGTGGGCCGCCTGGCTGGGCTGGGACCAGCGGCGGGATGTGCACCCGGACGGTTCGACGACCGGGCCGTACGAGGCGTGGCAGGTGATCGGGCTGGTGCTGACCCTGCTGGCGGCGGTGTACTGGGCGGCGTCGCACCGCTACTTCGTGGGCGCGGTGGCCGGTACCACGGCCGGGCTGACCGTCGCCTCGTTCTACGACTGGTCGGACGACGCGAGCGGCCTCCACGGCATAGGCGTGGGCCTGGTGATGCTGGGGAGCCTCGCCGCGACCGCCACCGTCTGCGCGGTGATCGCCGCCGCTCAGGGAGACGGAGGCAGGGTCACGGCGTGACGGCCGGGCCCGCGGACGGCAGGAGGCCCGCCGCCCCTCTCGGGGCGGCGGGCCTCGGTGGTCGTGCCGGTCAGACGGTCGTCCACCACACCGTCGTGTCCGCCGGCAGCTTCGCCTCGTCCCCGACGACGGTCGGTTCTCCGCTGGCGACGAGCACCCGGCCGTACGCGGGGATCGTGACCGACTCCCCGGTGGTGTTGGCGACGCACACGAAGTCGCCGCGGCGGAAGGCGAGGACGCCCTCGGGCGCCTTCAGCCACTCGACGGAGTCGCCCGCGCCGAGGGCGGGCTGCTCGCGGCGGACGGCGAGCGCGGTGCGGTACAGCTCCAGGGTGGAGCCCTCGGCGCCCGTCTGCGCCTCGACGCTCAGGTCGCCCCACTCGGCGGGCTGCGGCAGCCAGGAGCCGCCCGCGCCGAAGCCGTACGAGGAGCCGGTGCGGGTCCACGGGATCGGCACGCGGCAGCCGTCGCGGAAGCCGTCCTGCCCCGCACCCCGGAAGTAGGCGGGGTCCTGGCGGACCTCGTCGGGGAGGTCCACGACGTCCGGGAGGCCCAGTTCCTCGCCCTGGTACACGTACGCCGAGCCGGGCAGCGCCAGCATCAGCAGCGTCGCCGCGCGGGCGCGCCTGAGGCCCAGCTCGCGGTCGCCGGCGAGGCGGATCTGCGTGCCGAGGCCCGGCTCGTTGGCGAAGCGGGTGGCGTGGCGGGTCACGTCGTGGTTGGACAGCACCCAGGTGGCGGGGGCGCCCACCGGGCGCATCGCGTCGAGGGTGCGGTCGATGACCACCTTCAGCTCGGCCGCGTCCCAGTCGGTGCCGAGGTACTGGAAGTTGAACGCCTGGTGCAGCTCGTCCGGGCGGACGTAGTTCGCCGTGCGCTCGACGGTGGGGGTCCACGCCTCGGCGACGAAGATGCGTTCCCCGGCGTACTCGTCGAGCACCAGCCGCCACTCGCGGTAGATGGCGTGCACACCGTCCTGGTCGAAGAACGGCATGACATCGTTGCCCAGCAGCTTGAGCTGCTCGTGGGATCCGAGGTCCGGGAGGCCCTCGGCCTTCACCAGGCCGTGCGCCACGTCGATGCGGAAGCCGTCCACGCCCATGTCGAGCCAGAAGCGCAGGATGGAGCGGAACTCGTCGCCGACGGCCGGGTGCTCCCAGTTGAAGTCGGGCTGCTCGGGGGCGAAGAGGTGCAGGTACCACTCCCCCGGCGTGCCGTCGGGCTCCGTCACCCGGGTCCAGGCCGGGCCGCCGAAGATCGACTCCCAGTCGTTCGGGGGGAGCTCGCCGTTCTTCCCCTTGCCGGGGCGGAAGTGGTAGCGGTCGCGCAGCGGCGAGCCGGGGCCCTCCGCCACCGCACGCTTGAACCATTCGTGCTGGTCGGAGGAGTGGTTGGGGACGAGGTCGACGATGACACGCAGACCCAGCCCATGGGCGTCGCGGATGAGGGCGTCGGCGTCCAGCAGATTGCCGAACATGGGGTCGACGGCACGGTAGTCCGCGACGTCGTAGCCGGCGTCGGCCTGCGGGGAGGCGTAGAAGGGGGACAGCCAGACGGCGTCCACGCCCAGGTCGCGCAGGTACGGCAGGCGGGAGCGTACGCCCTCCAGGTCGCCCATGCCGTCGCCGTTGCTGTCGGCGAAGCTGCGCGGGTAGACCTGGTAGATCACCGCGTCCCGCCACCAGTCGCGGCTGGGGGCGACGGTGGCGAGCGCGGAGTTGTCGGCCGGGTCGGTGGAGGAGTGCTGGCTCATGACGTCCTTGGTACGTAACGGAGGTGAGGGCATCGGTGTCTCGGGTCGGTTGACGAGGCGGCCGCGGTGACAGCGGGGTCGGATGGACACCGCGGCCGCCACCCGTACGGCAAGGCGTACGGGAGTCATCGGGGTGGCGGGCTCAGCCCTTGGTGCCGCCGGCGGTCAGCCCCGTCACCAGGTTCTTCTGCACCAGGTAGAAGAACCCGGAGACGGGGATCGCGACCAGGACCGCCGTGGCGAACATGAGGTTCTGCTGGGCGTCGTGCTCACTGACGAAGCTCTGCAGGCCGACCGCGAAGGTGTACTTCGTGTCCGACAGCATGAACGTCGAGGCAAAGGCGACCTCCCCGAACGCGGTGATGAAGCTGTAGAACGCGGCCACCGCCAGCCCGGGCTTGGCGAGCGGCAGGATCAGCCGCGCGAACGTGCCGAAGGGGGTCAGCCCGTCGACGCGTCCCGCCTCGTCGATCTCGAACGGGATCGTGTCGAAGTAACCCTTCAACAGCCAGGCGCAGTACGGCACGGCCGTCGAGCAGTAGACGAGGATGAGACCAAGGTAGCTGTCGACGAGCTGGAGTTCCGACAGGATCTCGTACATCGGCACCATCAGTACGGCGACCGGGAACATCTGGGTGACCAGGAGCACCCACATGAACTTGCGGTAGCCCGGGAACCGCATGCGGGAGACCGCGTAACCGGTGGTGGCGGAGATCAGCACACCGATGACGGTCGTGCCGAGCGACACCACGAGCGTGCTGACCAGCCAGTCGAAGAACGCCGTCTTCTGCAGCACGAACGCGTAGTTGTCGAGCGTCATCTTGCCGACGATGCGCCCGGGGTGCAGATAGTCGTCCTTGTCCGGGCCGAAGGAGAGGAAGACCAGCCAGGCGATCGGGAAGAGCGCGACCAGGCTCGCCACGATGAGGACGGCGTGCGAGGTGAGGGAACCGGCGAGGCTGCGCTCACCGCGCCCGCGCGACCGGCGCGCGGCGGCGGTCGGCGTGGGCGTGGGGTCCGCCGGAGCCGGGGTCTTGACGGTCGTGGTGCTCATGGGGGCTCCTGCCTCAGATCGCGAGCTGCTGCTCATCGCGGTTCAGCCAGCGGCGGTAGACGGAGGTGAAGACGATCAGGATGGCCAGCAGCAGGATGCCGTAGGCCGCCGACTGCGCGAAGTCACGCGGCTGCTGACCGAAGCCGAGGTAGTACGCCCAGGTCACGAGGATCTGTGCCTCGGGGGCGGTGTCGCCGAACAGCAGGAAGATGACGGCGAACTGGTTGAAGGTCCAGATCACCCCGAGCAGGACGACGGTGGAGCTGACGGACCGCAGACCCGGCAGGGTGACGTACCGGAAGCGCTGCCAGGCGCTCGCTCCGTCCATCTCGGCGGCCTCGTAGAGGGAGGAGTCGATGGACTGGAGGCCACCGAGCAGCGAGACCATCATGAACGGCACGCCGCACCAGGTGTTCACCATGATCGCGGCGAACCGCTGCCAGAAAGTGTCCTCCAGCCACAGTGGGGTCGGCAGGTGCAGGGCTTCGAGGCCGGCGTTGATGACGCCGCCGTCGGCGAGCATGAACCGCCAGCCGAACACGGTGACGAAGGTGGGCACGGCCCACGGCAGGACCAGGATCAGCCGGTAGAAGGTGCGGCCGCGCAGCTTCTGGTTGAGCAGCAGCGCCAGGCCGAGGCCGATGACGTAGTGCAGGGTGACGCAGAGCGCCGTCCAGACGATCGTCCAGATGAAGTGCGACCAGAAGCGGTCGTACGCGGTCGGGCCCCACAGGATGTCGGCGTAGTTGGCGAAGCCGATGAACTCGTAGGTCGCCTCGATGTGGTTGACGCCGATCGTGCGCGCCGAGTTGAGGCTGTTGGCGTTGGTGAGCGTGAGGTAGAAGCCGCGGACCAGCGGATACACCACGAGGACGCCGAGCACGACGACGACCGGGGCGATCATCGCGTAGGCGTACCAGTGGCGCTGGTAGGAGTGCTTCAGACGCGACAGCGGACCCGGGCGCCCGCCCGGCTCACCGCGGCGCTTGCCGGTCGCTCGGTCGATGGCGACTGTCATCGTTCGACACCTTCTGGAAGATCACTGGAAGATCGGGGCTGGGCTGGTACGCGGGCCGGTGCCGGCTGGTACGCGGGCCGGTGCCGGCTGGTACGCGGGCCGGTGGCCGCCGCGTCCGTCCCTCGACAGGTCGGTCGGACGCGGCGGCCACTCGGGGTCACTTGCTGTAGTCCGGGACCAGCTTGGCGATCGAGGTCTCCGCGCTGCTCAGGCCCTTGTCCAGGGACTTCTTGCCCCCGGCGATGGCGAGCAGTTCGGTGTCGAGCGGGCCCCACAGCGAGCTGTACTCGGGCAGCTCGGGACGCGGCTGGGCGGCGGCGAGGACCGTCTGGTAGCCGGCGATGCCCGGGTCGGCCTTGACCTCGGTGGTGTAGGCGTCGTCCCGCGTGGGCAGCGTGGAGTTCTTCAGGGCGATGGTCTCCTGGGACTTCGCCGAGGTCATGAACTTCACGAACTTCAGCGAGGCCTCCTGGTGCGCCTTGTCGGAGCCGGCGTAGACCGAGAGGTTGTGGCCGCCGGTCGGGGCGCCCGGCTTGCCGGTGGAGCCGGCCGGGACGGTGGCGATGCCGAGGTTGGCCTTGTCCTTGAACGCGGAGCCCTTGTAGAAGTTGGTGATCTCCCACGGGCCCTGGACGATCGAGGCGACCTTGCCGTTGACGAAGGCGTCCTGGATGTGGGCGTAGGCGTCGGCGGTGGTGTCCGCCTTGTGCAGGCCCTTGCCGTCGAACAGGCCCAGCCAGGTCTCGTAGCCCTTCACGGCCGCGGGGGACTTGACCGTGATCTTCTTGGCTGCGACGTCGACGGTGTCGGCGCCCTCGCCGTAGAGGAAGGACTGGGCGTAGTACGCCTGGGTGGAGCCCCAGTAGCCGTCGACGCCGGTCTTGCTCTTGACGGTGGCGGCGGCCTTCTTCAGGTCGGCCCAGGTCTTGGGGGCCTCCTTGATGCCGGCCTTCTCGAAGAGCTCCTTGTTGTAGACCAGCGCGAGGGTGTCGGTGACGAACGGCACGCCGTAGGTCTTGCCGTCGTACTGGGCCTGCTTGATCAGGTTGGGCTGGAACTTGTCCTGGTCCGCGAGGGCCTCCGTGCCGTCCAGCGGCAGGAAGAAGCCCTTCTTCGCGAACGCGGGCGTCCAGCCGACCTCGGAGCGCAGGATGTCCGGGGCGCCCTTGGAGCCGGCGGCGGTGTCGAACTTGTTCTGCGCCTGGTCGAAGGGCACGTTGACGTACTTGACCTTGATGTCCTTGTTGGCGGCCTCGAACTCCTTGACCAAGGCCTTGTACGTCGGTGCCTCATTGGTGGCGTTGGACGTGTCCCACCAGGTGATGGTGACCGGACCGCCGGCCGAGTCGCCGCTGTCACTTCCGCCGCAGGCCGTCGCCGCGAGGGCGAGGGACGCCACCAGCGCGGTGGCCGCTATGCCACGCCGCATGAGATCTCCTTGAGGGTTAAGCCCGTGTGCTGGGAGGAGGGCCCCGTCCGCCGCTCCTGCCGAGGTGCCGGCGCGCCGTTGCCGCCGCCGGGCGTGGCCGAACGTAACAGCGATGTAAGCCGGACGAAAGACCTTGCTGCAAAAAAATGCAAGAAGCGGTGATGGTTACCCCGCCGTGACCTGCGCTCAATGGGCCCGCAACCCCGCATCAGAGCCGATCAAGGGGGGTTCGCGCGGCCGTGAAAGACTCTGCAAGCTCTTGCCACAACTGGGCGAGTACGGGAATCATCAGCCCGTCAGCTCTTGCGAAAGCCATCTCTTTCACGCAGGGGCGCCCCCACGGACACCGACCAGAATCACGAGGGACCGCGATGACGCAGCAGCCCGCAGTGGGCCGCACCCCTGCCCGCACCCGGCGACGGGCCGGTGTGCAAGCGGATGCCCGGCCGGTACAGTCCGGTGCTGTGACCACACGGCTTGCCGACATCGCAGCCCAGGCGGGGGTCAGCGAGGCGACTGTCAGCCGCGTCCTGAACGGGAAGCCGGGCGTCGCCGCGACCACTCGCCAGTCCGTCCTTGCCGCACTCGACGTACTGGGCTACGAGCGGCCGGTACGGCTGCGGCAGCGCAGCGCGGGGCTGGTGGGCCTCATCACCCCGGAGCTGGAGAATCCCATATTCCCGGCGTTGGCGCAGGTCATCGGCCAGGCGCTGACGCGGCAGGGTTACACCCCGGTGCTCGCCACCCAGACCCCCGGCGGATCGACCGAGGACGAGCTGACCGAGATGCTCGTCGACCGCGGTGTCGCCGGCATCATCTTCGTCTCCGGTCTGCACGCGGACACCTCCGCGGACATGCAGCGCTACGAGCAGCTGCGCGCGCAGGGCGTGCCCTTCGTGCTCGTCGACGGCTTCTCCCCCAAGGTGCAGGCCCCTTTCATCTCACCGGACGACCGTGCGGCGATGAGCCTCGCGGTGACGCACCTGGTGTCACTGGGGCACACCCGGATAGGTCTGGCCCTGGGGCCCAAGCGGTTCGTCCCGGTACAGCGCAAGATCGAGGGGTTCGTCCGCACGATGCAGGAGCAGTTGGGCCTGGATGGCATGGACATCGAGTCCGAGCTGGTCCAGCACTCCCTCTACACCCTGGAGGGCGGTCAGGCGGCGGCGATGGCGCTCATGGACCGGGACTGCACGGCGGTGGTGTGCGCGAGCGACATGATGGCGCTGGGCGCGATCCGGGCGGCCCGGCAGCGGGGTCTGGAGGTCCCCCGGGACGTCTCGGTGGTCGGCTTCGACGACTCCCCCTTGATCGCCTTCACCGATCCGCCCCTGACGACGATCCGCAAGCCGGTCCCCGCCATGGGGCAGGCTGCGGTGCGCACGTTGCTGGAGGAGATCGGCGGGACGCCGGCGCCGCACAGTGAGTTCGTGTTCATGCCGGAGCTGGTGGTGCGGGGGTCCACGGCTTCGGCTCCTGGGGACCGTAGTCGTACCTGAGTCGGAGAAATCGGGGGCGGGTGCCCTACGTGCGTATGAGGGGTGCCCCCGCGCTACCCCGAAGAACGTGCGGAGAGAACCCGACCAGAGGATGATCGGTGGGGGATGGCTTATCTGGCAGACTCTGTGCCCATGGGTGACACGACCGTGACGACACTGGAGGAAGGCCGGGAGCAGGCCGCTCCGCGGTCCGTCACGGACGCGCCGGAGCAGGGGCTTCTGCACCGGCTGAGAGCCCCTCGTCGCCCACGTCTCTGGTTCGAGATCCTGCTGATCGCGGTGAGCTACTGGACGTACTCACTGATCCGCAACGCGGTCCCGGAGCAGAAGGAGAAGGCCCTCGCCAACGCCGACTGGATCTGGAAGGCGGAGCACCACCTCGGGATCGCCGTGGAGCAGACGGTCAACCATGCCGTGAACTCGGTCACATGGCTGATCGTCGGTATGAACTACTACTACGCGACGCTGCACTTCGTCGTCACGCTCGGTGTCCTCGTGTGGCTCTACCGTAGCCACCCCGGCCGTTACGCCGCGACGCGTCTGGTGCTGTTCGCGACGACGGCGGTGGCCCTGGTCGGCTACTACTTCTATCCCCTGGCCCCGCCCCGTCTGATGACCGGCGAGAACTTCATCGACACGGTCGTGGTGCACCAGACCTGGGGCTCCATGGCCTCCGGCGACCTGAAGAACATGTCGAACCAGTACGCGGCCATGCCCTCCATGCACATCGGCTGGTCCCTGTGGTGCGGTCTGACGATCTTCGCGCTGGCCTCGGTGCCGTGGGTGCGGGTGCTGGGTCTCCTCTACCCGACGCTGACGCTGGTCGTGATCGTGGCCACCGCCAACCACTTCTGGCTCGACGCGGTCGGCGGCTTGATCTGCCTGGCCTTCGGCTACGGGGTGGCGCGGCTCTGGTACGGATCGATGCCGTACGCGCTGCCGCGCGAGGTGACCGCGGGCGACGGGGGCCGGCTGTTGGCGCCGGTGAAGGCATAGTCCCGGTCGCTTGTCAGGGGCGCGGGGAACTGCGCGGACAACCCCCACCCACCGCACCCGCCGAACGAACCCGCGCCCCCGAGTCGCAAGGGCCCAGCCCTCACGTGCCGTAGAACAAGTCCTCCACCACCGCCCGCGCCCGCCGCGTGGTCCTGCGGTAGTCGTCGAGCATGTCGCCCACGTGCCCGGGGCCGTACCCCAGGTAACGACCGACCGCGGCCACCTCACGGCTGTCGGAGGGGAACGTGTCGCCGGCCCGGCCGCGGACGAGCATGACCGCGTTGCGCACCCGGGTCGCGAGGACCCAGGCCTCGTCGAGGGTCGCCGCCTCCTCGTCCGTGACGAGGCCGGCCTCCCGGGCGGCGTCGAGCGCGGCCCGGGTGCGGGTGGTGCGCAGGGCCGGCTCGCGCCGGCCGTGGCGGAGCTGGAGGAGCTGGACGGTCCACTCGACGTCCGAGAGACCGCCGCGGCCGAGCTTGGTGTGGAGCGTCGGGTCGGCGCCCCGCGGAAGCCGCTCCGACTCCATACGGGCCTTGAGCCGGCGGATCTCCCGGACCGCGTCCTCCCCGAGGCCGTCCGCCGGATAGCGGAGCGGGTCGACGAGTTCGACGAAGCGACGGCCGAGGTCCGGGTCGCCTGCGACCGGTTCGGCCCGCAGCAGGGCGTGGGACTCCCAGACCAGCGACCACCGGCGGTAGTACGCCTCGTAGGACTTGAGGGTCCGTACCAGAGGACCGGACTTGCCCTCGGGCCGCAGGTCGGCGTCGATGAGGAGCGGCGGGTCGGCGCTGGGGAGCTGGAGCAGGCGGCGCATCTCCGCCACGACCGCGTTCGCCGCGCGGGCCGCCTCCTGCTCGTCGGCCCCCTCCCACGGCTCGTGGACGAACAGGACGTCGGCGTCGGAGCCGTAGCCCAGTTCGTGGCCGCCGAAGCGGCCCATGCCGATGACGGCGAACCGGGTGGGAAGGGTGTCGCCCCAGCCCTCGCGGACAACCGCGCGGAGGGTGCCCGCGAGGGTCGCCGCGGTGATGTCGGAGATCGCGCCGCCGACCAGGTCGACCAGCGCGCCCTGGTCGGCGGTGGCCGGAAACGCCTCGGTGCCGTAGGAGCCGACGATGTCCGCGGCGGCCGTACGGAACAGTTCGCGGCGCCGTACGCCGCGCGCGGCCGTGACGCCCTGGGCGGCGCCGTCGGCGCGGCCGACGGCGGCGAGGATCTCCTGTTCCAGGTGGGCGCGTCCGCGGGGTTCGAGGCCCCCGGCGCCGCCGTCCCCGTCGCCGAGGAGGGCGACGGCCTCGGGGGCGCGCATGAGGAGGTCGGGGGCGAGGCGCCCGGCGGACAGGACCCGGGCGAGGTTCTCGGCGGCGGCGCCCTCGTCGCGCAGCAGCCGCAGATACCAGGGAGTCTTGCCGAGGGCGTCGGAGACCTTGCGGAAGTTCAGGAGTCCGGCGTCCGGGTCGGCCGAGTCGGCGAACCAGCCCAGGAGGACCGGCAGGAGGGTGCGCTGGATGGCGGCCTTGCGGGTGACGCCGGAGGCCAGGGCCTCCAGGTGGCGCAGGGCGGAGGCCGGGTCGGCGTAGCCGAGGGCGACGAGGCGTTCGCGGGCCGCGTCGGCGCTCAGCCTCGCCTCCCCGGGCGCGAGCTGGGCGACGGCGTCGAGGAGCGGGCGGTAGAAGAGCTTCTCGTGCAGTCGCCGTACGACGGCCGCGTGGCGCCGCCACTCGCGGTTCAGCTCGGCGACCGGCTCGGTGCGCAGCCCCAGCGAGCGGCCGATGCGCCGCAGGTCGTTCTCGCCCTCGGGGACGAGATGGGTGCGGCGCAGCCGGTAGAGCTGGATGCGGTGTTCCATCAAGCGCAGGAAGCGGTAGGCGGCGTCGAGCTGGGCGGCGTCGGTGCGTCCCACGTACCCGCCGGCGGCCAGCGCGCCCAGCGCGTCGAGGGTGGTGCCGCTGCGCAGCGAGGTGTCGGCGCGCCCGTGGACCAGCTGAAGCAGCTGCACGGCGAACTCGACGTCCCGCAGACCGCCCGGCCCCAGCTTCAGCTGGCGGTCGATCTCGGCGGCCGGGATGTTCTCGACGACCCTGCGGCGCATGCGCTGCACGTCGGCGACGAAGTTCTCCCGCTCGGCGGCCTTCCACACCAGGGGTTCGAGCGCGGCGATGTACTGCTCCCCCAGCTCCATGTCCCCGGCCACCGGCCGGGCCTTCAGCAGTGCCTGGAACTCCCAGGTCTTCGCCCACCGCTGGTAGTACGCGAGATGGCTGCTGAGCGTCCGTACGAGCGGGCCGTTGCGGCCCTCGGGCCGCAGGTTGGCGTCGACGGGCCAGATGCTGCCCTCGACGGTCGTCTCGGAACAGATCCGCATCATGTGCGAGGCGAGCCGGGTGGCGGCGCGAACGGCCTTCTGCTCGTCGGCCCCGTCCGCGGTCTCCCCGACGAAGATGACGTCGACGTCGGAGACGTAGTTCAGTTCGTGGCCCCCGCACTTGCCCATCGCGATCACCGCGAGCCGGCACAGCGCCGCGTCCTCGGGCGCGGCGTCCCGCGCCATGGCGAGGGCCGCGCGGAGGGTGGCGGTGGCGAGGTCGGCGAGTTCGGCGGCCGCCTGGGCGACGTCGGTGGTGCCGCACACGTCGCGGGCCGCGATGGACAGCAGACAGCGGCGGTAGGCGACCCGGAGGGAGACGGGGTCGGTGGCCCCGGCGAGGCCGCGCTCGAACTCCTCGACCCCCGGATGCAGGTCGTGCGGCTCGTACGTCACGAGCGCCTGCCAGTCGTGCGAGTGCCGGGCGAGATGCTCGCCCAGCGCGGCGGACGCCCCGAGCACCCCGAGCAGCCGGTCCCGCAGCGGCTTCGCCGCTATCAGGGTGTCCAGCACCTTGCGCCGGTCCGTGTCGTCCGGCTGCGCCTCCAGCAGCCGGACGAGACCCGCCAGCGCGAGATCGGGATCGGCGGTGGCCCCCAGCGCGTCCAGCAGCACCGGATCACTCCGTACGGCCGCCAGCTCCGTGCTCTCCAGCAGCCGCTCGGCCGCCGAGGGGTCCGTGAATCCGTGCCGCAGCAGTCGCGAGAACGTGCTGCTCCTGCGCCCCGGCGCCGTCATCTCCGGCCTCCCGTGTCGATCGAGCCCGATCAAGGTCGTACGGGCTGAGCCTAACCGGAGTACCTGGGGGAAGCGTCGGCCGGACGGGGTCGGCCGGGCCGGGCGGGTCGATCGGCCACCAGGAGCGGAGCCGGCCCCTGCCTCCCGTGCGCGATGCGACGCCGCGTCGCACCGGGCCGTACCCGCCCCGTCCTGACCGGCGCGCGACGAGAGCGGCCGGACCCCGGCAGCAAAGGGCACGGGCCACGCATCTCAGCGCCAACATCTCGGCGCCGGCCGCGGGCCGCGCGTCACACGGTCCCCGTCGCGGCGTACCGGCAGCCTTCCAGACGGCGGTACCACCAGACGTGGGGGCGCCATTCCCGGCGTACGTCGGCGAACGGGTCGGGGAGGGTGCGCTCCAGGTAGACGGCGTCGAGGGCGGCGACCAGGCGGCCCAGCTCGGCGCGGGGCCGGCGTGGCAGGTTCCGCAGGACGATGCCGAGGACATCGCGGGTGTGTCTGATGTCGCGGAGGGAGCAGCCGCGGCACGAGCAGTCGTCCAGGAAGGGGTAGCGGGTCCGCCGGCCAGGAGGTGTCAGAAACGCCCGGTAACGCCGGAGGGCACGGTCGGTGACGCCGGGGAAGACGTGGTAGTCGTTCGACAGGGCCTCGAACCGGTGGACGGCGAGGCTGGTCCGGGCCGGCCGGTTACGCGGCATCGGCCTTTCGGTGCGGGGTGGACGGTGCAGTCATGGGCACATCATGCCTGACCCGGGGCGGGCGCAGCAGTGGGGGACGACAGTCCATGACCGTCGCCCCCCACCCGCCGCGTCAGCGGCAGAGGTCTCCGACCTGCGCCTACAGCACCGGCAGGTTCTTGCGCAGCTCGAACGCGGTGACCTCGGAGCGGTACTCCTCCCACTCCTGCTTCTTGTTGCGCAGGAAGTGGTGAGGGATGGGAGCCACCTCGGGCGAGCGGCCTCGGTGCAGCGCTGGCTGCCCGCCGAGGGGCCGTCGGTGGTCGTTGTTGGTCGCCCTGGGCCGCCCTTCGACGGCCCACAGGCGGCCCGGCTTTGAAGTGGGACAGACCGTTGAGTTCGATCCGAGCGCCACCCAGTGGCGCTGCTACCCGGTCAGGCCGACCGCCCCGGGCCGAGCAGTGGTACCCGCGTCCGCCGCCGTTGATGTCAGTTATAGATGCAGAGCTGCTGTAGCGAAGCACGAGGCGGCAGCTCACGCATTACAGCAAACTAAAGCGAAGCTCGATATCAAAATTCCCTCTAGCGTCAAAATCTCCCATGACGGCGTAAACGAATTCAACTCCAGAATCCGGGCTAGAGGCATAATAGACGACAATGGGTGTCAGGTTAGCGAGCGGGACATTGTTGAAGTTGAGCATATCGCGTGAAGCGTTGATGGCTGAGCCAATCCTCTTCAATCGCTGGGAAGACAGCATCCGTGTAGATTCGCGCCCCGGAGAGGTCCTCATGGGAATGAGCAGAAGACCATCGAAGATCGGGCATTGCATTCCATCTACATTCAGGGCGTCACCGCCAATGTCCGCGACTCGTTCCGCCAGTTCTTCCATGACCAACTCGGACATCGTAAAGCCATACGGCGACCTAGCCTTTAGGCCACTCACTTGATGGACGGTCGTTGCACGGGCATGGGCCGCTTCTATCGCCGTGAGGATTGCATTTCGGAGAAGCGCTGGAAGTGCATCGAAGTCGACACTTCTTTCGCGACTTGCTAGGTCACTGACGGAGCGTTCGTCCACCTTGAGCTTGAAGGCGCTGGAGGCCTCTGCTAGAAGCTGACTCGGGGTCATCATGAATAGCTCAACCCCCGCTCCTCTACGCATCTCGCTTCGCAGTTCCATCCGTGGGCGGGCGAGATGTTGTCCTGCCCGTGGCGTCCACCAGTCCTCTTTCACGTCCCCTGTGATGAGCAAGACGTCTTCCCTGACCTTCGCCGCTTCATCGATGACCTGCTTCCAGATTATGTAATCTCCGGCAGCCTGGTCGTCTGGCTTCGAGGCATAGTCGGCGTAACCCGGCGGTATTTCCCTGTCTGCGCGACGCTTCGCCTCCGCCACAGCCTCTGCGTATTCATCGGGAGGCAGGGGGGAACCAATCCTGCCGAGCAGCAATGGGTCCAGTTGCACTAGAATCGGGTCAGTATGCGTAGAGTCCGTTCCCTCTACGGCGTCACTTTCCGCTTGCCTTTCAATATATCTCTTCATCTCCTCAAGGGATCCTTCAATTTGATCCCTATAGCCTTTGATTCTCTGGTTGGCCGCATCGTCGGTGTCTAGGTGCACATCTTTCAGCCAGCGGTCCGCAGCGTCACTCAATGATCGCAACGCTTTGTCAACTGCAGCACAGGCGGTCCGGGCTTTCGCTCGATGGTGACCTTTGACGGAAGGTAGGTCACGGTTCCGCCAGAACTCGGACAGCACTTGATGGGGAATCCACAATCGCTCTTGCAGGCGGTAGAGCACCGCAAAGGTATCCCTGCGGGTCCTCTCGTTGGATCGGTACAAATTGATTAATACATTCGTGTCGAGAACTATCATGCCCGAGTTGAACAGGTTCTTGTAATCGACGCTTGTGGGTGTTTTATGCGCTTCCTCGCAATCAAAAATTCCAAGCCGTTCAGCGCTTTCCTGCGCCCCTGCGTCAGGAAGCTGCGATGCGTCCATCTGATCCCTCTTTGTTGCTCTCCCCTTGCTTTCCGAAGCTCAGTCTTTCACTGAATCAGGCTGAGGGTGGGCTGTTTGGTGAAGGATGAGCAGCAAGAGCGAGGGCTGCATGGGTCTTCGTAGCTGCGGCTACCACGCTGCCTCCGGTGGCCAGAGCCACGCCGACATCAGCGGGACTTTGATCCGGCTCATCTTGTGCCCGCGGATGGCGTCCCGCCCTCGCCAGCATGCACGCAGCGCGCCGCCGGGCGTGGCCAGCCGGGGCGCAGACAGACATCCGATGCGGTTGATCAGTCAAGCGGCGTTGGGGAAGGCGGTCTGCTCGTCGTAGGGGATGCGGTGGGTGAGGCAGTGGTGCAGGCAGCCCAGTAGGCGGTTGAAGAGGTTGCGCTGGGCTGCGACATGTCGGTCCTCGGCCGCGGCGGCGGTCATAGTGGGCCCGTGCTCCGGGGGATGCGGTGAGGGCGGCGAAGGCCCAGATGTAGCCGGCTGAGGCGAGACGCTGGTTCTTGATGTGCCTGGCCAGGACGGTGGTCTTGCGTCCGGAGGATCGGGTGATGGGGGCAGATCCGGCGTAGGCCTTGAGTGCGCGGGGGCTGGTGAAGCGGGTGTGGTCGTCGCCGAGTTCGGCCAGGACGCGCGCGCCGGTCAGAGCGCCGAGGCCGGGGAAGCTGGTGATGATTTCGGCGTCCTGGTGGGTGGTGAAGGCGGCGGTGGTGGCTGCTTCCAGGTCGTCGGCGCTGGTGCAGGCCGCGTTGAACTGCCGTAGCAGAGCGAGGGTTTTGGTGCCCATGGCCTGCTCGATCATGGGTGGCTGGTGCATCTGTGGTTCGCGGAGCAGGGTGTGGAGTCGTTCGACTTCTCCGGTGATCTCCCGTTGGCGTCCGGCCTTCTTGAGGATCGCTCGTAGTTGAGGGCGGGTGAGCTGGGCGGCTTGGGTGGGGGTGGGGGCTGCGGCGAGCAGGGTGCGGGTGACGGGTGAGGCGAGGCCTTCGCGGAAGTGGCGGAAGACGGTGAGGAAGCCGGGGAAGTATTCGCGCAGGTGGGAGCGGAGGCGGTTGCCGGTTTGGACGCGGTCCCAGACGGCGTCCTGGTGGGCTCGGGCCAGGACGGTGATGGCCTGTGCGAGGTGGCTGTCTGCGGGCAGGAATCGGTGTTCTGCGGGGTCGGTGCGCAGGATGTGGGCCAGGACTTTGGCGTCGAGGTGGTCGGACTTCTTGCGGCTGAGTGCGTAGCGGTCGCGGTAGCGGGCGGCGGTGAGCGGGTTGATCACGTAGATGGGTCTGCCGGTGGCGCGTAAGCAGGCGACCAGGAGTCCGTGAGAGGTCTCGATGGCGACCGGGATCGGGTTCTCTGGGCTGTCGCCGTGCTGGGCCAGCAGGTCCAGGAGCTGGCTGAGGCCTTGTGGGGTGTCGTCGATGCGGAGCTTGTCCAGGAGGGTGCCGGCTTCGTCGAGCAGTGCGATGTCGTGGTGGTCGGTGGCCCAGTCGATGCCGCAGAACACGCTGGTCATGGTGGTGTCCTTGGGTGGGTGCCGGTGGTGAGGGTCGTTGCCGTGGCGGGGTTGCGCGTCTCCCTAATGGCAGGGCTCGGGGCCCGTCATCCGATTAGCCGTTCGCAATCCCAGCGGTCGTCAGGGGCCTCGGTCAGCAGTGGAACTGGGAGTGTTCGCCGAGCGGTGAGAGGTGTTCCCTGGCGGCGGCTTGGACCACGAGAGCCAACGATGCCGCTGTTTGTGTGCGAGCGGGGGTGGCGGGGCCGGTCCGCGCGGGACGAAGGCAGGAGCGCGGACCGGCCCCACCACCCCCGGCGCTGCTTCACAGAGCGGGCAGGCACGTGGGGCCGACTCTGTCTTGAGAGGTCAGGCCTCAGGAGCGACTACGGATCACCACATGCCCACCTGCTTACGGCACCATTAGGGGGCCGCGCCGCAGAGGGCGGCGCGCGTCCGCCCCGTGCGCGGGCCTTAACCTCGATCTTTCGCGAGGGTCCGCCGACGGAGTCGGTGGACCCTCGCGAAAGATCGAGGCTAGGAGCAGCCATCGCTCATCGACGGCTGCTCCTAGACACCAGCATGCGAGCCCCTCCGAAGCCTCCTAGAATTCATGCTCCCAGGCCGATGTGGCAAGCAAAGCTGTGACTATTCCCCGTCAGCCGCTTCGATAGCTTGGACGAGATCAGCGACTAGGCTCTCCGGGTCTTCAACCCCGACTGACAGGCGCAGAACATCCGGGAGGGGCCTAGCTGGTGCTTCGACTAGTCGGTGCGTTATCGAAGCTGGATGCTGAATGAGGGAACACACGCTGCCCAGTGACACCGCATGCGCGATTACTCTTACTTTCTCCGCTACTTTGGCTGCTACTCCGGACCCGCCATTCACGGCGAAGGCAAGCATACCGCCAGGCCCATCCATTTGTCGCCCCACTAGATGCGTGGGGTCACACTCTGGCAGGCCAGGATAAAAGACCTCACGTACGCTCGGATGCTCCTTCAGCGCGTTGGCTATGACCTGGGCACCTTTTTCCTGAGCTCGAACTCTTACCGGAAGGGTTTGGAGGCCACGATGGAGCATGTACGCCTCGAAGGGAGAAAGGAGCCCTCCCGTAATCGCACGCATCTTGCGAAGCTCAGATGCCCATTCGTCATTAGTTGAGATCGTGCCCCCCATGAGGTCACCATGACCTCCCACATACTTGGTGGAACTCTGGAGGGTCAACTGGGCACCATGACGGGAAGGCTGTTGTATGACCGACGTCGCGAATGTGTTATCCACGATGACGGGAGTTCTTCCAGCCTGATTCACCACATCGGCGATGTCTATTAGCTGAACGGTCGGGTTTGCTGGAGTTTCAACGAGAACCGCACCTGTGTCACTGGTGACTGCTTGGTGAATTTCACGCGAAGCCACCCAATTCACAACGGTGCCAAGGATGCTCTCGGTAAGGAGATGATCCGTACCACCATAAACCGGACGCACAGCCACAACGTTCGGCGTACCCTTTGCACGCAATACAAGCAGGAAAGCAGAAAGAGCAGCCATCCCTGAAGCGAATGCAACAGAGTCGTCACACCGGTCCATTTGGGCAACAGCCCGCTCAAAGCGGTTCACTGTTGGATTGGAGAGTCGACGATAGACGTGTGACCCTCCTTCAAATATTCGCTCACCCTGTGCGAGGACATCGTACGATTCACCCCCGTGCTCAACGTCACGCACAGGATTAGCCGTCGACAAGTCGATTGCAGGAACGCCCACACCTTCTTCATCGAGACCCTCACGACCTGCGTGTACAGCAAGGGTCGGAATAGGGAAAAGTTCCGGATTGGTGCTAGTCACGTCTACATCTCCCCGCAGAGACCTTGCATTCTGGTCGCCAGCAGCGAGAGTTTCAGCTTGCAGCCGCCAGCCCTCCTACTGCACGGGCGTAGCCTAGAACTACGGAACTCGTAGCCGGCCTCCCCTGCCCCCTGCCTGGCCCGTTCACGTGCGACCGTTCCGTACTCCCAGGATGCGCCCACGAGTTGGGAGAGGCAACTCGGACAAGGCCCAACCTCGCGAGCTACGAGATGGCAACAGTTGGTCGCCGGCGGATGGCCACGGACGCAAGAATCAGTCGCCGGAGAGGCGCCGTCCACAAGCAGAAAGTTGAAGCAGCACCCTTCTTCCGGCCTATTCCGTTAATCCGCTCACCGATACACCTTGCGACGCCACGAAGGGGACGAGCACCAAGGATGGTTACCGCGTTGCCCTTCGCTCGGACGGCCCAGAGACGGCCCATGAGTAGTGAGACGCGGTGGGGCCGACGGTCCGTGACCGTCGGCCCCACTCGCCGAATCAGCGGGAAACCCGCTCCGACCTGCGCCTACAGCACCGGCAGGTTCTTCCTCAGCTCGAAGGCGGTGACCTCGGAGCGGTACTCCTCCCACTCCTGCTTCTTGTTGCGCAGGAAGAAGTCGAAGACGTGCTCGCCGAGGGTTTCCGCGACCAGGTCGCTGCGCTCCATGAGGGCCAGGCCCTCGCCGAGGTTCTGGGGGAGCGGCTCGATGCCCATCGCGCGGCGCTCCGCGTCGGAGAGGGCCCAGACGTCGTCCTCGGCGCCCGGCGGGAGCTCGTAGCCCTCCTCGATGCCCTTGAGGCCGGCGGCCAGCAGGACGGCGTACGCCAGGTACGGGTTCGTGCCCGCGTCCAGGGAGCGGACCTCGACGCGTGCCGAGCCCGTCTTGCCGGGCTTGTACATGGGGACGCGGACCAGGGCCGAGCGGTTGTTGTGGCCCCAGCAGATGTACGACGGGGCCTCGCCGCCGGCGCCCGCGGTGCGCTCGGTGCCGCCCCAGATGCGCTTGTAGGAGTTCACCCACTGGTTCGTCACGGCGGAGATCTCGGCCGCGTGCTTCAGCAGGCCCGCGATGAAGGAGCGGCCCACCTTCGACAGCTGGTACTCCGCGCCGGACTCGTAGAACGCGTTCCGGTCGCCCTCGAAGAGGGAGAGGTGCGTGTGCATGCCCGAGCCCGGGTGCTCCGAGAACGGCTTCGGCATGAACGTGGCCTGGACGCCCTGCTCCAGCGCCACCTGCTTCATGACCAGGCGGAACGTCATGATGTTGTCCGCGGTGGAGAGCGCGTCGGCGTACCGCAGGTCGATCTCCTGCTGGCCGGGCGCGCCCTCGTGGTGGGAGAACTCCACCGAGATGCCCATCGACTCCAGCATGGTGATCGCCTGGCGGCGGAAGTCCATGCCGACGTTCTGGGGGGTGTGGTCGAAGTAGCCCGAGTTGTCGGCGGGGGTGGGGCGGGAGCCGTCGACCGGCTTGTCCTTCAGCAGGAAGAACTCGATCTCGGGGTGGGTGTAGAAGGTGAAGCCCAGGTCGGAGGCCTTGGCCAGGGCCCGCTTGAGGACGTAGCGCGGGTCGGCGAAGGACGGGGAGCCGTCCGGCATGAGGATGTCGCAGAACATCCGGGCCGTGCCCGGGGCCTCCGCGCGCCACGGCAGGACCTGGAACGTCGACGGGTCCGGCTTGGCGATCATGTCGGACTCGTACACCCGGGCGAAGCCCTCGATGGCCGAGCCGTCGAAGCCGATGCCCTCGTCAAACGCCTGTTCCAGCTCGGCAGGGGCCACGGCCACGGACTTCAGGAAGCCCAGCACGTCCGTGAACCACAGGCGTACGAAACGGATGTCGCGCTCCTCCAAGGTACGGAGCACGAACTCCTGCTGCTTGTCCATCTTCCGCTTCCACCCATTCCTTGCTGGTCAGGCCGTTCTGCTCCCGAGCGACGGGATGCGGTCGGGCGTCTGAGCATCCCACCACAACACCATTTCACGCGTGTTGCGCACCTTGATCGGCGGACCGACCACGGGCTGAACGCCGCACGTACGGCAGATGTACCGCCCGCCGCGCCGCTCAACCCCTCTGCCGCCCATCTTGCCTGCTCGCGCCCCCATCCGTAACGCCCGTGCCGTCCGGTATACGACCTCGGCCGCACCCGTCCGTAACACCCTGGTCATTACCGCGCGGCCCACCCGCCCCGCGCGGGACCATGGAGGCGGGATCCCTCGTTTACGAGAGGGAGCCCATCAAATTACGATCAGCTGGTCCTCCTGTCCCATCCGCCTCATCCCCCACTAAGGACTCAACCCATGGCCGCCAAGAACACCAGCAGCGCGGCGCGCAAGGCGCGCATCGAGGAGATGCGCCGTGCCGAGCGCTCCCGTGAGCGCCGGAACCGGATCCTCGCGATCGGCGCCAGCGTGGTGATAGTCGCCGGACTCGCCGTCGGCGGCACGGTCCTGATCCGCTCCCAGTCGAACGACGACGGCGGCAGCAACAACGTGGCGAGCGACTCCAAGGGCGGGAGCAAGTTCACGACGGACGCGGACGGCGTCAGGACGTGGAGCACCAAGCTCACCCAGAACCACGTCACCAAGTCCGTCACGTACCCGATGACGCCCCCGGTCGGCGGTGACCACAACCCGGTCTGGCAGAACTGCAACGGCGACGTCTACGACGAGGCGATCAAGAACGAGAACGCCGTGCACTCCCTGGAGCACGGGGCGGTCTGGGTGACGTACAACGGCAAGGCATCCGAGGCCGACGTCAAGGCGCTCGCGGAGAAGGTCAAGAAGACCCCGTACACGCTGATGAGCCCGGTCGAGGACCAGAAGGACCCGATCATGCTGAGCGCCTGGGGCCACCAGCGCACGGTCACCGGCGCCACCGACCCGAACGTGGACAAGTTCTTCCAGAAGTTCGTCCAGGGCGAGCAGACGCCCGAGCCGGGTGCCGCCTGCACCAACGGCGTTTCCTGACGACGGCCGAACGCGACCTGGCACAGTGGGACAGATGAAGCACATCGGCTGGATCGCCTCCGGGGCCGCGGCGGTACTCGTCGCGGCCGGGGCGATCACATACGCGGTCGCCGACGGCGACGACTCCGGGCTGAAGGCACCCGCCGCCGACTCGGCGGACGCGGGATTCGCCCGGGACATGGCGGTCCACCACCAGCAGGCCGTCGAGATGTCGTACATCGTCCGCGACCGCACGGACGACGAGGAGATCCGGCGGCTCGCCTACGACATCGCGCAGACCCAGGCCAACCAGCGCGGCATGATGATCGGCTGGCTCGACCTGTGGGGCCTGCCGAAGGTGTCGTCGCAGAAGCCGATGGCCTGGATGGGCATGGGCGACATGGCCTCCGGCGAGGACGGCTCCCTGATGCCCGGCATGGCGACCGACGCCGAGATGGCGAAGCTCGGCAAGCTCAACGGCAAGCAGGCCGAGATCTTCTTCCTCCAGCTGATGACCGACCACCACAAGGGCGGCGTCCACATGGCGGAGGGCTGCGTCGCCAAGTGCACGGTCGGCGTGGAGAAGAAGCTGGCCAAGGGCATGGTCAACGCCCAGGAGTCCGAGATCGCGCTGATGACGGACCTGCTGAAGGCACGGGGGGCGGCACCCCGGCCGTAGGGCGACACCCCAGTACGTGCGTGGAGCCGTGTCGCCGGTGAGGTGGTGCTGCGCGGGTGGGGCGCCCCGCGTGACCTCACGCGGTGTTCCGGAACGCCCCAGGCCTGGCATGATCACGGCGTGACCGACGACGAGACAGCTCGGCCCGGCCCCCGCAGGGCCGTCCTCTTCGATGTGGACGGCACCTTGATCGACGCGGTGGACAACCAGCGCCGCGTCTGGGCGGCCTGGGCGGGGCGGTACGGGCTGGACGCCGCCGAGGTCCACGGGGTCGCGCTGCGGACGCGGCCGTCGGAGACGTTCGCGGAGGTGGCCCCGCACGAGGACCCGGCGACCTGCCTGGCCGTCCTGCACGAACTGGAGGACGACGACGTCCGGTCGGGCGTCTACGGCTGCTTCGAGGGCGCGGCGGAACTGCTGGCGGCACTGCCGCCGGACGGGTGGGCGCTGGTGACCTCGAACTACGAGCACCGGGTGCGCGGGCGGTTCGCCCGTACGGGCCTGCCGGTACCGCGGGTCCTGGTGGACGCCGCCGCGGTGACGGAGGGCAAGCCGTCCCCCGTGCCCTACCTGCTCGCCGCCGAACGCCTCGGCGCCCGCCCCGAGGACTGCCTCGTCATCGAGGACGCCCCCTCGGGGGTCGAGGCGGGCCTGAGGGCCGGCATGACGGTGTGGACGGTCAACGCCCCGGCTCCGACGACCGCCGCCCACCGTCATTTCCCGACGCTGGGAGAGGCGGGGCCGGCGATACTGGCGTTCGCCTCCCAGGAGGAGTGACCGGGAGGCGGACCACCGCGGTCACTCCCTGTCGGGCCACGCCGCGCGAGCGGCGCCCTCACCGCTCCCGCGCGGCCAGGTCCGCCAGTACCTGGTGCAGGGGCTCCGTGGCGCGGCGGCGGTACTCCTGGACGGCCCAGCCGTTGCCGTCGGGGTCGGTGAAGTACATGAACGTGGCGCCGTCGTCGGGGGCGTACTGAACGGGCTCGGAGACGTCCAGACCCCGTTCGACGAGTTCGGCGCGGGCGGCCTTGATGTCGGCGACGCAGAGCTGGAGGCCCTGGTAGGAGCCGGGGGTCGGCTTGGGGCCCCGGGCCATGTCCCAGATCGCGTCGCCCAGCGCGATCGAACAACCGGATCCCGGCGGCGTCAGCTGGACGATGCGCATGCCGGGCATGACCTCCTGGTCGATGTCGACATGGAAGCCGACCTTGTCCCGGTAGAAGTCCCGGGCGCGGTCGATGTCGGTCACGGGCAGCGGAATCACTTCGAGCGAGAAGTCCATCCTGGTCCTCCAAGTCGCCGAGGGGCGGGATCGCGGAGGCGTCACCCGTCACGGGGCGCACGCCTCCGTGCGCGCGTCACTCGAACCGCCGACGCGTCCGGCCGAACGGTCCTCCCCCACCGAAGCCGAAAACCGCGCCGCGCGCCACCGAATCGCGGCGGGACGCGGGGATCGGGGGGAAGGATGCCTCAGCCCCGCACCGTCTCCGACTCCCGGCCCGGTACGTGGGACGCCACCATGCGGCCCCCGGGCTGCTGTGCGGACCGGGCAGGCGTCGCGCGGCGGTTGTCCACCGCGTAGGCCACCGCGGCGACCCCGAGGCCGAGGACGGCGAGGCCCGCCCCGACGGCCGCCGGGGACGTGGTGCCGAGGCCCAGGGAGAGGGCGAGGCCGCCGATCCAGGCGCCGCCGGCGTTCGCGAGGTTGAAGGCGGCCTGGTTGGCGGAGGAGGCGAGGGAGGGTGCGGAGGCAGCCTTCTCCATGACCATCAGCTGGAGGGGCGAGCCGGTGACGAACGCGGCGACGCCGAGGAGGACGACCGCCAGGGCCGCGCTCCACCGGTCGGACATGAGCGCCGGGAACAGCGCGAGGACCAGGACCAGGGAGGCCAGGCCGCCGAAGAGGGTGCCCCGCATCGAGTGGTCGGCGAGACGGCCGCCGGCCAGGTTGCCGATGGTGGCGCCCACCCCGAACAGGGCCAGCAGCAGGGTGACGCTGCTGTCGGCGTACCCGGCGGAGTCGGTGAGCATCGGGGTGATGTAGCTGTAGGCGGAGAAGAGCGCGGCGAAACCGGCGACGGTCGTGCCGAGGGCCAGCCAGACGGGCAGGGAGCGCAGGGCGCCCAGCTCGCCGCGCAGACCGGTCCGCGGGGCCGCTTCCTTGTCGTGCGGGAGCAGCGCGGCCAGCGATCCGATCGCGGCGAGGCCGATCGCGCTGACGCCGAGGAAGGTGACCCGCCACCCGAACTCCTGGCCCGCCAGCGTCGCCACGGGGACACCGGCGATGTTCGCGACCGTCAGCCCGAGGAACATCAGCGAGACCGAGCGGGCCTTGCGCTCCGGTGCGACCAGCCCGGTGGCGACGACCGCTCCGACGCCGAAGAAGGCGCCGTGCGGCAGACCGCTGAGGAACCGGGCGGCGAGGAGCCAGTGCTCGTCGGGGGCGAGCGCGGAGAGCGCGTTGCCGGCCACGAACAGGGCCATCAGCCCGATCAGGACCGTGCGGCGGGGTATACGGGCCGTGGCCGCCGCGAGCAGCGGGGCGCCCACGACGACGCCGAGCGCGTACGCGGAGACCAGATGGCCGGCGGTGGGGATCGAGACACCGAGGTCGGCCGCGACGTCGGGCAGCAGGCCCATCATGACGAACTCGGTCGTACCGATGCCGAAGGCTCCTACGGCGAGGGCGAGCAGGGCCAAGGGCATGGGAAAGCCTTTCGAGGAGACGGAGGGCAGGGGGAAGGAGGGATGCCTTCCCCACTATATGTTCACTGACGGAACAAACTCTCCGGGATCTCCATTCCCACCCCGCTGACCTGCGGGTTCAGCTGTCGGACGTGGTGATCGTCACCCGTGCCGCCACCGGCAGGTGGTCGCTGCCCGTCTCCGGGAGGGTCCAGGACGCCATCGGCTCCAGCCCCCTGACCATGATCTGGTCGATCCGGGCCATCGGGAACGCCGCCGGCCAGCTGAAGCCGAAGCCGTTGCCGGCCGCGCCCTGGGTGGAGCGCATCTGGGCGGTGACGGCGTTCAGGGCGCGGTCGTTCATGGTGCCGTTGAGGTCGCCGAGGAGGACGACCTGCCGGATGGGCTCGTCGGCGATGGCCTCGCCCAGCGCGTCGGCGCTCTTGTCGCGCTGCCGGGCGGTGAACCCCGCCTCCAGTTTCACCCGCACGGAGGGGAGATGGGCGACGTACACGGCCACCCGGCCCTCGGGGGTGGTCACGGTGGAGCGCATGGCGCGCTTCCAGCCGAGCTTGATGTCGACGGCCCTGGTGTCGCTCATCGGGTACTTGCTCCACAGTCCGACGGTGCCGACGACCTCGTGGTACTTGTACGTCGCCGCGAGCGCCTTCTCGTAGACCGGCACCGCGCTCTCCGTCAGCTCCTCGAGGGCGACGGCGTCCGCGCCGGAGGCGGCGACGTCGCGGGCGGTGCCGGACGGATCGGCGTTGTCCGCGTTGACGTTGTGGGTGACGACCGTGAAGTCGCCTCCGCCGCCGGTCTTGCTGGTGACGAGTCCGCCGAAGATGTTCAGCCAGACGACCGAGGGGACGAGGACCGCGATCAGCGCGGTCGCCGACCTGCGGACCAGCGCGAGGACCAGCAGCAGCGGGATCGCGACGCCCAGCCAGGGCAGGAAGGTCTCGGTCAGACTGCCCAGGTTGCCCACGCTGTTGGGGACCTGGGCGTGCAGCACCATCACGAGCGCGACGAGCAGGGCGAGGGCCGCGACGACCATGCCGCGCCGCCAGATCCTGCGGTCGCCTCTCCAACTGCCGAACCATCGGCCGAGCAGGCGCCGGAGCCGGGATCCTTCGCGGCCATCGCCCGTGCCGCCGCCCGTCTCCGTCATGTACGCCTGCGCCATACCGTTGCCTCACAACCTGCCGTGCACACCGTCCCCCGCACCCGGGGGGTGCCGGGAAGTCCGCGACACCGGGGTGTGGTGCGGGACTTCGAGGCACCCCCTAGACCCTAGGGGATGATCGCCGTCCGTCCTGCCGCCGTGTGGCGGCCGTACGGGCACGAGGACGAACAACCCGCTGTTCGGAGTTCCGAACCCGCCGTCAACGGGTGAGCTCTGTAACGGAATGCGAACATTCACTGTGACTCAGCTCGCAGGCGGACGCAGCCCTTCGAGCAACGTGTCGACCATGACCTCCGCGAGGTCCTCGGGGAGCGGCGAGTCGGGGCGCATGACGGTGCGCACGAGCATGGGGCCGAGAACGAGGTCGCCGACGAGGTCGAGGTCGACGTCGGCGCGGAGTTCGCCGTTGTCCCGTCCGCGCCGCAGGACGTCGGCGAGGGTCCGGCGGCGCGGGGCGACGACGTTCGCGTGGTAGGCGTCCCAGATCTTGGGGCTGGACTTCATCTGGGCGAAGACGTTGTGCAGGATCGCCGAGGAGCGGTTGACGAGACCCCGCCTGCGGACGGCCTCCAGCAGGACGACCAGGTCGTCCCGCAGGGAGGTGCCGGGCAGCACCGGGTCGGGCGGCTCGGCGGCGCGCAGGACGTCGACGAAGAGCTCCTCCTTGCCGCGCCACCGGCGGTAGATGGTGGCCTTGCCGACACCGGCGGTACGGGCCACCCGCTCCATGGACAGTTCGGCGAGCGGCACGCCGTCCTCCAGGAGCTTCATCACGCCCTCGATGATGGAGCGTTCCACGGCCTCGCTGCGGGGTCGCCCCCGCACGGGGCCCACGTCCCTGGCCCGCCCGTCCTGGGCCCGGCTTCCGGCGAGGCTCACGGTCCACTCCGTCTCTGTCGTCGCACCGGGGGTGATTCTCCCCCGGCCACGGCCCCGAAGGGCGCCCCGCTCCGCCCCGTTGGCCGAACCTCAGTGGTCCTGGGCCGCCAACGCGGCCTCCTTCCCGTCCGGTTGGCCGGTCTTCGGCCGGCCCGGCAGGAAGACGGCCATGGCCACCGCGCCGAGGACGGCCACGGCTGCTCCGCACAGCGCGGTCACGTGCATGGCGTGCAGGAAGGCGTCGTGGGCCGGGCCGACCAGGGCGGAGCCCCGGTCGCCGAGGCGGGCGGCGAGGCCGAGGGTGGCCTCGATGGACTCGGCGGCGGCGTGCGGGGCGCCGGCCGGCAGCTCGTCCTCGATGCCGGAGCGGTACGCGGTGGACAGCACCGAGCCGAGGACGGCGATGCCGAGGGCGCCGCCGACCTGGCGGAAGGTGTTGCTGAGCGCGGACGCGGAGCCGGCCTTCTCACGGGGCAGGGCCTGCATGACGACGACGCTCAGGGGGGTCATGACGTGGGCCATGCCCGCGCCCATGAGGAAGAAGACGACCTCCAGGAGCCAGATCGGCGTGTCCCCGTCCAGGACGGCGAAGGCGGCCAGCGTCCCCGCGATCAGCAGCATGCCCGCCGTGCACACCGCGCTGGTGCCGAAGCGGTCGACGACGAGGCGGGCGCGCGGTGCGAACACGAGCTGGGCGACGGCCAGCGGCAGCAACAGCAGGCCGGTCTGGAGCGGGGAGTAGCCGCGTACGGTCTGGGTGTAGAAGACCGAGAAGAAGGTCACGCCCATCAGCGCGAAGAAGACCAGGCCGATGACGCCGATGGCGGCGGAGAAGACCTTGTTCCGGAAGAACGAGATGTCGATGGACGGATGGTCGCTGCGCTTCTCGAACACGACGAACGCGGCGAGGACGGCGAGACCGGCCGCGACGGCGCCGAGGACCGTGACGTCGGTGAAGTCGGCGAGCTGGCCGCCCCGGATGATGCCGTAGACGAGCAGCACGAGACCCACGACGGAGAGCAGTACGCCGACGGGGTCCACACGGCCCGGGTTCGGGTCGCGGGATTCGGGGACCAGCCAGAGCATCAGGCCGAGCGCGAGGACGACGATCGGCACATTGACCAGGAAGACCGAACCCCACCAGAAGTGGTCCAGCAGGACACCGCCGGTGATGGGGCCGATGGCGATGGCGAGGCCCACGCCACCCGCCCAGACACCGATGGCCTTCGGCTGCTCCTCGCGCTCGAAGACGTTCATCAGGACGGCGAGGGTGGCGGGCATCACGAAGGCGGCACCGAGGCCCATCACCGCACGGAACGCGATGAGCTCCACGGGTGAGCCGGACCCGGCGGCCAGAGCCGAGCCGACACCGAAGACGACCAGACCGCCGAGCAGCACCTTCTTGCGGCCGAGCCGGTCGCCGAGCAGGCCCGCGGTGAACAGCAGTCCCGCGAAGACGAGCGTGTAGGCGTTGATCGCCCACTCCAGCTCGCTCTGCGTGGCGCCGAGACCGGTCGGTTCGGGGGTGGAGATCGTCTTGATGGCGACGTTGAGGATCGAGTTGTCGAGCACCACGATCAGCAGGCTCAACATCAGCACACCGAGGATCGCCCAGCGGCGCCGGTGCACCGCCTCCGGCACCCGGGAGGCAGGGGCTGCGGAAGTCATGCCTTCGAGAGTAACCCCATTCCGATACGGGACCGTCTCGTATCGGAATTCTTTTGCCGACGTCTTACGCGCGGCGTGCCTGAACGGTCACACCCACCTGCTCTGGCCCTCGCCGGAAGGAGGTGCCACCATGGAGTCGGTCCGGGGACGCCGTCAGGGCGCCTCGAGATGACATGAAGGAGCCGTGGCAATGACGCAGCTTCCGGCTGCCCAGACGAAGGCCTCCGACGGCAGCAAGGCGCTGTACGGGGGCAAGGGCACACGCCGCATCACCGTCCGCGACATCGCCCTCGCCAAGGAACGAGGCGAGAAGTGGCCGATGCTCACCGCGTACGACGCGATGACCGCGTCCGTCTTCGACGAGGCCGGCATCCCGGTCATGCTCGTCGGGGACTCGGCGGGCAACTGTCACCTGGGGTACGACACGACCGTGCCCGTCACCCTCGACGAGATGGCCATGCTGTCGGCGGCCGTCGTACGGGGCACCAGCCGTGCCCTGATCGTCGGCGACCTGCCCTTCGGCTCCTACCAGGAGGGCCCGGTGCAGGCGCTGCGCTCGGCGACCCGGCTGGTCAAGGAGGCCGGGGTGGGCGCCGTGAAGCTGGAGGGCGGCGAGCGGTCGCACGAGCAGATCCGGCTGCTGGTGGAGTCCGGCATTCCCGTGATGGCCCACATCGGCCTCACCCCGCAGTCCGTCAACGCGATGGGCTACCGCGTACAGGGCCGGGGCGAGGAGGCGGCGGCGCAGCTGCTGCGCGACGCGAAGGCCGTGCAGGACGCGGGCGCGTTCGCGGTGGTCCTGGAGCTGGTTCCGGCGGAGCTGGCCGCTGAGGTCACACGGGTGCTGCACATCCCCACGGTGGGGATCGGCGCCGGGGCGGAAACCGACGCGCAGGTTCTGGTGTGGACCGACATGCTCGGGCTGACCGGGGGTCGGGTGCCGAAGTTCGTGAAGCGGTACGCGGACCTCCGGGGGGTCATGACCGACGCGGCGAAGGCGTTCGCGGAGGACGTGGTCGGCGGGACGTTCCCGCTGGAGGAGCACTCGGTGCACTAGGCCGTCGGCCTGGTGGCCCTACAGCCACTGCGGTACGGAGCAGCCCGCCGATCTTCCCCCGGTCGGCGGGCTGTGGCGTTCGGGGGCTTGCGGCTCGGGGCTGCGGGTGGGTACGGCGTCCGCGGGTGGGCGGGGGTTGTTCGCGCCCGCGCGGCGGATGCCGCGGGTGTCCGCGCCCCGCGCCCCTGAAAGCGGCCGGGGCTGCGCCCCGTGCTTTTCGATGAAGGGGGGGCCGCAGGCCCTCCCTTCCAGGGGCGCGGGGAACTGCGCGAACAACCACGACGCACCCGCACCCGCCGACGAACCCGCACCCCCGAGCCATGAGGCGCCCGCCCCCTGTCGGTGACCTGTCGGTCGTTTGTCGGCGCCCGCTGACACCGTCGTCCGTATGACACGAATCGACAAGGAACCCAGCGGCGCGACCCGCGCTGTCACCGTACGGGGGCTGGTCAAGCACTACGGCGAGACCAGGGCGCTGGACGGTGTCGATCTGGACGTGCGCGAAGGCACCGTGATGGGGGTGCTGGGCCCGAACGGCGCCGGCAAGACGACGCTCGTACGGTGCCTGTCCACGCTCGTCACGCCCGACTCGGGGCAGGCGACCGTGGCCGGCTACGACGTCGTACGCCAACCGCGTGCCCTGCGCCGGGTGATCGGCCTCACCGGCCAGTACGCCTCGGTGGACGAGAAACTCTCCGGCTTCGAGAACCTCTACATGATCGGCCGGCTGCTCGACCTGCCCCGCAGGGACGCGAAGGGCCGGGCGAACGGGCTGCTGGAGCGGTTCTCGCTGACCGAGGCGGCCGGGCGCCCGGTGGCCACGTACTCCGGCGGTATGCGGCGGCGGCTCGACCTCGCCGCGTCGATGATGAGCCGCCCGGCCGTGCTCTACCTGGACGAGCCGACGACCGGCCTGGACCCGCGCACCCGGAACGAGGTGTGGAACGAGGTCAAGCGCATGGTCGGCGACGGGGTGACCGTGCTGCTGACCACCCAGTACATGGAGGAGGCCGAGCAGCTGGCCTCCGAGCTGACCGTGATCGACCGCGGCAAGGTCATCGCCAGGGGCGGCATCGAGGAGCTGAAGGCACAGGTCGGCGGCCGCACCCTGCGCGTCCGCCCGGCCGACCCCGCGCAGCTGCGGCCGCTCGCGACGGAACTGGACGACCTGGGGATCACCGGGCTCGCCACGACCACCGTCGACACCGAGCACGGCACCCTGCTCGTGCCGGTCCTCAGCGACGAGCAGCTCACCGCCGTCGTCGGCGCGATCAGTGCGCGCGGCGTCACCATCGGCTCGATCAGCACCGAACTGCCCAGCCTCGACGAGGTGTTCCTGTCCCTCACCGGCCACAAGGCCAGTGCCCCGCAGGACCCGGCCCTGTCCCCCGCCTACGAAGGGGTCGCCGTATGAGCTCCCGACCGTCGCCCACCGCCACCCTGGACGGGGCGCCGAGCCCCGCCCCTACGAGCACCCTGCCGCCCCGCGCCGACGACTCCGACGGCCGGATCGGTCTGCGGGCCCAGGCCCGGCACACCGGCGCGCTGGTGCGCCGCAATCTGCTGTGGATCCGCAACGACCCGCAGTCGGTCGCCGACGCGGTCCTCATGCCGATCGTCTTCGCGCTGCTGTTCGTGTACGTCTTCGGCGGCTCCATCGGGCAGGCGCTGGGCGGCGGCCAGGAGCGCTATGTGCAGTACGTGATCCCGGGACTGATGGCGATGCTCGGCATGAACATCGCCATGGGCGTCGGGACGGGCTTCAACGAGGACTTCCAGAAAGGCATCATGGACCGCTTCCGGTCGCTGCCGATCGGCCGCTCCTCGGTACTGCTCGCGAAGATCGCGGTCGAGCTGCTGCGGATGCTGCTCGCCACGGCCATCCTGCTGACCGTCGCCGTCCTCATCGGCTTCGACATCACCAGCTGGCCGGGCCTGTTCGCCGCCGTAGGCCTGTCCGTCGTCTTCGGCTCGTCCCTGATGTGGATCTTCCTGGTGCTGGGCGTGACCCTGAAGAACGCGCAGTCCGTGCAGGCGATGGGCTTCCTGGTGCTGTTCCCGCTCCAGTTCGGCTCGTCGATCTTCGCTCCGCCGCAGTCGATGCCGGGCTGGCTGCAGAGCTTCACCGACTACAACCCGCTGTCCTCCCTGGCGGACGCGGCGCGCGGGCTGATGACGGGCGGGCCGGTCGCCGACGACGTGATGGTGACGCTCGGCTGGTCCGTGGTGCTGACGGCGGTGATGGCGCCGATCGCGATCCACAAGTTCCGCACCAAGAGCTGACCCGCTACGGGACAACCCCTAGATGAGGGCGCCGGCCTCCTCCAGGGTGAGGCCGGTGCCCTCGGTGTACGCGGTCTCGTACGCCTCGTCGTCCAGCCTCGCCCTTATCTCGCTCTCGGTGTGGGCGCGGCCCTCGGCCTCCAGCGGGCTGGGGTGGTGGCCGGGCGGGAGGTGCGCGTCGGAGGCGCCCAGGAGCCGGGCCGCGTCGCGGGCGCGCACACCGCCGTCCACACCGCAGACGGCGCAGGCGGCGGTGACGAGGTGGGAGGCGGGCAGTTGGGGTGTGATCGTCAGGGCCAGCGGGTCCATGGCCTGCTCGAACGCCTTCCGGACGCGCTCCCTGGCCTCGGCGTGGCGTCCGGCCAGCGTCATCAGCCAGGCCTCCAGACCGAGGACGAAGCCGGCGAAGAGCACGAAGTCGACGGCCTCGAACTCCTCGCGCAGCCACGTGATGTGCTGCCACGCCTCGTCCAGGCGGCCGGTGCGGCCGAACCGGATGGCGAGGTAGAGACGGGCCGCGGGCAGCGCCTCCTTGGGGGTGTCGTGCCGTGTCAGCACGTCCAGCAGCATCTTCTCGCCGAGTTCGGCATCGGCCTGGCCGCACTCGAAGAGCACGTTGCCGAGCCGTACGCCGAGGACGCCCGAGTGGGCGTTCGTGCCGATCCGTTCGGCGTGGGCGATGGCGCGCCGGTAGTCGGCCGCGGCGAGGTCGAACCGGCCCGTGCGCTCCAGGCTCATGGCGCGCGCCGAGAGCGCCTCGGCGGCACCCCAGGCGTCTTCGAGCCGTTCGCACAGCTCCAGCGCCTCGTCGGCGTCGCGGGTGGCGTCGCCGGACCAGTCGCTGCGGTTGGCGAGGATGTTGGCCCGCATGTGCAGGGCCTGGGCCAGCTCCCAGGTGTAGCCGAGGTCGCGGGCGGTGGCGATGGTCGCGTCGAGGATCGCCCGCAGACGCTCCATGTCGCCCGAGAGCAGCACGGCGTAGAACCACATGAAGCCCGGGAAACGGCAGGTCTGCGGCTGGCCCGGACGGTAGGTGTCCCGGATGACCTGGAGCTTCTCCTGCCCTTCGGGGGTCTCCCAGTCGGAGATGTCCATGTCCATGCAGGCGAGGTGGATGAGGTGGAGCGCCCGGCGGGCCTCGTCGAGCACCTCCGGGCGCATCGGCGGCGGGCTGTCGACGAGGCCCTCGCGGATGTCGGGGACGGGGCGCGCCGGTGGGGCGAAGGGGTTGGGGCCGAGCGCCATGACCTGGGTGGCCCAGTGGCGGGCCTCGGTCTTCAGGTCGCGCATCTGCCAGTACCAGGCCAGCGACAGCGTCAGACAGAGCGCCTCCTGCTCGTCGCGTTCGGCGATGGCGTGCCGCAGGGCGGTGCGGAGGTTCTCGTACTCCAGCTCCAGCAGTTCGTTCGCCCGGCGCTGCCCCGGGCCGCGCAGCAACGGGTCGGTGGTGCGGGCGAGTTCGCGGTAGTACGCGCGGTGGGCGCGTTCGGCGGCGGGGCGGGTGCCGGCCTCGGCGGGGCGGGCGCCGGCGTACTCGGCGACGGTCTCCAGGAGCCGGTAGCGCATCTCGCCGTTCGCCGTGGGGGCCGCGACCACGAGGGACTTGTCGACCAGGGAGCCGAGGGCCTCCAGCGCGACGGGGCCGCAGACGGCCTCGGCGGCGGCGAGGTCGCAGCCGCCGGCGAAGACGGACAGCCGCCGCAGGACGTCCCGCTCGTCCTCGTCGAGGAGTTCCCACGACCAGTCGACGACCGCGCGCAGGGTCTGCTGACGGGGCAGGACGGTGCGGCTGCCGGAGGTGAGCAGCCGGAAGCGGTCGTCGAGCCGGTCGGCGATCTGGCGCGGCGTCAGCATCCGCAGGCGCGCCGCCGCGAGTTCGATGGCGAGGGGGAGGCCGTCGAGGCGGCGGCAGATCTCGGCGGCGGCCTCCGGGTCGTCGGCGACGGTGAAGCCGGGCCGGGCGGCGGCGCCCCGGTCGGCGAGCAGCCGCAGGGCGTGGGGCTGGGCCAGGGGTTCCACCGGGCGCACCGACTCCCCCGGTACGCCGAGGGGTTCGCGGCTGGTGGCGAGGACGGTCAGGCCCGGGCAGTGTTGGAGGAGGTGCTCGACGAGGTGGGCGGCGGCGGCCACGACGTGTTCGCAGTTGTCGAGGATGAGCAGCATCCGGCGTCTGGCGCAGTGCTCGGTGAGACGGCTAAGGGGGTCGTCGTGGCGGTCGGACACCACGCGCATCTCCTCGGCGCCGGCGCCGCGCAGGACGGTCTCGCGGGCGCCGAGGGCGGTGACGACGGCCTCCGGGACGTCGGCGGGGTCGTCGACGGGGGCGAGTTCGGCGAGCCAGACACCGTCGGGAGCGGACGCCGCGACCGCCTCTCCGGCCTCCTGGGAGAGGCGGGTCTTCCCGGCACCGCCGGGGCCGAGAAGGGTGACCAGACGGGCGGTGGTCAGGTCGGTGCGGATGGTGTCGATGTCGGTGTCCCGGCCCACGAAGGAGGTGAGACGGGCCCGGAGGTTGCCTCGGGTGCGGGTGGAGTCGGGGTGCGAGGAGGCCGGCGGCGGCCACGGCTGGGTCTGCGACTGGGGCTGGGTCAGCGGCGGCCACGGCTGCGGCTGCGGCTGCGGCTGCGGCTGCGGCTGCGGCTGCTGAGGTTGGTGGGCCTGCGACGGATGCGGCTGCCGGGGCTGTGGGGCGGATGGCGGCCCGCCGGGGTTCCCGCCCCGGACTCCCGTACCCGGCCCCGCCTCCTGGTGCCGCGGTCCCGGCGGGCCCGGCGGGGTGGCTCGGCGGTCCGCGGGCGGCGGCACGGGCCGGCCGTCCACGGGTCGGCGCACCGGTCGGCCGGCGGCGGGTGGCTGGGGGGTCCGCCGCCCCGTGGGCCCGCCCTCGCCCGCCGGAGGGGCTTGCGCGGGCGGGGCTGCCGGACCGCCGTCCGCGTGCGTGCGGTGCGCCGAGCCGCGCCCGAGCACCGGACGGGGTGCGGCCGTCGTGCCGTCGGCGTGCAGCAGCTCCTCGTGCAGGGCCCGGAGTTCGGGACCCGGGTCGGTGCCCAGACGGTGGGCCAGGAGGCGGCGTACGGAGTCGTAGGCGGCGAGTGCCTCCGCGGGGCGGCCCGTGTCACGGAGGGCGCGCAGACGCAGGCCCTGGAGGGGTTCGTCGAGGGGGTGGGTGTCGCAGAGGGCGGTGAGTTCGGGGAGGGCGGTCCCGGCGCGGCCGAGGGCGAGCGCGGCGGTGAGGCGGGCGCGCTGCGCGTCGAGTCGGCGGGTCTCCCAGCGGGCGGCCTCGGCGGTGCGGTCGGGGAGGTCGGCGAGCGGCGGGTCCTGCCAGAGGGCGAGCGCGTCGTCGAGGACCCCGGCCGCCCTGGCGGGGTCGCCGTCGGCCAGCGCGCGGGCGCCCTCGGCCGCGAGGCGGTCGAAACGGTGCAGGTCGATGTCGTCGGGGGCGGCGGTGAGGCGGTAGCCGCCGTGCGCCGACGCGATCGCGTCGGGGCCCAGCGCCCTGCGCAGCCGGCCCACCAGCGCCTGGAGCGCACCGCTCGCGTCGGCGGGCGGACCACCGGCCCACACCTCGTCGACCAGCGTGGACGCGGTGACCGTACGGCCCGGGCGCAGCGCGAGCACGGTCAGCAGGGCGCGCAGCCGGGCGCCGCCGACCGGGACCGGGGTGCCGTCGGCGTGCGATGCCTGGGTGGTGCCGAGGATGCGGTAGCGCACGGGGTCCATTGTCTCCGTCGGATCGGTGCCGGTGGCCGGTCCTTCGCGGGGGCGGTCGGGGCGGCCTCGACCGTCGACCGTACGTCCCCCCACGCCTGCACGTCCCCCACCCTCCTAGGAACCAGGAGGCGATCGCGAGACGTTTTCGCCTTGTGCCCGGTACCGTCGGGCAGTCCGTACGAGTGATCGACACGTCACGAGCGCCCTAGGAGCCCCATGACCACCGCCGCGTCCCGCCGGAGCGACCGGAGGATCAGCCCCGTCTTCGTGGGGATCGTGGCCGTCATGGCGGTCACGGGCTGGGCCACCTGGACCGGGTTCGCCGAACAGCCCGGCCTCGCCGTCTTCCTGTTCGTGACGTCGGCGTGGATCGTCTCGCTGTGTCTGCACGAGTACGCCCACGCCCGCACCGCCCTGCACGGCGGCGACATCTCCATCGGCGCGAAGGGCTATCTCACGCTCAACCCGCTGAAGTACACGCACGCCCTGCTCAGCATCGTGCTGCCGGTCGTGTTCGTGATCATGGGCGGTATCGGTCTGCCCGGCGGCGCCGTCTTCATCGAACGGAACCGTATCCAGGGCCGCTGGAAGCACAGCCTGATCTCGGCGTCCGGCCCCCTGACGAACGTGCTGTTCGCCGCGGTCTGCACGGCGCCGTTCTGGCTGGGGGTGACGGACGGGGTGCCGAAGGCCTTCCTGTTCGCCCTCGCCTTCCTGGCGATGCTCCAGGTCACGGCGGCGATCCTGAACTTCCTGCCGGTGCCGGGCCTCGACGGCTACGGCGTGATCGAGCCCTGGCTGTCGTACAGGATCCGCCGGCAGGTGGAGCCGCTCGCGCCGTTCGGGCTGCTGCTCGTCTTCGCGGTGCTGTGGATCCCGGCGGTCAACGGCGTGTTCTGGGACGTGATCGACGCGTTCATGCGGGGCCTCGGCATCGAGGACCGGCTCTCCGACTGCGGCTACTGGCTGTACCGCTTCTGGCGCGAGGACAGTGACGTGTGCCTGACCGCTCTGTGACGGTCGGCTCAGCTCGCGGCGGACTCCCGCTCCGCCTTCGCGCGGCGCACGTAGTACCAGGTCATGTTGGACGACAGCCCGGCCATCAGCACCCACACCACACCCAGCCAGCTGCCCCGGGCGAAGGACACCACGGCCGCGGTGACCGCGAGCAGACAGACGACGAGGGCGTACAGGGCGAGGCGGGGCATGGGGGTCGGCTCCTGACAGGGCGGTCGGACGAGGCGGTACGGCGGGGCCGTACGCCTCCAGTGTCCCCCATGCCCGGCGGCGCCTCACACGTCGGTCAGGCGGATCCCGGCGTGTGCCTTGTAGCGGCGGTTCACGGAGATCAGGTTGGCGACCAGCGCCTCGACCTGGTGGGCGCCTCGCAGCCGGCCCGCGAAGATACCGCGCATGCCGGGGATACGGCTCGCCAGCGCCTGCACGATCTCGGCGTCGGCCCGGACCTCGCCGAGCACCATCACGTCGGTGTCGATCTCCTCGATCTCCGGGTCCTCCAGGAGGACGGCGGACAGGTGGTGGAAGGCGGCGGTGACCCGGGAGTCCGGCAGCAGGGCGGCGGCCTGCTCGGCGGCGCTGCCCTCCTCCGGCTTCAGCGCGTAGGCGCCCTTCTTGTCGAAGCCGAGCGGGTTGACGCAGTCGACGACGAGCTTGCCGGCCAGTTCCTCCCGCAGGGACTCCAGGGTCTTGGCGTGCCCGTCCCACGGCACCGCGACGATCACGACGTCGCTGCGGCGCGCGGTCTCGGCGTTGTCGGCGCCCTCCACGCCGTGGCCGAGTTCCTCGGCGGCGGCCTGCGCGCGGTCGGCGGCCCGCGAGCCGATGATCACCTTCTGGCCGGCCTTGGCGAAGCGGTACGCGAGGCCCTTGCCCTGCGGCCCGGTGCCCCCGAGCACGCCGACGACGAGCCCGGAGACGTCGGGGAGGTCCCAGGGGTCCTTGGCCGGGGCCTTGGCGGGGGCCGCGCCGGGGGTCTCGGGTGTGCCGGGGGTCGTCTGTGCACTGTCAGTAGAGGTCATGGGCTGACTTTACGTGCGCGGTCGTGGCGGGGGTGGGCCGGGCACGGGCGGTCACCGGAGGGCGGTGACGGGGATCCTGCGGAACGTGATCGTCTCGTACGCGCTGAAGTCGCCCGTCTCGTAGAGGAGCCCGACGGTGTGCTCGTCGACGCGGACGAGGTCCGAGTACGCGGCGGGCAGCCCGTCGACGGTGTGGGCGACCCGCCAGGTCGTGCCGTGGTCCGTGCTGGCCCGGACGGTCATCAGGGCGCGGAAGCCGGGGTCGGCGGGGCCGGAGTAGAGGAGCAGGTCCGGGTCGCCGAGGTCGGGGTCGCTCAGCTGGAGGAGGCTGCCCTCGACGACCGGGCCGGCGAGGCCTGCCTGCGGCCGGAACGGCTTGATCAGGCTCTCGCCGCCGTCGGCGGAGTACGCGTCGGCGCGGGTGCCGGGGGCCGGGGAGTCGTTGCGGGTGTTGAAGTAGACGCGTCCGTCGGGGAGTTCGGCGGCGGTGGTCTCGTTGACGTTGACGTAGCCGTCGGTGTTGTCGTCGACGTAGCCGATCCGCCAGGTCTCGCCGCGGTCGTCGCTGAGCAGGCAGTGACCGCCGTTGTACTTGCCCTCCGTGCCGTTGTCGGTGCCCGTCGGCGGGAGGGAGTGGTTGGCGGGGACCACGACGCGGCCGCTGCTCAGCTGGATCGCGTGCCCGGGGGTGGTGGCGTACCAGCGCCACTCCCGCTTCTTGGTGTCCTCGGTGATCTCCCGGGGGTTCGACCAGGTCTCCCCCTCGTCGTCGCTGTGCCGCACCCAGACCCGCCGCCCGTCCGCGGCGCTCACGGTGCCCCGGCGGATGGCGTCCTCGGTGGCGGACGCGGCGTTCCTGACGTGGACGAGCAGGATGCGGCCGGTGTCCAGCACCACGGGGGCGGGGTTGCCCGCGAGGCCGTCCCCGTTCTCGGCGGCGACCCGCAGCGGGCCCCAGCTGCGGCCGCCGTCCGTCGACCGCTTCACCACGATGTCGATGTTCCCGAAGTCCTCCCGCCCGCCGACCCGCCCCTCGCAGAAGGCCAGCAGAGCGCCGGACGCCGTCCGCACGACCGCCGGGATACGGAAGCTGGCGTAGCCTTCGCGGCCGGCTCGGAAGGGGGTGCTGGATTCGGGGGTGGTGGACTCGGAGGTGATGTGCCCGGGGTTACCGGTCTCGGCCGTGGGGGGCATGGGGGCTCCTCGGTGTGTGCGGCTCGGGTGCGGTACGGGGTGCCGTCGGGCCGACGCGGTCGTCGGTGCGGGACACGGGCGGCCGGGGCCCGACTCGGCCTGCGTGCCCGGCTCGGGCGAATTCGCGGTGAACACCGGGTCAAGAGTGGCCGGTTGCGGCAGGACGCCGGGGCATGGACGGCACAAGGATCGCGTTGCCGCGCGAGGTGCTCGCCGGGACGGGGTGGCCGGGGGCCACACGGCTGTTCGCGGGGGCGCCGCGGCGGCCCGTGGTGTCGTACGGGGGTGAGCCGCCGCTCGTCGGCACCACCGAGTACGAAGCCGTGGCGCCTCGCGGCACACCTGGTGGCCGAGGCCGCCCGGTCCGGTACGCCGGAGCTGTCCCCCGCGCTCGTACGGCCTGCCGCGCGCCCCTCCGATCCGGCGCATCCGGCGGTCGGGACGGGCCTGCTGTCGGCGGCCCGCCGGGGCGAGACACTGCTCGTGGTGGCGCCCGCCGCGCCGGGGCGACGGTCCTCGCACCGGCCACCGGCCACCGGCCACCGGGAGCTGGACGCGATGGCTCACGAGTCGCCGGCGGCCCCGGACGAGCGGGAGGCCGACCTCGACACCGTGCAGAACCTGGTGAGCCCGGCGGCCGGGGAGAACGTGGTGCCCCGGTGGAGGGGGCGGGGCCGGTTGCGTGACCGTCTCTCGCGGCTGGCGGACCGGCTGACGTCACCGCCACCGGCCCGGTGGTGACGAGGTCCGCCCACCCGGCGGCCGGCCTCATGCGCGGTGGCGCACCTCGTCAGGGGGTCCAGACGTCGGGGCCTCCGCCTCGCCATTCGATCAGGGCGGACTGGGCCACATACGTTTCGTCGGCGTCCTCGATGCCCGCGCGGCGGAGGAACTCGCCGATGTCCTGGAGGCCGTACGCGCGGCCCAGGATCTCGCCGTCCACGCGCACACGGCGGCCGCCGTCCTCGTCGGGCGGGTACACGACCACGGGCATCGCGGAAGCCATACCGTCAGCCTCGCCCACACGGGCGCCGAGCGCACCCCCACCCGGACGGGCGAGGTCCCCGTCCGGAGCCGTGGGGGCATCAGCGGGGAGCGGCGCCGCCCACCGCGGCCCGGCCGGCGCGTCGCTCAGGCGTCGGGGCCTTCGCCGGCCGGGGCGTCGTGCCAGCGGGGGTCGTTCTCCCATTCCGCGTTGCGGTCGCGGGCCGTCTCCATCGCGCGGGTCGCCTCCTCGCGGCTGGCGTACGGGCCCATGCGGTCCTTGCCGGGGCAGTCCGGGCCCTCCTCCACCTTCTTGTGCTCCAGGCAGTAGAACCACTCGCCGGGCTTGCCGACCGCGCGTCGTTTGAACAGGGGCATGACCTGAGTTCCCTTCACCAGTCGTCACCGACATGGTCCCCCACCACCGCTGGTTAAACTCGCTGGCATGTCTGGCCAGTCGCTGCTCGCACCGGGGAAGCTGTCCCCCGTCCGCTCCGTCCCGGGGCACATCCGCCGCCCCGAGTACGTGGGCAAGCCCGCCCCCACCCCGTACACCGGCCCGGAGGTGCAGACGCCCGAGACGATCGAGGCGATGCGGATCGCCGGGCGGATCGCGGCCCGGGCGATGGCCGAGGCCGCCAAGCACATCGCCCCCGGCGTCACCACCGACGAGCTGGACCGCGTCGCCCACGAGTACATGTGCGACCACGGGGCCTACCCCTCCACCCTCGGCTACCGCGGCTTCCCCAAGTCGCTGTGCACCTCCGTCAACGAGGTCATCTGCCACGGCATCCCCGACTCGACCGTGCTGCGCGACGGTGACATCGTCAACCTCGACGTGACGGCGTACATCGGCGGCGTCCACGGCGACAACAACGCCACGTACCTCGTGGGCGACGTCGACGAGGAGTCGAGGCTGCTCGTCGAGCGGACCCGGGAGTCCCTCGCCCGCGCCGTCAAGGCCGTCAGGCCGGGGCGGCAGATCAACATCATCGGGCGGGTCATCGAGTCGTACGCCAAGCGGTTCGGGTACGGGGTCGTGCGCGACTTCACGGGGCACGGGATCAACTCGTCGTTCCACTCCGGGCTGATCATCCCGCACTACGACTCCCCGCACGCGACGACCGTGATGCAGCCGGGAATGACGTTCACGATCGAGCCGATGCTCACCCTCGGGTCGTACGACTACGACATGTGGGACGACGGCTGGACGGTCGTGACCAAGGACCGCAAGCGCACCGCCCAGTTCGAGCACACGCTGGTCGTGACGGAGACGGGGGCGGAGATCCTCACCCTCCCGTAGATCCTCACCCTCCCGTAGCGGCCCTGTCCCCCGCAAGGACCCGCCTCCAGGCCCTCTCCCGGCCGCGAGGCGGGTTTTTCATGGTCGCGCTCATTCCATGTGGGAGTCGTGACGATCCGGGGTACCGTTTTTACCGACAGGGAGTCGGGAACCTGTTGACTTAGGTAAGCCTAACCACCGAAACTGAGCGCTGCTTCTCGTCTTCCCCCAGGCATCGGAGGCCTTCATGAACGCGTCGGTCACCTCGGACACGGCGTTCTCCACGCTCATCCGCACCGCGTCGCACGAGCAGCACACCGAGGCGGAGACCACGACGTTCATGGGCGACATGCTCGGCGGCCGGCTCGGGGTCGAGGCGTACACGCGCTACACCGAACAGCTGTGGTTCGTGTACGAGGCGCTGGAGAGCGGCGCGCGGGCGCTGGCCGACGACCCGGTAGCCGGGCCGTTCATACAGCCGGAGCTGATGCGGCTCGCCGCGCTGGAGCGGGACCTGGGGCATCTGCGCGGCCCGCGCTGGCGCTCGACGCTCTCGGCGCTGCCGGCGACCGAGGAGTACGCGACTCGGGTCGCCGAGTGCGCGCGCGGCTGGCCGGGCGGCTATGTGGCCCACCACTACACGCGGTATCTCGGCGACCTCTCCGGCGGGCAGATCATCCGCGACCGGGCCGAGAAGACCTGGGGCTTCGAGCGCAAGGGCGACGGCGTCCGGTTCTACGTGTTCGAGGACATCGCCAATCCGGCGGCGTTCAAGCGGGGGTACCGCGAACTGCTGGACCGGGTGCGTGCGGACGATCTGGAGAAGCAGCGGATCGTGAGCGAGTGCAAGCGGGCGTTCGCCCTGAACACCGCGGTGTTCAGGGCGCTCGGTGAGGAGTTCCCCCTATCGGCGTGAGGGAGCCACGCCCTCACCGCTCCAGGAAGACCCTCCCCCCGACCTCCACCCAGCCGTGCGGCTGCGGGGCGGTCAGGAGTTGGGAGCCCGCGCCCTGGGTGATGTTGAGGGCGCGGCCCAGTTGCGCGGTGAGCTGGAGGGCCGCGGCCCCGGTGGCCTCGTCCTCGTCGATGCCGTCGTCCCGGCCCGGGAAGGCGCGGGCGCGGACGCGGCCGGCGGCCTCGTCCTCCCAGGCCCAGGCGTAGATCCCCCCCCAGACTCCGTCCGGGGGCACCCCCATCTCGCTTCGCTCGCCGGGCGGCGGGACCGTCAGGCCGTCGACCTCGGCGGCGGTGCCGTACTGGCGCAGCGTGCGGGGCGGGGCCCACTCCGGCATGGCCTCGATCCAGCTGAACTCGCCGTCCAGCCGGGCGCCGACCAGACCGGCCGGGGTGACCAGCTCGGGCACGTCGAGGAGCCAGGCGGTACCGACGCAGGGGTGACCGGCGAACGGCAGGCGCAGCGTGGGCGTGTAGATGTCGATGACACCGCGCTCGGGGTCGTCCACGAACACGGTCTCGCTGAAGCCGAGTTTGGCGGCGAAGGCCTGGCGGTCGGCGCGTTCGGGCATCACGGAGCCCTCGCGGACGACGCCCAGTTCGTTGCCGTATCCGCCGCCGGGCCCGCAGAACACCCGCAGCACATCGAAGTCGGTCACATGCGGAATTGAAGCATCCCGCGGGCCGTCAGGTCGCCCCGGAGCTCTCCGCGGGTAAGACCGCCCGAGCAAGGGTGAGGGGGCGGCCCGAACCATGGAGTTGCGGAGAGCAAGTGACCTTACCGGACAAGCAGGTTGAGCCACGGAGGGCCACAGAAGGCGACGGAGGGCGGTGAGGCCGGACCCGACGGGGCCGGGGGGTGTCGCACCCCCACCGCGCCCGGGCGGCGACGGGCGCGGATCGGCCGTCCCCCGGGTGGGCCGCCGACCGAGAGGTGATGCCTTGATCACACCGAAACGGGGTTCTTGACCACGGAATGGGAAACTTGACCGGCCCTTGACCGATCTATGGCTCCTGTTTTTGGTCACCGTGATCGGGCCGTGCTCGTACGGCCCCAGAGGGGCGGGCTTCACTGGAGGCACGGCATTGGGTGAGGTAAGCCTCAGATAACTTGGGGCAGCCTCACCTTATCTGTGTGTCCTCTGTGTCCTCCTTTGGAGCCGAAATGCGCCCCCTCAGACTGTCCTTCGTCACCGCCGCCACGACCGTCGCGGCCCTGACCGCCGTCACGGGCTGCACCGAGAAGAGCAGCGCGGGCGCGGACGGGGTCATCGCGGTGACCGCGACCGACACCGAGTGCGAGGTGTCGAGGAAGGAGTTCCCGGCCGGGCACGTCGAGCTGGACATCGAGAACAAGGGCTCGAAGGTGACCGAGGTCTACCTCCTCTTCCCGGACGACCGGGTCGTCACCGAGCGGGAGAACATCGGCCCCGGCACCAAGCAGAAGGTCACCGCCGAGGTGAAGGCGGGCGACTACCGGATCGCGTGCAAGCCGGGCATGAAGGGCGACGGCATACGGCAGGACGTCACCGCGACCGGCACCGGCAAGGTCGCGAAGCGCGACCCGCGGCTGGACGAGGCCGTGGCCTCGTACCGCAAGTACGCGCAGGCGCAGGCCGACGAGACGATCCCGCTGGTGAAGGTGTTCGCCGAGGCCGTCAAGGACGGCGACGTCGAGGCGGCGAAGAAGGCGTACGCGCCCTCCCGCATCGGCTGGGAGCGCACCGAGCCGGTCGCCGAGTCCTTCGGTGACATCGACCCGAAGGTCGACGTCCGCGAGGACGGTCTGGAGGAGGGCCGGGCCGATGAAGACGCAGAGAAGGACTGGACCGGCTGGCACCGTCTGGAGCGCTCGCTGTGGAAGGACGGCAAGCTCACCGACCGTGACTCCGAGCTCGCCGACCAGCTGGTGACGGACCTGGTGGACTGGCAGAAGCGGGTCGGCAAGGCGGAGATCACCCCGACCTCCATGGCCAACGGCGCCAAGGAACTCCTCGACGAGGTCTCCACCGGCAAGGTCACCGGCGAGGAGGAGCGTTACTCGCACACCGACCTGGTCGACTTCAAGGCGAACGTCGAGGGCGCCGAGGAGTCGTACCGGCTGCTGAAGGCCGTCGCCGCCGAGAACGACCCGGAGCTGGCGAAGGAACTCGACAAGCAGTTCACGGCGCTGAACACGCTGCTCGACAAGTACCGCAAGGACAAGACGGGTTACGACTTCGTCTCCTACGACAAGGTCGGCGAGGCCGAGCGCAACAAGCTGTCGGACGCGGTGAACGCGCTGGCGGAGCCGCTCTCGCAGCTCGCCGCTGCGGTCGTGAAGTAGGCGACGGAAGAGGATCGGCAGTCATGACGGACACCACCGGGAACATCGCCGGGAACACCACCGACGGCACCTCGGGGAAGACCACGGGCGGCGCCTCGGGGACGACCACGGGCGGCGCCTCGGGGAGCGCGGCCGCCGCGTCCGCCGGGGACGGCTCGCGTGCGCCGTCGCGGCGTGCGCTGATCGGCTGGGGCGGCGCCGGCCTCGCGCTGGGCGCCGCCGTCGCCGGGGGCGCCGTGGCCGTGGCCCGGCCCGGCGAGGACACCGGGCGGACCCCGGCCGCGGCCGGCGGTCCCATCGCCTTCCACGGCGTCCACCAGGCCGGTATCGCGACGCCGGTGCAGGACAGGCTGCACTTCGCCGCGTTCGACGTGGAGACGGACGACCGCGAGGCGTTCGTGGCGATGCTGAAGGACTGGACGGAGGCCGCGCGCCGGATGACCGCGGGGAAGGCGGTCGGCGACGGCGCGTACGGCGGTCTCGCCGAGGCGCCGCCGGACGACACCGGGGAGGCGCTGGGGCTGAAGCCGTCCCGGCTGACGCTCACCATCGGCTTCGGGCCCTCGCTGTTCGAGCGGTTCGGGCTGGCGACGCAGCGGCCCGAGGCGCTGGTGGACCTGCCGCGGTTCGCCGGCGACAACCTGGACCGGGCCCGCAGCGGCGGCGACCTGTGCGTACAGGCGTGCGCGGACGATCCGCAGGTCGCGGTGCACGCCATCCGCAACCTCGCCCGGATCGGCTTCGGCAAGGTGTCGGTGCGCTGGTCCCAGCTCGGCTTCGGCAAGACCTCGTCGACCACGCCGGAGGCGCAGACCCCGCGCAACCTCATGGGGTTCAAGGACGGCACCCGCAACATCGCGGGCACGGAGACCGCCCGCCTGAAGAAGCACGTGTGGGTGGACGGGAAGGACGGGCCCGCCTGGATGGCCGGCGGCTCGTACCTGGTGGCCCGGCGCATCCGGATGCACATCGAGCCCTGGGACCGGACCTCGCTGCAGGAGCAGGAGGACATCTTCGGCCGCGACAAGGGCGAGGGCGCGCCGGTCGGCAAGGCGAAGGAGCGGGACGAGCCGTTCCTGAAGGCGATGAAGCCCGACGCACACGTACGGCTCGCGCACCCCGACTCCAACGACGGGGCGACGATCCTGCGCCGCGGCTACTCCTTCACCGACGGCACCGACGGCCTCGGCCGGCTGGACGCGGGGCTGTTCTTCCTCGCGTACCAGCGGGACGTGCGCAAGGGGTTCATCCCGATCCAGCGCAACCTGGCCACCGACGCGCTCAACGAGTACATCCAGCACGTGGGTTCGGCGGTCTTCGCCGTCCCGCCGGGCGTCCGGGACGAGGACGACTGGTGGGGACGGGCGCTGTTCTCCTCGACGACGGAGGGCTGACGCCGTGTTCGCGAACTATCTGATCGGACTGCGCGAGGGCCTGGAGGCCAGTCTCGTCGTCTGCATCCTCATCGCCTATCTGGTGCGGACGGAACGCAGGGACGCCCTCGAGCCCATCTGGATCGGTGTCGGTGCCGCCGTCGGTCTCGCCCTGGCCTTCGGCTGCGTCCTCGAATTCGGCTCGCAGGAGATGACGTTCGAGGCGAAGGAGGCACTCGGCGGCTCGCTGTCCATCCTCGCGGTGGGCCTGGTGACGTGGATGGTCTTCTGGATGCGCCGCACGGCCCGGCACCTGCGGTCCGAGCTGCACGGAAAGCTCGACGCGGCCCTCCGGTTGGGCACGGGCGCCCTGGTGGCGACCGCGTTCCTGGCGGTGGGCCGGGAGGGCCTGGAGACCTCGCTGTTCGTATGGACGTCGGTCCGGGCGTCCAGCGACGGCACGGAGGGCCCGCTGATCGGTGTGCTGCTGGGCCTCGCGAGCGCGGTCGTCCTCGGCTGGCTGTTCTACCGGGGTGCCCTGCGCATCAACCTGTCCAAGTTCTTCACGTGGACGGGCGGCATGCTGGTCGTGGTCGCGGCAGGTGTCCTCGCGTACGGCTTCCACGACCTCCAGGAGGCGGACTTCCTGCCCGGTCTGACGGACAAGGCGTTCGACATCACGGGCACGATCCCGCCGGACAGCTGGTACGGCACCCTGCTGAAGGGCGTGTTCAACTTCCAGCCCGACCCGACGGTCCTCCAAGTCACGGTCTGGCTCCTGTATCTGGTCCCGACGCTCGCGCTGTTCCTCGCCCCGGTAGGGTTCGCCTCCGGGAAGGGGAAGGTGAAGGTTCCTGATGAGCTGGGTTCGCGGGGTTCCGAGCACACGAAGGCTTCGTGAGGTTCGTCCGGTCCGTACGCGCGAGGGGCGGCGCCGGCTTCGGTCGTACGGCCGTGGAGCGCTGCTGACCACAGCGGTGGCCGTGCTGTCGCTGACGGCGAGCGGGTGCGTGGTGGTCCGCGGCGACCTGGAGATCGTCCGCACGGCGACGCAGGGCGAGGCCGCCCGTGCGCTGGAGGAGTTCACCACCGCGTACAACGAGGCGGACAAGGAGTACGACCAGTCCCGGGACGCCTCTCGGGTGACCGGGGCCCTCGCCGACATCGACGGCGGCAAGCTCCGCTCGGGCGCGAAGATCAACCCGAGCGGCAACCCCGACCATGTGCCGCTGAAGCTGAGCGACGTGAAGTACACGATCCCGGAGAAGGCGGCCTGGCCCCGCTGGTTCCTCGTCGACGCGGCCGCCAACAAGGGCCGGGACACCGACCGTTGGCTGTTCGTGTTCACCCGCGACGGTCTGAACGACCTGTGGGAGGTGTCCTTCCTCACGATCCTGCCGGCCGAGGACGTGCCGCAGTTCGAGAAGGACGAGGACGGCTACGCCCAGGTCGTCTCCGCCGACGACCCCCAGCTGTCCGTGGCCCCGTCGGAGCTGCCCGACAAGTACGTGACGTACCTGAAGGAGGACAGCGCCCTCTTCGCCGACGGCCCGTACACCTCGGAGGAGCGCGCCAAGCGCCAGAAGAACGCCGAACGGCCGGGCATCGTGCGGCAGTACGTCGACGAGGCCCTGACGAACGGCGACTACGCGCCGGTCGGGCTGCGCACCACGGACGGCGGGGCGCTGGTCTTCTTCACGACCCGCCACTACGAGAAGCAGACGGCCGCGCAGGGAGTGGACATCCCCGTCGACGACGCGGCCGTCAGGGCGCTGATGACGGGCGAGCCGAGGCAGTCGCTGACACTGGAGTTCATCTCCAACCAGGCGGTCCTGGACCCGGCGCGCACGGCCTCGGACGAACAGGTGAGATTCCTCGGCCAGGTGGGCGGGCTCACGTCGGCGAAGGGCGAGTGACGGACGGGGGCGGCCCTGGAGGCGGGGGACGCGCTCGGCGGGGGCGTCGCGGAGGGCGGGGGACGCTCCCCGGGGTCAGCCTCGGTGGGGCCAGGCCGGGCCCGAGTCCCCGCCCACGTGGCGGGCGCATTCGTCGGTGAGGATCTCCAGCAGGCTCAGCGGGTCCGGCAGCGGGTGCTCCGGGCCGCGTACCCAGCGGACGGCGACGTCGCCGGGGAGCCTGGCGGGCGGTACGAGGACGTAGGAGCCCCGGCAGTGCCAGCGCAGACCGGGGTGCTCGTCCATGGTCTCCGGGTGGCAGTCCAGCTCGCAGGGCCACCACTCGTCCTCGTCCTCGGGGGTGCCCCGGGTGTGGGTGAAGAAGAGGAGCCGTCCGTCGTCCGACTCGGACTCCGACTCCGCGACGGGCCCCACCTCGACACCGGCGGCGAGCAGCCGCTCCAGGGCCTGCCGTCCGGCGGCGAGCGGTACGTCGAGCACGTCGTGGACCATGCCGGTCGCGGTGATGAAATTGGCCTCCGGCTGGTGCCGGGCCCACCGCTCCACCTGGGCGCGGTCGGTGGTGGACTGGGTCTGCCAGGCGAAGGACACCGGATGCCGGGCGGGGGTCGGACAGCCGACGCGGTCGCAGGAGCACCGGTAGCCGGAGGGGTACGCGGCGGGCGCGAGCGGGAGTCCGGCGGCGGCCGCTGCGAGCAGCATCGCCTCCCGGCCGGCGGCGTCGGGGGTCTCGTCGAGCGGGCGGCCTGCGCGTCGGCCCCGCAGCCACTCGGAGATCCTGCCCCGCCGACCGGTCCGGCCGCCGAACGTCGCGCTCATCTATCCCCTCGCCTCGCTGTCGTAACGCCAGCATGCCTCATCGTCCCACCATCGTGCGCCGTGGGGAGCCGGAGCCCCTGTCCGGGGCAGGCGGGGTGAAGCCGGAGCGCGGACAGGGATGGCGTGCTATTGCACGCTTTGGCGGGATTTACCTCCTGGCCCGAGGCTCCGCCCGGTCGGTTGGGTCACACCTGGGCGGAGAGTTGACGGCGTCAGCGGGGGGCGAGGCCGTACAGGGCGTATTCGACCAGGGCGTCCGTGTAGTCGTACGAGATGGGGCCCGTGTACTGGAGCCAGCGCTGGGCGAGCGGCGAGACGAAGAGTTCCAGGGCGATGCGCGGGTCGACGTCGGGGCGCACGGCGCCCTGCTCCTGGGCCGCGCGCAGGCGCTTCACATACAGCTGGAGCTGGGGTTCGAGAAGTTTGGCGACGAACTCGGTGCCGAGTTGCCGGTTGACGACACCCTCGGCGGCGAGCGCGCGCGAGGGGACCTCGAACTTGGGGTCGAGCAGCTCGTCCACGGTGGCGCGCAGGACGGCCTTGAGGTCGGCTTCGAGGTCGCCGGTGTCGGGGATCTCGTACTGGGCCCGCTCCCCGAGGACCTCCGGCCGGGCCGCGGCCTCCGCCGCCTGGGCGCTCAGGTCGAGGAACGCCTCCAGCAGGACGTCCCCCTTGGACGACCACCAGCGGTAGATCGTCTGCTTGCCGACGCCGGCGCGGGCGGCGATGCCCTCGATGGTCGTCTTCTGGTAGCCGACCTCACCGACCAGGGCGAGGGCGGCGTCGTAGATGGCGCGGCGGGATTTCTCGCTGCGGCGAGTGGAGTCAGGGGCGGTCTTGTTGGCCATGTGTCGAATTTATCAGGTTGACAAGACGGTGCGTCTCGCCGGACAGTGGAGCAACCGGTTGCGAGACGAACCGTATCGTCACGTTAAGGCCGGAGAGGCGACCGGAGGACGAGGAGACCGACATGACCCGTGGTGGAGCAGGAAACATGCTGGGAGTGGGCGGCGCCCGCCGGAACCTGGGCCGCAAGGCACTGCGGGGCGGCGAGCGCGGCGGCCGGGTCGGCGGCGGCGTCGACCCGCAGACCCAGAAGCGTGAGCTCCTGCGGAAGCTCCAGGAGAAACGCGCGGAAGAAGGCGCCGGGAGGGCGGGGGCGAGCGAGGAGACGTCATGAGCGCGGGGCGTCAAGGACGCGAGCCGTGACGAACAGGCGCGGGTCCGCCCCGCCGGGGCCTCGGGCCGCGGCGGGGCCTCGGGCCGCGGCGGGGCCTCGGGCCGCGGCGGGGCCTCGGGCCGCGGCGGGGCCTCGGGCCGCGGCGGGGCGGAAGTTCAACGGTCACAGATCTCGGGCGGATGGCCGTCCGGTGTCATCGGAGGGCGGGCCGGCATCATCCGGACGGCGGTGGGGGTCAGCCGGACGGCCGGTCGGACAGTTCCAGCACCCCCACTGTCTGGCCCCCGCTGGTCTCGCCGGTGAGGCGGAAGCCGAGGCGCAGATAGAAGGCCTCGGGGCCGTCGGGGCCCGGATGCCAGGTGACGTAGAGGCGGGTGCCGCCACGGCGGCGTATCTCGGCGGCGACGGCCTCGACGGCGAAACGGCCGTAACCGCGGCCCTGTTCACCGGCGTCGATGTTGAGACGCCACAGACCGGAGCGGATGTCCGTGCCGCTGCCGTCACCCTTCCAGTCGATGTCGAGGAAGGCCATGAGGAAGCCGACGGCCCGGTCACCGTCCTTGATGAGGCGGGGCCAGGCGACGCCGGGACGGACGTACGCCTCCGCGAGGGAGTGCGCCACCGGCTCCACCAGGTGCTCCTGGTCCGGGCGGACACGAATGCCCAGCGCGGTCTCGATGTTGGCGGGGGTCAGCTCTTCCAGGCACAGCGCTGTCGTCGACATGATCCAAGACTTAGCCCGAGGCGGCACGGGCGCCGCAACCGGTTTTGGCGGCCGCAACTCGCCTTTTGACAGGACGAGTTCACCTTATGTACACGAACTGACCTCAGTATCATCATGAGATGACGGAACCGACGCAATCCGGCCGGCCGACGGACCCGCCCGCCACACCGCCCCAGCCCCCGGCATCCCCACCTCCGGTTGCCCAGCCGCCTGCTCCCCCGGCACCCCCGGCGTCCCCGGCGTCCCCGGCGTCCGGACAGGGTTGGCCGGCCCCTCCCCCTCCGACGGCCCCGTATCCCTACGCGAGCGCACCGGTGCGACCGCCGGGAGGAACAGGCGGGGTGTCCGACCGGCTGTCGGGCGCGCTGCTGGCCGTCGGGGCGGCCCTCACCATCGGCGGTTCGTTCACCACCCTGAACTCGGCGGTGAGCTACCGCGACAGGGAGAAGGACGAGGTGGCCGTCGAGAGCGTGTCGAAGGCGTGGTCCCACCGCAACGAGTTCGCCGAGGGCCTGGCGGCGGACGGAGTGGTCGACACCGTGCAGTTCGACGGGGTCTCGCTGCTCGTCGGGATCGTCGCCGCCCTGGTGGCGGCCGTGTTCCTGCTGCTGGGCCCCGGGCGACGGCTACCGCTGCGCCGTGGGCTCGGTGTCGCGGGCGGGGCGGTGCTGTTCGGCACGACCCTGGCGGTCGCGATGGAGTCGGTCAGCGTCACGCAGTGGGAGTCGGACACCCAGACCATGAGCTTCGGCCTCGGTTTCTATCTGCTGGTCCTCGCCGCTCTGCTGGCCGTCGCCGCGACCGTGATCACTCTCTTCGGCGCGAAGGGCTCCGCCCCCGCGGTGCCCGGCCTGCCGCAGTCCTCACATCCCTGGCCGACACCACCCGCCGCCCAGCCGTACCCGCCGGGCGGGCCTCAGCCTCCGTCGTCGTACTAGCAGCCCCCTGTGCGGTGGCCAAGCGCTCAGGCCCGGTCGTCGTCCCCGGTCGGCGGGGGCCAGGCGTCGCCCCAGTCGGCGTCGCGGGCGGCCTTGTAGAGGAGGCCGTGGCGTTTGGTGACCGTGGTCCGGCCGAGGGTGGGGACGGGGCCGGTACCGGACCCGCTCCCGGCGACGGCGGTGGTGGCCGGGGCGTCGCTGGCGGCCGGGGCCTCCGCAGCGGTCGGGGACTCGGTTCCGCAGAGGTCGAGGAGGACCTGGCCCTTGCGGATCTGGGGCTTGCGGACGACGCGGGAGGCGGCCGGGGCCGGGGCGAAGCGGGTCGCGGCGACGTAGCTGAACTTCTCGTCCTCGTACGCCAGGGAGCCGCCCTTGACCTGCCGGTGCAGGGAGGAGCGGCTGACGCGGGCGGAGAAGTGGCACCAGTCCTCGCCGGGGACGATCGGGCAGGCGGCGCTGTGCGGGCAGGGCGCGGCGATATGGAACCCGGCGGCGACGAGGCGGTCGCGGGCGTCGATGACGCGGGCGTAGCCGCCGGGGGTGCCGGGTTCGATGACCACGACGGCCTGCGCGGCGGCCGCGGCGGCGTCGACGACGGCGGTGCGGTCGGCGTCGGTGAGCTCGCCGAGGACATAGGAGATGGTGACGAGATCGGTGCTCTCGATGGTGAGCGCCGATCCGATACGAGAGCGCTGCCAGTCGGCGGCCTTCAGATCAGGGTTGGCCGCGGCGATCTCCCGGCCGAGTGCGAGCGCCGGTTCCGCCCAGTCGAGCACCGTCACCGGGCGTCCGCCCGCCCAGGTCGCGTTCACGGCCCACGTCGCCGCGCCCGTCCCCCCGCCGACGTCCACATGGCTGCCGGGCTCCCAGCCGGGCACCGCCCCCGCGAACGCCTCCAGCGCCGCGCACACCGCCTCGAACGTGGCCGGCATCCGGTACGCCGCGTACGCCACCACGTCCGACCGGTCCCGCAGCACCGGGGCGTCGGTGGGCGTCCGTCCCCGGTAGTTCACGATCAGCCGCTCCACCGCCTGCGCGGCCGCCCTCGGCGGCAGACCGTCGAGCAGGGTGGCGAGGGCGGTCCGGAGCGTATCGGCTGGGGACGAGGGGGCGTTCACGTGCCGATTCTATGGGGCGCCCGGTCCCACCCGCCCGCCCCGCCGAGCAGCCTCGGCGGCCCACAGCCCGTCGTATCCGGACGGCGGCCCGCGGAGCGGTCCTCCCGTGACGCGGAACGCAGGTGCGCGCGGCGGTCAACCCTGACGAGCGTCAAGGCGCGGTGTTGAGCGCTGCCGGCGTCGTCCGTCCGGGCCGTCGTCCCGCCGGGAACGCGGTGACGGCGGTCGGGGCGGCCCGCCACACGCTCAGCACACTCAGCACACTCAGAGCCGTCGTCGAGCGGTCGACAGAGAGCGAGGAGCCGGCAGTGCACGGCCGGGACCGCGGTGACGCGCAGGGTGTACCCCTGGCCGCGCCGCACGACCGCCCCTTTGTCGAGTGCGGCGCGCTGGGGGCTCCAGCTCGGTGGTTGACGACAGGCAGGCGGGTTTTGCCGCGGCGCGGGTCGGCGGGCGGTCGAGGCCGCGATGGGGTCGGGGTCCGGAGCACGATGGCGTTGAGGACCAGGCCGAGCCGCCGAGCCGGTCCTCCCTTCCGTCGCGGTACGCCTGGTGGATGGTGCCGTGATCGACCGCGTCGTCGGTGGCGTCCGGGTCGCGCACGTTGATGGCGCGCCACCCCTCACATCCCCCGCACCGCCCGAGCCACCCGTGTCCCCGCAGCCGCGCGGGCCGCGTTCAAGGAGGCTCCGCGGCGGGGGTGGACCGCGTTGGTCAGGAGGATCAGGAAGGTGTCCGTCGCCTGGTCGAGGACCAGGGACGTGCCGGTGAAGCCGGTGTGGCCGGCGGCTCCACGGCCCGCCAACTCGCCCATGAACCACGGCTGGTCGAGCGCGAACCCGAGACCCGGCGGCGTCAGCATCAGCTCGACGAAGTCGGGGCCGAGGATGCGGGCGGGGCCGTAGGAGCCGCCCGCGAGCAGGGTCCGGCAGAACACCGCGAGGTCGCGGGCCGTCGAGAAGAGCCCCGCATGGCCCGCGACCCCGCCGAGGGCCCAGGCGTTCTCGTCGTGGACCTCGCCCCGCAGCATGCCCCGCTCGGCCTTGCCCCAGGGCCGGCGCTGGTCCTCCGTCGCCGCCGCCCCGGGGCAGGGCCCGAAGGCCGTGGCCGTCATGCCGAGGGGGCGGGTGATGCCGGCATGGATCAGGTCGTCCAGGCCCCGGCCCGTGAGGCGTTCGAGGACGTGCTGGAGGAGCAGGAGGTTGAGGTCGGAGTAGAGGTACGTCGTCCCGGGCTCCGTCACCGGCTCCTCGCGCCGCAGCATCGCCCGCCGGGCCTCGGCGGACCCGCAGTCGTACAGCGGGAGTTCGGGCCGCAGACCGGACGTGTGGGTGAGGAGGTGGCGGACGGTCAGGCCGTGCGCGGCGGCGCCGGTGAAGTCGGGGAGGTACGCCGCGACCTTCGCGTCGATGCCGAGGGTGCCGCGCTCCAGCTGCTGGACCGCCGCCACGGCGGTGAAGAGCTTGGTGAGGGAGGCCAGGTCGAAGGGGGTGTCGGGGGTCGCCGGAACACGGGACCGAGGCGGCAGTTCCACCCCGGTGCCGGTGTGTTCGTCGTAGGCCTCGTAGCGGACCGCCCAACCCGCCGCCTCCTCGACGGCGATGACCGGACCGCGGCCGGCGAGGACGACGGCGGCGGGGGCCAGCGGCCGGTCCCCTTCCGTCAGCGCGCGCACCTCGCGTACGAGATGGCGCAGTTCCTCGGGGTCGAGTCCGGCCCGTTCCGGGGTGTCCGTGCGCAGTCTCGGCGCGCTCAGCTCTCCTCCCCCTTCCTCTCGGCTCCGCTCGGGACGGGGGCACCCCCGCCCTCTGCCTTCGTACGCTTGTTCCAAGGACGGCACAGTGCCACGAAGCAGGTCGCGGCCACCAGTGTCGCGGTGAGTTGGACGACCGCCATGGGGACGGCGGTTTCCTCGCCCGCGACGCCGACCAGGGGGGACGCTATCGCGCCGATCAGGAAGGACGACGTACCCAGCAGCGCCGACGCCGAACCCGCCGCGTGGCGTACCCGCATGAGGGCGAGGGCCTGGGTGTTGGGGAGGGTGACGCCCATGGCGGACATCAGCACGAACAGGGCCGCGGCGACCGGGACCAGACCGACCTCGCCGAAGACGCCCAGCGACATCAGCAGCAGGGCGGTCGCGGCGAGGGTGATGACGGCGAGGCCGACCGCGAACACCTTGTCGAGGCTCACGCGGCCGACGAGGACCTTGCCGTTGACCTGGCCGACGATGACGAGGCCGACCGAGTTGACGCCGAAGAGGACGCTGAAGGTCTGCGGGGAGGCGCCGTAGATCTCCTGGATCACGAACGGGGAGGCGCTGATGTAGGCGAAGAGGGCGGCGAAGGCGAAGCCGCCGGCGAGGACGTAGCCCATGAAGACGCGGTCGGTGAGCAGGCCGCGCATGGCGTGCAGGGTCTCGCCGACGCCGCCGCCGTGGCGTTCGGCGGGGGCGAGCGTCTCGGGGAGCCTCGCCCAGACGACCGCGAGGAGGGCGGCGCCGATGACGGTGAGGACGACGAACACGCCCCGCCAGTCGGTGACGCGGAGGATCTGGCCGCCGACGAGGGGCGCGACGATCGGGGCCACCCCTGAGATCAGCATCAGGGTGGAGAAGAAACGGGCCATGGCGTGCCCGTCGTACAGGTCGCGTACCACGGCCCGGGCGATCACGATCCCGGCGGAGCCCGCGAGGCCCTGCACCAGGCGGAACGCGATGAGGGTCTCGACGGTGGGGGCGAGGGCGCACAGCGCGGTGGCCAGGATGTAGACGACGAGGCCGAGCAGGAGCGGGCGCCTGCGGCCCCAGCGGTCGCTCATCGGGCCGATCAGCAGCTGGCCGAGGGCCATTCCGGCGAGGCAGGCGGTGAGGGTGAGCTGGACCGTGGCGGCGGGGGCGTGCAGGGAGTTGGTGACCTCCGGCAGGGCGGGGAGGTACATGTCCATCGCCAGGGGCGGCGTCGCGGTGAGCCCGCCGAGGATGAGGGTGACGAGGAGGCCGGTGCGGCGCGGGCCGGCGGTGGTGGCCTTCGCCGGGCCGGGGTGCGGCGCGGACGTCGTCTCCACGGGGTTCGCGGGGCTCGCCGGGCTCGCGGGGCTCGCGGGCTGGTGGGACGCCGGCCGGCGGCCCCGGCCGGCCCGCTTCGTGGGGGCGGGGTCCGACGGCGGCCGTTCGGCGGTCGGCTGAGCCGGTGCCGGGTCGGGCCGGGCCCCCGCCGGCCGCTCCGCCGGGCCGGCGCCCGAGGGCGGGTGCCCGGAGTCGGACACCTCCGCCTCGGGCGGCCCCTGTGTCGGTCCGGTCGCCGCCGCCGAGCCCGGCTCCGGGTGCCCGGCCGCCGCCACCGTGTGCGACTCGGCCGCCGCCGAGCCGGGTATGTGCCCCTCGGGCATGTGCCCCTCCCTGTCCGTTCGCTCCGCCACCTATGCTCTCAGCTCGTACGACGTGGGCGGGGTCACCACCGCGCCCTGGGCCGAGGACAGGGGTGGCGATGGCGCACGACGGACGGGTGCGGTGGGGGATTCTGGCGACCGGGGGGATCGCCGCGAGCTTCACGGCCGATCTCGTCGATCTGCCGGACGCCGAGGTCGTGGCGGTCGCGTCGCGCAGCGAGGGCCCGGCGAAGGCGTTCGCCGAACGGTTCGGGATACCGCGGGCGTACAGCGAGTGGCGCGCGCTCGCCGAGGACGAGGACGTCGACGTGGTGTACGTCGCCACGCCGCACTCGGCGCACCGGGTGGCCGCCGGGATGTGCCTGGAGGCCGGCCGGGGGGTGCTGTGCGAGAAGCCGTTCACGCTGAACGTGCGCGAGGCCGAGGAACTGGTCGCGCTGGCGCGGGGGCGCGGGGCGTTCCTGATGGAGGCCATGTGGATGTACTGCAATCCGCTGGTCCGGCGGCTCGCGGAGCTGGTGCGGGACGGCGTGATCGGTGACGTGCGGACCGTGCAGGCGGACTTCGGGCTGGCGGGGCCGTTCCCTCCGTCCCACCGGCTGCGGGACCCGGCACAGGGCGGGGGCGCGCTGCTCGACCTCGGGGTCTACCCGATCTCGTTCGCGCAGTTGCTGCTCGGGGAGCCCTCCGACGTCACGGGGAGAGCGGTGCTCTCGGACGAGGGCGTCGATCTCCAGACCGGAGCACTGCTCTCCTGGGAGAGCGGTGCCATCGCTTCGGTGCACTGCTCCATCGTCGGCGGTACGGCCACCTCGGCGTCGGTCACCGGCTCGCGGGGCCGTATCGACATCCCGAACGGCTTCTTCTTCCCGGACCACTTCGTGCTGCACCGCGACGGCCGTGAGCCGCAGACCTTCGCCGCGGACCCGGCCGACGGCCCCCGCAACAGCTTCCGGCACGAGGCCACCGAGGTGATGCGGGCCCTGCGCGCCGGCGAGACCGAGTCCCCGCTGGTCCCGCTCGACGGCACCCTCGCCGTGATGCGGACGCTCGACGCGATCAGGGACCGCGTCGGGGTCCGCTACCCCGGCGAGGACGGCCGGCGGGACGGCGATCTGGTGGCTACACCGGCGTGAGCCCCGGGTTGCCCGCCTCCATCGCGAACGACGCGACCGTGGTCAGGCCCGCGTCCGGCGTCGTCACGAACGGCAGGGCGTGGAAGTCGGCGCGGGCCTGCGTCCTGCCGAGGGAGACCGTCAGATAGCCGCGGCGGCCGTTGTAGAACCGCAGGTGCGGGTTGGCGGTCATGTAGGTGTCCCAGTTGGCGGGCTTGTCGGAGCCGTTGCCGCCGCTGCTGACGGAGGTGGCGACGAGTTCCGCGCCGACCGTGCGCGAGGAGCGGTCGTCGAAGTCGCGCTTGATGTCGAAGGCGTAGCCCACGTGGACGTCGCCGGTGAGGACCATCAGGTTCTCGATGCCGGCGTCGTCCGCGCCGGCGAGGACGCGTTCGCGGGAGGCCCGGTAGCCGTCCCAGGAGTCCATCGACACCTTGTAGTTCTCGCCGACGGCGTTGCGGCGCTGGGAGAAGGTGACCTGCTGGGGGACGACGTTCCAGATGGCGTCGGACTCGGCCCAGCCGTCCAGCAGCCACTGTTCCTGCTCGTCGCCCGTGATGGAGCGCGCCGGGTCGGCGGACTCCGGGCCGGGGATCTGCCAGCCGTCGCCCTGGGCCTGGTTGTCGCGGTACTGGCGGGTGTCGAGTATGTCGAACTGGGCGAGGCGGCCCCAGGTGAAGCGGCGGTAGAGCCGCATGTCGGGCCCGTCGGGCCGCTGCCGCGGGCGCAGCGGCTGGTTCTCCCAGTAAGCGCGGTAGGCGGCGGCGCGGCGCAGCAGGAACTCCTCGGGCGGGCTGTCGTGCTCGTCGTCGTCGCCCGCGTAGTTGTTCTCGGTCTCGTGGTCGTCCCAGGTGACGACGAAGGGGTGCGCGCGGTGGGCGGCCTGGAGGTCGGGGTCGGTCTTGTAGAGGGCGTAGCGCAGCCGGTAGTCCTCCAGGGTGACGGTCTCGCGGTTGAAGTGGGCGGGCAGCACGCGGTCGGTGTAGTTGCGGGCGCCGCCCACGGCGTTCACGGCGTACTCGTAGAGGTAGTCCCCGAGGTGGAGGACGACATCGATGTCCTCGTTCGCGAGGTGCCGGTAGGCGGTGTAGTAGCCCTGGTCGTACCGCTGGCAGGAGACGGCCGCGAAGGAGAGCCCGGAGGAGCCGCCGAGACGGCCGCGTCCGGGGGCGGTCCGGGTGCGGCCGCTGTCGCTGATCCAGGAGCCTACGCGGAAGCGGTAGTAGTACTCGCGGCCCGGGTCGAGGTAGGGGACCTCGACGTGGACGGTGTGGTGGAACTCGGGGTGGGCGATGGCGGCGCCCCGTCTGACGATGCGTCGGAAGTCCTCGTCGCGGGCCACCTCCCAGCGGACGATGACGCGTTCGGCGGGCAGACCGCCGTCGGGCTCGTACGGCTTGGGGGCGAGCCGGGTCCACAGGAGCAGGGAGGTGGGCAGCGGGTCGCCGGAGGCCACGCCGAGGGTGAAGGGGTTCTCGGTGAGGTGGCGCGGGTCCAGTTCGGCGGCGGCCGCGGCGCCCGCCGCCGGGAGGTTGGTGGCGAGGGCGAGCGCGGCGGCGGCGCCGGTGACGGTGAGGAAGCGACGGCGGTCGAAGTGACGTGCGGCAGCGCGCAGTTCCGGCGAGTGCGACGAGTGTGGCCGGGTCGTCCTCTGGGCTGTGTGAGTCATCTGCCCCTCCCCTGACGGTAGTTGTCCGTTGGCATTGGAGTGGCCAGGTTCGACGACCTTCTGTCCCGTACACAACAGCCAGATGGCGGACGGATGAGTTCCGCATGGCCCGCCTCTTCCGGCTCGGCGCGCCGCGCCCCCTCCCCTGCGCCGCACGCCCATGAGGACCGGGGGAACGAAGATCGCGATCGTGACGGGTGCGGGCTCCGGTATCGGGCGCGCCGTGGCCCTGGAACTGCCGGGCACCGGGGGCGGTGGCGGGCCGGGCGGCGTGCCGGTGGAGGAGCCGGACCACGCGGCCTGGCGGGATACGGTACGGCGATCAAGCCGCGCTGACGGGCCTGACCACGTCGCTCGCGCTCGACGGCCGGCCGTACGGCATCGCGGTCGGGCAGACCGACATCGGCGACACGGCGACGGCCATGACCGAACGGATGAGCCAAGGGGTCCCGCAGGCGAACGGGCGGCTCATGCGAGCCCGTGATGGACGTCGCCGATGCGGCCCGGACCGTGCGGCGCATGGCGGAGCCGCCACTGAAGGCGAATGTGCAGTTCGCGACGGCGATGGCGGCGGTGACGGCGGTGACGATGCCGTACGTGGGCGCGGCTGAGCCTGCCGGGCCATTCGTCCAGCACTCAACCTACACAAACGGAAGATGTCACTCCGGGCCATCCGAGCACGTGGGAGTCATATGCTCATCACTCCTCCACCGGAGCTTCACATCTCGGCTTCACAGTTGGAGGAGACGGCTTCCGTCACCACACCGAGGGGGGGAGGGGGCAGCCGTCCCGCGCTCCGGGTGGGGGCGGACCTCGCGTGGGACCGCGAGGTGTGCACCGGGGTACGGGACGGCTGCCCCGCCATACCGCTCCGCTCCGGGCGTTGCCCCACCCCGTTCCCCCTGCAGTGGGCCTTCAACGGCGGGACGGCCCGCTCACCGCCCCAGGACCCGGTCGACCTCGGCCAGCTGGTCCGCGGAGAGCGGCCCCTTCGCGAGGGCGCCCGCGTTCTCCTCGGCCTGGGCGACCGAGCGGAAGCCCGGTATGGGCACGGTCCGGGAGCTGCGGGCCCAGATCCAGGCGAGGGCGCCCTGCGCGAGGGTACGACCCTCGCTGGTGAGGATCTCCCGCAACGCCTCGACCCGGCCGAGCCACTCGGGGTCGGCGCCGGTGTCCGCGGTGAAGCCCGGCAGCCAGGCGGGCGGGGTACTGCGGATGTCACCGGCCGCCAGGGGGCGCCCCGGGGTGTGCTTGCCGGTGAGCAGACCCATGGCGAGGGGGCTGCGGTTGACGCTCGCCAGGTTCGACTCCTCGCAGAGGGCGAGGAGTTCGGGCGCGTCCTGGAGGACGTTCAGCCGGTGCTGGACGGCCGCGCAGTGCGCCCCCTTCGCGAACACGGCGGCCCGGTCCGGGTCGTCGGTGCTCCACGCGTACGCCCGTATCAGTCCCTCGCGGACGAACTCCTCGCAGATGTCCCGGAGTTCGGCCGCCCGCTCGGGGTCGGCGTCGGAGATGTGGAGCTGGTAGAGGTCGACGTGGTCCGTGCCGAGGCGGTCGAGGGAGGCGGTGAGCGCGCGGCGGGCGTGGGCAGGGGTGTCGTCCTGGCCGGCGGCGGTGCGGGTGCGCTCGTCGAAGAGGTTGCCCCATTTGGTGGCCACGACGACGTCCGCTCGGCGCCTGCCGAGGGCGCGGCCGAGCACGCGTTCGCTGTGGCCCGCGCCGTACACGTCGGCCGTGTCGAAGAAGGTCACACCGAGGTCGAGGGCGCGGCGCACCGCCCGTACGGACTCCTCGTCGTCGACCCTGCCCCAGCCCAGCGGCTGCCCGTCGGCGGACTGCCACTCGCCCCCGATGGCCCAGCAGCCGAAGCCGAGGGCGCTGACCCGGATGCCGCTGCGGCCGAGGGGCCTCGTGTACGTGTTCGTCTCTGTCTCCATGCCCGAGGACGGTAGGAGTTGGAGCGCACACGAGGGCAAGCCCTTGCGGAGGAAGAGCTCAGGGAGCCGGGTGTCCGGTGTGGTGTCAGGCCTGGCCGGTCTCGAAGTGGGAGATCCTGCCGTCCTCCGACACCGTGAAACGCCAGGCGGTGCGCATCTCGCCCCAGGTGTCGTTGCGGTAGTCGGCGACCAGGGAGCGGCCGCCGTCGGACTCCCGCCTGACCTCCATGTGGCCGTGGGAGGAGAAGATCTCCCGGTCGGTCCAGTCCGCGAGGTCCCGGTCGGTGCCGTCGTCCGACATGGTCGCGCCGTCGGCGAGGAGGGCCATGAAGGCGTCGCGGTCGTGCGCGTTCACGGCGTTGACGAAGGCGCGGACGGTCGGGTCACTGAGTCTGGCGGGTGCGATCGTCATGCCGGTCAGCCTCACACCGTCGGAATCCACCCGCCACCGGGAGCGCGCGGCGGGGCGAGGGGCGGCCACCGAACCCCGCGCCTGGGCCACCCCCGACGAGCCCGGCGCCACTCGAACGGCCGCGCGGGGCCGCCCCAGGCGTGTCATCGGTGCGACGGTGGATACGCGGGAGGGGAACCGTCCGAGCATCGCCGTCCGTTCCGGGAGTCACCGTGACCACATTCGACCGACGTGATCTGGGCCTGCTGCTCCTCCGCCTGGGCACGGGAGGTGTCCTCGCCGCGCACGGGACGCAGAAGCTGTTCGGCTGGTTCGGCGGGCACGGCATCGAGGGGACCGGCGCCTTCATGGAGTCGGTGGGGTACGCGCCGGGCAAGGCGAGCGCCAGGGCGGCCGGGCTGGCCGAGACCGGCGGCGGCGCACTCCTCGCCCTCGGTCTCGCGACCCCCGCCGCCGGGGCAGCCGCGGCCGGTGCCATGGCCGGCGCGGCCGCAGTGCACACTCCCAACGGCTTCTTCAACACGAGCGGCGGCTACGAGTACGCCGCGACCCTGGGCCTGGCCGCGGCGGGGCTCGCGATCGCGGGACCCGGCAGGCTCTCCCTCGACCACGCGTTCCGCCATGTCGTCGACCGGGGCTGGATGGTGCCGTCGGCGCTCGCCGTCACGGCCGCCACCACGGCGCTGGTCATCGGCGCGCGGACCAGGCGGGTGCGCCGGGAGAAGGAGGGCGAGCAGGAGCCGTTGTTCGAGGAGTGACCCACCTGCTCGGCACGGGCGTGACAAGCTGCGCCCATGGACGAGCGGACCGACTCCCCCGATGACCTCTGGCAGTCCGTGGAACTGCTCCACTCCTGGCTGGAGTCGAACCGTGTGCACGACGGCCGCGAGCTGTTGTTGCTGCGGATGCTGAAGCTCCAGGAGGAGGTCGGCGAGGTCGCCCAGGCGGTCATCGGCGTCACCGGGTCCAACCCGCGCAAGGGCACCACCCACACCTGGGACGACGTGGGCGCCGAGCTGTGCGATGTGATCATCACAGCGCTGATTGTGCTGCGCACCCTCACCCCGGAGGCCCGCGAGGTCTTCGCCGCCCATCTGGCCCGGGTCGGAGAACGCTCCCTGGGCGCACCCCGAGGCTGACAACGCGTTCTGGATCGCCGCACTCACCGCCGGCACCGCCGTGGTCGCGAGCTGGGTGACGAGCCGCGGGACGGCACGGGCCGCACGCATTCATGCGGTGCCGCAGAACCCGTTCCGCAAGCGATCGAGGCGATGATCGAGGGCGACGCGGACGCGGTCACCCGCTTCGACGCCTGTTACCGGCCGTTCCGGCAGACCCTGACGGACTTCATCAAGTCGTCGCGCGACACCCTGCACGCCATGTGAGGGGTGCCATGGGCCCCGTACGGTCATACCCGGGGGTGATCCGGCGGCCGCGTCGTACTGCGTTCTGAGTAGCCGGGATTGTCGGCAGCCGCACGACGACCCGGAGGGCCCCGGAACGGGAGTCTGTGCGGGTACCCCAGACATCTGACGTGGAGACCTGCGCCCCATGGCAACCTTCCTCTATCGGCTGGGCCGGCTGGCCTTCCGCAAACGCTGGTACGTCACCCTCATATGGGTGGCGGTCCTCGGTGCCGTCGGTATCGGCGCCGTCAAGGCCCCGGGAGCCTCCGACGAGGAGTTCTCCATGCCGGGCATCGAGTCCCAGAAGGCGTTCGACCTGATGGAGGAGCGCTTCCCCGGCCTGACCGCCGACGGCGCCACCGCCCGGGTCGTGTTCGTCGCGCCCGGAGGTGAGAAGGTCACCGCCTCGGCGAACAAGAAGGCCATCGAGGAGGCGGTGGCCGACCTGGCCGACGGCTCGCAGGTCGCGAACGCCGTCGACCCGTTCCAGGCGCGGGCCGTCAGCGAGGACGGCTCCACGGCGTATGCGACCGTCACCTACAAGGTCAGCGCCAACGAGCTCTCCGACGCCGGCAGGGCCCACCTGGAGAGCGCCCTCCACCAGGCCCGGGACGCCGGGCTGACCGTGGAGGCGGGCGGCGACGCGGTCGCCGGGCAGGGCGGCGCGGGCGGTGCGGCCGAGGTGATCGGCGTCGCCATCGCCGCCGTCGTCCTGCTGGTCACCTTCGGCTCGCTCGCCGCGGCCGGACTGCCGCTGCTGACCGCGCTGGTCGGCGTCGGCGTCAGCATGGCCGCCATCCTCGCCCTGTCCGACGCGCTCGGCCTGTCCACCACGACCGGCACCCTCGCGATGATGCTGGGCCTCGCGGTCGGCATCGACTACGCCCTGTTCGTCGTCTCCCGCTACCGCGAGGAACGCGCCAACGGCCGTACGCCCCAGGAGGCGACCGCCCTCGCCACCGGCACCGCCGGATCGGCGGTGGTGTTCGCCGGGCTCACCGTCGTCATCGCGCTGGCCGGACTGTCCGTGGTCGGCATCCCGATGCTGACGAAGATGGGTCTGGCCGCCGCCGGGGCGGTCGTCGTGGCCGTACTGATCGCGCTGACCCTGGTCCCGGCCGTCCTCGGGCTCTGGCCGAACGCCGTGCTGGCACGCAGGGCCCGCAGGAGCGGCCGACTCGCGGAGAGCGGCGACAACGGCGGCACCCGCTGGGCCCGGTTCGTGCTGCGCCGGCCCGTGCCCGTCCTGCTCCTCGGTGTCATAGGCCTCGGCGCGCTCGCCGTACCCATGACCGACCTCCAGCTGGGCATGCCCGGCGACGAGGCCAAGTCCACCTCCACCACCGAGCGCCGGGCCTACGACGCGCTCGCCGAGGGCTTCGGGCCCGGCTTCAACGGGCCGCTGACGATCGTCGTCGACGCCCGGGGCACCGACGACGCCAAGGCGGCCGCCGAGACGGTCGCGAAGGACATCGGCGCCACCGAGGGCATCGTGTCCGTCTCCCCCGCGCGCTTCAACGAGGCCGGCGACACCGCCGTCTTCTCCGCCGTGCCCGCCACCGCGCCGACCGACGAGAAGACCAAGGACCTGGTGACGGTCATCCGGGACGAGCGGCCCGGCATCGAGTCCGAGACGGGCGCGACATACGAGGTCACCGGGACCACCGCGCTGAACATCGACATCTCCGACAAGGTGCAGTCCGCGCTGGTCCCCTATCTGCTGGTCGTGGTCGGCCTCGCCGTCCTGCTGCTGCTCGTCGTCTTCCGCTCGCTGCTCGTCCCGCTCAAGGCCGCGCTCGGCTTCCTGCTGTCGGTGCTCGCCTCGCTCGGCGTGGTCGTCCTGGTGTTCCAGCAGGGCCACGGCGCGGAGCTGCTGGGCGTGGAGCAGACCGGCCCGATCATGAGCCTGATGCCGATCTTCCTGGTGGGCATCGTCTTCGGTCTCGCCATGGACTACGAGGTGTTCCTCGTCTCCCGGATGCGGGAGGCGTACGTCCACGGCGACCGGCCCGACGAGGCGATCACCAGCGGCTTCCGGCACAGCGCCCGGGTGGTGGCGGCCGCCGCCCTGATCATGATCGCGGTGTTCGCCGGGTTCATCGGCGAGAGCGACTCCATGATCAAGATGATCGGGTTCGGGCTGGCCTCGGCGGTCCTGTTCGACGCGTTCGTCGTCCGCATGGCGATCGTGCCCGCCGTGCTCACGCTGCTCGGTGACAGGGCCTGGTGGCTGCCGAAGTGGCTGGACCGCGCGCTGCCCCGCGTCGACGTGGAGGGCGAGGCACTGAGCCGCCGGCCCGAGCCGGAGCCCGGACCGGCCGAACGGGCCGAGCCCGTGGGGGCCCGTACCTGATCCGACCGCACCACCCCCCACCGGGGCCGTTCGTGGCGAAGGCCACGGACGGCCCTCGGGGCGTCCGCACCCCCTCTCGACCACCATGGTCCCCAGCCCCACCGACCGGAGTCACGATGAGTATCAGCCTGGACCGGCGCTATGCCGACCGCCTGGAGGAGTTCACGGACCGGCACCGCTTCCTCATCGATCTGGTGCTGGCGGCGACGCTGATGGGCTGCGCGACACTCGGCAGCGCGCTCACCCTGCCCGGCGCCGACCCGCCGGACCAGGACAACATCGGCGTCGCCCTCATGGGCGTCTCCTGTCTCGCCGTGCTGAAGCACCGCACTCACCCGCGCGTCGCCCTCGTCATCACCACGTTGTGCACGATCGTCGCGGTCACGCTGGGCTATCTGGTCACCCCCCTGCTGCTGGCGCCGGTCATGGGGGCCCTTTACTGGCTGGCCACCCAGACCGACCGGCAGACCACCCGCGTCTACGGCCTCACCACCATCGCGGCGACGACGCTCGCGGCGGTGTTCGCCGACTCCATGGACCACCTCTCCCCGCTGATCAGGACGATCGGCCCCGTCTTCTGGCTGCTGCTGCCCCTCGCCACGGGCAAGGCGACCCAGGTGCGGCGCGCCTATCTGAGGTCCGTGCAGGCCCGCGCCGAGCACGCCGAGCGCACCCGCGAGGAGGAGGCCCGCCTGCGGGTCGCCGAGGAACGGATGCGCATCGCCCGCGACCTGCACGACGTGGTGGCCCACCATCTGGCCCTCGCCAACGCCCAGGCGGGCACCGCCGCGCATCTCACCCGCACCGATCCCGCGCAGGCCCACCGGATCCTCACCGACCTGACCGCCACCACGTCGTCGGCGCTGCGGGAGCTGAAGGCCACCGTCGGCGTGCTGCGCCAGCCCGACGACCCCGAGGCGCCCGTCGCCCCCACCCCCGGCCTGGACCGGCTCCCCGACCTGGTCGCCGCCTGCGAGTCAGCCGGTCTCACGGTCACCGTCACCACGGAGGGCCCCCCGGGGCCGCTCGACCCGGGCGTGGACCTGACCGCGTACCGGATCGTGCAGGAGGCCCTCACCAACGTCAGCAAGCACACGGCGGCGGACGCGGCGCGGATCCGCCTCGCCTACGAGGAGTCGCATCTGACGATCACGGTCACCGACGACGGCGGCGGCACGGCTCCCCCGCCCGTCGTGTTCGACGACTGCCGCGGCTTCGGCCTCATCGGCATGCGTGAACGCGCCCAGTCGGTCGGCGGCGCGCTGAGCGCCGGTCACCGGCCCGAGGGCGGCTTCGAGGTGACCACCGATCTTCCGCTGCGCCCCCGCCCCCGCACCCCACGGCTCGAAGTGGAACAGACCCCATGACCATTCGCGTCCTGCTCGCCGACGACCAGGCACTCCTGCGGGCAACCTTCCGCATCCTCATCGACTCCTGCCCGGACCTGGAGGTCGTCGGCGAGGCCACCGACGGCCGGGAGGCGGTCGACCTCGTCCGCGTCCACCGCCCCGACGTGGTCCTCATGGACATCCGGATGCCCGGCACCGACGGACTCACCGCCACGGCCGTGATCTGCGCCGACGAGGAGCTGTCCGACACCCGTGTACTGATCCTCACCACCTTCGAGATCGACGAGTACGTGGCCCAGGCGCTGCGCGCCGGCGCGAGCGGCTTCCTCGGCAAGGACGTCACCGCCGACGCCCTCCTCGACGGCATCCGCACGGTCGCCGCCGGGGACTCCCTGCTCTCCCCCACCGCCACCCGCACCCTGATCACCCGCTTCCTCACCGCCCCCGCTCCCGGCACCCGCCTGACCGCCCCCGAGCGGCTCGCCACCCTCACCACCCGCGAACGCGAGGTGATGTCCCTCGCGGCGGAGGGCCTGTCCAACGACGAGATCGCCGAGAAGCTCTACGTCAGCCCGCTGACCGTCCGCACCCACATCCACCGCGCCATGACGAAACTGGGCGCCCGGGACCGGGCCCAGTTGGTGGTAATGGCCTACCAGTCGGGTCTGGTGCAGGTGACACCGCCGGAGTGAGTCGGGCCCGGAGTGAGTCGGGCCCGGAGCGCGGCGGCCCTGGGGTGCGGCCGGTCCGCCCATGGCGGCGGGCCACCCGCGCGTCGCCGTGGGGTGACGTGCGGGTGGCCCGCTGATCGGTGTCCGCGCGTGGGGAGGGCGGCTACTCCTTGTAGAAGGTGGCGTCCTGCCGGTCGAGGGTGGTGCTCACCGGCTGGGTGTAGAGCAGGTTGTTGTAGTGGCGGATGTAGCGGCCGGGGAAGTTGTACGACTCGTACGAGACGCCCGCCGCGGAGTCGGCGAGACCGGCCCGCTGGTGGAACGAGGCGTCGGCGTCGAAGAGCGCCGTGCCGTCGTCCTTCTCCACCCACAGCTCGTTGTTCTTGTGGCGGAGGTAGTAGCCGGGGAAGTTCGCCGACTCCAGGGAGACCGTGCCGCTGCCCGTCAGACCGGTGACGACCCGGAACTGCGAGTCGGCGAGGTTGGTGACGTTGCCCTCCAGCTTGGCGCGGTACTCCCAGTGCCGGATGAACCTGTCCGGGTAGTTGTACGAGGAGAAGCGGACCGGGGTCGCGCCGTCGGCGACGGGGATGCCGAAGTTGGGCGTGCCGTCGGCGTTCCAGTACAGCTTCTGGTAGCGGGTGCGGCGGTTGGGGTCGTTGAGCGGGTCGCCGCTGATGTTCTTGTAGTCGCGGTCGTGGTAGACGAGGATGTCGGACTTGCCGTCCTCGGAGACCGTGAACGTGTTGTGGCCGGGCCCGTACTGGCCGGTCCTGTCGTTGCTCTTGAAGACCGGCGTGGCGGTCTTCGCCCAGGAGGCCGGGTTCATCAGGTCGGCGGTGGCGTCGGCGGTCAGCAGGCCGAGGCAGTAGTTGGCGTCGGTGGCGCTGGCCGAGTAGGCCATGAAGACCTTGCCGTTCTTCTGCAGGACGGCCGGGCCCTCGTTGACGCGGTGGCCGACGGTCTCCCAGGAGTACTCGGGCTTGGAGATCATCACCGGGCTGCCGCTGATGGTCCAGGGGTTGGACATCCGCGCCAGGTACAGGTTGGTGCCGCTGCCGACGGCCGGGTCGTTCTGCGCCCAGCTGAGGTAGCGGGTGCCGTTGTGGGTGAAGGTCGTGGCGTCCAGCGAGAAGGTGTCCAGCGGCAGGCTGATCCGGCCCTTCTCGGTCCAGGTGCCGGTGAGCGGGTTGGCGGAGCTGGACTCCAGGACGTACGGGCGGATCTTCCAGATGTCGTTGGAGGCGCCGGCCGCGAAGTACACGTACCACTTGCCGTCGATGAAGTGGATCTCCGGGGCCCAGATGTGGGCGCCCATCTCACCGCTGGCGTGCTTGGTCCAGATGGTCGTCTCCGCGGCCGTGGAGAGGCCCTGGAGGGTGGTGGCCCGGCGCATCACGATCTTGTCGTAGGCGGGCACGGTGGCCGTGAAGTAGTAGTAGCCGTCGGTGTGTTTGTAGATGTGCGGGTCGGCGCGCTGGAGCGCGATGGGGTTGGTGAAGGTCACGGCGGGTGACGCGGGCGCTGCGGCCTGGGCGGGGGTGGTCACGCCGGTGAGGACGGCGAGCGCCGCCGCCGCGGCCACCACCATCCGTCTGACGAGTCGTCTCATGTAGTGCGGCCCTTCGTATTTCGGGTGTCGCGGATGGATCGGACCTGCGGACGGTTCCGGCGTCCACCGACGCCGGAACCGTCCGCCGGTCAGGCGGTCGTGGGGACGAGCCGCCACTGCTGGCAGTTGTTGTCGAGCCAGGACCACTGGCGTACGTCGGTGCCGTTGGCGGTGCCGCAGTCGGCGACGTCCATGACCTTGCCGGTGGAGGCGTTGACGATCCGGACGTAGTCGCCGCCGAGGTAGACCATGCGGAACTTCTGGCAGTTGTTGTTCAGCCAGGACCACTGGCGGATGTCGGTGCCGTCGGTGCTCGCGCACTCGGCGACGTCGGCGACCTTGCCGGTGGCGACGTTCACGAGGCGGCTGGTGTCGTCGGCGCGGTCCTCGACGCGCCACTTCTGGTTGGCCCCGCCGTTGCAGGTCCACTGGAGGATGTTGGTGCCGTCGGCCGTGTTGCCGCCGTTGACGTCGAGGCACTTGCCGCTGTTGCGGTTGACGATGGTGTAAGCGTTCGGGGTCGTCGCGGTCTCACCGGAGGGGCCTGCGAGGGTGGTCCCGAGGGCGACCGGAGTGCCGAAGTCGGGCGTGCCGTCCGCTTTCCAGGTGAACTTCTGCGCGCGGGTCGTCCGGCCGTTGTCGCAGCCGTCGCTCGCCGCGTCGTTGGCGTGGTAGACGATCCAGTTCTCGGTGCCGTCGGGCGAGGTGAAGAACCCGTTGTGGCCCGGCGCGTAGACGCCGTTGGCGTCGCTCCGCTGGAACACGGGGGTCTGCTTCTTGGTCCACGAGGAGGCGAGCAGCGGGTCGGAACCGGTCAGCTCCAGCTGCCCGAGCTTGTAGTCGGGGCCCCAGCAGGCGCTGGCGGAGTAGATGAGGAAGGTGCGCCCGTTGCGGTAGAGCGGCTCGGGCCCTTCGTTCACCTCACCGCTCTGCGTCTCCCAGCTCAGGGTCGGGCTGGAGATCACGGTGAAGGTGGTGCCGGCGAGCGTGTACGGGTTGCTGAGCGGCGCGATGACGAGGCTCTGCTTGCTGCCGCCGGCCGAGCCGCTGCCGACCAGGTAGAGCTTGTTGGCGTACTTGAGCACGCTGGCGTCGATCAGCCAGCCGTTCGGGTTGAGGTTGGACCCGGCGAGCTGGTTCTTGTAGGTGTACGGCCCCATCGGGTCGGAGCCGGCGCTCTCCAGGACGTGGGTGCGCTGGTCGTCGCAGCAGGCTGAGCCGCGCGGCCCGGCGGAGTAGTAGAGGTACCACTTGCCGTCGAAGAAGTGGATCTCCGGGGCCCACATGTTCCAGTTGCGGGTGGAGGTGCTGTCCGACCACACCTGCACACTGGGCGCGGTGTTCAGCCCGGCCAGTGTGGGCGACTTCCGCATGGTCAGCTCACCGGTGAACGAGGTGGTCACCAGGTAGTAGTTGCCGTTGTAGTACTCCAGCCAGGGGTCGGCGCCCTTCTGCGACTTGACCGGGTTGGTGAACGGCTTGCCGTCCGCCGCGACGGCGGTGCCGGCGGGCTGGACGGCGAGGAGCGACGCGAAGAGGGCCAGCAGCGCGGCCCCACATGTCACCCAGTGACGGACCTGTATGCGGAACACTGGCAAGTCCCTTCCGGGAGCGACTCAGAGGGGGAGAATGTTCGAAATTACGAACACTGTGCGTAACTTCGGCCAGAAGGTACGGGTGAGGCGGGAGGGGCGTCAATGGATCGGACACGATTTTGTGTCGGAGGGGTCCGGGACGGGGTGACGAGGGCAGGGGATACCGCGGGTTGAGCAGCGCGGACGGGGTCGAGGGGCGCGGCGGGATCGAGAGGCGCGGGGAACTGCGCGATCACCCTCGACGGCCCGACGGCCCCACGAAGGAATACATCACCGGGCGCGGCCGGTTGGCGACCTGCATGGGGAAACAGAACACAGGACGCCATGGCATCTGGAGCATCGGCCTGCGGACGGAGGACCCTGCCCGTCGCAGTGAACTCTCCGAAGCCGCAGTCGAGTTGGAGGAGCTGGGCTTCGGCGCGGTCTGGCTGGGCGGCAGCTCCGCCGTACGCCACGCGGTACCACTGATCGAGGCGACGTCCCGGCTCACCGTGGCCACCGGCATCCAGAGCATCTGGCAGTACGAGGCCGGCGACACGGCGGCGGAGTACGCCGCCCTGGAGGCCGCCCGGCCCGGCCGCTTCCTGCTCGGCCTCGGTGTGAGCCACGCCAAGCTCGCCGACCGCTACCAGCGCCCCTACTCGGCGATGGTCGCCTACCTGGACGCCCTGGACACGGCAGGCGTCCCCGCCGAGCGCCGGGTGCTCGCCGCCCTCGGCCCGAAGATGCTCCGCCTCTCCCGCGACCGGGCGGCCGGCTCACACCCGTACCTGGTCACGCCCGAACACACCGCGCAGGCCCGCGAGACCCTGAGGGACGGACCGCTCCTCGCCCCCGAGCTGAAGGTGATCATGGAGGCCGACCCGGACCGCGCCCGCGCGATCGCCCGCGGCCACCTCTCCTTCTACCTCGGCCTGCCGAACTACACGAACATGTTCCTCCGCCTCGGCTTCACCGAGGAGGACCTGGCGGCCGACGGCAGCGACCGCCTGATCGACGCGGTGTACGCCTGGGGCGACGACGACCGGATCCGGGCGCGGGTGGACGAGTTCCACGCGGCGGGGGCGGACCATGTGGCGCTGCAGGTGATCGACGAGGGGGCTGCGGACGCGCTGCCGCGCGAGGCCTGGCGGCGCCTGGCCGGTCTGCTGGGCTGACCGGGTGCGGGGGCCGTGCCCGGCCCCCGCGTCCGGCCGGTGCGCGCCCGGCGCGATGACCGCCGGCACCGGCCGCGCGGAGCCGCACGTCCTCACCGCTCGCCGCGTGCGCCCGTGGGGAGGAGACGGCTCAGTGAATGCCCCCCTGTGGGAGCGCCGACGACCTGTCCCCGGACAGCCGGACCAGGCTCCTCACCGCCCTGTCGATCTCCAGGGCACACTCGTAGAGCCCCTCACGGGGTCTGCCCCAGGGGTCCGGGATGTCGTCGTCGGCCGGCGGGACCGGGGCCGCGGCACCGCGACGGGCGGCCGCCGCCGCCACCGCGGCCTCGAATCCGCCCCCGACGGCACCGGCCCCGGCACCCGCGCCGTACGCGAGCCGGAGGAACTCCTTCAGGGTGAAGCAGCGCCGCATCGCCGCCGGCGCGAGGCGCACGGCCGCCTCACGGTGCTCACGCGCGAGCCCGAGAACCAGCGGGCCACCCGCCATGAGCTGTGCGGTGAGCGGGCGGGAGGCGAATCCGGAACCGTCACCGCCCAGTTCTTCCAGGACCGCCCGGGTGGTGTCCTCCATGCGGGACCGGTGCCACGCCCCCGTGCCGGCGCTCTCCGGCCGCAGCGGCGAGCCCGGTGGCAGCCTCGCCGCCAGCAGGCGCTCGGCGAGCACCGAGCGGTGCACGTTGCCCGTGCAGACGAACAGGATCCGGGTCATGTGCCGTCCGTGGGACGCGTCACCGCGCCGGCGGCCGTCCCCTCCTCCGTGGCCGAGGTACGGGGAGCGGGCAGTTCGCCGCACTGCCCGTAGGCGCCGTATGTGCCGTAACGGCCGACCTTGGGGACCGGAGCCATGCTGAAGACGGTGCCGAGCACGCGGACTCCCACGCGGTCCAGCGATTCCCTGGCGGTGCGCACATGGTCCCGGTTGGTCTTCGCGGCCCGTACGACCAGCAGCGCCCCCTGGGTCAGAGGGGCGAGTCCCAGCGTGTCGGCGACCGGCAGCAGCGGCGCGGTGTCGACGATCACGACCTGGTACGTCCCCGCGAGTTCGCGCAGCACCTCCTCCATGCGCGCCGAGGCGAGCAGTTCCGCGGGGTTCGGCGGTACGGCACCGCTGGCGAGCACCGAGAGCCCCCCGGCGACCTGCTGCATCACGTCCGCCACCCGGGCCTGCCCGATGAGTACCGTGGTCAGGCCCGCGTCCTGGACGAGGCCGAAGGCCGACGCCACGTTCGGGTGGCGCAGGTCGCCGTCCACCAGGCAGGTGGAGACGCCGCCCTCGGCGAGCGAGAGGGCGAGGTTGATCGCGGTGTTCGTCTTGCCCTCGCCGGGCAGCGAACTCGTCACCACGATGATCCGCGGCGGATCGTCGACCTGCGCGAACTGCAGGTTGGTGCGGAGCTTGCGGAACGCCTCGGCGCGCCTGGAGTTCCCGTCGGCGCTGACGAGCGGCTGCTTCGGGGCGCTCCTGTCGTACGGGATGGTGCCGAGGCCGGGCAGGGCGATGAACTCGCCCAGGGCCTCACTCGTCTTGAACGTGGTGTCGAGCGTCTCGCGCAGGGCGACCAGCCCGGCAGCGAGCAGCAGGCCCCCGGCCATCCCCGCGGCCAGGTTCAGCCACGGGCGGGGTGACGTGGGAGAGGTGGGCGCGATGGCTTCCTGGGTGACGCCGAGGGAGACCGGGGAGACCGGGGCGGCGCCCTCCTCCTCTGTGCCCTCCTCGGACGTCGCGGAGACCGACCGCTTCGGGGTCTCCAACTGCTCGACGACATAACTGAACCGTTGTGCCACGGTGTTGGCGATGCGCGCCGCGCGCCGGGGCACGGTGTCCCGGACGGTGATGTCGATGAGCACCGTCTTGACCGGAACGACGGCGGTGATCCGGGACGCCAGCTCCTCCGGGGTGGTGCGCAGCCCCAGCCGCTTCACAACCGGAGCGGTGACCTGACGGGTCGTCACGATCTCCGCGTACGACTGCACACGCGCCTGCGAGAACGTCTGTCCCTGGTTCAGATCGACGGTGTTCTCGCCGGTGCGGGTGGCGACGAAGAGCTGGGTCCTCGCCTCGTAGACGGGGGTGCTCACGCTTGTCACGGCGATCGCCGCCCCGACCGCGAGTACCAGACAGACCACGACCGTCGGCCAGCGTCTGGCAAGAGCCTTCAGGAATCCTTGGAGATCCAAGCTGCACCCCTCACGGGACTGAGGGAACCACCCGAATTGAGGCTTTCTGTTCCCTATGGACGCAGTCGACCATAGGCACTCGGGCTCTTCGAGCGAGGGAGCCACCCCCCGTGTCGGCCCACCGAACGACCCTTGCGACGCACACCGCCGCTATGGTCCTTTCATCTCATATACACAGGTCACCGGCGCGAAGCAGTCCCCGCGCGAGCCACGTCCCTGTACAGGCCTTCGAGTTCCGCGACCTTCAGGGAGCCGCGCTCCGTCTGGCCGATCAGCCTCCGGTTGGACAGGCGATCGGTGTCGTCGAGCGGCCGCGCGTGTGAGAGGGCGTCGGCCAGCGAGCCGACCAGCGGCTCGCGCAGCAGGTCCGCGCGCAGGCCCTCGCCCACCAGTTCCCGATAGGGCGCGATGTCGGAGAGCAGCAGCCGGCACCCCGCGGCCGCGGCCTCGAGCACCGATGAGCTTCGCTGGTCGGCACGGGGAACGGAGACCGCCACATCGCTCGCCCGCATCAGGCCGAACATCTCGGCCTGACCGAGTGGCTGCTCGATGACGGCGACCCGGCCGGCCAGGTCCCGCGCCCGGGCGCGCAGGAGGGCGAGATACTCCCGCTGGGCCCGTCCGGCGGCGGCGTGGGCCGGCCGGTGTCCCGCCACCAGCACGAGGAACAGGTCGGGCCGAACCCGTGCGGCGCGGGTGAACGCCGCGAGAATCTCATGGGTCCGGTAGACCTCCGAGGTGCTGCGGACCGACAGCACGACCGTGGCTTCGGCCGGCATGCCGTACGTCGCGCGCGTCGCTCGGGGGCCGGCGTCGTCTCCGGCGTCCAGCAGCACGTCCGGTACCCCCCAGGAGATGACCGTCATCCGTGAGCGCGGCACCCGGTACCGGCTGACCACCAGTTCAGCCATCTCCCGGGAGGTCGGCACCACGCGCGCGGCCCGCCGGAGCGCCAGCCGGGCGACCGAGGCCCGGCCGGGATGCCCGTCCGCCGCACGCAGTTCGGAACCCCAGGGAGTGATCACGAGCGGGGTCGCCGGACGGGCCGGCAGCAGGAGGGAGAGCGCCCCGTGCACGCCGAGCGAATGGACGTGGACGACATCCGGCCGGGCCCGGCGGATCTCGCGGCGCAGCCACCGCCCCGCGCGCATCACCCGCAACGGCACACTGCCTCCCGCGGGTGCGGACACGGCTCGCCAGCCGTCGGGACGAAGGCTCGGCTCGTGCCAACTGCACACGGTGACCTCGTGGCCTCTCAGGGCCAGATCCGCCGCCCAGCGCCGGGTGTGCGCCGATGCGGCCGGAGCGAGCAGGACGATGCGCAGGGGCGGGGCCGGCGATTCGCGTCCGGCGAGCCGTGGCGGGATCCGGTCATGATCGGGCACGGCGCTCCCCGAGGACGAACACGCCCTTCCCCACCGCGGCCCGCAGCCGCCTGGCCGGGCTGCGCGTGTAGCGGTCCCACCTGAGCGCCGTCGCCGGCCATCGCGGGTCGCCGAGCACTCTGCCGGCCGCGGTCAGCAACGCGACGTGCAGGCAGTGGTAGGCGAAACTGGCGGGCGCCCGGTACCGGAGGTCGTACCTGGTCCAGTACCCCAGGTCGAACCCGGCCAGCGAGTCGAGCAGCCGGTCCGCCACGGGTTCGTGGCGGCTGTCCCCCTGAAGCCGGCTCAGCTCGCACAGGCCGAAGAGGGCGAAGACCGCGCCGTTGAGGATGTGGCTCACCGGGTCCGACGGGCACTCCTCGGGGAAGGCGCGCCCGAGCCGGTCGTAGTGCGAGCAACCGCCCGCGTCCAGCGGTCGGAGCATCAGTTCCACCGCGCCCTCGGTCGCGTCGAGGAAGGACCGCTCACCGGTGGCGGCGTATCCGCGCAGCAGCACGGACGCCGCCAGTCCCTGGGCCATGGCCGAGTACCAGCCCGGGCGCACCCCGTACCGGGGCACCGGCACCGGGTAGCGCCAGCCGCCGTTGCCGTCCTGGCTGGCGCGCAGCCATCCGGCCTGGGTCAGCAACGCCCGGACACCCGGAGGCGGTTCACCTCCGGTGGCCGGGTGCCGTCCGACGGCGAGCGCGCCGGTGTGCTGCGCGAGCGCGTACAGGCTCACCGACACCGGGTTGCGGTAGACCTCGCCGGTCGCGGCACGGGTCACCACCACCCGGTCGTGGTCGAGCACGCTTCGAGCCGTCATCGGCCGCAGGTCGAGCGGGTACCGGCCCGGCCGGCCGGTCGTCATCTCCCCCGGCGGTCTCGCCACTTCGACCGGGAAGCTCGGCCGCCGCAGATCGCGTACGGCTTTGCCCGCCAGAGCGGCGAGCGTCCCGCCGGCCCGCGTCCCGTCGTCCTTCACTCCGGGCTCCCCGTGTCGAGCGGCCGGCGACGCCCCCGTGTGGCCAGTGCCTGGTGGTACAGCCCGTTCACCTGGCCGACCGTCCCGGCGATGTCGAACTGGCGGAGCGCCAGGTCACGTCCTTGGCCGGCCATGTGCAGACGTGCCGCGGGATCCGCCAGCAGTGCGCTGACGGCATCGGCCAGCGCCGGGGGGTCGGCGGGCGGGATCAACAGGCCGGTGCGGCCGTGCCGGACGGTGTCCGGCAGGCCGCCGACGTCGGTCGCCACCACGCCCTTGCGCATGAGCAGCGCTTCCACCACGGTGTAGCAGGCGGACTCGTCCATGGACGGGTTCACCAGGACGTCCAGCCCGGCCATGACGGAGCTGATGTCGGTTCGGAAGCCGGTGAAACGGATCCGGTCGGCGACGCCGAGCCGGGCGGCGCGGTCTTCGAGCGAGCGCCGGTACTTCCCGTCGCCGACCAGCTCGTCGCCGACCACGAAGAAGACGGCCTCGGGGTGCTGACGCAGGATCAGCGGGACGGAGTCGATGAAGACCTCATGGCCTTTGACTCCGACCTGGCGGAAGTCCCGCAGCTTGCTCGGGTACATGTAGGCGACCATGCCGACGGCCGGGGTGTCGTCGGTGAGGCCGAACTCGCGACGGAACGCGTCCGGCGAGGCCGCCGGATCGAACCTGTGGACGTCGCACCCGTAGTAGCTGACCGCGACGGACCGCGCTCCCATGGCCTGGTAGCGGCGCGCGATCGCCCGGCACGATCCGAGGACCAGATCGTCCCGGCGGAGCGTGAGCCGATCCAGGATCCGGAAGGGCGCGATCCGTAGATGCACCAGCCCGGGGACCTGTGACACGACCAGTGCCGTCCGGCAGGCGGCCGACGCGACACGGGCGGCAAGCATCGCGATGATCAGGTGGGAATGGATGACGTCCGGCTTGTACGCCCTGACGAACTTCATCAGCCGCCACTGGGCGGCCATCAGTCCCGGCAACTGCCTGATCCGGCGGGACAGCCCGAAGGGGATGATCTCCACCCGGACGCCCGGTACCCCGCGCAACCGGTCGGCGAGCGGGCCCTCACGGGGCAGCACCGCGCAGACCTCGTTGCCCAGTTCCGCGAGGCCCCGCACCTGATCGTGGAACCAGCTTCCGCCGACCGCGGTCGAGGTGATCTGCAGGATGCGCAACGGCCGGGAGCGCTTGTCGGCCCTGACGGTGCTCATCGCGCCACCCCCGCGGGTACCGGTGCCGGCACGGGACCCGAGGCCGCAGCCGGAGCCGGAGCCGGAGCCGGAGCCGGTGGCGACGGTGGTGGTACGTCGGCCGTGACCGGCTTCGCCTGCAGGATGATCAGCACCAGACCGGCCAGCAGGGAAGGAACCAGGAGCACCTCGCCGAACACCGAGCAGACGCCGGCCCCGACCATGGCCAGCAGGGCCGCCTCGCCCGCCGGATCACCGGAGCGGATCGCCCGCCATGCCCGGCGGGCGCCGAGCACGACGATCGCGCCGATCCCGGCCGCGCCCACCAGGCCGGTCTGTGAGAGCACTGTCAGGTAGGTGTTGTGCGCGAATTCCAGGAGCGGGAGCTGTAGGAACATGACCTCGTAATCACCGGTCGCTTGGTAGTAGGCGGGCAACTGGCCCGCGAAGTTCAGATATCCGACGCCGAACAGCGGGTATTCCTCGAACATCCGCAGTGCGCTGCTCCACAGGTCGAGCCGTACCGCGGAGTTGGCGTCCGGCGCGCTGCCGAGGATGGAGTCGAACCGGGCCCCGATCGCGGCGGGCAACAGCGGCACCAGGCAGGCCGCTCCGACGCCGAGGGTCAGGACGCCGCGCAGTGATCTGCGGGCGGCGTAGCACACGACCACCGCGATCCCCGCGAGGTAGGCCGCTCGGCTCAGCGAGTACGCGACCCCCAGAGCGAGCACGACGATCCCCACAGCGGTCACCAGCCGCGGCAGGCCCTTGCGTACGGCCGGGTAGCGCACGAGCATCACGGCGGCCGCCATGACGAACAGGGCACCCACGGCGTTGTGGTTGGCCGCGCCCTCCTGGGTGATGGCGAGCACGGCGGTGTCGGCAGCGGTGAGGTCGCCCTTCATGGCGAAGACGGATCCCGCCTGGACGATCTCGATCACCGCCAGAACCACACTGCCCCAGCAGAACACCAGAAGTGCCCGGTCGAGCGCCGGTCCGGGTTCGGTGACCAGGGGCAGCAGCAGGAGCGGCGCGCACGCCAGCAGCAGGTACTGCCAGTGGCCCGCACTGAGCGGATCGCTGTCGCGGATCACGGCGCTGGCGGAGACCAGGTACCCGACCGTGCCGGCGGTGACCAGGACGCCGGCCAGCTTCGGCCACGCGATCCCCCGGCCGGCGAGGAGGCGGCCCAGCAGGCAGAGGAGCATCACGGCGACCAGTCGTCTCGGGCTGATCAGCGAGATCCCGACGTCCGACTGGGAGAAGGGGATGACCGCCGCGAGCACGTACAGGGGCGCGTCCGGGATCAGGGCACAGGCCAGCGCGACGACGCCGAGCCCGGCGACGCTCAGGACGCCGAGGGCGCTGATGGCGGGGCTGTACTCCAGGGCGGCGTAGCCGACCCCGGCCGCGGTCACGAGGCCCGCCGCGCCCACGAGTGCCCTTCCGGACGAAACGGACCTCACCGGCCTCGGGAGAGCACCGCACCAGCGGTCTCTGAGCGTCTTGAGCGACAGCCGTCCGGCCGTCGGACGAGCGGGCACGACGGGTACCTCCTCGGTGCCGGGCGCGGCCGGCTCGCTCGGGCGGGCGCGGACCCGCAGCCGCGTCCCGCGGCCCAGCAGCGCCGCGAAGACCAGATATCCGGCGGAATCGGCCGCGCCGGCACCGACCGCGCCGTAATGGGGTGTGAGGGTCACGAGCAGCACGACGGTGACCACCGCGCCGACCGCGGTGGCTGTGATCACCGGTCGCAGCAGGTCGGTGGCGGCCAGATACGCCTGGAGTGCGCGGCCCGTGCTGAACAGCACCAGCCCCGGAAGCATCGCCCAGATCACGTGCACGGCACCGGAGTACGGCCGCCCGTAGACCGCCGGGATCAGGAAGGGCACGACCGCCGCCGCGACGGCGGCGGTCACGGCGGCTGCGACGAGCACGGTCCGCGCGATCCTCGCCGCGGCTCGCGCGTCGACGACCCCCGACGTCACCGCGGGAAACATCACCAGCGCCACCGCCGTCGGGAGCAGGAACATCGCCTCCGCCAGGGGCAGCGCGACGGCGTACATGGCCACGGCCGTCGCACCGGCGAGCAACTGGATCACCGGCACGTCGAGACGCAGCATCCCGTAGTGGATCAGGTTCGGGAGGTACGCCTTGATGGCGAAGCCTCCGAAGGTCCGGACGCAGACCCGTTCGCCGTCGTCGTGGACGCGAGTGGTGGACGCGATCAACAGCAGTCCGGCGCAGAGCAGTTGCCCGGCCAGTGCCGACAGGAAGCAACTGGTGGGAGTCAGTGATCCCGCGGCCAGCAGGCCGCAGACCCCGACGAGATGGAAGGCCGAGGGGACGGCGCTCGCAAGGTTGTACGTCCTGACCCGCCCCCGACCGATCTCAGCCGTGCCGAGCAGTGAGGTCAGCAGGGTCACCGGGCACATGAGAGCCGCGATCAGCGCGAGCCTGAACGGCACACCGAGGAGTACGACCGGCCAGAGATGGCCGAGCAGCAGCCACAGCCCCGCCAGCACCGAACCGGGGCCCAGGGAGAACGCCACGCTCCACCGGACGATCTGCCGGAACGCGGTGTGCGAGGTTCCCGCGAACCGGGCGTTGGCGTTGTCCATGCCCAGGACCGTGACGATGCTCAGCACCGTGGGGACCGAGATCATGACCGCGAACGTGGCCCGGCCCTGGACGCCGAGGTCCCGCGCCACGATGACACCCGCCGCGAAACTCATGGCCGTGGCCAGCAGTCGCGTGACCAGGGTGCCTCCGATCGCCGCAGGGCTCACCCCCGGCAACCGGAGACGGAGACTCTTCATGATCGACTGCACCCGGGAACAGCCTCCGAGGTCGCGGGACGGGATCGGTGGTGCCGCGTCGGGCGGCGGACTCCTCTCACCGTCTCGGCAGGCAGGCACAATGTAGCGGCACCGGTAACCGAACGTATCCATTTGGGCACGCAAGGTAGTAGCGTTTCTCGTAGGTGGGCCGGGCCCGGGCTCCGAGATCCGTCGGTGCGTGGCGCCACCCGCGGCCGGCCGGCCGCCGATACCCCTGGGCGACGTTGCAGCCCCGTAGGGGTCACCGGAGTACCGGCGCCACGGTCACATGACGAACCCGCCGCTCGGCACGCCCTCGGGTACGGCGGGGCGGTCTCGGCGGAGGTGAGGACATGAGGATCTGGATCTTCAACCACTATGCGGCGCCGCCGGACTGCGCCGCCGGCACCCGGCACTACGAGTTGGGCCGGGTACTGGCGGCGGAGGGCCACGACGTCACCGTCTTCGCCAGCAGCTTCAGCCATTTCAGCCGGCGCGAGGAGCGGCTCGCACCCGGCGAGAAGGTGGCCGCCCGGACGATCGACGGCGTCCGCTTCCACTGGGTCCGCACGCCGCCCTACCGCGGCAACGGATACCGCCGGGTCCTGAACATGGCCCACTACGCGGTCCGGGTGCTCTCGACGCAGCGGGGACTGGACCGGCCGGATGTGATCGTCGGCTCGTCGGTGCACCTGGGTGCGGTGTTCGCCGCCTGGCTGGCGGCCGTGGGCCGCCGTACCCGCTTCGTCGTCGAGGTGCGGGATCTGTGGCCGCAGACACTGATCGACATGGGTGCGCTGCGCGCGAACGGGCTGCCGGCCCGGCTGCTCCGGCTGGCCGAGTCCTTCTTCTGCCGGCGCGCGTCCGCCGTGATCTGCCTGCTGCCGGGTGCCGCCGACTATCTGAAGGGTCGCGGCGTCCCGACCGACAAGATCCATTACGTGCCGAACGGGATCGCGGACTTCCCCCGGCCGGTCGAGCCGGGTCGGTCGGCCGGCTCGGACGTCGCAGGCCCCGGGACCGAGGTCGCCGACCTGATCGAGCGGATCAGGCGCTTCCGCAAGGACGGCTGCCTCACCGCCGGCTACATCGGCTCGCACGGCCCGGCCAACGGGGTGGCGACCATCGTCGCGGCCGCGGCGGAACTGCGGGCCGCCGGCCATCCTCGGGTCGCCGTGGTGATGGTCGGTGACGGCCAGGAGAAGGCCGCGTGCCAACGGCTCGCTCGCCTGCAAGGCCTCGACAACGTGCTGTTCTGGTCGCCGGTGCCGAAGCGGGCCGTACCCGCCGTGCTGGCCGAACTGGATGTGACGCTGTTCTGCCTGCGCGATGTCGCGGTCTTCAAGTACGGCCTCAGCAGCAACAAGCTGTTCGACTACCTGGCGTCCGGCAAGCCGGTGCTGTTCGCGAGCAACGCGCCCGGCGGCCCGGTCCGCGAGTCCGGCGGCGGCGTGTGCGTGCCCGCCGAGTCACCGGTCGACATGGCGGGCGCGCTGGCGGGCCTGGCCGCGATGAGCGAGACGGAGCGGGCACGCATGGGTGAGCGCGGCCGCGAGTGGGTCTACCGGCACCACGGCATGACCGCCCTGGCGGGCGCTTTTCTCGCCGCGGTCTCGGAACCGGCACGGCGCGAGGGCCCGGTGGCGGAGGCGGGGCTGTGACACTGCACATCGTGGGCGCGGGCGGCTTCGGCAGGGAGACGCTGGACGCGGTACGGGCGACGGCCTCGGCACCCGACGTGGTCTTCGTGGACGAGCACCCGGCAGCCGCGACGGTGGACGGCTGCCCGGTGCTGACGCCGGGGCAGCTGGCCCCGTCCGGCGGGCACCGGGACGAGTTCGTGGTCGCGATCGCCGACGCCGACGTGCGCCGCAGGCTGGCCCGGGAGTTCGAGGATCGCGGCCTGCGAGCCGCCACGGTGATCGACCCGCGCGCGGTCGTCTCCCCCGGCGCCGGGATCGGACGTGGCTGCGTCGTGCTGGGCCAGGCGTTCATCTCCACCGGCACCGTCATCGGCGCACACGTCCAGGTCAACTATCAGGCCAGCATCGGTCACGACACGGTGCTCGAGGATTTCGTGACGATCCTGCCGGGAGCCAACATCGCCGGCAACGTGACCATCGGCGCCGGGTCGACGGTGGGCACCAACGCGGCCGTGCTGCAGGGCCGGCGGATCGGACCGTCCGTCATGGTCGGCGCCGCCGCTCTGGTGACCCGCGATGTCACGGTCGGCCAGTTGGTCGTCGGCATCCCCGCCAGGACACGGACAACCTGACCCGCCGAACCGATCACACCCCTGACACCCGACACCGCCCCACTCCCCCACCAGGCCACCCCACCCAGCGCGAGCCACCCGTACGGGAACGGCGGCACGGACGAGCAGGGCATCGCCGTGCCGCCCCGTGCGTCCGGATCGCGGGCTCCGGTCAGGCGTACCCTGGGGCGGTGCGGTCAGGCCCTGGGCTCGCTTCCGGCCCAGGGCCCCCCGCCTGCACCTGACGCGTGGTCACCCGGCCCCGACCGGCGTCGGCCGGGCGGCGTTCGGTGACGCGGTCGCCCGGCCGACGGCGGCTGTCACCGCGTCGGCGATCTCCGCCACCTCGGCGTCGGTCAGCCGGTGGTGCACCGGCAGCGAGAGCATCGCCCGGGCGACGGCCTCGGTCTCCGGAAGGGCCGCGGCCGCCTCCGTGCCGCCCTCGCTCCGGGTGAAGAGCGGCTGCCGGTGTACCGGCGGGAAGTAGATCCGCGCCTCGATGCCCCGGTCCAGCAGGTCGGCGAGCACCTGGTCGCGGATGCCGGGAAGCAGGCAGGTGTACAGCGCCTGGGTTCCCCGGGCATCGGGTAGCTGATACGGCGTCGTCAGGCCCGGCAGACCGGCCAGCCGCCGGCTCAGTGATTCCGCGATCAGCTGTTTGCGCCGCAGGATGCCGTCCAGCTTGCGCAGCTGGACCCGGCCGATCGCGGCCTGCATCTCGGTCAGCCGCCAGTTGTAGCCGAGGCTCTCATGCCGGTAGAGGCCGGTCTGACCGTGGTTGCGGAGCAGCTTCAGCCGCTCCGCGATGTCCGGGTCGTTGGTCAGGACGATTCCGCCCTCACCGGTGGTGATGTTCTTGGCGGGGGTGAAGCTGAACATGGCGGACCGGCCGAAGGTGCCGACCGGCCTGCCCCGGTACTCGGCGCCGGCCGCCTGCGCGGCGTCCTCCAGCAACGGCACCCCGGCCGCGTCGCACACCCGCGCCAGCCCGTCGAGGTCACCGGGCTGCCCGGCGTAGTGAACCGTCATGACCGCCCGCGTGGCCTTGGTGATCCGGGCCGCCACGGATGCCGGGTCGAGGTTGAACGTCCGTGGGTCGATGTCGCCGAAGACGGGGGTGGCCCCGACGTGGCACACCGATGTCGCGGTGGAGACGAAGGTCATCGACGGGACGATCACCTCGTCGCCGGGCCCGATGCCCTCGGCGAGCAGCATCGCCTGCAGCGCGGCCGTGCCGGTGCAGAACGTCACACCGAAGCGTGCCTGGTGCCGGTCGGCGAACTCCTGCCCGAACGCCTCGTTCTCCGCGCCGTTGGTGAGAACGCCGCTGCGCAGGACCCTGAGTACCGCCTTCCCCTCCTCGTCACCGAGATCGGGACTGGCGAGCCGGATCCGGATGTTGCTGTCAGACACCTGAGGGCATCCTTTCTGGTCTGCGGGCGATCGGATCTTTGTCGTGGCTGGCGGTGGCTCCGCGCCCGGCAAGGACCGTCCAGACGGTGAGGACCAGGATCACCAGGTCGAGCCGGAAGCTCTGGCGCAGGACGTACCGCAGATCCCACTCGATGCGCTCCGGCCAGCTCAGCCGCTGTCGCCCGTGCACCTGCGCCAGGCCGGTCAGGCCGGGGGTCGCCAGCAGGCGCAACTGCTGGCGATCGGTGTACCGGTGCACCTGGTAGGGCAGTGTCGGCCGAGGTCCGACCAGGCTCATCTGCCCGCGCAGCACATTGACCAGCTGCGGCAGCTCGTCGAGGGAGGTACGGCGCAGTACCCGGCCGACCGCGGTCACCCGGGCGGTGTCCGCGTCACCCGGCCTGTCCGGGCCGTTGCGCATGGTGCGCAGCTTCAGCAGCACGAAGGGGCGGCCACCCCGGCCGGCACGCTCCTGCCGGTACAGGACGGGTCTGCCGTGCGCCACCAGGTGCGCCAGCGCGGCGATCAGGCAGAGCAGCGCCGCCGGCACGATGATCAGGCTGACCACGGTCAGGTCCAGCAGTCTCTTCCCCCGGTACGACCTGAGGTCGGGCCCCTGGCCGCCGGTCCGGGCGCCGCCGGATACGGAGGTGGGTGCCTGCGGGATCGCCGTGTCCGCCGAGTGCTGGCCGGGCAGGGGCGGGGCGGTCATGTGCTGACCCCTGCCTTTCCGGGCTGGCCGGGCAGCACGGGCTGGTCGGCCTGCTGCTCGGAGTCGGGGGCGCCGGCGAGGAGCGCCAGAGCGGCACGCACCTCGTCGGGCCGGGTGAGGTGACCGATACCGGTGATCTCACCGGCGTCGAGTGCGGGCACCGGTACCTGTCTGACCAGGGGATGCCTCGGCCGGTGGTCCGGCTCGCCCTCGCCCAGCAGGTCCTCGGTCAGCTTCTCCCCGGGCCGCAGGCCGGTGAAGACGATCTCGACGCGCTGCGACGCCCCCGCGGCCATACGGCGGGCGAGGTCGACGATGCGTACCTGGTCCCCCATGTCGAGGACGAGCACCTCACCGCTCTCCCCGACGGTCACGGCCTGCAGCACCAGTTGGACGGCCTCGGTGGCTGTCATGAAGTAGCGGGCGACCTCCGGGTGGGTCACGGTGACCGGGCCGCCGGCGGCGATCTGCGCGGACAGCGAACCGAGCAGCGAGCCCCGGCTGCCGAGGACGTTGCCGAACCGTACGGACACCCATGTCCCGGGGAACTCCCCGGCCATGTGCGCGGTGAGCCGCTCGGTGATCCGCTTGGAGGTGCCGAGGACGCTCACCGGGTCGGCCGCCTTGTCGGTGGAGACGTTCACGAAGGACCGCACACCGCAGGCCGCGGCCGCCTGCAGCACGTTCAGCGTGCCGGTCACGTTCGTCTTCAGCGCCTCGGCGGGATACCGCTCGAGCAGCGGCAGGTGCTTCACCGCCGCCGTGTGGAACACGATCTCGGGGCGTGTCTGCTCGAAGACCTCGCGCATACGCGCGGCATCGGTGATGTCGGCGAGCACGACCTCGTCGGAGTCGAGCAGCGCACGGCCGTGCAGCGCGAGCTGGATCGCGTGCAGAGCCGATTCGTCCCGGTCGAGCATCACCAGCGAGGCGGGACCCAGCCGGTGCAGCTGGCGGCACAGCTCCGAACCGATCGAGCCGCCGGCGCCGGTGACGAGGATGCGGCGTCCGGCGAACTGACCGGCAGCGGCCTCCAGGTCCAGCCGGACCGGATCACGGCCCAGCAACTGGGTGATCCTCGGGTCGCGGACGTCGTCGATCCGCGCCGGCCCGGCGACCAGTTCCTCGACGCGCGGAATCACCTTGGTGACCAGACCGCTCGCCTCGGCCAGTGTGATCAGCTCCCTGATCACCCCGCCGTCCCGGCACCCGCCGGCGATCGCGATCACCATGACCGTCGCCCCGGTCTCCGCGGCGACCTCCGCGAGCCGGTCCCGTCCTCCGTGCACGCGGATACCGCAGATGCGCAGCCGGCGCTTGGCGGGGTCGTCGTCCAGCAGGGCGACCGGCCGGTACTGCGCGCCGGGCTGCCCGATCAGCCTCTGCACCAGTTGCGTTCCGGCGCTGCCCGCACCGAAGACGATCACCTTGACGGCGGTCGGCGCGGGTCGCTGGGGCCTGCGCCGGACGGCCGCGGCCGCGACCCTCACGATGATCATGACCAGTACGCCGATGAGAGCGGCGAGGCCGGCCACGGCCGGTCTGCCACCCAGCAGGGGAAGCCCCGCCTGGCAGATGGCTTCCAGAAAGAGCCCGGTCAGCGCGGCCGAGACCAGCACCGCACTCAGCTCCGCGCCGCTCTCCGCCTGATAGCGCCCGGAATACAGCCCGCACACGGCCCCGGCGAGGACCGCCGCCGTCCCTGTGACGGCGCAGACGAGGAACAGATCGCCGGGTCCGACGAGCGGACCGGCGGCGCTGCCGGTGGTCAGGCCGGCGATCAGCAGGCCGCAGGTCCAGGCGAGGGCGTCTATGGCGGCCTGCGTCGCCGGCCGGCGACGCCAGGCGGCAACGCGGGACCGGCCACCCGGCCGGGCGCGGCTTTCCTGAGCGGTGTGCAGCACCGCGGAATGAACCGCTGTCAGCTTGCCATTGCCCGTGCATTCCCCACGCAAGGTGAACCCCGATCAGCAGGATGTCAGTAACCGAAGATCTATTTCGGCACTATGCCCACGACTTGTCCACGGACGCCGCCGCGTCCTTTCGGGTGGTCATAATATTTCTCTTGATCTTGCAGACTCCCATGGCTGTGGATACGACTTCTTCACCTTTCCGGATGAGACCCTCCCGGCATTCAGCGACCAGCCGTGGACTCTTCTCGATTCACCCGCGCGCTCCGTTCACTTCGCACATTGAGCGATTCTCACCTTGGTGGTCTGCGGCTTTGCCAGTGGCTGGACGGGCAGTACCGGGCGGCGGTTCGAAACCGGTTCCAGCAGACGGAAATCCACTTCCCGGGTTTGGCCGGGGAGGAGTTCCACCTGTGTGCCGAGTACCGGGTGACCGCGCTCCTCGTCCGGCGACACCAGGAGCCGCCGCCCGTCCAGGGTCCCGCCGGTGAACTGTGCTCCCGAACTGGCGTACAGGGAGAGCCAGACGGTCGTGGATCCCGGCGGGTGCGGGTTGTGGGGGTCGTCGGATCGCAGCGTGACGAGGGGAGGGAGACCCGCGGCGGGTGCCGTGTTCGTCAGCCTGATACGCACCCTGCTGGAACGGATACCGCCCTTGCAGGGACCGAGTTCGTACGTCAGCGACCGGCGCAGGTAGTAGTCCATCTTGTTGCCCGCGGAGTTGTTGACCACGAGATAGGCGAACGGCCCCGGTTCCTTGGGCACTTCCCCGGAGAGCCCGCTCTTCTTGAGCGCCGGCCCGGTGGAGGCGTCCTTGCTCCAGACGCGCAGGCGGCCGTCCTCCGCGTTCTGCCGCAGCGCGTGGAGGAGGGCCACCGGGTCGTGGTGGTGATGCAGCAGGGCGGCAGCGACCGACTGTGCGACCTGGACCAGGAATCGCTTGCGTTCGATGTTGTTGTACGACGCGTAGAGGGTGCTCTCGGTGAACTCCACGGTGTTGCCCGCGGTCAGCTGCTTTCCGTCCGGAAGCCGGATCGGCCCCGTGGCTTCGAGGACACGGGCGAGTCCCACGGGATCGGTCGCGATGGCCCCGTCGAGCCGCTGCCCCGTATGCCGCTGCCACAGGCCCAACCAGATCCGCGCCGCATAGGGAAAATGGGCGGACATATTGGAGTTGGCCAGCTCCTGGGTGCTCTCGGCTGCTCCGTACAGGCGGGCGAACGCCGGCCCGAAGTCCGCCACGGGAGTGGCCGTGCGCGGCAGTTTGTCGTCCGACGCGAAGCCGTGCAGGGTGATGCGCCCCCGGTCGGCGGTCAGGATGCCGAAGGTGCCCACGAGGCCCCCGGTGCCCCGGGCCTCGGCGTTGTTCTGGAAGGCCAGGAAGTAGGAGCGCGGCCCCGAGGCACCCAGTACGGGCACCAGCAGCCTCGCCGTCGCCTCCGCCTGGGAGACCGCGTCGGACAGGCGGGTCACCCGCTCGGACATCCCCTGCCGTGCCGTGTCGAGGCGACCGACCACGGTCGAGCCGGGCAGCCCGTTCAGGCCGGTCTCGATTCCGGTCAGCCGGCGCTCCACGTTTCCCAGCAGGTCGGCGGCGGCCGAGAGTCGCTGCAGGTCGACGTGACCGCTCTGCACGAGCCGGCCCGAGGCGAACAACTGGTGCAGCCGCACCGCCTCCGGCAGCACCCCGGTGGCCATCTCGTCGGCGGCGGCACTCAGCCCCCGGGCGGAACGAAGCGGCGGACCCATCAGCGGGAGTTCCTCGGCCATGCCCCACAACGGTGTGAGGGCCGCGCTCCGGGCGGCCGACGTGTGTTTCCGGATGGAGGCCAGGAGTTCGTCCGAGGGCCGGCGACGGTGGGCCATCTCCGTCTGCAGTCGGTCGGTCGCCACCTGCGCCGCGGTGAGGTTGTCCCGGACCGTGCGGACCTCCCACACCAGGAATCCGGCCGACGCCGCGGACAGCAGGCCGATGGCTCCGGCGGTCCAGAGGACGGTTCGGCGACGCCTCCGTAGCGACTGAGCAGCGCGTGCCCGCATACTCTCCACAACGCCCTTCAGCCTGCGCATCGGGTCCTTCCCTGCCTGCATCGCCTGCCCGTGAAGTGCACCCGGGGCAAGCATGTGGATTAGATCAGTAATGGCAGCCATGAGAACGCGTTGCGAACCGCACCGCGTGAGGTGACGGGAAATTCGGTCCGAACGGCCTAATGTCCCGGCCGCACGTCATGACCTCACCGACATCGGTCGCATACCGATACGGCAATCCTCGCCGGGCCCGACGCCATGGGCCAATTCCTCATGTACGCGGAAACGCCCGGGGATTGGGCCCGGGGCGGTGCCGGACAAAGGCGCACGGGAACCGTGCCCGTAGGAGCCCGCGCTCGTTGCTCAGCGCATGAACGAAAGCGCGGAGGCACCGTTTTCCCGGGTGCGCATCGCCCCCGGTGCGCAGGTCGACGCTTCGGCCGTGCTCAACCCCGGTACCACGGTGTGGGAACTCGCCCAGATTCGTGAGAGGGCGCTGCTCGGCTGTGACTGCGTCGTGGGCCGGGGGGTCTACGTGGGTCCCGGGGTGAGGATCGGCCACCGGGTCAAGATTCAGAACCACGCGCTGGTGTACGAGCCCGCGGAGCTGGCCGACGGCGTCTTCGTCGGGCCCGCGGTCGTCCTCACGAACGACCGCAATCCTCGCGCCGTCGACGCGGACGGGCGCCGTAAGTGCGCCGGCGACTGGGAGGCGGTCGGCGTCAAGGTCGCTGAGGGCGCGTCACTCGGCGCACGCTCGGTGTGTGTGGCTCCGGTCAGCGTCGGCCGCTGGGCGATGGTCGCCGCGGGGGCCGTCGTCACCCGGGACGTGCCGGATTTCGCCCTCGTCGCCGGTGTTCCCGCCCGCCGGATCGGATGGGTGGGGCGGGCCGGCGAGCGGCTGCGCGCGCTGCCGGATCGGGTCGGCTTCTGGGAGTGCCCGAGAGACGGGGCCCGCTACGCGGAGCGGGACGGCCTTCTCACCGAACTGCCGGCTCAGCACCGTAGGACGTCGCGCCGATGAAGGTGATGAGCGTGGTCGGGGCACGCCCGCAGTTCGTCAAGCTCGCCGCCGTCGCCGCCGCGTTCGGCGGCACGGAGCACCGTCACACGATCGTCCACACCGGCCAGCACTACGACGCCGATCTGTCGGACGTGTTCTTCCACGGGCTCTCCATCCCTGAGCCCGAGGCGCACCTGGGCGTGGGTTCGGGCACGCACGGTGTGCAGACCGGCACCGTCCTGGCGGCCCTCGATCCCGTCATCGCCGCCGCGCGCCCCGACTGGGTGCTGGTGTACGGGGACACCAACTCGACTCTCGCGGCCGCCCTTTCCGCGGCCAAGCAGCACGTTCCCGTCGCCCACCTGGAAGCGGGTCTGCGCTCCTTCAACCGGCGGATGCCCGAGGAGCACAACCGCGTCCTCACCGACCACGCCGCCGATCTGCTGCTCGTACCCACCCAGGAGGCGGTACGCCATCTGACGGCCGAAGGCCTGGCCCACCGTGCGGTGCTGACCGGGGATGTCATGGTCGACGTCTGCCTGCGCCTCAGGGACAAGGTGCTGAGGGGTGAGGTCAACGCCCCCGCGCTCCCGGTCTCACTCGACGCCCGGGAGCCCTACCTCTTCGCCACGTTGCACCGGGCGGAGAACACCGACCACCCCGACCGCCTGGCCGCCCTTGTGGACGCCCTGGCCGGTCTGCCCGTTCCCGTCGTCCTGGCCGCTCATCCGCGGCTGGTCGCACGCGCCGCGGGCTTCGGCATCAAGCTGGACCGTGGCTCCCTCCATGTCAGCCGTCCCCTTCCCTACGCCGAACTCGTCGCCGCGGTGCTCGGCTCGCGCGGCGTGGTCACCGACTCGGGAGGGCTCCAGAAGGAGGCGTACCTGCTGGAGCGGGTCTGCACGACCCTGCGTACCGAGACGGAGTGGCCGGAAACGCTCCGGGACGGTTGGAACGTCCTCGTACCGGAGCCGGGTGATCCGGGGTCCCGGTCCCAGGCCTGGTCCGACACCGTCCTGCGCCCCGTGCCCGAGGCCCCACGTGACATGCCGTACGGCGACGGCAGAGCAGCGGCCCGCGTGGTGCGGGCGCTGGAAGATCATCTGAGGGGACCTCACGTCCGCTGAACCGTCGTCGACGGCGCACCGAGCACGATCACCTCGGCTCCGGCCCACCGGGCCGGATCAGTGATCCGCCGCCCGTCGACCACGACGCGCACCCGCGGGAACTGGTGGGAGCCGAATTCCCGGTACTCGTCGTGGTCGGCCTGGATGACGGCGGCCGTGACCTCCTCGCCGGCGTACGGCGGCAGGCCGAGTGCGCGCAGTTCCTCGGCCCCGTACAGCGGGTCCGACACATACGGTGCGGCGCCCCGCGCCCGCAGCGCCTCGACGACGGGGAACACCCCGGAGAACGCCGTCTCCTTGACGCCGCCCCGGTAGGCCGCGCCGAGTACCAGGACGGCCGCGCCGGTCAGGTCGCCGTACGCGTCCGCGAGCCGGCGTACCGCGTACTCGGGCATCGAGGCATTGGCCGCCCGTGCCTCTCGTACGACCGTCGCCTCGGGGTCGTTCCACAGGTACATCCGCGGGTAGACGGGGATGCAGTGACCGCCGACGGCGATGCCGGGCCGGTGGATGTGGCTGTACGGCTGCGAGTTGCAGGCATCGATGACCAGGTCGATGTCGACGCCGACGCGGTCCGCGAACCGTGCGAACTGGTTCGCCAGCCCGATGTTCACATCGCGGTAGGTGGTCTCGGCCAGCTTGGCGAACTCCGCGGCCTCCGCCGAGCCGAGGTTCCAGACGCCGTTGGGGCGGGGCAGCTCGCCTCGTACGTCGAAGTCGAGGACGGACTCGTAGAACTCGACGCCCCGGCGCGCGGACGCCGCGTCGATGCCGCCGACGAGTTTGGGGTAGCGGCGCAGGTCGGCGAAGACGCGGCCGGTCAGGACCCGTTCGGGGCTGAAGACGAGAGCGAAGTCGCGGCCCGCGGTCAGTCCGCTGCCCTGCTCGAGCATCGGCGCCCAGCGCCCCCGCGTGGTGCCCACGGGCAGGGTGGTCTCGTACGACACGAGTGTGCCGGGCCGCAGCCCGTGGGCCACGGCCCGGGTCGCCGCGTCCAGCCAGCCGAAGTCGGGGGTGCCTTCGGCGTCGACGTACAACGGGACGACGAGGACCACCGCCTCGGCCCGTGCGACCGCCGCCGCCGTGTCGGCGGTGGCCTGCAGCCGCCCCTCCGCGACGACGCTCTTCAGCTTCTCGGCGAGTCCGGCCTCGCCGGGGAACGGCTCAACGCCCTGGGTGACGAGGCGTACGACGCGTTCGTCCACGTCGGCGCCGATGACGTGGTGGCCCTTCGCCGCGAACTGGACGGCAAGCGGCAGGCCGATCTTTCCGAGCGCCACTACACAGATCTGCATGGCTACTTCCCTCCGTCGGGTCGAGAAGCCGCCCAGGCGACCGAAGGGAGTCGAGACGCCCCCCGCGGACACTTTCGCTCTGCGCAGCCTCTCTTGGCGTTTCTTCGCGTGTTCAAGCTGCCGGGGGGCGCACGGTGCTTCGGGCCGCCCTCGGCCCGACAGCCGGCCGGGAGGCCGTCACGAGCGCTGGGCGACCATCGCCAGGGTGGGTGTGCGCGGGCTTCGCAGGCCAACGGAGGTCTTCTGCCGCGCGGAGTCGAGGACCGCCTCCGCCACCTCGACCGTCCTCAGCCCCTGGTCGAGGGTGACGATGTCCGCCGCTTCGCCCTCCAGGGCGTCACGGAAGCGCTCGTGCTCGACGAGGAGCGGCTCGCGCTTGGGGATGGCGTAGCGGATCATGTCGCCCTCGGCCACCCCGCGGAAGGCGCGCAGGGCTTCCCACTCGGTGGTCACCGCTCCGTTGGCGTGGAAGGTCAGGTCCGCCGTGAGGGTGTCCGCGATGAGACAGCCGCGCTCGCCGGTCACCGCGGTGAAGCGCTCCTTGTGCGGGCTGAGCCAGTTGACGAGATGGCTGACGAGGGTGCCGTCGCTGAGGTCGCCGACCACGCTGACCATGTCCTCGTGGGGGCGGCCGCTCTTGGACACCGTGCGCGCCGAGACCGAGGCGTAGTCGTGGCCGGTGACCCAACTGGTCAGGTCGATGTCGTGGGTCGCCAGGTCCTTGACCACCCCGACGTCGGCGATGCGGTGCGGGAAGGGCCCCTGCCGGCGGGTGACCACCTGGAACACCTCCCCCAGTTCCCCCGACTCGAGCCGGGAACGCAGGCTCTGCAGAGCCGGGTTGAACCGCTCGATGTGTCCGACCCCCGCGAGCAGTCCGGCTCCGCCGAAGGCGTCCACCAGTCGCTGTGCGGCCTGCGCGGAGTGGGCGAGCGGCTTCTCGATGAGGGCGGGCACGCCGTTCTCGGCCAGGGTCAGGCCGGTCTCCTCGTGCAGGGCCGTGGGACAGGCGACCACCGCGTAGTCGAGTCCGAGGGCGATCAGGTCCGGCAGGGTGTCGACGACCAGGGCGTTCCTGGCGGCCCCCGTGGAGTCCCCCACCGGGTCCATGACGCCCACCAGCTCGACACCGTCGAGCGAGGCCAGGACCCGGGCGTGGTTGCGTCCCATGGCTCCGAGCCCGATGAGCCCGGCCCGCAGGGTACGCCGGCTCACCGTCCCGCTCCGGCGCAGTTCACGGCCTGGGCGACCCGCTCCAGTTCGGCCTGCCCGAGAGTCGGGTGAACCGGCAGGGACAGCACCTCGGCCGCCGCCCGGTCGGTCTCGGGCAGGGCCGGCCGGCCGGGGTCCTGGTAGGGCCTGAGCCGGTGGATGGGGGTCGGGTAGTACACCGCGCTGCCGATGCCCTGTCCCGCCAGCTCCTGCCGCACGGCGTCCCGGCGACCGCCCGGAATGCGGATCGTGTACTGGTGGTAGACGTGTCGCGCGCCGTCAGACTCGTGGGGAACGGGCAGCCCTTCGATGAGGGAGTCGAGCACCTTGGCGTTGGCCCTCCGCTGCTCCGTCCACGCGGGCAGCCGCTTGAGCTGCTCACGGCCGACCGCGGCGGCGACGTCGGTCATCCGCATGTTCGCGCCGACGATCTCGTTGGCGTACCGCTCCTCCATGCCCTGGTTCCGCAGGAGCCGAAGGGTGCGGGCCAGCTGCGGGTCGTCGGTCGCGATCATGCCGCCCTCGAGCGCGTGCATGTTCTTCGTCGGGTAGAAGCTGAAGCACCCCGCCGCACCGAAGCTGCCGACGGGGCGTCCGTGCAGGGTGGCTCCGTGGGCCTGGCAGGCGTCCTCCAGCACGGCGAGCCCATGGCGTGCGGCGAGCTCCGTCAGCCGGTCCATGGGCGCGGGGTGCCCGTACAGGTGCACCGGCATGAGGGCCGCGGTGCGCGGGCCGATCACCGCCGCCGCGGCGAGCGGGTCGAGGCAGTAGGTGCCGGGGGTGATGTCGGCGAAGACGGGTTCGGCGCCTGCGAGGCGTACGGCGTTGGCGGTCGCCGCGAACGAGAAGGACGGCACCACCACCTCGTCCCCCGGCCCGATACCGAGGGCCATGAGGCTCAGCTGCAGTGCGGAGGTTCCGGAGTTGACCGCCACGCAGGCGCGTCCGGCGACCAGCTCGGAGAACTCCTCCTCGAACCCGGCCACCTCCGGCCCCTGGACGACACGGCCGCTGCGCAGCACGCGGACGACCGCGGCGATCTCGGCTTCACCGATCACTGGTCTGGCCGCCGGGATCGGGGGAAGGGTGCGCGTCACTGGACATTTCCGTTCGAGGGGCGAAAGCGAGTAGGCCTACGCTCAACTTCGACTTGTCGCGCCCGGTTTTCCCGTATGCCGCATATCCACCCTTATGGACGAGTAGCGGTGATGCGGGCCGCTTACGCCGCTTCAGGCATTCACGGTGCGGGCGAGCGCGTGTGGCGCGGGCGGCTGCTCCCCTTCATTCGCCGCGCTGAAAGCGCGCCGGCTCGCCGAGCACCAGACGTGCGCTTTCGAAGTCGGCCAAGCGGGCCGCCACCGTGGCCACGGCGAGGCGTTCCGGGAGGGCGGCGGAGAACTTCAGGCCACGTACGGCCCGGCCGTCCACGTCAGGCAGGACGAGGTTCTCGCCGACGCCCTCCCTGGCCGTACGCCAGTCGGCCGGGGTGAGGTTCTCACGCAGGCGCAGCCAGCTGTCGGTGGGTCGTTGGAGTGGGTCGGTGACCGACGGCAGAGTGGCTGCCAGGGTGGCGTTGGCGCGGTAACCGGCCCAGGTCCACCAACGGACGTCGGAGCCGACGCGCGTGATCAGTGTGCCGCCCGGGTGGACAGTGCCAGGTGCGTCGGTCTCGCGCTGTTCGGCCAGGCACGTCTCCGCACGCCTGGTGAGGGATACGGGCGGATCGGTGCCCAGCAGCACCTCGCGCATGGCGCGCGTGAGGGCGTAGGACAGTCCGGCAACGCCTCCGTTCATCCACTTGGCGATGCCGCCGCCGTCGGCGGGCTCGACGAAGACGCGTCTGCGCAGCCAGTCGATGTAGGTGACCTGCCAGCTACGTCCCCCGAGCAGCAGCCGCCGCGGGCCGGGCCGCTCCTCGGTGAGGACGCTCGGATCGGTACGGCCGATCTCCGTGCGCCCGGACAGGACGGTGAACTGCGGCGGCGCGGTGAAGGACGCGGTGAGTTCGATGAAGTGCCGCTTGCCGAAACGGCGTTCCGCCTCGGGTCCCACGAACAGCAGGCCGCCGTCGCTGTCGAGAAAGCCCTCCTCGGTGAGGAAGCGCAGGATCGGGGCGGCGGATCTGTCGAAGGGGGCCAGGCCGTTCCACTGGCGGTCCCACAACCGGTCGCCGAGCTTGTGCTGTTGCAGAGTCACAGCGAGTAGCTGCTGGGCCACCAGGTGGCGTGGCTCGGGCGGCGGGACGACCGGCTCCACCCAGCCGCGTGACCAGAGCAGCAGCAGGCCCGCCGCCTGGAGCAGAGTGTCCTTGCGGGTGGTGAGGAACAAGCAGTTGCGCACGGTATCGGGTCGCCTGCCCGTGCGGCCGATGCGCTGCAGGAACGAGGCGACGGAGGCCGGCGAATCGATCTGGATGACGCGGTCCAGGTCGCCCACGTCGATGCCCAGTTCCAGGGTCGAGGTGGAGACGATGACACAGTCGCGTGCCTCGGCGAAGGCTTGCTCGGAGCGGGCGCGTTCGCCGACGGAGAGGGAGGCGTGAGACAGGAAGACGGTGACCTCGCGGGCTCGCAGCGCGGCGCCCAACTCCTCGACCTGGCGTCGGGAGTCGCAGAAGACAAGCCTCTTTTCTCCCCTGTGCAGGGCCGCGATGAGTTTGGCGGCATTCTCCAGGGAGCCCACGTAGTCGACTTCCACCTCGCCCGCGGGTTTGGGGAGTCGGTCGGCGGCGGTCTCGTCGTGCGTGCCGACTTCGCCGTTGCCGGGAGGCGGCTGCCCCCCCGGGGCGACGACCTGCCCCGTACGGCTTCCGGCGCCGGCGCCCTGCAACCAGTGCAGCAGTTGGGCGGGGTTCCCGACGGTCGCGGAGAGCCCGACGCGCTGGATGGGCCGCCCGGTGACCCTCTCCAGCCGTTCGAGCACGGCGAGCAGGTGCCATCCCCGGTCGTCGCCGGCGAAGGCGTGCACCTCGTCGACGACCACGGCCCGCACGCTCCCCAGCAGCCGCGCGTGGTCGGTCTTGACGCCGATCAGCATCGCTTCGAGGGACTCGGGCGTTGTGAGCAGGACATCCGGCGCCTCGGTGCGGATGCGCTGCCGCTGCGACTCCTTGGTGTCGCCGTGCCAGAGCGCCGCGCGCCGCCCGAGCCACTGGGCGTAGGAGTCGACGCGGCCGACCAGGTTGTTGAGGAGCGCCTTGAGCGGGCACAGGTACAGGACGGAGGTGCCCGTCCACTTCTGTTCGGTCATCGCCGACAGCAGCGGAAAGCAGGCCGCCTCGGTCTTGCCGCCCGCCGTCGGCGCCAGCAGCACGGCGTCCTGCCCGTCCATGAGTGGTGTGATCGCCGCCCGCTGCAGGGGGCGCAGATCGGGCCAGCCGAGGGTGTTGACGATGTGGTGCAGGACGACGGGGTCGAGCCGGTCGAGCACGTCGGCTCCGTCCCCGCCCGGGCCCGTGCCGGCCGGGCTCCCCTCGTCCATCGCCATCACAGCTCCAGGTCGATGTCGTCGGCCGACGCGGAACCCCCGGAGCCGCCGGAGACCGTGGCGGCCAGGTTTCGCTCCACGTCGGTGAGTTCGCTGCTCGCGACCGTCAGGCGGTAGTGCCGCCGGGGCTCGAAGTCGTCGAACTGGTCCACGCGGTCGAGGACGTCACCGACCAGCTTCTTCAGGAACAGACGGGGAGCCACCCCGACCTTCCCGCCCAGCGCCCCGCCGACGGCCCGCGCGAGGTCCGCGACGTAGGTGTCGTCGACGACCGTACGCACACGCTCGGGCGAGGCGGCGGCCTCCGCGTACAGGTCCCGGATGGTGGCGCCGAGGCCGATGAGGGACTCCTGGTTGAACCCGGGGAGCCTGATCTGCACGGCCCGGGGGTTGTCGAAGCGCGGGTCGGTGGTGAAGTCCGTGGCGAGCCTCTGGGCCAGCGGTGCCAGGCGCTGCACGCCCTGCTGCCCGTCGTAGAAGGCGGGTGTGCCGGTGATGACGAGGTACAGGCCGGGGAAGCGGCCGGAGTGCACCTCGTCGATGAGCTGCCGCAGTGAGTTGAGCGCCTTGTCCCGGGCGTCCGACCGGACCCGCTGGAGAGTCTCCACCTCGTCGAGCACGACGAACAGCCCGGTGTGTCCGGAGTCGCGCAGCACGGTGAGGAGCCCCTGCAGGAATCCGAGGGCACCGAAGTGGTCGAGGTCGCCGCGCACCCCGGCGGACCTGCGGGCGGCGGCCGCCACATGCGGCTGGCCGCCGAGCCACGCCAGTACGGCCGAGGCGGTCGCCTCGTCCCCGTCCGCGAGGGCGGCCCGGTAGCCGCGCAGCGCGGTGGCGAAGGACGGGGCGTGCCGGGACACCTCGGCGAGCCGCGCCACGAGCAGCTTCTCCACCTCGCCGGGCAGTTCCTCCTCGGTCGCGCCGGCCGCGAGGGCGTCTTCCTCCAGGGCGTAGAACCAGGCGTCGACCACGGGCCGCAGGGCGCTGGGGGGGAAGCTGGACGTGGTGAGCCTTTCGGTGAGCCGCCGGTAGACCGTCTCCAGCTTGTGCAGCGGTGTCTCGTTCTCCGAGATCTGGATCTCTGCCACGGCGAAGTTGCGGCGCTTGGCCCGCTCCCCGAGCCAGCGGGTGAAGAACGTCTTGCCGGACCCGTACTCACCCCGCACGGCCTTGAACACCGAACCTCCGGACGCCACGGCGTCCAGCTCGGCGTCCAGGGCCGTCTCGAACCGGTCGAGGCCGGTTGCGAGCAGGTCGAGCCCGCTCTCGGGTACGGCTCCACGGCGCAGGGCGTCAAGGACGGTACGGCGGCGGGCGGCGCTGACCTGGGCGGGGCGCTTGGATCCGGTGGTGCTCACGAGGACCAGTGTTCCATCTCCCCGTGCAGCGTGGGACGCGAGGAAGTCACCCCCGAGCGGTCCACCCGCGTCGCCCGCAGCTCGACGTCCTTGGTGAAGCGCGTCTCCGTGGAGCCGCCGTACATCTCACCGAGCACCCCGCACCAGTACCACTGCTCGCTCCTCTCCTCCGGCCCCTCTGATGCCCGGTTCGTGTGCCTCAGGGCCAGGGTCCGAGGCACCCCCGAGCCATGTCCTCAGCCGCCTCCGAGGGCGAACTGCTCGCGCAGCAGTGCCTCGTGGAGCCGCAGGGTACGGCCGTCCGGCAGGGTCTCCAGTACCTGTACGCCGTCGTAGTTGAGGAGTTGCCGCAGGACGGCGGCGAAACCGTCGCCCCGGGTGACGGGCATGCCGGCGCGCTGGGCGAGCGCGGTCACGGGCAGGGTGCCGCCCGCGTCGAGCAGGGCGGCGAGCGCCTTGTGGACCTGTTCCTGCTGCGGCTTGCGGGCCAGACCCCCGAGCTGTCCCTGGTACGTCTCCGAGTCCAGCAGGGCCGTCACCAGCGCCTCGGTCCGGGAGACGAGGGTCGGGGTGAGAAGGGAGTCGTCTCCCCCGGTGGTCAGCTCCACGTCGAAGAGCGCCTCGTGTGTGCGCGCGAGTTCCGCCTGCTTCTTCTGGGACTTCCCCGTCGGCTTCTTCGGCGCGGAGGGAGCCGCCCCGACGAGCGGCTGAGTGGTGGCCTCACTCGGCAGCGGCGCCTTCCCCACCTCCTCCGGAGCCCACCACAGGGGCCGCTGGTCCCCCAGCTCCCGCCACTCCTTGGGTGGTTCCGCCCCGAACGGCAGGAAGGCGAGCACGGGGATGGTGAACTCGGCGAGCGAGGCCCCGCCGTGGTAGCCGGCCTTGAGGGCGGTGTAGCGGGAGTCGGCGTCCCACAGCGCCACGATGGACGCGCCGGGCTCGGGCCACACCACGCGCGGTCCGGTAAGGGTGATCTCCCGGTCGGCGAGGGGACCGCCGGCGGGCAGGCGGTGCCGGGCGGACGCGGGCTCGACGGCGGCGTCGACCTTCTTTCCGTGCCGGTCGACGACGTGGCCGTGGTCGCTGGTGAGGATGACGGCCATGCCCTGGGCCGCGGCCACCCGCAGCAGGTCCCGCAGGCCGGGCACGTCGTCGACCCGCCAGGCGCCGTCGCCGAGCTTCTGCTCCTTGGCGAGGCGGTCGTCGATGGCGTTGAGGACGACGGCGACATGCGTCCGGCCGTCGGCGAGCGCCTCCGTGAGCACCGGGCCGAAGGTGTCGCCCGCGGTCTCGCCGCGCAGGTCGTCCTTGTGGAAGACGCCGGCCGGGGCGCCGCCCCACAGCTTCAGCGTGGGGAAGAGCCGCTTCTCGTCGGCCTGGGTGCCCTTCATCAGCCTGCCCGCGAACAGTGAGGTGCGGGACACGGCCGTCAGGGTGGGAAGTGCGGCGGCCATCGCCCGACGCTGTGGAGCGCCCTCGGGCAGGGGGTCGAACTCGGCCCAGGAGCGGCGCAGTTCCTCGCCGAGTTCGTTCGCTATGGCCGCACTCATGCCGTCGAGCACGAGCAGCAGCACCCGCCGTTCCTCTCCGCGCCGGACGACCGGTCCGACCACCCGGTCGAGGAAGGTCTCGACGGTGAGCATGCTGCCGGGCTGGGTGCCGGCCTGGGTCCAGGCGGCCAGAGAGCGTGCGAAGAACGTGTCGATCTGCCGCCGCCGGTCCCGGACGCGTGCGGCGAGGGTGTCGTAGGCGGCCTTGAGGACGGGGTCCGGGTCGCCGCCGGCCTCGATGTGCTCCAGAGCGAGGTCGGCCCAGCCGGTCTCGGCGACGTGCCGCTGTATGGCGTCGGCCACCGTGGGGCTCTCGGCAGGCGTGTCGGTCAGCAGCCAGCGGGCGAGGCGCTGGCCCATGCGGGCGCGTTCGATACGGGCGGACTCCTCCGGCTCGGCGGCGAGCCGGTGGTCCGCCAGGCGCCGGACGGCGTCCGCCACCACGGCCCTGTCACCGGCTGCGAGCGCCCGTCCGACGGCCGTGAACCGGGCCTCGAGTCCGCCGCGCAGGACGGGGCTCGCCTCGACGGCCTGTTCCGCCCCGAACTGGCGCGCCAGCGTGGCCGCCCGGTCGAGCACGGTGCCGGACGTCCGGCGTGCCTCGCGGGCCTGGTCCGCCTCGCCGCCACCGGTACGGTGTCCGGCTGTCAGCAGCGTGGTGACGTACTCCTCGGCAGCCCGGCCGAAGACGGTCACCAGGGCGTCGAGTTGTTCGCCGACCGCCGGGGGCTGGTCGCCGAAGTAGCGTTCGGCGCGGCCCCGGGCCTGGTACGTCTCGGGGGCGGGCTCGGCGTGCTGCCACAGTGCCGCGCAGACGAGTCCGAAGGCGGCGGCGTCCGCACCCCGCTCGGCGTCCGCGAGGGCGAGCAGGGCGCGTCCGGCGAGGCCGGCCTGGTCCTCCTCGCCGAGGAAGGCGGCCAGCCCGGCGCGTTCCGGTCCTCGCAGCCCGAGGAGTCGCTCCGGGGCACCGGGGCGGGTCGACCAGTGCAACAGCGTCTGGGCGTCGAGCCGGTCGTCACCGGGGCGTCGTGTGCCGCCCTCGGTGTCGTAGCGGCCGAGGCGCAGGCGGCGCTGGGTGAGCGCGGTGAGGGCGTACTGGCGGGACAGCCAGCCGCCGGGTACGGGTGGCCAGCCGCCGGGCGGTGTGGCGTCGAGCAGGGCTTCGGCGGCCCAGTTGACGTCCTTGAGGCGCGGGTCGATCTGCCGGGCGCCGAACGCCTCCCGGACGACGTCCCAGCTGTCGACGGTGTCGATGCGCAGTTTGTGGACGCGGGCGAGGATGGCCGGGTCGAGTTCGTGCTGCTCGCGGTCGGTGAGGACGACCAGCACGGCGGGGCCGGGCCGACGGCCCGCGAGGTGGTCGAGGACGAGTTCATGGACGGCGAGCGGTGAGGGCGCCACCGCGACACCGGCCGTCCGTCCCTCCGCCCAGGCGGGTTCGGCGGGACCGTCCCACTGGGGCGCGGACCGCAGCAGCACGACCCGGCGCCTGCCCCCGCCGTCTCGTGTCAGGGAGGTGGTGAGGGAGGACTGCGAGGACAGGTACTGGGTGACGGTCGCGGTGTTCAGCCGGACGGCGCCCGGGGCGACGGTGGCGGTGTCCGTCATTCGACGACCTTCCAGGTGATCTCGATGGTCGCGTCGGGATGGCGGGCGACCAGTTCGGACAGCTCCGCCTGAAGGTCGGCGGCGGCCCGGGCCACGGTCGTGCGGCGGCCACCGGACGTGCGCGCGGTGCCGCTGCCGGAGGGGGCCGGTGTGGGGTTCTCCGGCGGGGCGTAGGGGATGCGCGGGTCGCTGGTCGGCGTGTCCAGGGACAGGTCGCCCGCCGTGGGCCGGGGCTGTACGACGGGTGCGGGCGGCTGGGCCGCGGCCTGGGTGCGCTTCACCAGGGCGACGACCTCGCGCTGCGTACGGGCCAGGGCGTCACGCAGGTCCGCGGTGCGCTGGTCGTCTCGGGCGACGTTGCGCAGCGAGTCGAGCAGCGCCGCGCCCTCGGGTCCGAGTCCGGCCGCGAGTTCGAGGGTGCTCCAGGGCGCCGAGGCGACGGCCTCCGCGACGCTGCGGGCCTGCTTGATGGAGGTGCCGTACCGGTCGGCGCTGGTCTCGCCCAGGTCGAAGGAGGCGAGGGCCTCCACGGTCTTCTTCGCCCCGGCCGCGCCCTTGCCGGCCTCGGCCGTGAGGGCGTCCAGGAGTTCCAGGGAGCGGCGGGCGAGCGGGAGCCGCCCGGTGACGGCGGTCTGGTCGAGACCGAGGAAGGCGGCGTGGGCCTCCAGCTGGTGCACCAGGTCGGCCGTGTGGTCCCGGTGGGCGCGGGCGGCCTCGATGATCTGGCGGGCGAACTGGTTGACCATCCGGCCGCGCCGCAGGGCGGGAGCCTTCTGTCCGAAGATCGTCTCGAAGTGCTGCCGGGCCGTGTCCCAGTCCGCCTCGGCGGGCAGCGGCTGGCTCCGCAGCGCGTCATGGTCCTTGATCGCGGACAGCTCGGGCGCGGGGTCGAGGACGGTTCCGACGCGTACCCACACCCGGTCGTCCATCTCGGCGAAGGCGGCGACGACGAGCCGGGCGAGGAAGTCGGGCAGGCCGCGCGGGTCGGGCTTGTCGGTCCAGTCGGTGAGCGTGATCAGGGACAGGTCCCCGGTGACGCCCTGGGAACTGGCGAGCTGCCGGAAGTGGTCGGCCCAGTAGCGGGACAGCTCGAAGTACGCCTCCTTCTGCTGCCCGAGCCGCAGGGGCCCGGCGATCCGCTGCATGAGCCTGCGGTCGGCGGCCGGGACCTCCACCCGCCCGTCGCGCGCCTCGGCGGCGGCCCGGACGTGGGCGAACACCTTCTTGGTGTCGGCGGGCTTCACGGCGGTGCCGGTGGCGTCGGGATCGAGGTCGGGGTGGGCCGGGTACTGGTGGGCGAGCAGCCTGCCCGCGACATGCCGGATGCCGTCGTGCAGGCTCTGCCCGAAGGACAGGGTGAGGCCATCGACGTCGGGCAGGGCCACGAGGTGGTCGTCGAAGTCGGGGACGACGTCGGCGGCCTGCTTCTGGGCGAGGCCGTACGCCTGCTTGAAGGCGCCCTTGACCTGCTTGAGCAGTGCCTCGCGCTGGGTCTCCAGGAGTCCCTTGGCGCGGCTGCGGTTGTCGGCGTTGAGGTGGCCGGCGTACTGGGTGTCGAAGCGGTGCTCGTCGGCGAGGGCCTTGTCGATGACGACGAGGCGCCGGAAGTCGGCGAAGCGCTGCGCCGACAGGTGGGCGGGCAGCCAGGCGACGATGCGGGACCGCTCGCCCTGCTGCCGCTCACGCAGCCGCCGGATGCGGTTGACGTCCTCGACCGGGCCCCACTCGCCCTCGTCGAAGGGGAGGTCTATGGCGATGCGCCAGCGGCCCTCCTCCTGCGGCATCAGGTCGTGGTCGGGCAGCTCGTCCTCGTCGGCGACGTTCCCGAAGACGATCTCGGCCGTGCGGGCGGTGCCGCGCCAGGTGAAGCTGAGCTGGTCGCTCAACTGGCCGTGTTCGACGCCCAGTTCCTCGGACAGCAGGCGGCGGGCGAGCGCGACCCGGTTGCCGGGGTTGTCGTTGACCTGGGCGTTGGCGATGACGGAGTCCACGTCGACGCCGGACAGCTCCAGCCGTACGCCGGGGTTGGCCTCGGTGCCGGTCTCCTTGATCTCGGGGAACCTGGCCGCCCATTCGGCGACCTTGTTCTTGATGATGCCGACCTCGGCGCCCGGGATGGGTGCGAGGACCGACCCGTGGTTGAGCGCGCCGAGCCGCCGGATGGTCAGCTCGGACAGCGCGGGCACACTGGGCGCGAGCGCGGACAGCAGCAGCGTGCACACGAGCCGGTTGTCGCCGACGAACATCCGGCAGCCGCCCAGCCGCTTCGGGTCGGTGATGGACTCGGGCCGGTTGCGGTACTGCTCGACGTCGTCCTCGGTGATGTCGTACGAGCTGAGCAGGTAGGGCCGCAGCTTGGTCTTGTAGAGCTTGTCGGCGGCCTCGAAGACGACCTTCAGGCTGTCGGTGAACGGCTTGTCGCCGCCCTCCGCGATCACCGGGTAGAGGTCGCCGACGGGGACGAGCTGTCCGAGGCGGAGCTCGTCGCGGTGGTCGGCGAGGAGCTGGCCCATCAGCTTCAGACCGGTGCGGGAGCGCTGCAGCGCGGACGAGATGTGGACGAGGGTGTCCATGAACGCCGGCGAGAACGGGTACGTCAGCCGGAACGACTCCGCGTCCGCGCCGGTGGTGCCCTTCTCCGAGCCGAGCAGGGTGTCCCAGACCTGCGGTCCGACCCGCTTGGTCTGCTCGAAGGCCGCGTCGACCTGCTGGGCCGCCTCGTCGTTCTTGGGCTTGAGGAGGCGGGCGTGGGCGATCTGCGGGAGGTTGCGGTCCTCCAGGGTGATCTTGTCGAACCGGCCGGAGGCCAGGTTCAGGGTGTCCTGGATGGATGACTCCGCCGCGCCGGACACCTCCTCGCCGACCAGCTCGCGCAGGTCGCGCTGGCGGGCGATGAACGACACCACGGGGATGGCGCGGCGGGCGTCGCCGCCCTCCACGAAGTTCGTGATCTTGCTGGCCTCGCGGGCGACGAACTTCTGGTCGTGGATGAGGGTGGCGAGCCAGAGGATCAGCTCGTCCATGAACAGGATGAGCCCGTCGTAGCCGAGCGACTTGGCGTGCTCGGCGATGACGGACAGACCGGCGTCCAGGGAGATGAAGCCGTGCTCGTCCTCGGCGGCGTTCCTGGTGAAGCCGGGGAGGAGGGTGGTGCCGGCGTCGTTGACCAGCTTGGCCCGCAGCTCGGCCGGGGTGGAGGGGTTGGTGAGGTTGAGCGCGGTGCCCGCCTCGTGGTTCTCCTCGGCGGCGAGCGCGGTGTCCAGGAGCTGCGGGGTCCAGGCGAAGCCCTCGCCCCACTCGTCCTCGTCATCGTCGTCCGCGCCGGTGCCGAGCCCCCGGATGACGGCCTCGTCGCCCATGTTGGCGCGCATGGCGCGGATGTCCGCGAAGAGGGAGTCGGTCCGGTACACCTGCGGGGTCGGGGCCTCCGGGTGCAGCTTCTTGACGTGGTGCACGTACCCGCCGAGGACGCGCTGTTCCAGGGCCTTCGCGCCGAGCATGTGGTACGGCACGAGCAGGAACCTCTTGCCGTCCGTGCTCAGCCACTCGTGCTTGGTCAGCACCGGGTCGAACTCGGTGCGGGAGCGGGCGGCCGGGTCGCCGCTGAGCAGTGCGTACAGCACGGCCATGAAGTGCGACTTACCGGAACCGAACGAGCCGTGCAGGTAGGCCGCCTTGGAGCGGTGCCCGTCCAGCGCGGACTTGATGAGGGCCAGCGCCTCGTCGAAGTTCTCCAGCAGCCGCTCGGTGACGACGTAGTCCGTGAGCGCGTGCCGGGCGCCCTCGGGTGTCGTCGCCTCGGCGAGGGACAGCACGAAGTCCGAGGTGGAGATGGACTCCTTGATGTCGATGACATCGCGGAGGAGGGGCGGCTGCTGGGCCATTACCGGTCACGCTCTCCATCTGGTGGCCTCCGCCACCGCTTGTTCTCGATCGTGTGGGATGTCTGTCGCTGGCTGGCTGCCCGATCAGGCTCTCGGCATGGTCGACGGTATGGCAACCAAGAAGTACACCGTGACGCTTCCCGAGGAGCTCGCCGAGGCCATCCGGGCCGAGGTCGGTCCCGGCGGGTTCAGCCGCTATGTCACGCAGGCCATAGAGCGACGGCGGGAGCAGGAGCGGCTGCACGAGGGCGTGCAGTGGTGGGAGTCCGAGTACGGGGAGATCACCGAGGCGGAACTGGCCGAGGTCGAGGCCGAGCATCGCGACCTGGAGCGGCTGCACGCCGAGCGGACCCGTGCCCGCGAGGTACGTGAGCAGCCGCACAAGCACAAGCGAGATGCCGCATGACCGGAAACCGGGTCTACGTACTCGGCAGCGAAGGACTTTCGCGGTGGGTGCGCGGGGAGCGTCGCATGGGCGCCCACCTGAGGCACGCCGACGATGCCGGCGTCCCGGTCGTCACCACCTCGATGACGCTCATCGAGGCTTACGACCCCACGCGCTCCCGCCCCAAGTGGCACTGGGCTCTCTCCAAGATCCGTGTCGAGCCGGTGACCGAGGAGATCGCCGAGGAGGCCACCGGCCTCCTCAAGGAAACGGGTCTGCACGGCCACAAGTACGCCATCGACGCGGCCCTCGCCGCCGTCGCCCTGCGGCAGCCCGGCCCGGTCACCGTGTTCACCTCGGACGAGGACGACATGCGCAAGCTGTGCGCCGACCGCGTGGGCGTCGTGAAGCTCTGAGCCGGGCAAGCCCTTCCCCCTTCTCGCTTCGTTTCCCCGCCGCCCCGATCCGAGGCCAGCTACTCGTCCAGATCGTAGGGGAGGATCCGGACGTACGGGTGGCCGGTGAGGGGCGCACCTGCCGATGGCCCTGGTGGTGGCGAGTAGCCGGTGCCGATCTACCGGGCTGCCCGCCTCGGCGAGGGCTGCACCGAGACGTCGCCGAGGCCGGTCGCCAGGTCACCGGTGGCCCCGAACGTGCCGCTCGCTTGCACACATGCGAGCACACCGTCGCCACCAGCGACGACGAAGCCTCCCGCCGCACGGCGTCCGCACCGTCGACGAGCAGACGGTCGGGCATCCCGCCGCCTTTGATCATGACCATGGCGTGCAGGGCGCCGACCGCACCGGCTGCCGGTGACGCATCCCTGCGGCAAAGGCTTCGGCGTTGCAGCTCGTAGTGCGCCGATGCGATGATCGCGCGCATGTCCGATCACGGGGGAGGCGGTGGAGCGGCGGAGGGAACGCGCCGGTCCAGGATCTACGACTACCTGGAGCCGACCGCTCCGGCGGAGCCCGTCGAAGCCACTCCCCCGCCCCCGCCTGAACGGGTTCCGGACGCCGCTCCTGAGCGGCCTGTGACGGACCAGGCCGCCATCGACCACCGCCGTCGTCGGCGCGAAGCCGCCGCCCTGCTCGGTGAGTTCCGGCGTACGGCGGTCCTGGTGCCCCTGTCGGCGGACGGCGACCCGCTCACCGGGGAGTTCGGCGGTATCCGCTGGATCTACGCCTTCTCGGACGAGCCCTCCCTGGCCCGATTCGCCCTCGCAAGGGGCGAAGGGGCGCGGGAGTGGACGTACGACCGTGTCCTGGGCGCCCGGCTGCTGGACGTGGCGATCCCGGCGATGCCGGTGCCGTACGGGGTGGCGCTGGACGTCGGCACCGAGGGTCAGGGCGCACTGTTCCCGCCGGTCATGGGGATCGTGCCGGACGCGGCGGCGCTGGACGCGGACGCAGGCACGAACGACGTGAACGGGATCGCCCCGAACGGGGAGGAGTTGAATCGATGAGCGACGGCGGAGGTGGCGGGGGCGGTGAGGGCAGGGACCTTCAGGTGGAGGGCCTTGCCCTGATCACCGAGGGCATCAACCTGGCCATGTCGGAGCTTCGTGAACTCGGCATGGTCGGCGAGGCCGGCGTGGGCCGCGGTTTCGCCGATCTGGCACTGTCCGGCCTGGAGTTGGGGCACGAGGGACTGACGTCGGCGCTCGACACCTTCTGCGAGCGCTGGGAGTGGGGAGTGCGCGCGCTGATCCTGGAGGGCAGCAGGTTCGCGGACGCCGTGGGTCTGGCGGCGGGGACGTTCTACGAGACCGACCAGTACATCGACGGCGCCTTCAAGATCGCGGCGAACTCCGTCATGGGCAACCCTCACCTCAGCGAGGACCAGGTCACCCGGATGTCCTGGGGCGAGATCGGCGACAACCACATGTTCGCCACCTCCGACTGGAGCGCGGAGTCCTGGGAGGAGGCGCAGAAGAACACCGACCGGGCCTGGAACGACGCCCAGCGCGATGTGATGACGTCGCCCCTCCTCGAGAACGGGCCCCTCGACCCGCAGAAGGCGATGGGCATGACCGACCAGGAGTACGAGGCTTCGCTGGACCGGCAGTACGGCCCCTCCCGTGAGGAACGCGAGCAGGCGGCCCAGGCCGAGGGACAGCAGCAGAGCGGGGGCGGCAGCTGATGGGTGGCTGGATCCCGGACGGTGTGGAGGACAAGCTCAAGGGTGCCGCCAACACCGTCGTCGGCAAGGCCGAAGAGGTCTACGACGACGGCAAGGAGGTCGTCGGCAGGGCCATCGACGAGGGCACCGACTACGCCGGCAAGCGCCTGGACGAGATGGGTCTCCACCAGGCGGCGGACAAGGTGGAGGACTGGGGTGACAGCGCCGCTTCCGCCCTGGGCGCCACCCCCGGCGAACAGCAGCTCGGGGAGACCGAGCAGGCCAACGAACTGATCCACGGCAATGTCGGCCGCATCCAGGAGAGCGCCAAGCACCTCAAGGACTTCCACACGGCCTTCGACAAGGTCGGCGACGGGATGCGCAAGCTGGACTCCTCCCACTGGAAGGGCCAGGCCGCCGACACCTTCCGCGAGAAGTTCGCCATGCATCCCAAGAAGTGGCTGCACGCGGCGGACGCCTGCGACGAGGCCGCGAAGGCGCTCGACTCGTACGCGGACACGGTCAAGTGGGCCCAGGGCCAGGCCCAGGACGCCATCGACGCCTACAAGGCGGGCGTGAAGGCGTCCAAGGCGGCCGTGGAGGCGTACAACGACAAGGTCGACGCCTACAACGCGAAGGTGAAGGCCGGTGAGGATCCCGGCCCCAAGCCGGCCGAGTTCAGCGACCCCGGCAAGGCGGACATCGCCCGCGCCCACGAACTCCTCAAGGAGGCCCGCCGCCAGCGCAACGAGGCCGCCCGCACCGCCACCACCTCGGTCAGGGCAGCCCTGGAGCACGCCCCCGCCGAACTACCCCCCGCCCTCAAACTCGCCGCCAACTTCGCCGACCAGGGTGCGGCATCGGCCCTGGAACTCACCCATGTCGTCGGAGGCGTCGTCAAGGGTGGCGCGGGCATCATCAACTTCGGTCGCAGCATGAACGCCGTCGACCCGTACAACATCGCCCACCCCGCCGAGTACTACCAGAACGTCAACATGACGCTCGCGGGACTCACATCGACGGTCGCCCACCCCGACCGGGCCCTCAAGGACGCCTGGCAGTCCGCCAAGAAGGACCCGTCCGAATTCGGGGGCCGCGTCGTCCTCGACCTCCTCGGAACCAAGGGGGCGGGGGCAGCGCGCGGGGTGGCGACAGGCGGCATCAAAGGCGCGATCAAACACGGCCTTGAGGACGCGGCCGAGGCGGGCAGGAAACCGGACTTGCCGGCGCGAGAGAGGGTCAGCGACGCTCCCGGCCGGGACTCGCGTCAGCCCGACGCGGTGGAGTCGCGGGGCTCCGACCCGATCGACTTCGCCACCGGCCGGATGTACCTCCCCCAAACAGACGTGACGCTGCCCGGCGCCCTGCCCCTGGTGTTCAGACGCCGCGTCGAGTCGGGCTATCACCTGGGCAAGTGGTTCGGCCCGTCCTGGTCGTCCACCGTCGACCAGCGCCTGGAGATCGACTCCGAGGGCGTCATCTTCATCACCGAGGACGGCCTGCTCCTCGCCTACCCCCACCCCGCGCCGGGCGCCCCGACCCTCCCGAGCCACGGCCCCCGCTGGCCCCTGGCCCGCGAGGACGGCGGCTACACGGTCACCGACCCCGCCACGCGCCGTACCTGGCACTTCACCGACCGCCGGGACGATCTCGCCGTCCTAGACCAGATCGACGACCGCAACGGCAACTGGCTCACCTTCGAGTACGACACCGAAGGCACCCCGCTCGGCATCGTCTCCAGCGCCGGATACGACGTACGCGTCACCACGGAGGCCGGCCGGGTCACGGCCCTGCACCTGGCCACGACCGGTCAGGAACTGAAGCGCTACGGCTACACGGACGGCAACCTCACCGAGGTCGTCAACTCCTCCGGCCTCCCCCTCCGCTTCACCTACGACGAGGCCGGCCGCGTCACCTCCTGGACGGACACCAACGGCTGCGCCTACTCGTACGAGTACGACGACCAGGACCGCTGTGTCGCCGAGGGCGGCACGGACGGCCACATGACCCTGCGCGTCTCGTACGACGACACGGACCCCGACACGGGCCTGCGCGTGACGACCACCACGACCGGCGAGGGCCACACCCGCCGCTTCCTCATCAACGAGGCGTGGCAGGTGGTCGCCGACATCGACCCCTTGGGCGCGGTCACCCGCTACGAACGGGACCGCTACAACCGCCTGCTGTCCCTGACGGACCCCCTGGGCCACACGACCACGTTCCGCTACGACGAGGCCGGCAACCCCACGGTCGTCACACGCCCGGACGGCCGCGAGGCGAGAGCCGAGTACAACGACCTCGGCCTGCCGACACGGGTGGTGAACCCGGACGGCACGGTGATCCGCCAGACGTACGACGAACGCGGCGACCGCACCTCGGTGACCGCCCCCACCGGCCTCACCACCCGCTTCACCTACGACGACGCGGGCCGCCTGACCGCCGTCACCGACCCCCTCGGCCACACGACGACCGTCCGCTGCGACCCCGCCGGTCTCCCCTTGGAGATCACCGACCCCCTCGGCGCGGTCACCCGCTACGAACGTGACCCCTTCGGCAGACCCGTCACCATCACGGACCCGACGGGAGCGGTGACCCGGCTGGAGTGGACGGTGGAAGGCCGCCTCGCCCGCCGCACGGCCGCCGACGGCACCACGGAGTCGTGGACGTACGACGGCGAGGGCAACTGCACCACCCACACCGACCCGATGGGCGGCGTCTCCCGCTTCGAGTACACCCACTTCGACCTGCTCACAGCCCGCACGGGCCCGGACGGGGTGCGCCACGAGTTCGCGTACGACCTGGAGCTGCGGCTGACGAAGGTGACCAACCCGCAGGGCCTGACCTGGAGTTACGAGTACGACCCGGCAGGTTCACTGATCGCCGAGACGGACTTCGACGACCGCACGCTCACCTACGCACACGACGCGGCGGGCCGTCTGACGTCCCGCACGAACACCCTCGGCCAGGTGGTGTCGTTCGAGCGCAACGCCCTGGGCCAACTGCTCCGCAAGAACGCGGCGGGCGACGTCACGACGTACGCGTACGACATGACGGACCAACTCGCCCAGGCGACGGGCCCGGACGGTACGACGCTGACGATCCTGCGAGACCGCTTCGGCCGGGTGCGCTCGGAGACGGTCGACGGCCGCGAACTGACGCACACATATGACACTCTGGGCCGCCGAACAGGCCGCACGACGCCGACCGGCGTGACGACGACCTGGACGTACGACGCGGCGGGCCGCCGCACGGGGATGACAGCCGCGGGCCACACCATCGACTTCACCTACGACGAGGCCGGCCGCGAACTGACCCGCCGGATCGGCGAGACGGTCACCCTGGCGCACACATTCGACCCCGTGGGCCGCCTGACCACCCAGTCGGTGACGGCCCCATCCGGCCGCCCGATCCAACACCGCGCGTATACCTACCGGGCCGACGGCAACCTCACCGGCATCGACGACCGACTCTCCGGCACCCGCCGCTTCGACCTCGACGCGGCAGGCCGCGTGACAGCGGTCCACGCCGCGAACTGGACGGAGACATACGCCTACGACGAGGCGGGCAACCAGACCTCGGCGTCCTGGCCGTCGGACCACCCCGGTCAGGAGGCCACCGGCCTCCGCGCCTACACGGGCACCCGCATCACCCGCGCGGGAGGCGTCCGCTACGAACACGACGCGTTGGGCCGCATCACCCTGCGCCAGAAGACCCGCCTGTCCCGCAGACCGGACACCTGGCGGTACGAGTGGGATGCCGAGGACCGCCTGACGTCCGTGACGACCCCGGACGGCACGCGCTGGCGGTACACGTATGACCCGCTGGGCCGCCGTACGGCCAAACTCCGCCTGGCGGACGACGGCGAAACGGTGGTCGAGCACGTCGTCTTCACCTGGGACGGCACCACCCTCTGCGAACAGACCACCACGTCTCCGACCTTGCCCAACCCCGTCACCCTCACCTGGGACCACCAGGGCCTGCGCCCCCTCACCCAGACCGAACGAATAACGGCGGCAGACGCTCCCCAGGAGGAGATCGACTCCCGCTTCTTCGCCATCGTCACCGACCTGGTGGGCACGCCAAACGAACTCGTCGACGAGGAAGGCGAGATCGCGTGGCGGACCCGTAGCACGCTGTGGGGCACAACAGCCTGGGCGGCCGACAGCACCGCCTACACCCCTCTCCGCTTCCCCGGTCAGTACTTCGACCCCGAAACGGGCCTTCACTACAACTACTTCCGGCACTACGACCCCGAGACGGCCCGCTACCTGACCCCGGACCCTCTCGCCCTCACCGCCGCACCCAACCCGGCCACATACGTCCACAACCCACACAGTTGGATCGACCCGCTGGGCCTGGCACCTGAGTATCACGAATTCCACACGGTTCAGGACCGGGCCAATGCCGAGCGTCTCCGTGGGGATGGCAACCCGTGGCCGACCGAAGACATCCGCGGCCAGTATGGGGAAGGCGTTTATTCGTGGGGCTCCTTGGAAGAGGCGGTCCGATACGCAGAACGGATCCGGAGCCGAGGCGGCGAGGTCGATATTCTCAACTTCCGGGTTTCCGCAGAGGATTTCTCCGGCATGAAGAAGGCAGATATCGTCTCCATGACACCAGAGCAGGCCGAAGCATTTGTCGACGCGCACAGTCGACTATACGGAGACGGCCTTCCGCACGACTACGATTACATCCGAGGCCACACCGGGATGGGCGACGAGCACTACTTCGCTCGCCATGTGTTCCCGAAACTGAAGTTCTGACACGGAAGAGGGGACATGACCAGAACGGTCAAGTATCGCCTGCGGAGCCCCATCGGCGGACTGACTGCCAACCTCACAGCACATGCACGACCTTCCACCGACTCAGACCCCCCGGACGTGCAGATCCACGGCAACGTACGCCTGGCTCTGCCACCCGGTGGACTGCACTGGAAAGATCTCGCATGGCTGTCCTTCGGCGTCGCTCTCAACGCACCGGAATTGACCAAGAGATTTCCTCACGGAATCACCATCCAAGTCATCTCGATCGAAGCGCCGTTGAGCGACTACCGCTCCGAAGTTGCAGCATTGGCAATGAACCTCTGGCTGCGCGAAGAGTTCGAAATTCCCTTCAACGACGTCGGCGCTGAATTCAACACATCGTCCGGAGATTACCAATTCAGGTGGGGCCATGAGGGAGACCCCTTCTCCGACTCTTTGATTGAGCCGCGATAAATGACGCATTCGCCACAGGAACCTCACCTACCTTCTGAGAGATAGCCAAGGGGGCCACTCAAGGAACTGGAGGATATGAGCCGCTAGGCGCCGACCGAAGTGGTCGACTGTCCAGGCCCGCACGCCCCCTCCAAAACCCCCACCACATTCGAAGACCCGCCCACCGCCCAAGACGGAGGGTATTCAGCGCCTCTCTGTCGTGTCGGCGGGCGGCAATGCCGTGGTGTGCGGGCGGGTCGAGTCCCTTCAACGAGGGCCCCGAGTTCACCGCGCGCCGGTACGGGCCGCGAACTCTCGCAGTCCGGGCAGGCTAGTGGTGGAATACAGCAGGTCGGCGGTGAGTGCCTGCACGGAGGGTCGGCGAGCCTCCTCGGGCGCGGCCCGGTCGACCGCGCGCAGTGCCGCGTAGGTGTGGCGGTGGTCGCCGGTCTGTGCCCACATGCGCGCGACGTCCGTCCAGTACCGGGCCTGCCGCTCGGCTGTGTGGGGAACAGGCCAGGTGAGATGCTGCGGGCGTACGGCACGCCTTCGTCCGGTGTGCCCAGGGCGTTGTGGATGCCGACGCGGTAGAGGGCCACCTGCTCCGGGGTGGCGTCCACCGTGTACAGCTCGGCGCGGGGGTCGGCGCCGAGTCGGGCGACGGTCTCCTCGGCCGCCCCGGCCAGGTCCAGTGCCGTGCCCCGGTCGCCTGCCTGCGCGGCCGAGTACGCACCGGTCAGGAGCAGGGATGCGCGTACCGCATGTGCCTGCACCGAGTTCTTCGCGTCGAGCTCCCCCGGGGATGCGAGCCGTAAGGCCACCCCGGACGACGCGGAAACGCCACCCGTCATCGGCGCGGATGGTTCCGCATGTGAATAACGCCTGCGACATGACCCCGTCAAACTGCGAGGATCTTGCCGGGACTCGACAAACAAGGGGGAAGGCCGAATGTCGTCCAGCAGAACCAAGCGTTCCATCGCGGTCGTGGTGGCAACCGTCGCCATGGGAACCATGGCGGGTATCGCTCCCGTCGGTGCCGCGGAGCTCGATCCGCTGCAGCAGCAGATCAACGAGGTGTTGGCGAATACCGAGGGCGGCGTTCAGATCAGCAGCTACGAAATCGCCTGGAACGGCGGGGAAGCGATCATGGCCTTCCCCCTTCCCGGTGAGGAGCAGGCCCCGGTGAGCAGCCCCGTGGCGCAGAAGCTGCAGGCCCAGTACGTAGGCCTCCCTGTCGATACGCGGGAGCCGGCGGTGTCGGACGCCCCGGTCGTGGCGTCCGCCGACGACGACCCGCCTGCGGACGAGGAGGTGAGCGCGGCCGAGAGAGAGCCCTATGCCTCGGGCACCGCCTCGGACAAATGCCCGACCGAGGTGTTCGGAAACGACTGGTACTGCTTCTACCAGTACAAGTCTTTCAAAGGGCGCAGGCTCCAGTGGAACGCGACGCACAAGGACTTGGTCTACTTCTCGAAGTTCGACTTCGAGAACAGAACATCGTCGTGGTCCAACAAGGGCGCGAAGACCATCAAGGTCTACGGGCGTCGGTACGCCGGCCAGGACACCACCTGCTACTCCTCGCTGTGGAGCGAGAATCCCCATGAGCGCTCCGCGTCGGCCAACTGGGACAACGCGGCCGACTGCTTCCTGACCAACTGACGCATACGGCGATCGCCGGGTGCGGAAAAGGCTTCGGCCCGGACCGCTCCCGGCTATTGCTTCGTCAGGAGGTCAAGCAGAGTTCCAGAGGCCCGGTCCAGGAATGCGGACCGGCCGCCGTACGACTTCTGTGCCAACGTGTACAACAGTTTGAGGTCATCGTTGATCTGCTTGTCCAGGAGTGCTGGTCCTGAATCCCCGGTGCTCTGCCGTGTGCTGATGTCCTCGCTCTGGCTCCCGCTCGAGATGCGAAGGGTGTAGGCCTCGGCGTCGGCGTCCTCCTGCCGGATCGAGAAGGTGAAGTCACCGACCACCGTCCGGTAGCCGCCCTGCTCATGCGACTGCCAGTCAAGCCCTGCCGATTCGGCGGCTTGTGCCAATTGCCCAACGATCGCGTCGCCCTTGTCCATTGCAGCCTCTCTGTTGGTATCGCTGTGTTCTCTGCCGGGCTGGGCCCCTGATCTACCTTTCCCGGCGTGCCGTCGTCGGAACGTCCCTCCTTTCGATCAGCTCCGTCACGGCGAGGGTGGCCGGTACACGGACGTTGAGGCTGAGGGGATCGTCGAGTATGGCTTCCTCCGTGCCCAGCGCATGACCTGTGTCGGGGTCGAAGAATACGGAGTTGCGGCTGGTGCTCCCCTGGGTGTGCTTCTCCTGCGTCACCACGACGACGTCCTTGCCCTGCCAGGTCCGCGAGGTCGACACCTTGATGCGAGGCGTGTCGGCCAGGACCTCCAGCGCCGCAGCCCGCAGCCGCGGTGACACGCTTCCGGAGAGAGCTTCGTAGGTCAGCAGATCCGCGATGCCGTAGACGATCAAGCCTCCTTCGAGGTTCACCTTGTCGAGCTGCCGGGCCAGCCTGTGCGGCTCGTGTGCGAACGGCCTCAGCTCCCGCCACGGGGACTGCCAGAAGAAGCCGCCCGGCCGGTGTGTCTCGTCCTCCATCTTCCTGCCTGCCACGAGCCCGTGCTCACGAGCCTGATCCTCCTGTTCCGGCCTGGGGAAGATCGGCGTTCCCGTGGTCCGCAGCTCCCTCCCTCCACCGTCACGGTCCACCCAGGACTCCGTGACCGTCGGAACCGCCGCGTTGACCGCCCCGCCGGGCACATCGACCGCGGTGTGCAGCCACCAGCCCCACTGTTTCGAGTACTGGAACGCCTTCACCGGAGCCTCTTCCGGGAGCCGCGCCACGCGTTCGGCGAAACTCCGCAGGTAACCGCCCGGATCTGCCTTCAGCGGCGTCAGCGTCAGAACCGGCGGTGTCACCACGGCAACCGGGGCCGTGTTCTGCCACCATCCGAGCCGGTCGCGCCCCACGACCACCGCGACACCGGCAGCCGCCACGGTCGCCAGGCCGAGCACGCGCCTGCGTCCGAACAGCGGGGCCTGCCGAGGCGACGGATCAGCCGACGACTGAGCCGATGACGCTGCTCGAAGTGTCTTGAGTTCATGTTCCGCGCGCGCCGACAGCCCGTCCGTCTCCTCCAGGACGAGGGCCGGGTCCAGTTCGCGCGGCAGGAGCCTTCTCACAGCGGCTATGTCTCGCTTCACCGGATCATCTCCCTGACGACCATGCTCTGCTTACGGACCGGAACCGCCACCTCGTTCGACGACAGTGCACGCTCCACCTTCTTTCGGGCCCTGTGGAGCTGCACCGCGAACGCCGCTCTGCCACGGCCCATGACGCGGGCCGCATCCGCCGCGTCAAGCCCGTCCCACGACACAAGCAGCAACGCTTCGCGATCGCTGTCGGAGAGGGACTTCAAGGCGGCAAGGGCATCCACACGGGCCAGGACAGCTTCCTCGGCGGAGGTGTGCCGGGCGTGCGCGGAACGGTCGGCGGCCTCTTCGACCCGCAGAATCAGCTGCTCCGCGCGCGCGTCGGCCCGCCTATGGTTCGCGGCCACTTTTCGGGCTATCCCGTACAGCCATGGAAGAGCCTCACCGCGCCGGTCGCTCCAGCGGCGCCAGGCGATGGTGAAGACCTCCGCCGCCGCGTCCTCGGCGGCCTCCGGACGCATCCGGCGCATCAGGAATCGCTGCACGGGTCTGTACGACTCGCGATAGACCTTCTCGAAAGCGTCCCACCCGTCCAAATCCCCACCCGGCTCACGCTCACTCACCTGGCAACGTCCCTACAACCTGTCTGTGTCCGCCGTCGCCCGCGCATTACATGGTGGGGCACCGATTTCTTTCACGGACCGGAGTTCTGAGAGGGCAATTCGCCTAGATCAAATGCCCTCTCACCGTCTGGCCGTCCGCGTCGTAGAGGCGGATCGTGACGGTCTGCCGCCCACCGCCGTCGGTCGTGGTCAGCAGGGACGCCCGCCGCGCCGCCTCCGCCGAACTCGGCCGCATCCTCGCCGACGCGGAGACCAACGCCCCGTGAGGGAGGGGCCGTTAGCCTGTCGGTATGTCAGAGCGCGCCATGCCCGGTCGGACGGACGGCCTGATCACCCTGGGCGCCGCGGACGCCCTGTGGGTCGATCTGACGGCCGACAGCGCTGTGCCGACGGCTTCCGGGGCATTCACCCGCTCCCCTGCCCAGGCCCGCGTGGGGTACGTCCTGCTCGGCGGCCGTGCGGTGGGGACGGTGAGGGCGAGCGGCGGCCAGTGGAGGGTTCTGGAGGTCGAGGTGCGCCGGGCGGCCGCGGAACTGAACGCGACGGGGATGGATCGGCGGGACCTGGTCCGCGTCGGCCCGTTCCGAGGCGCGCCAGGGCAGGAGCGCACCGAGGAAACGTCGCTGCGTTGGCGTCGGCGCATCACGGCCGAGTTGCAGCGGGAGTCGGGCGGCCCTGCCCGGGCCGCACGCCATGAAGTCGGCCGGCCGTACCATCTGGCGGGGATCGACTGGCGGCAGATGCTCGTGGAGCGGATCCACGACGGGACGCGGCGGACGTGGTGGCTGCCGCGCGCCGTGGTCAGACTGCTCGACGCGGCCGAACACGCCGAAACGCGGTGGGCGCAAGCCACGCGGTCCCGCCGGACAAGCGCGGCCGCGACCGAGCCGCCCTCCCGCCCCGGGCGGGCCCCAGCCGCCGACGGTCGGCAGACGACGAGCCCCGAGGGCCCCACCGCCTCACCGCGCCCGCGCCCGTACGGCAGAGAGCTGGAAGGCCAGCTGTACTCGGTGCTCAGCAGAAAGCCCGGTACCTCCCGCAGGGTGGCCGAGTGGGCATGCGCCGTCTGCCGCACCGCGTCCGCCGCCGTCCTCGACCACTGCCACGAACACGGCTACGTCCGCGCCCCCGTCTGCCAGTCCTGCAACACACTGGAACGCCCCGACCACCTGTACAGCAACGACATCCGCGTGGCGAACCGCTACACACGCCTCTTCGACACCGACACCGACGACTGGCTCCGCCACTGGCACCGCTGCCCCGGCTGCCGAGTACGCACCACGCTGCCCCTGCCGCACCTCGCCGCATGGACCGCCCACATAGCCTGCCGATCACTGCGCCCGACCCACCACGCCTCTCGCGGGCGCAAGCCCTGCGGTGTCCTGCGTGTCTCCTGGACGGGCAGTCCCCAAGCGCCCCGCTCCTGCCTGCTCACGGTCGCCGTCGACTGCTGCCCCTCCGGCGAGCACCGTGTCCTGGCCCGGGTCCCCTACCGCGAAGCGGTCGAGCGGTTTCGCATCTGGTTGGCCGAGACGGCTCCTGCCGTGGCAGCCGCGGCCGTCCCCGACCGCCTGGACGGCCTCCCCGCCAGGTCCCGGCCAGTCATCGTGGACACCGACGCCGAGGGCACAGCACTGTTCTGAGCGGGCACGGGGAGACCTGCCCCCCGACACCACTTCGCAGGCACCGACCCCCGACACGGCCACCCAGCACACCCGGGCGCAGGCTTCGGCGCGGGTGGCTCCGCCCGTTCGAGCCACCAGCCACGCCCACCGCGCTCGCAGCGCACCACAGCGCCCCGCTCATTCACCTCAACCCGCGCGGTGCCCGTCTCGCCCGCCGACTCGTCTCGCACCGCCTGGACGACTGGGGCCACCCCTACACCACCCACGCCAACGCAACGCTCACCCTCACGGGACGTCGAAGACTTCGCCCGCCGCATCGCCGAAGCTGTCGGTGTCCACCTACAAGAGGGAAGCTCCCCGTACCGGAAAGTCGTACCATGGCGGTACCGTCTTCCAGTACAACCAAGAGAGGGGTGCCGCAGATGACGATAAGCGCCAGCGAGGCCCGCAAGGACCTCTTCCCACTCATCAAGCGCGTCAACGACGACCACACCCCCGTGCGCATCAGCTCGAAGAGCGGCGACGCGGTGCTGATGTCCGCCGACGACTACGACTCCTGGCAGGAGACCGTCTACCTGCTGCGCTCCCCCGCCAACGCGCGCAGCCTCATGGAAGCCGTCGCACGGGACAGGGCCGGCGAGGCCGTGGTCACCAGGACCATGGCAGAGCTGGACGAACTGGCGGGTGACGGGTGAGGAGCGTCCACTGCGACCCGGCCGGATGGGAGGACTTCCTGTTCTGGCTCGGCTCGGACCGTGCCATGGCCCGCAGGATCACCCGGCTGATCGCCGAGATCCAGCGCACGCCCTTCACCGGCATCGGCAAGCCGGAGCCCCTGAAGGGCGACCTGTCCGGCTACTGGTCACGGCGGATCGACGACGAGCACCGGCTCGTCTACCGGGTGGACGAGAAGGAGGTCAAGATCCTCAAGGCCCGCTACCACTACTGAGGCCGGCTCGCCCCCGCGCCGAATACCCCACCGGGGTCCGTCACGGAGCGACCGCTCGCACGAGGAGCGTCCCGATGTGCCCGGGATGAGGCGCGTCAAGGACCCGCGCGTCGGCCGTGGCGAACCCGGCCCGCGTGAGCAGGCGCTCCCAGACAGCCGGGCGGTAGCTGTAGCGGTAGGTGAACATCGCTTTTCCGGCGAAGCCTCCCTTGTACATGCCCTGTGGCCCGTACGCACCCGGAATGGCCGGCGGCTGCGAGAACGCGAAGACGCCGCCGGGCCGGAGCCTTCGGCGGACCAGGGGGAAGAGACGGCCCGGATCGGTGAACCAGGCGGCTCCGAAGATCGAGTAGACGGCGTCGTACGCGTCCTCGTGATCACTCAGGTACTCCAGCACCTCGGAGCACACGAACTCCGCACCGGTACCCGCCCACTTCGCGGTGGTCTTCTCGACCATGACGGGAGACAGGTCCACTCCGCGAGCGGCGATACCGTGCTCAGCGAGGTGGGCCAGGGCGCGGCCCGTGCCACAGCCGATCTCCAGAACGGAACGCGGGTCGCCCAGCAGCTCCGGGCCGGGGCCGTGACCGGCGTACTGGGTCCAGCAGAAGCCCGGCTCCGCGTCGTCCTTGAAGGCGGAAGCGGCGAAGGTGTCCCACAGCTCCGTCTCGGCGGCAATGTCGTGTTGTGCGGGCAAGACGATTCCTCTTCGCAGGGCGGCCCCTGTCCTGCGGGGGACCGAGGGCAGGGGCCAGGGTAGGGCCGTTCAGTGACTGTCGGGGACCTTGTTGTCGCACGGCGAGCAGTCCGTGCCGTCGATCGCCCACAGCTCCTCGTCGATGTCGAAGCCGATGGACTTCAGGAAGTCCGCTGTGCGCAGGCACAGACCGTCACGACGGCGCTCGATGAACGGGGCGTGGTGCTTGTAGCGGCCCGCGTTGTACGCCTCGCAAAGTGCCCACCACACGGGCGTGTCGAGGATGAGCTGGTGGACGCCGATGTCGACGAGCTTGCCGACACCCAGGTGGACCTCGGGGTGCTCCATGCAGCCGATGGTGTACATGACGGCGTTGCCGAGGATCCGTTCGGCCATGTCGCGGACCATAGTGTGGTCGCGCAGCAGCAGGGCGATCTCGCGGTCCCACAGGGTCATGCCGCTGTCCAGCACGTTGATCGTCAGGTGCTTGATGCGGGGCTGGACGGCGTCGAGGAGTTCCTTGGGATCCCGTGTGCGGGTGCTGGTTGGTCGGTCGATGGTCGCGGTCATGGACTACTCCTTCGGAGAAAGGTCGTGCCGGACTGATGCGGGCCCGTTCCGCATGTCGGCCCCTCGTGGGCTGGAAGCGCGGCACGGGCGTCTTGCACATCCCGCTCCAGCGAGGGCTGAGTGGAGAGCCGCCACGGCATCCGGGTTGGTGGCAGGCCGCCATCCCCGCCAGGTCTTCCCGGGCTGCTCATTTCTCGCTGCCTTGCCGGAGCGCATCTGCGAGTCGCATGGCCACGTCGGCGCGTACGCGGCCCAGTTCCACGAGCCCGAGAGCGGGCGAGCCGGCATCGACTGCGAGCGAGGGCAGCACGATGCCTGCCTGAGAAAGTGCCGCCTTCAGGGCCTCTGCGGCCGCGAGAGGGTCGGTGTCCTGAGCCTGTTGCGCTGTGACCATGAACGAGACGTTAGGGAAGGACAGGGCCCGGGAGACAGAGAAGTTCCCCGATGTTGCTTGACTTCGCGGGGGAGTTCCTCGAAGTTCCTCACATGGCCCGGCTGAACAGCACGCATGAGGCACCGCCCTTGGGGAGGCTTGACCCATCGTTCCCCCGCGAAAGGAACTGCTCATGGTGCGACGGCTGCGCTTCAACGGGACGGGTAGCGGCGTCAATGGGTGTCCGTCTCTCCATGAGGACCTCGACACTGGCGAGGTCATCGTGCACGGCCCGCCACTCACCGACCCCGAGGACATCGCCCGACTCCGGCACCTGGGCGAGGGCGAGGTGCCGGTCGTGGTGCCACGCGAACTCCTCGTGGATTGGGGGCCCAAGGACGTGACCCGCAAAGCGAAGGTCATCGACCTCGACGAGTTCGACCGGCTCTTCACCCGGTTCGAGCACACGGCCTGGCGGCTGGAAACTCGGCGTCGCTACGCGTCGGACGAGATCACCGAGACCTACGCCCAGTTCACCCGAGGTGAGCCGGTGGACTGGGACGACCAGGACTCGGAGTGGTGTGCCAACCGGCGCGCACAAGCCGCGCTCGGCAAGCGAGTCGGACGGGTGCGCATCGTCGACGACCCGCCCACGGCAGGACAGCTGTACCTGCTCGACAACGCGCGCCGCAACAGCGCTGTCGGCGAGCGGATCATGAATCTCCGGCGCGTCGACGCCGACCGGCTGAACCTCCCCTCCGAAGACTTCTGGATCTTCGACTCACGGATGGTCGCGTTGCTCAAGTTCGACGATGCCGACAACCTGGTGGGGGTCGAACTGATCACGGAGCCCGCCGAAGTGGTGCGGTACTCCATGGTGCGCGACGCGGCCATGCACCACGCCGTCCCGTTCGAGGAGTTCACGGCCGGCTTGGCCGTGAAGGAGTAACAGAAACAGGTGTGTACCGGTGAGCACGGACTACCAGAAGGCGCGCGAAGCTCTCGGGATACGTCTCCGGGAGCTTCGGCTGTCAGCCCCCGGTAGCCGTCTCACCGGTACCGAACTCGCCGACAGGTGCGGATGGCACAAGTCGAAGGTCAGCAAGCTGGAGAACGGCCGGACAACACCAACGCCCGACTGCCTGCGCAGGTGGGCGGAGGCAACCGGCCAACCGGAGGCGTACGACGAACTGCTCGGGCGGCTGCGGGGCTTCGAGTCGCACATCCGGTCATGGCGGCGACAGCTGGCCTCTGGGCACAAGGCGGTCCAGGACACTCACCTGCGCGCCCATGCCGACGCCTCTGTGTTCCGTGGCTGGGAGTCGTCCATGATTTTCGGGATCCTCCAGACGCCGGACTACGCGCAGTCGATCTTCACGAGATACGCGGAGCTACAGAGATCGCCGCGCGACACCGAGCAGGCAGTGCGCTCCCGGATGAAACGGCAAGAAGCGCTCTACGACTCGTCGAAGCGTTTCCACCTCATCCTGTGGGAAGCCGCCCTGCACGCCCAGATCTGCCCTCCGTCGGTGCTCGCCGCCCAGCTCGACCGCCTCATGGGAGTCATCGGCCTCACCACGGTCGAACTGGGGATCATCCCGCTCTCCGCCGCCCTCAAGATCCCCCCGGCCACCGCCTTCTGGATCTACGACGACCGCCAGGTGATCGTGGAGAACTGGCACGCGGAGTTGTGGATCGACGACGAGGCCAGCGTGGACACCTACCTGCGTACATGGAGGACACTCCGGGAGTCCGCGGTGTACGGCGTTGACGCGCACCGTCTCATCAGTGCGGCGCGGCGGGCGTTGCACTGACCGAACCGGGCGGCAGGCCATGCTTCAGAGAAGCGACTCTCGTCAGCTCGCGCACCAGCCCCTCCCCGGCGGGCCGCGCATCCCGAGAGCGGACAAGGACCCGTAGCTCTGATGCCGAACGCGGGAGGGGCTGGCCTCTGTCGAGAGAAGCGCTGGGCCCTCAGCACGTGCACACCTGCCGAGGGCCCTGTGCCTGTCAGAGTGCCGCGAACTCGATGAACGCGGTCCACGTCGTGGGGTCTACGGCCAGCGGGGCGCGGGTTGTGTCCTTTGAGTCGCGGACGTGGACGGCACCCATCCCGGCCGCAACCTCAACGCACTGGCCGCCGTCACCGGCGCTGTAGCTGCTCTTGAACCATTCCAGGCCATCAGCGTCCGGCCCGGCCTTGTCCCCGCTCATCTCTCTCCCAGCAGCTTCTCGATCAATGCCAACGATTCCGTCGGAGTGTGGGCCTGCGCGCGAAGGATCCCGTACGTGCGCTCAAGTTCTCGCACCTTCAGACGCTCCGTGTGGACACGGCTGTCGCCTTGAACCTCCGTGTACGCCATCCTGCGCCCATCCTTGGTCTCCATCAAGGTGAACGGGCCAGCGAGCCCCGCATGTTCCTGACGGGACAGCGGCATCACCTGGATCACCACATTGCGCTTCTCCGCGGTCAGCATGAGGTGCTCCAACTGGCCTCGCCAGACAGCCTCCCCGCCGAGCGGCCGGAGCAGGACAGCCTCCTCGATCACAAAACTCAGATGCGGCGCCGGACGTCGAGAGAAGATCTCCTGCCGAGCCAGTCGCGCGGCCACCCTCTGCTCGATCAGCGCCTCGTCCAGAAGTGGCTGCCACATGGCAAACACCGCTCGCGCATACTCCTCGGTCTGCAAGAGACCATTGACCAACTGAGTGTCGTACACATGAAGCTCAACCGCTTCGGCCTCCAACTTGGCGGCGTCCCGGAAGAACGCCGGATACTGAGCCCGAGCCACCTCCTCCTTGCTCGCACTCAACACCCCATCCGCGCCCAGCACTTCATCCGCTCGGTCGATGAACTTCGGCGGAGGGATACGTCTCGCCTGCTCGAACGACGCGATGGTCGAGGCCGAGTACCCGGTCAGCGACCCGAGCGCCGCACGGTCCATCCCCGCCCGCTCCCGGAACAGCTTCAACTGCCGCCCGAACACGCACAGCATGCCCGTCCCGACCTCGTACTCCGGCTGCTGAACCTCGTCGTCCACGCCGCAGCTCCTCTCGTACAACCGCCCGGTCGGCCAACTCGGGGCCCGGGAACCGGTCACGCCCATCACCACGTACAAGCGCACCGCCCGCGTGTACAGCCCGTACTCGTCAGCGCATCGCTCCTGGTCAAAGCTACGCAGAGTCCGCGACCGTTTACCCCATGAAGTCAGCAACTCCCCCGAACGGGCATATGCCACGACGCCTCGCGCCCGAACGCGAGTTCACCATGCGCTTCACCTCAACGCCGCGCGGTGCCCGTCTCGCCCGCCGACTCGTCTCGCACCGCCTGGACGACTGGGGCCACCCCTACACCACCCCCGTCAACGAAACGCTCACCCTCATCACGGCGGAACTCGCCGCCAACGCGGTACGCCACGGGCATGTCCCCGGCCGGGACTTCCACCTTCACCTCGTCCTGGGCGAGGGCATCGTCCGGGTCGAGGTGACCGACACCCGCGCCGAGAAGCAGCCTCCGTCCAGCCCTGCGGTGTCCGACTCGCTGTCCGAGTCGGGCCGGGGCCTGCTCCTCGTCGCCGCCCTTTCGGACGACTGGGGCGTCACCCCTCGCCATGCCGCCCCGGGCAAAACCGTGTGGGCGGAGCTGCGCGTGCAGCAAGAGGGCCACCCGCGCACGCCCCGGGTGGCCCCCAAACCGACCGACGTCGAACTACTCCTGACTACGGCTTCGCTGCTGCGCGACGACCTCGGGTCGCGGCCGGAGGACGCCAGGCACGGAGGTCGTCGTCGGTGAGTCCGTGCTCGCCCTGCTTCTGCTGGCGGTAACCGGCGAAGAAGTCCGCCGGGGAGCCGCTGTAGTTCATGTCGAACTCGTTGTGCCACTGGGACAGCCACGGCTGGAGTTCCAGCAGGCCGGCGAGGAAGGGCGTGATCTCCTCGGTGGACAGCGCGGTGTTGGTGAAGTACGTGGCGAGGGCCTGCGCCTGCTCCCGGTGGTCCCAGCCGGCCCACCCGTACAGCTCGGGGGTGGCTGCGTTGGTCTGCCCGTAGGAGATGAACCGCTCCTTGGGCACGTCGAGCTTGCCGCGTGCCCTCCAGTAGGAGGTGCGGAGGAAGTCGGCCGAGGTGTACTTCGGCGGTACGGGGATGGAGTCCCGGATCTTCCGCTTGGCGGGCTCGTCGGGCGCGGCGTCCTCCTTGCGCTGGAGGTCCCACACCTCTTCCCAGTCGGCGCGCTTCTTCAGCCCGGAGGGCTTGTAGCGCAGGGCGGAGAGGAACGGCACGTGCTCGTCGGTGATCAACTCGGCGACGACCTTCGCGAGTTCCTTGCGGGGCGCGTAGAGCTTGGCGACGGAGACGAAGTCCTCGTCACGGGAGAGGGCGTCGGTGAGGCGGGCAAGGGTGAGGAGGGTGGGCTGACCGTTCTCGTCGAACCAGTGGTCGCGGTCCTCCATACGGTCGAGCAGCCAGGACCGCAAGGCCTTTTCCTGCAGTACATCCCACCCGTCCGTCTTCCAACGGCGCTTGTATTCCGGCCGCTCCAACGTGCGGATCGCCCGGGACTGCTCCATGGCATTGATTCGCTTGCGTACGGCTACCTTGTAAGACTCAGCCCATTGAGCTGGGATCTCCGTGATCGGGGTAGAACCGTGACGCTCGAACCACTCCGTCCTTACCTCGCCACGTTCCATAGCCCGAGCCAGTACGATTTCAAACGCCCTTTCCCCGAGAGCAAGTTCAGGAACTGAGTCCTCGGGGGCGCGGAGGTCCTCGTCATGCAGGGCGTACAGAGAGTAGACCTGCCAGTCCAACTCCTCCTGCAAAGCGATCATCCGGGCACGGAGGGACAACCAGCGGGCCCTTGCCTCACGGAGAACGGAGACGGTAGGAGTCTTCTTCTCGACGAGCATCAACGGGGAAGTGGCAGCGAGCTGCTGTGCAATGGAATCAAGGGCGCTACTGAGCCCCGCAGGATAGTTCGCGGGGAGCGGAAAACCCTGGAGCTTCGTACCTGTAAACTCGAACGAGTTTTTCCATGCCTCGCTACCCATGGCCGAGTATCCGGCGTCAACGCGAGCGCCGCCACCCTCGCCCTTGTTATGGGACACCTGCTGAAGCCAGAAGCAGGCCGTCGAGCTGTTAAGCAGCCCGAGCAACCCCAGGTGATCTTCCTCACTCACCCCTTCCCGAAGTTTAATTACTGGCGCCGATCGATTAAACACCTTGCCACCACGATCCAAGACGAAATGATTGTGTGTGGCAACAAATGCGAAGATGATTGAAAGCGGCGTTCGCAACTTCTCTCGATAAAATTCACCATACTCGTACCACTTAATTCCGGGTAGAGATTCGATGAACCTACCAAATCGCTTGCGGCGTTGAAGCACGCGCCGATTCGGCCACATCGCACGAATGAGACTAGGAACTGACACCTCATCAGCAACTTCAAGCCTAGAATCATAGGGCCAGGCACTGATAACCGCTGGGTTAATCCCGTAGTCTCGAACGACATCTCCTGTCACCGCCGGAATGGCTCTTTCAATACGACGACGGCGAGCAGACGAGAAGTCATTGTAGAAGAACGCGTCATCTTCCGCCGTAATCCCCCCGAAGCCGATATCCAGCGCGAGGATTTCACGCAGTTTTCGCTCGCCATGGATTCTTTCGACCATTTCAAGTCCGCCATCTGCAAGAATCCACGGCTGCTTGCTAAAGTAGCGACTACGTTCCAAATCTCCGACAGAAACCCACGGACTTGTCGAACCGGGCTTGTCGATCTGATCGGCAATCGCTCTCCAAACAAGCCCTTCTGCGGGATCCTCTGGCGCTGAAGGTTCCCCTTGCACACTTCTCACCGTACGAATCGTCGCCGAACGCACGCTTCCGGCGCGACGCTTACCAATAAGTATGACCGTGGGCGTACCGTGCCCTGGGATGTAGGCACCTGAAGTGTCAATCACCTCAGTCAACTCAACCTCGTGCGCGAAGTATTTTTCGATCAACTTAGTGCCGAATTCTCTTTTCATGAAGGAATTCGCGGTAATCTGACCCACCAGGCCATATCCATACCCATCGAAACTACCCCGCTTTGCAAGCTCGAAGAATCGCTGAGCAAACGGTACCGAGAGCGCATACTTACCGGCACACGAATCGTAAAGTTCTCGGTACAGAGCGCTTAGATTCTTGTCTTTCACAGTGATGTAGGGAGGGTTTCCGACCACCACGTGGTAACGCCCCTGCTGCAAAATCCCAGGATGCTCGTGCAGATCCTCCGTTGAGTATGTGAAGTCCGCCAGCTCGTCATCACCATCAACGCCGCTGAACAATCCCAACTGTCGTGCCTTGATGAGCGAGTCCCCCACAGCCATATGGATGGGCCACTCGTATTTCGATACCTCGGCCATCGTACGGACGCCGCTCGCCGCCATAGCAGCAACCAGCAACCGGAACCGCGCAATAGCCACCGCGAACGGGTTGATGTCCACCCCGTGCACCGAGTCCAGCGCAGCCCGCACCCGCTCATGCACACCCATGCCCGGCTGCCCCTCCCCCCACAGCCGCACCAACCGCCGAAACGCCCCCAGCACAAAGTGCCCCGACCCACACGTGGGGTCGATCATCTTCAGTTCCTCGTACCCGAACTCCCGCACAGCCGGATTCATCGTCCGGTCGAGGATGAACTCCTCCACGAACTCCGGCGTCTGGAGCAGCGCGTACGTCTTCCGCGCAGCCTCGCTCAGGTCCTGGTACAGGTCCCCGAGGAACCGCGTGTCCCACCCCTCCGTACCGTCCTCGTTCAGCGGGTCGGTGAAATCGTGGACGAGGACGCCCGCCTCATCCCTCCCCCGCCAGAACTCGACCAGCTCCCGCGCACCGTCATGCGAAAGCGGAACCTGGTACAGCGGGTTGTGCCGCTTGTCGAAGAGCAGCCGACCCGCCTGCCCCTGCCCCAGCTCCTCGAACGCCTTCTCCAGCCAGCCCCGGTACGTCGGGTTCTCGTCCGACTCCACGTACGCGTCGTACCGAGACTCCGCCAGCTCGCGCCGGTCACCGTCCGGCCCCGTCAGGTACGGCTCCGGGATCAGCCGGTTGTCCTCGCAGAACCGTACGAAGACCGTCCCCAGCACCCACGCCACCGCGACCTGCGTGACCCGCTCGTCCAGCCACGAGGTCCACGTCGCCGCCGTACGCCCGAGCTTGCGTGCCTGGTCGTACTCGGCCTTCAGACGGGCGCCGACGTCCCCCAGCGCCTTCACCTGGCGCCCGAGGTCGGTCTCGACCGCCTTGACCTGCTGCTTCAGGTCGTTCAACAGAGCCTTGCGGTCGATCACTTGACGTCTCCCTCGACACCACTGGCACCGGCACTCGCCGCGCCCTCGCCCTCGCCGGACCCGCGATGGGCGTTGCCCACCCACGTGTCCGGAAGCTGAATCCACTCCCCCAGGCCGGCCTGGTACGGCACGGCCACCTGCCCGAGCCGGGGCTCACGCGACGGGTCGGCCTGCGGGACCAGGAGCCACAGCCCCCGCCCGCCCCGCCGGGCCGCCGACGCCAGCCGGTCCAGGACGCCCATCGCGTCGTACCGCGCGAACACCCCGGCCTCCGTCAGCAGCACAGGACCGGCAGGACGGACAGGACCGGCCCCGCCACCACCGCCACCACCGTCGCCCAGCAGCTCCGCCACCCGGGGCTCCACCGCACCCCACGCCGTCCGCACATACTCCGCGAACTTCACGGCCCCCTTCGACCCCGGCTCGGCCGCGTCCGCCTTCAGCAAGGTCTCCCAGGTCGGCTTCGTACCCGGCGTGACCTGCGCGTGCAGGGCCTCCAGGAACAACTCCGTCACCGACACCGCGCCCGCGCCCAGCCGCTCCGCGCCCAACTCCCGCACCGCGTCGCGTACCAACTGCTGCCGTACGGTCAGCACCCGGTACCCGTCCCGGCGGGCCGACGCGAGCAGCCGTTCCTCCGCGCGGACCGCGCCCGCGAGCTGCGGATCGTCGGCGTACCGCGTCACCGCGCCCGTACGCGTCGACTGCCGCCACGCGCCCGTCGTCAGGTAGCTCGACGCGTCCTCGACCCGCTGCGGCAGATAGCGGAGCACTCCGTCGCGCTCGTGCGTGCTCAGCGACAGTTCGAAGCCCGCGTCGCGAAGCGCCTTGGTGAGGGGGCCGCCGGTCGGCAGTTCATGGGTCGTGCCACCCCGGCCGTCCGGGACGACGATCTCGGGGAAACGGGAACGGACCCGCTCGTGCACGGCCTCGCCGGTCAGGCCAGGCTGCAGGCCCTCTGGCTGCCCCGAGATCCATCGGACGAGCCCGGCCTGGGTGAGCCGCAGGGCCCGGACCAGCGGCAGGTCGCGCGGGTAGATCTCCAGGCGCGGCGTGGCGGCGGCGTTCACGGAGGCCGCTGCCGCCAGCTCGACCATGCGCCGCTCGTCCCAGTTGACCGCGCCCGGCGGCACCGTCAGCGCGCCCAGCTCGGCAAGGACCGTCGCGGCCGTCGGCAGCGTGTCCAGCTTGGCCAGCCGGTCCGCCGTACGGCCGAGACGGGTCGCGTACTCCAGCAGGCCCGGTGCCGTCGGGGTGTCCGGGCCGTCGTCCTCCCGTACGTCGAGGGCGAGCAGGCCGGCGCCCAGGGACTCGTCCGTCGCCTTGCGGTTCGGCTGGTGCTGGAACTCGGCCTCCTGCGGCACCAGTTGCTCCACCTCGACCACGGCCCGTACGGCCGCCAGCGCCATCGCGCGCCGCTGCTCACGCCCCGCGAGATGCGTGCCGCGCCGGACCGCCAGGGCGTCCGCGATCTCCACGGCCGAGGCGACCCGCCCCATGCCGACCAGCAGGTCGATGATCTCCTCGCGCAGTGCCTGGACGGCGGGCTCCGCCTTCCAGCGCTTGCGCTCGTCCTTGAGTATCTGCGGGATACGGCCCTGGCTCAGCCCGAGAGCCTCCGCGACGTCCTTCTGCTTCGGCCAGACGCCGATGTCGGGCAGGACCCCGTGCTCGTCGGGCAGGCGCAGCAGCAGCCGCACCATCTCGGCCTTGTTGCGGTTGGAGCCGTTGTTGTTGACGGCGGGCACGAAGACGGTGGCGAGGGTGTCGAGGCTGACCGAGCGCAGCGTGCGGGCGGGCAGCGTCCCCGCCGACTCGCCCGTCGCGAGGTGGCCGACCAGGGCCGACTCGGCGGCCGTGAGCTGTTCCAGCTCCTCCTTGGCCTCCGCGCGGCCCTTCGGTGTGAGCGGCGAGACGGGGATCTCGCGCAGCCGCTCGCCCCACTCCCGCTGCCGCTGCTGGACCTCGTTGCGGGTCTTGGCGCCCAGTCCGGGGGCGTTGACGAGCTTGCGGCGGCTGTAGTCGAGGAGTTCGCCGACCGTCGTCAGGCCCAGGCCGTACAGGAACGACTGGGCGGCGAGCGTGAGCCCGGAGACGGTCAGCGGGGTGTCCCGGGTGACCTCGGCGGCGAGCCGGTCGCGCTGCTGCTCGGCGCTCTCGGGTTCGGCGTCCGTGATCCCCGCGGCGGCGCCCTGGGCGGGCAGGCCCTCCCCTGCGGTCGTGGGCGCCGGGGCCGACGCGCGGGCCCGGTGGCTGGACGGGACCGTCTGGGACGCGTCGAGGAAGACCTTGCGCCAGGCGTCCCGCATCGGCTTCAGCTCGGGGTACCGCTTGCCGGCATCGCGGTGCAGGGCCTTCTGGAAGAAGGCGACGAGGCCGTCCCGTACGGCCGGGTCGAAGGCTTCGGCCGCGATCGTCGGGTACGGCCAGTCCTTCGCCTCGGTCATCCGCGGCAGGACGCTGCCGTCGCCCCACTTGGGCAGCTCGCCGGAGGCCATCTGGTGCAGGGTGACGGCGACGGCGTACCGCTCGGCGTGCGAGTCGTAGGAGCCGCGGGTGATGGCGTCGACGAAGGGGTCGAGGTAGCCGTCGGTGCCCGCGTCGGTGTTCTTCGCCGGGTAGCCGGCGAGCGAGAAGTCGATGAGGACGAGTTCGCGGGTGCGGTTGGGGCGGATGCGGATGGCGATGTTGTCCGGCTTGATGTCGCGGTGCCAGACGCCCTCGCCCTCCAGGAAGTCGACGGCGCCGAAGAGGTAGTCGCCGTACGCCTCCAGCTGGTCGACCTGGAGGCGGCCGTTCTCGCGGAGCTGGCGGGCGACGGTCTCCTCGCGGCGGCGCGGGCGGGACCCGGCCTCGCCGCCCTGCCCGGTGTCGTCGCGTTCGTCGCCGACGTACTCCAGCGCCAGGACAGTACGGCCGCCGATGTGCAGGGGCTCGGGTTCGACGAGGCGGATGATGCCGGAGTGGGGGCGCAGGCGGCCCATGGCCTCGGCCTCGCGGGCGAGGATCTCGCCCCGGTTGTCGGAGAGGGCGACCTTGAGCACGGCCAGCGGGCGGGTCTTGCGGGCCTCGGCCTGGAGGTCGCGGACGAGGAAGGCGCGGCTGGTGGAGCCGGTGCCGAGGCGGCGGCGGATCTCCCACCGGCCGGCCAGCACGTCACCGGCGACGGCCTCCAGCGGGTCCTTGTCGGCGGGGGTCTCGTCCTCCTCGCCGGGCGCCTCCGTGCCGGTGGCCGCCGAGGCCGGGGCGGTCAGGGAATCCTCGACGACCTCCAGCAACTCCAGGAACTCGTCCACGCTGGACAGGCGCTGGCCGGGGCGGTAGGCGGTGGCGGCCTGGACCAGCTCGTCCACGTCCTCCGACAGGCCGTCCACGAGGGAGCTGGGGCGCAGGCCCTCGCCCGCTTCCAGGCGGGCGAGCAGCTCGGCCTGGCTGGCGGCCGGGGCCTTGCCGGTGACCAGGAGGTAGGTGAGGACGCCGAGCCCGTACACGTCGAGGTGGACCGGGTCGGGGTTGAGGGCGGTCAGCTCGGGGGCGAGATAGGCGTCGGCGTCGTCGGCCAGGTGCATCGCGGACAGGGCGGTCGGCGCGAAGCGGGTCATGCCCTGGCCCTGGGAGGAGTCGCCGCTGCGCTGGGTGGCGATCTGCCAGTCGGAGATCTGGAGGTCCGGAGTCAGCCAGGCGGCCTCCTCGCCGACGGCCCGGCCCTTGCGGCCGCGCGGCCGGGGGACGACGTGCACGGAGCGTGCGGCGAGCGCCCGGTGGTGGATGCGGCTGGCGTGCGCGGAGCGCATCGTCTCGGCGAGCTGGCGGACCAGTGCCATCCGGCCGAGGATGTCCAGCTTCTCGCCGTACTGGACCAGGTACTCGTCCAGCTTCAACGTGTCCGGGTGGTAGTCGAAGATCAGCGCGGGACCGGCGGCGTGCCCGGAGGGGAAGTACTGCTTGAGCTGGACGGCGCCCGGATGCTTGAAGCGGCCCAGCACCGCGGCCTCGCGGCGGGCGGCGTTCTCGACGGACTGGCGCAGGGACGCGTCGGAGCCGCGCTCGCTGAGGTAGATGCGGACGCGGGCGGCCTCGGGCAGGTCGCTGTGGCGGGCGAGGTAGTCCGCCCAGGTGGGCCCGGAGTCGAAGGACTTCCGCTGCAGCTCGTACGGGCCGACCTTGTACTGCGCGTCGCTCTTGCGGATGCCGATGTTCTTGAGGGCCGCCTCGATCTCGCGCGAGCCGATCGCCGTGACGCGGCGCCGCTCGTCACGCGGGGGTGCCTTGAGCATCTCGACCAGCTGGTGGACGGTGTACACGCCGTTCTGGTCATGGGCGGGCAGGCGTACGCGCAGGCCGTTGTCGGTGAAGCAGACGGCCTCGGCGACCCAGACCCGCCTGTTGCCGGGCAGCGCGAGCAGGCCGGCCAGTTCCTTGGCCTTGCGGTTGACCAGGTGCAGCGGGTTGCCGTGCGTGCGGCGGCGTCCGCCGGGCGTGGTCTGCACCCAGGTGCCGTTCTCGGAGGTGACCGAGCCGTGCCAGTCCTTCAGCTCGATCATGCAGACGCCGCCGGGGGCGACGACGAGCAGGTCGACCTCGCGGACGTGGCCGGTGTTCGCGGTGAAGGTGAAGTTCGACCAGGCACGCCAGGGGTCGGAGTCCGGGAGCTTCTCGCGGATCGCCTCCAGGCCGCGGCGTTCATGATCGAACTCGGACTCGGTGACCGTGACCCACCGGCCTTCCCGCATGCCTGTTCCCCGCTCGTCGTGTCCCGCGAGGGCGACCGTTCCCCGTGGTCAGACCCTCGACGCAGATCCTAGTGGCTGGCCGTGCCATGAAAAGAGACGGTGAAGGACGGGAGTACGGGATATTCCCCGCTTTTCGCCCCACTCCGGTGACTTTCGCTGCGCGACCATCAATGTCCTGGAGCCTCGCCCGTCCCCTCAGATGAGCATGCGCAAACCCCACACAGCCGATGCTGTCGCGATCGACGCCGTCCGGCGCGTGCCATCGCATCCGCCCTCCGGCGGAGACACATCGGCGTCCAAAATCGATCTGTGCCAACTAGCTGGTGTACTAACGTGGTTGCCCGCTGCGCACCTTCCCGGAGGGTACGTCGGCGGTGTTCCAGGTGCCGGTCCTCGGTGATGAGCGACGAGTGGTCTCCACCGCGTGCCACACGCGGTGTGACTGCGGATGCCCGGTAGGGCGATCCCTGCCATTCCCAGCTCACGCTCAGGAGTGGAGACCCATGAACCCCGTTGAGTACTCGCTTGCACGTCGTGACCGGATTCGGCAGATTCTGGTCGACGTCGCGGTGGGGGTCATCACCAATCTGCTGGTGACGGCCATCGCCGTGGTAGCGCGCCTGGTCTTCTGACCGGCAGGTGGCGGGCCCGGGAGCCCGCCACCCCACGGACAGGCCCGCCAATTCAGAAGAGACGCAGCTCTCCGGGCGGGGTGTCCTTCTTCTGACGCTTCCTGCGGCGGCGCCGTCCTCGGCCGGGACGGGGCAGATGCGGCTGTCGCGCCTGCTCCGGCAGATTCTCCCAGGTGGGGCGCAGACCGTGGATCTGGACGTCGCCGACCAGCCCCTTCAGGTAGTCCCGGGTCTCCTCGTCCGTGGAGTAGAGCACGGTCGCCCGGCTCGCCCGGGTCATCAACACGTGGTAGGCGTGCCGGACCAGGCGGGCGAACTCGTCGTCGTCCACGCTCTTCGGCCTCACCTTGGGATCGAACGACCCTGGAACGGCCACCCGCTTGACGCCCGCCTCCTTGTCCGCCCGCTCCTTGCCCCGGCGGAACACCCAACGGTCGCCGCGGCGGACCATGTCCTCGCCCATGATCACGCCGCACCAGTCCCACTCCAGGCCCTGCGCGGTGTACACACAGCCGATCTGGCCGAGGCCGTTCTCGTGCACGGACCAGATCTTGGAAGGCGGGACGGTCTTGTTCTCGCAGAAGGACTCACTGTCCGCGTTCCACGGCCGGTGCCAGTCGCCGATCCGGACGTCGGGTTCCAGCCGCTTCTCCTTGCCCATGGGTTTCGTCCAGGGCCAGCAGTATCCGGCGACCATGCGCGCGGACGCTCCCGCCGCGGCCTCGGAACGGATGATCCGTTCGAGTTCCTCCGGGCTGTCCACGACCTCCACGTGCATCAGGCCGTCCGGGGTCCACGGCTCCGGCTCCGCGCCGGACACCCCCAGCGCGCCGCGTACCCAGCGGATGTAGGCGTCGCTGCCGCCGCACCGGAACTGTTCCCGCAGACTGCAGCGGACCAGGTGGGCGTCGTAGCGCCGTGCCGCGTCCTCCACGAGAGCGACGGTGCCGACCTCCTGCGGGCGCACGGACTGACCCTCGTCGAGGAAGAACACGGTCAACCGGGAGGCGTCGAGGAGCTCGTCCACCTGGGGCTTGGTGCCCCAGTCCTCGGGTTTCCAGAAGCGGTTGGTGGAGCGATCGCGCAGACGGTGCGCCTCGTCGCAGATCAGCACGTCCAGCGGCGGGTCGGGCGGGGTGACGAAGTTGCTGAAGTAGGTGAACGTCTCCTTGAACTCCCGGTCACCGAAGCCGACGTGCTCCTGCAGGGCGCCGTTGAAGGCCCTGCTGCCGCTGGCGTACTTGACCGTACGGCCGTCAGCCTCCAGCTCGGCCTTGATTTGGAGGCCGATGGCGCTCTTGCCCGTACCGGCACCACCGGTGACGAGGAACACCACGCGACGCTCGTCAGGGACGAGGGCGGGCCGCAGCGGGTCGGGAAGCACCTTGGCGGCGGTGCCGAGTATCTGGTCGGCTACCTTCTTCTGACGGCCACGCAGGGTGAAGACCGTGTCCTCGCCGCTGGAGCGGATCATGGCATCGAGCAACGGGGTGTTGCGCAGGCCCATGCCTCGTAACAGAATCTCGGCTGCCGAGTCGGCACCCTCGGCGGCGAAGCTGCTCCGCAGGTCCGACAGCAGTTGGGGGCGGCGGTCGCTGGTGTAGACCCGGGCGTAGGAGCCGGTCGGCGCGTCCACGCCGACCAGCGGGAGCACTGCGGCGTCGGTGGCATTGTGCAGATAGGCGAAGCCGCCGCACTCGTAGTCCAGCCCGTGCAGCGGTCCTCTGGCACTCGTGAACGCCTCGTAGTACTCGCGCAGTTGCAGCGCCGGATGCTTCTTCCTCCCCATACCGGGGACATGCACCAGCTCCGCGGTCGCCCGCTCCACCCGGGTGACCGTCGACCAGCGCTTCAGCTCGACGAGCTGGACGGACAGGCCGTTCTCCTCGGGATGGTGGCCCACGAGGACGACATCGATGAGCCGCGGGTCCCCGGCCCGGTCGGTCTCGTCGAGCGTGGCCGCGCATTCGACGACCATCTCGACGTTCCCACGGTCGGCGGCGACCAGGTCCTCGGCAAGATGCACCAGGCTCTCCGCCCAGGCGGAACGTTCGGTCAACGAGGCGTCGGTGTTGAGGAAGTGCTTCCACCTCGCGGCGAGGTGGGGCACCATACGGCGCCTCGAGTTCAGGTTCAGCAGATCCCGCGCCGCCAGTTTCAGCAGGAGCATGGACACGAGGTGGATCCCCCAGGGCACGAGTTACTCGTGCGGGTGGGGGCATGTCCACGTGGGAAGCCCGTCGGGCCGCGATGACGCCTGGGATCTTAGAGAAGTGATCGCCTTCCCCGGCGCATATGACCCACCGGTCGGCTGGAAGCGCAGCCTTCATGGCCGGATACCGCGCGCTCACCGCCGCAGAAGGGGCTCCTCGAACGCCGCAGGTCGCGGCTCCGGTCGGTCGGCCACCAGTTCCCGGAGCTTGTCCCGGGTCTCCGGATCGGTCGAGTAGACGATCGTGCCGACCATGCCCCGCGTCAACAGGACCTTGTACGTGTTACGGATGAGACGGTCCACGTCGGTGTCCGATGTGGACTTCTTGAACACGGGGTCCTTGGACGCGGTGCGGTCGGTGATCCAGCGGTCGCCCCGCCAGACCAGGTCCGGGCCGATGATGACGCCGGACCAGTCGTACTCGAAGCCCTGGGCGGTGTAGACGCAGCCGATCTGCCCGAAGCCCGCGGGGTCGGTGGCCCACAGCGCGGACGGCGGCGCACCGGAGACCGACCGGTCCCCGCGCAGGTTCCATGGCCGGGCCCAGCCCCCGATGACGACGTCGAGGGGCAGGGGATCGCCGGGCTTGGGCTCGGGGGACCACCGCCAGCAGTAGCCGGCGGACATCCGGGCACCGTACTTCTCGGCGCGGCGGGCGTCGAGGAACGCCTCCAGTTCCTCGGGGCTCTCCGCGACCAGCAGTTGCATGCGGTCGTCGGGCTCCCACACGACCGGCCCGCCGGGCTCGAGGCCGAGGAGCCGGACCACCCAGCGCAGGTAGGCGTCACTGCCTCCGCAGCGGAACTGGCTGTCCAGGGGAACGACATGGCAGTCGATGTCCCGTCTGGCCGCGGCCGCACGGATGTCGTCCACGGTGCCCATCTCACCGGGCCGCACCACTTGGTGCTCGTCGAGGAAGAAGACCGGTACGTGGGCGACGTCGATGAGTTCGTCGATCTGTGCCCGGCCGGTCCGCAGTGCCGCGCGGGTGTAGCGGTTGGCGGACGTCTCCCGGATGCGGTGCGCCTCGTCGCAGATCAGAGCATCCAGGCTGTTCTTCTCCGTGGTCATGAAGCTGTTGAAGTACTTGAAGAGATCCTGGACCTCCCGTTTCCGGGAGCCGGCCACCTTGCGCATGGTCTTGGTGAACGACTGCGAGCCGGTCGCGTGGACCGCGGCCACGCCCCTCCGGTAGAGCTCGCCGAGCAGTTGTAGCGCGATCACGCTCTTCCCGGTACCGGGGCCGCCGGTGACGATGACGACTTCCTTGCGGTCGGCCCGCTTCGCCCTCTCCACCGCGTTGAGCACCATGCGGTAGGCGACCTGCTGCTCGTCGAGAAGCACGAACTGCTGACGCTCACGCACTTCCTCGGCGGCCACGGCCATCAGCTGCTTCGACGGCACCGTGGCACCCGAGAGCAGTTCGTCCGCAGCCCGTGCGCCCGAACGCTCGTCGCTCAGCCTCGAACGAAGGTGATCGAGGAATTCACCGCGGCGTTGCCCCGTGAAGAGCAACCCGCGGCCGTCGCGCTCGATGTCCCGCAGACCGGCCACGTCGAACTCCGTGGCGTTGTGCAGGAACGCCACTCCGCTGATCCGATGTCCGTGTTCGGCCACCGCTCCGTTGAAGTTGACCAGGTAGTCGCAGTAGCGCCGCACCTGTTCGATGGGGTTGAGGACCGGGTGGCTGTAGCGCTCCACGTGGCACAGGGTGGGATCGTCCTCGTGGGGCAGGACCTGGCTCCACTGCTTCAGCTCCACCACGACGTACGACGGCTCGCCCGTGACCGGGTGCACTCCAGCGAGGACGACGTCGGCGCGCTTGCTGTTCAGCGGGAGCGCGTACTCCAGCATGACCTCGACGTCGCCCAGGCCGGCGTCGTTGAGCGCGGCGGCCAGGACGGGGATACTGCGCTCCCAGGAACGCACCTCCGAGGTGCCTGGCCGATAGCCGTGCAGGTGCACGAACTGCTCGGTGAGGTGCAGGAACAGCGAACCGTCGAGTGCCATGACGGCGACCGTTTTCGCGGACGCGCGGAACAGCAAGGACTTCCCCCAGGCAGCACGAAATGACTCGTGCGGGTGGGGGCATGTCCTTCGAGACTCCACCGGGGTGGAGCGGAAGCCCGTCGGGCCGCGTTGACGATGTGGTTCAGGGTACCCGGCGGAACAATCAAGAACCCTGCGCAGGCATCAGGCCGCCCTCCGACTCGATCAAGTGCCCCGCGGCGATCAACGCGTCTATGTCGCCCGTCAGCGCCTCCCGGATATCGGCTCCGAGTCGCGCCCATCCGAAGAAGCGAGCGGTCTCTCGCAGCAGATCCTCGCGGTGCACGCCCGGTCCTTCGTCGACCACGTTCCGGAGTACGAGTTGCCGCTCCGCCGCAGGAACCTCCGCCACTCGTCGAGCGCACCGCTCCGTCGGCGTGCGCGCGAACTCCGTCTCGTGGCCGGGCCTGTCGTAGGCCGTACCGACGTGAACGATCTTGCCCTGCTTGAGCAGACGGCGAAGAGCCCGGTCGATGCGGTCGCGGACCACCTGGCCCGCTCGTCCGAGGCCCCACGCGAGACGGACGCGGGTGTAGATCACTTCCTTCTCGACGGGCCCTTCCACCTCGACCACGCACAGCGCCACGTCCGCCACCACGTCGAGGGCACCGGGGTCCTGCAACTCCACGCCCCACATACCCCGCTGGCTGCTCGACCTGTCACGTACCTCTGCCAACAGGTCGGGGTCGACCTCCTGGTAGGGACGGCTCCAAGGTGCAGGACCGGCGTCGACGGTCACGAACTCCACTCGTGGGGCTGCCGGACCACCGGCCGCTTCTGCCGCCTCTCCGCCCCCCGCGCTCAGCGGGCCGTCCACGGGCTCCGCCGTACCGTCACCGCAGTCCGGGGCGCCACCGCTGCCGTCCGCCCTCGCCGGAGGCGCCACTCGCACCGCATGCGGATCCTCAGCGCACGCCTCCTCCACCGCGGCCCGCAGCCGCGCCATCGCATCCCGCCGGTTCCGATACCAGTCCGTACCCCAGATGCGGTGCAGCCTCCAACCCAGGTCGCGCAGGACCGCTTCCCTGAGCCGGTCACGGTCCCGAGCCGCCCGGGAGGAGTGGTACATGGCCCCGTCGCACTCGATGCCCAGCGCGTACGTGCCGGGCGCGCCGGGGTGCCGTACCGCCATGTCGATGCGGAAACCGGCGACCCCCACCTGCGGCTGGACCTCGTACCCCCAGCCGCGCAGGACGTCGATGACCTCTTCTTCGAAAGGGCTCTCGGGAGCCGCGTCCGGGTCGGCGGCCTCGGTCTGAAGGATCGCAGGACCGTGCTGGGCGTACTGCAGGTATCGCTTGAGGTGCTGCACGCTCTTGTTGGCGCTGTCCGGCAGATCGCCTCCGTGGAAGGAGGCGATGACTTCCATGCGGCGCCGGGCCCGGGTCACGGCCACGTTGAGGCGTCGCCAGCCGCCCTCGCGGTTGATGGGGCCGAACGTCGACAGCAGCTTGCCTCGGTGGTCGGGGCCGTAGCCGATGGAGAGGATGATGACGTCGCGTTCGTCGCCCTGGACGGTTTCGAGGTTCTTGATGAAGAACCCGTCGAGTCGGCCTTCCGTGAAGTGGTGGTCGAGATCCGGGCGGGCGGCCCTCGCCTTCTGCACCGCCTCCTCGATCGCCTCCGCCTGGGACTTCGACAGCGCGACCACGCCGAGAGTGTGCTCGGGGCGGGTGTCGAAGTGGTGGATGACGCGCTGGGCCACCTTGGCTGCCTCGAGCGGGTTGTCGCTGCTCCCGCCGCGGTCGTAGACGCCGTCCGCCTTGATGAACTCCACTCCGATGTCCGGTCCCTGTTCCAGCGCGCCCGGGAACGTGACCATGGAGTTGTCGTAGAAGTCGTGGTTGCTGAAAGCGATCAGGTTTTCGTGCCGGCTGCGGTAGTGCCAGCGCAGGGGAAGCCCGCGCAGGACTCCGCTGGCCTTGCACATGTCGAGAATGGACTCGAAGCCGTCGGTGGCGTCCTCGTCCCACTCGTCGCCGTCGTCGCTGTCACCGGCCGCGGTGAAGAACGACGTCGGCGGCAGCTGCTTCTGGTCGCCCGCCACGATGAGGGCCTTGCCCCGGTAGACGGAGTTCACCGCATCCTGGGGCAGTACCTGGGATGCCTCGTCGAAGACGACGACATCGAACTCGAAGTCGGGCGGCAGGAACTGGCTGACGGTCAGGGGGCTCATCATGAAGCAGGGCTTGACCAGCCTTACGACGTCGCGGGTCTGCTGCAACAGGTGCCGTACGGGCATGTGGCGGCGCTGTTTCTCGGCCTCGCGGCGGATCACGGCGGCCTGGCCCACCGATGTCCGGCGAGGCCGGCGGGCGTTGCACGCGGCGATGACCTCGGCGTGTGCCGCCGCCACCAGGTCCTGGTCCGCCCTACGGAAGCGCTCCACCAACTGGTCACGCTCCACGGCCCGCATCGGCTTCAGCCTCTGGTCGGTGGTCAGCTGGTGCTCGACCCACGCGGTGAGCACGGCACGTTCCATGGCGGCGGGGAAGTCCTCCGCCGAGACCTCGCGGCGGGCGAGCTGATCGGGCAGCCCGTCGAGGTGGTAGCCGCGCAGCAGGGTCAGTGCGTCGGCGCAGCTGGTCCACGCTTCCGGCCCGAAGGGGTCGCGGTCGAGGCGCGACAGAAGGGACTGGGCCGCGGTGAGCGACTCGGCGAGCTCGCGTCGCAGCTCCTCAGCCCGTCCAGGCTCGAAGTACCCGGCGAGGGCCTCGCGCTGACCGCGCCAGTCACCGGCGCGGTCAGCGACGGACGGGTCGGCCGACGCGGTCAGCATCAGCCGGGCCGCCGCCTGGGGCAGGGGCGCGGAGTGGCCGCCGTGTGCGGTACGACGGACCTTCTGGGCCCAGTCCAGGGCATCCAGGATCGCCTCGCGGTCCGTCTCGATGCCTTGGTAGAGGGAACCGAGAAGGCTTCGGTACGTGGCGTCGTTCTCCGCGAAGGCAGACTCGGCGGCGCGAGCGGAGACGACGGCGGCCACCGCTTCCCTGGCCCGGGACAGGGTGAGACCTGGCTCCTCGTCCATGACCCGGGCGGCTGAGCGGATGAGGTCGGCCGCGTCCTCGAAGGGCTCCACGTGCGCGCGAAGCCAGCTCACCGCTCGGTCGAGGGGGCGGGCGGCCAACGCTGTGCCGGCCGTCGCGACATGGCGCTGCCCCGTGTACTCCTGCCAGAGGTCCAGGTCGCGGCGGATCTGTTCGGTCTGTGTGAGGAGGTCGCGCGGTTGGGGCCGGCCGTCGGCCAGGACCTCGACGAGGCTCGTCCGGCGCGCCGGCTCCGTGAGCGTCCCGGATGCGAGGCGGGCGATCAGCTGGGCGGAGTCCAGAGCGGTCTGCAGAGCCTCGGTGTGGGGGCTCCCTTCGGGGACGTACCGGCCCAGGAACTCCCGCTGTTGCTGCGTGGCGTACGGGCCCGGTTGCTGTCGCGTCAGGTCGAGGCCGCGGCGCAGAAGCTGACCCATGGGCTCGTAGCCCGTCACACCGTTGGGCGCGGCGTCGCGCAGGTCGTCCGCCTGTGTGTCGAGGCCGCGGTACCAGGGGCCGAGAAGGCTGCGGTCGGTCACGGCCCGAGCGGCGAACGCGGCGGTCTCCTGCTGTGCCGCGTGTGCGGCTGCGACCGCCGTGCGGGCGGAGGCAAGCGTGTGCGCGGAACCGGGGCCGTGGTGCCGGCGACCGACAGACGCCACAGTGGTCAACAGCGCGACGGCCTGCTGCAACGGGGCGAGGTGAGCGCGCAGCCAGCGAGCGTCGTCACCGAGCGGCTGCTTCGTGAGGTCGGCCGCATGCGGTGCCAGCGACGGGCTGCTCAACTCCCTTCGCCACGCGTCGAGATGGCTGCGCAGCACCGTGCCCTGCTCGACGAGTGCGGGCTGGGGTTCCCGGCCGTCGGCCAGATGAGTGGCCAGCAGACTCCGGCGGTAGGGGTCGGCGAGTGTTTCCGGTGCAAGGGTGTGGATCGCTTCGGCGTGCGCGAGTGCCTTGCGCAATGCCGGTACGTCGGGCAGCGCCGTGCCCCGATAGCGGCCGATCAGCTCGGCATGGGTCGTGGCCAGCGACCGCAGCTTCCGGTACGCGGCGCACCAGGCGTCGGCCAGTGGCAGCTTGTCGTACAGCTCGCCGCGCCACGACCCACCGTGCGTCAGTCGGGCCACGAGCTTCCGGTCGGCCCGGATGCCGCTGGACAGCATGCCGGCGAGTCCCTGGCGGCCCTCCAAGAGCCGGTGAACCGCGGCGGGCAGTTCGGGTGTCGTGACGACTTCGGGCAGGAAGGTGTCGCGCGCCGCCTCCTCCGCGGCAGCCAGGTCATCAGCGGCCGAAGAGATCTCCGCGACGGCTGCCCGGACACCGGGAAGGGCCCGAGGGTCCAGCCATGCTTCGAGCGCGCGGTCCGAGGCAGTGGCCAGCTCGGCGAGCCTGGCCAGGTCCTCCGCCTCGGTCGTCGCCTTCGGCCGGTCGCACCCGAGGCGCTCGGCCACCGAGTCGGCGTTCTCGGCGGCCCTCTCCAGGGTGTCGGCCAGCGTGCCGAACCGCTCGGCCAGCTCCGCGGCCTCGCGGCCGGTCAGCGACGCGATGACGGCGCCCGGCGGATCCAGTGCGGCGAGGGCCTGCTCATTGGCCGGTCTTTCCGCGCTCAGCTCCGGGCGCAGTTCCGCCCACCCCGGGCCCGCGTGGTCCGTCGCGAGGGCATGGGCGGAGAGCACCTGGTCGCGTCGAGCGAAGAAGTCGCTCAGCGCGTCGGCAACGCCCCGGACAGCCGCCTCTTCTGCACGCGCCGGGCCGTCATGGACCAACCACTGCTCGAGAGGACGGTGTTCGGTCCCGGCCACGGCGATCACGTCGCACAGATGACGTGCTTCCTCGGGGGTGCTGGGATGTGCGAGCCCGGCGAACTGACTGACTCGGCTGAGGCTCTGCAGGGTCCGCTCCAGCACACCGGCGGTCGCATCGAACTCCTGGGCGAACTGTCGTGCTCGCTCCTCCGTGATTCCGGCGAGGTCGAGGCCTCTCGGCGCCATCGCGGAGAGCGCCCTCTCAGCCTCCCCCTGCTCGGCCGTCAGCCTGGTGGACAGCTCTTGCCACCGCTCGCCCACCGCCGCTCGGACGACAGTGCTCGTACGCTGCACCTTGCGCAGTTCCGCCAGGAAAGCGTCGACCTGGTCCTCCACCTCGTCGGCGAAGGCATCCGTGGTCAGCCAGGCTTCCGGCACGGGACTCCGCACGTCGAGCAGCCGTAGTAGCAGGATCAGACGGTCGATTCCGCCCTGATCGGTGAGGGGTACTCCCTCGGGGGCGAGATCCCGGTACCGTTCGGCCGCCGTCGCGAGCGCGTCGCGCGCCGCCTTGGCCTGCTCCAGCACAGGACGGGGATGGGGCAGGCCGGCCCGCAGGTCACGCCAGGGGAACGATGGGTCGGCGACCGCCTCCCAGGCATCGGAGATGACTTTCGTCGCCTCGACGATCAGGCGCAGATCCTCGCCACTGAGCGTCTCGACGCGAAACGTCGCCTCTTCTGCCGTGCGAGGGTCGTCGCCACGGCTCAGGTAGGCCACTGGTGCCTCGGACAGCCGGCCGACCCGGCCCAGGACGTCGTGCAGGGTCCGTCCCAGCGGGTCGCGGACCTCGTTCATCGCTTCGGCATAGGCGCTGAGCGCGAGGCGCAGCTCCCTGACCTGGGCCAGGGTCTGCTGCGATAGCTGCGGTGCACGAGGCTCCTCCGCGAGCGCCCGTCCCAGCTCCTGTGCCACTGCTTTGCGGCTGGTGTTGTGGCTGTGAAGGGCAAGGGCGTAGGAGTCGAGTCCTACCGACTTCAGCCGGTCGAGAACGACATCGAGGGCTGCCGCCTTCTCACTGACGAACAGCACACTGCGGCCCGCGTGCATCAGACCGGCGATCATGTTCGTGATCGTCTGGCTCTTGCCGGTGCCGGGCGGGCCGTCCAGGACGAACGACTGTCCGGCAACGGCCGCGGCAACGGCCTGCCGCTGCGAGGCGTCGGCGTCGAGCACCAGCGGACTGTTCTCGGGCGGGCTCAGTTCGTCGATCCGGTCGAGCTCGATCTCCTCGAAGTCGAACCGGTCGGATGCGAGCCCGGAGTTCGGGCCGAGAGCCATCGCCCGTACGAGGTCGCTGCCGAGGACGCGGCCCTCGTTGTCGAGCAGGTCCTGGTACATCGACTCCTTGTGGGAGGCGAAGAGTGCGAGCACCACACGGTCGGAGATCTGCCATCCGGCCTTGCCCGCAACCGCGCGAGCCGCGGCGGTGAGCACTGACTGCAGGTCCGAGGGGTCCTGTTCGCCGACCGGTGTCCAGTCGATACGGAACTGCTCCAGCTTCACCTTCAGGGCCGGGTTGAGGCGCGGTTCTTCGTCATCGCTCGCCCGCAGGCGGATTCTGCCGTTGCGCGCCCGCTCGATGACCACCGGCATCAGGATCAGGGGCGCGTCGCTGCCGGTCTCTGCCCCGTCCTCACGCCAGCGGAGCATGCCGACGCCAAGGTTGAGGGTCCACAGACCGTAGTCGTTGAAGACCTGTGTCGCTTTGGTGCGAAGGCTGTTCAACGCGCGCTGGAGGGAAGGCCCGGTGGTCTTCTGGGTGACGATTCCGTCGGTGCGGTCCCCCTTCTTCGTGAGGACCACATCGCCGGATGACCTGCCCTCACCAACCTCCGGTTCCTCGTCCGGGAGAGGCGCGAAGTCCCAGCCGCGTGCCAGGCCCTCGATGAGTTCCTGCGCGGACGGAGTCGAGATCTCCAGTGTCGCCGACTTGGTGTGGCGAAAATTGAGCAGCCGATTACGGCCGCTCAGGTCCACCAGAGAGGTGCGCCAACTCTCGAGCATCGCCTTGAGGCGGTCGAGTTCCTGGCTGCCCCCGAAGTCACCCGAGTTCGTCACGCTGGTCCCTGATGTCGTCGCTTCCGGGCCGACGGAGCACTGGCGTCGACGGCAATCCCCTGCGCAGCCGATGCGAAGCGCGGCCACGGACGTCCGTACTGTCCTGGTGGCCGCACAAGTCCCGCTGATCCCCCTGGATGCGGAATTCTACGGTCGGCTCACCACCGCGTGAAGCGCTAACTACAGAACGGCTTTCTCCGCGGTCGAGCCGCGGGTGGCGGCAGACGAGTCGGGCTGTACGCCGGGTTCTGTCACCCGGTCGCCTCGCGGCGGCCGGGGAGACGGCCATCCATCTAGGGCCGGTGTTGCCACCGGCCTCGTGCGGTCTACCCGCGGACTCGGGCGGGCAGCCCTCGAACGTCCGCGCAGGGCCGCTTTTCACGGCGGCCCCTCTTGACCTTGCTCCGGGTGGGGTTTACCTAGCTGCCCAGGTCACCCTGGGCACTGGTGGTCTCTTACACCACCGTTTCACCCTTACCGAGGACCGAGGTCCCCGGCGGTCTGCTTTCTGTGGCACTGTCCCGCGGGTCACCCCGGGTGGCCGTTAGCCACCACCCTGCCCTGTGGAGCCCGGACGTTCCTCGGGAAGCCCCCTAGGGGGACTCCACGCGGCCGTCCGCCCGGCTCGTCTGCCGTGTCGACCATGGTACCGGGCGGCGGGGGCGCCCCGGTCCAGTCGACTGCGGGCCCGTCGAAACGCGTTCCGTCGGCCTCGGGTCCGCCGAAGCCGTCGCCAGGAACGAGCCCGCCAGGATCAGGGCGAAGGCCAGCAGGACCGTCGTCGTGAGCCGCTCGTCCAGGAAGAGCGCGCCCGCCGCCACGGCGACCGCCGGGTTGACGTAGGTGAAGACCGTCGCCCGGGTGGGGCCCACCTCGCGGATCAGTTCCAGGAAGGCCACGAAGGCCAGGGCCGTGCAGATCACTCCGAGGCCGGCCAGGGACGCCAGGACGGCGGGCGAGGGCATGGTCGTCGGCCAGGTCAGGGCCGCCGCGGGGGCGTAGACGATCGCCGACAGGAGGAGGACCGGGGCTATCAGCTGCAGTGTCGGGACCTGCTTCAGGTGGCGGGCCATGATCAGCGGGGCCGTGGCGTAGCCGACCACCGTGATCGCGACTTCTCCCAGGGAGCGGGCGTCGCCGCCGGTCAGGTGCGGGACGGTGAGGACCGCCACTCCGGCCAGGCCCAGGATGAGTCCTGTCAGACGCCGTGCGCCCAGGTGTTCCGCGTCGCCGAAGAAGCGGGCCAGGAGCACGCCCACGATCGGGACGCCCGCGATCAGCAGGCCGGCCGTGGAGCTGGAGAGGTGGCGTTCGGCGTCGGTCAGGGTCCACCAGGGGCCGATCACCTCGATCACGGCGAAGGCCAGCATGGGGCGCCAGTGGGTCCGTACGGTCGCGGCCAGTCCGCCCTGGCGGATCGCGAAGGGGAGCAGGAGCGCCGCGCCCAGGGCGCAGCGGACGAACACCACCGTCGACGGGGACACTCCGTCCACCGCCACTTTGATCATCAGGTAGGGGATGCCCCAGAGGACTCCCATCAGAGAGAAGAGGAACCAGCCGCGTGCAGTCATGAGGAGAGTTTCCGGCCGGTCGGGAGGTTGCGTCTTGAACGTTGTTGCGCGGCGGGCCGCCGGGCCCGGGCTGCCTGGGCTTATGGGCGGCGTACGCCCGTGCGGTACGCCGCCGGGGTCACGCCCAGCACCCGTCTGAACCAGCGCGTCATATGGGCCTGGTCGGCGAAGCCCACCTGGCCGGCGACCTCGGCCGGGCGGCCGCCGGTCTCCAGGAGGGCGCGGGCCCTGCTCACCCGGTACTGGGCCAGCCAGGCGTACGGGGGCATGCCCATCGTCGTGCGGAAGGCGCGCAGGAGCTGGTAGCGGGAGAGGCCCAGGCCGGTGGCGAGGTCGGCGAGGGAGGGCGGGGCCTGGAGTTCGTCGGCCAGGCGGTCGCGTACGGCGCGGGCGATGGTGCCGGCGCCGGGGACCGTGTCGGAGGCGGGACGGGCCGTGGAGTGGCGGCGGGCCAGGGCCGTGAGCAGCCAGGGAAGGCGGGACTCGGCCTCCAGCGGGTCGGGACAGGTGCTCAGCTCGCGGTGGGCGGTGCGCAGGGCGGCGGCGAGTTCGGGGTCGTGCAGGAGGGGGTCGCGGAAGTGCGGGGTGCCGCCCAGGATGCCGTCGGTGAGGAGGGCGGGGGCCGGGTAGAGGGCGCGGTAGGCGTACGTGCCGTACGCCGACTCGCCGGTATGGACCTCGCCCGGGGCCAGCACGACGATCGAGCCCTCCCCCACGGTCAGGGCGCCGCCCCGGTAGTCGATGCACGAGGCGCCGAGCACGCAGATGCCGACGCTGAACTCCTCGTGGGTGTGCGGGGCGTAGCGGTGCCGGTCGAAGCGGGCGGTCAGCAGGTCCAGGGGGCGGTCGGGGCCGCCGAGGGTCGCCCGTGTCCACCGGGTCTGTTCACTGCCGCCCATGTCCCCCGCCCCTTCCTCCGGTCGGTCACGGGGGTGCAACGCGCGGGTGGCTCGTTTCCATCCCCGCGGACCGGGTCCGTCCGTTCTTCGGAGGAGGTCCGCCGTGTCCAGGTGCGGTACCGGCGGCCCTCCTGGCCCGGAGATCAACGCTGTTCCCTCGAACGAGTCGGTGCGGTCGGGCAGCGTCCGGCTTCGACCGTCTGCGGCCCCCGCCCGGTGTCGCTTGACCCTGCCGCGACGTCAACGTTTCTACTGGTGTCATGCGGATCGGAGAGCTGGCCGCGGTCGTCGGGGTCACCACCCGGGCGGTGCGGCACTATCACCAGCTGGGGCTGTTGCCGGAGCCGGAGCGGCGGGCGAACGGCTACCGGGACTACACCTTGCGGCACGCGGTCGGGCTCGCGCGGATTCGGCGGCTGACGGAGCTGGGGCTCGGGCTCGCCGAGGTGCGGGACGTGCTCGCGGACGACGCGGGCCGTGAACTCGTCGAGGTGCTTCGCGAGCTGGACGAGGACCTGGCGCGGCAGGAGTCGGCGGTCCGGGAGCGGCGGGCCCGGTTGCGGGTCCTGATGGAGGACGCGCGGTGCGGGCGGCTGCCCGCGGGGGGTCCCCTCTCGCCGGAACTCGCCGATCTCTTCGGCACGTTCGGGCCCATGGCGTCCGAGTCCCCCATGGCCGCCAAGGACCGCGAGGTGTTCGCGCTCCTGGAGACGACCGCGACACCCGAGGTTCGGGCCGGGCTGCTGGCCGGGCTGGAGGCCATGATGGCGGCGCCCGGCGCGGCCGAGCGGGCACACCGGGCCTACGCGCTGCTCGACGACCTCGCCGACGCCGGCCTCGAGGACCCGCGTGTGGACGAGGCGGCCCGCCTGCTCGCCGATCTCATCCCCGCCGACATGATCTCCCGGGACGTCGACCTCGACGTGGCCGACGACGCGGGCGGGGGCAGCGGCTTCCTGCGGGCCTTCTACGCCGACTTCGCACCCGCCCAGGCGGAGGCCGTCCGCCGCACGTTCCGGATACTCACGGAGGAGCGCCGATGACCGCGCCGCGGACACCGAACGCCTTGACCAGTGCCCACCGGATCGGCCGGGCCCTCGTCCGTCATGAACTCCTGCTGCTGACCTGCCTGTTCCGCTGGGTGGTCCGTCGGCCGCAGGGGACCGGGGAGGGGCGGGCCTTCGGGTACGCGCGCGGGCAGGGCGCGATGATGCTCGGCTTCGGGTTCGTGTGCGTCGTCGAGACGGTGACCATGTCGGTTCTCCTGCGCGAACACCCCCTGGCGCACCGGGTCTTCCTCGTCCTCGACCTCTACACGATCCTGATCGTCGCCGGGCTGCACGCCGCCTCGGTGACCCGTCCCCACGTCCTCACCGGCACGGCGCTGCGGCTGCGCCGCTTCGCCTCCGTGGACCTTCGCGTCCCGCTCGCCGCCGTCGCCTCGGTCCGCCGTGAGCTGTGCCTGACGCACGGGAAGAGGGACGGGGAGTTGAGTCTGGAGGCCGGTTCGCAGACCACCGTCACCCTCGAACTCTCGCATGAGGTCGAGTACCTGACCTTCTTCGGGCGGCCCAGGGCGGTACGGCTCGTGCGGTTCCACGCGGACGAGGCCGATCTGCTCGTGCGGGAGATCGGGCAGGAGATCGAGCGGCTCCGTCAGGCCCGGGCGGGGTTCACGCCGGTACGAAGCGGACCTTCGCCGCTCCCGGCTCGGCCTGTGTGAGCCGTACGCGCAGCCGTTCTCCCAGGGGCAGCGGCCGGCCGGGCCGTCCGACGATGCGGCCGATCACCGCCGGGGATTCCAACTGGACGGTTCCCGTCTCGTGTTCGCCCGCATCCGCCGCCCGCTCCTCCACGTCCACCACCCATCCCTCGAAGACCTCCCCGACCCGGCCCCTGAGCAGCGCGGCCTCGACGAGGTCCACGCACTCGCGCTCCACGCGGCCCGCCAGACGGCTGCCCCCGGACATCTCGTCGGGGAGGGTGCCGAGGGCGGCCAGGACCCACTCGGGGGCCGGGGTGCCGGAGGCGGCGGCGAGGCAGAGTTCCGAGGTGTAGCGGTCCACGAGACGGCGCAGTGGTGCCGTGCAGTGGGCGTAGGGGGCGGCGACGGCGGAGTGCGTGGTGATGTCGGGGAGGGTGCCGTCGCGGAAGACCGTGTAGTGCGCGCCGCGCAGCAGGGTCGTGCATTCCTGGAGGAAGGCGGCGTGGCGGGGGTCGTGCGGGTCGAGGGAACGGACCAGGTGCGCGTACGAGACGTGGTGCGGCCAGTCGATGCGCAGCGCCTTCGCGGTGCGGCGCAGACGGCCGACGGCGCCGTCCGGCGCGGCGGGCAGGGTGCGCAAGATGCCGGTGCCGTGGCTGAGCATCAGCTCGGCGGCGGCCATACCGGTGAGCAGGGAGATCTGGGCGTTCCAGCCGTCGGCGGGGAGGGGCGCGCGGTAGGCGAGTTCGAGTTCGTACGCGCCGTCGGCGCCCCGGCCGTCGGGGTCGTCCCGCTCGACGATCTGCTGTTCGGGGACGTTGAGGGAGACGCCGCCGCGTTCCACTTCGAGGCGCTCGCGGAGGTGTCCGACCTCCCTGAGCAGGGCGAGGGGTTCCTCGGCGGTGCCCGCGTCGATCTCCTTCTGCACGGACGCGTAGTCGAGCTTGGCGCGGCTGCGGACGAGGGCGCGGCGGACGTCGACGCTCTCGGTACGGCCGTCGGCGTCGAGGTCCAGGGTCCACAGCACCGCCGGCCGGGTGTGGTCGGGGAGGAGGCTGGCGGCGCCCTCGGAGAGGCAGGCGGGGTGGAGGGGGACCTTGCCGTCGGGGAAGTACAGGGTCGTCACGCGGCGGTGGGCCTCCGCGTCGAGCGCGGTCCCGGGGGTGACGAACGCGGCGGCGTCGGCGATGGCGTAGCGGACCCGGTAGCCCCGGCGGCCGTCGGCGCCCGGCCGGCGGGACAGGTGCATCGCCTGGTCGAGGTCGGTGGAGGCGGGCGGGTCGATGGTGAAGAGGGGGATGTCGGTGGCGTCGTACGAGGGCAGGCGGGGCGACTTCGCGGCGTGCTCCGCCTCGACGAGGACCTGGAGCGGGAAGGCGTCGGGCACGCCGAGTTCACCGCGCAGTGCGCGCAGGGCCGCCCGGAGGGGTGCCTCGGGGGCGCCCAGGACGCGGAGGTGGCGGCGGGGCATGCGTCGAGCCTAGGGCGGGGCGGGCTCGGGGGCACCCCGACGGCGGTCCTGCGCGGGCCGACCGGGTCGTCAGGGGCCCGGTCCGCACCCCGTACGCTGTCGCGGAGCCCTATCCGAAGGAGTACCCGTGCTCGTCCTGCTGCCCCCGTCCGAAGGAAAGGCCCCCTCAGCGGGTGGCGCTCCGCTGAAGCTGGAGTCCCTTTCCCTCCCGGCGCTCACCGAGGCGCGGGAGGCCGTGCTCGGTGAACTGGTCGAGCTGTGCGCGGGCGACGAGGACAAGGCCCGCGAGGTGCTCGGCCTGAGCGAGGGACTGCGCGGCGAGGTCGCGAAGAACGCGGAGCTGCGGACGGCGGGGGCGCGCCCGGCCGGCCAGATCTACACGGGCGTGCTGTACGACGCGCTCGACCTGTCCTCCCTCGACACCGCCGCGAAGCAGCGGGCCGCGCGTTCGCTGCTGGTCTTCTCGGGGCTGTGGGGCGCCGTCCGGGTCACGGACCGCATCCCCTCGTACCGCTGCTCGATGGGTGTGAAGCTGCCCGGCGTCGGGGCGCTCGGCACGCACTGGCGGACGGCGATGGCGTCGGCGCTGCCCGAGGCGGCCGGTGACGGGCTCGTCCTCGATCTGCGGTCCTCCGCGTACGCCTCCGCGTGGAAGCCGAAGGGCGAGGTCGCCGGGCGGACGGCGACCGTACGGGTGCTGCACGCGCCGACCCGGAAGGTCGTCAGCCACTTCAACAAGGCCACCAAGGGCCGCATCGTACGCAGTCTGCTGTCGGCGGGTGCCGCGCCCAAGGGCCCGGCGCAGCTGGTGGAGGCGCTGCGGGACCTCGGGTACGTGGTGGAGGTGGAGCCGCCGGCGGGGGCGGGCAGGGCGTGGACGCTGGATGTGCTGGTGACGGAGGTGCACTGACCCCGGCGGGGCTCGGCGACTTGCCGCATTGCAGCATGCGCAACGGTCTTTGCGCATGCTGTTGCTGCCGGGCACGATGAGGGCATGACCCCGCCGTCCGTGCTGGACCTCGCCCCCGTGGTCCCTGTCGTCGTCATCGAGGACGCCGCCGATGCCGTGCCGCTCGCGCGGGCGCTGGTCGCCGGAGGGCTGCCGGTGATCGAGGTGACGCTGCGGACGGCGGCGGGGCTCGACGCGATCCGGGCGATCGCCGGGGCGGTGCCCGACGCGGTGGTCGGGGCGGGCACGGTCGTCACGGCGGAGCAGGTGACGGAGGCGGTGCGGGCGGGCGCGCGCTTTCTGGTGAGCCCCGGTTGGACGGAGGTGCTGCTGGCGGCGATGCAGGCGTCCGGGGTGCCGTTCCTGCCGGGGGTGTCGACCACGTCGGAGGTCGTCGCACTGCTGGAGCGCGGGGTGCGGGAGATGAAGTTCTTCCCGGCGCAGGCGGCGGGCGGTACGGCGTATCTGAGGTCGCTCGCGGGACCGTTGCCGCGTGCCCGGTTCTGCCCCACGGGTGGGATCGGGCCGGACGAAGCGCCCGAGTACCTCTCCCTCCCCAACGTCGGCTGTGTCGGCGGGACCTGGATGCTCCCGGCGGACGCGATCGCCGCGCGGGACTGGGGGCGGGTCGAGGCGCTGGCCCGTCGGGCGGCGGCCCTGCGCGGAGCTTGAGCGACCGTGACCGGTCCGGCGCGGCGATCGCGTGATCCCAACGGCCGCCGGTCAGCGCAGATGTGACGTGTCGTTGAGGAGGCGGAGGGTGGCGTTGCCGTCGGCGTAGTACGCCAGGGCCGTCAGGGAGGCCGCCGAGAGTTCCATGCGGAACAGGGACTCGGGGGGTGCGCCGAGGGCCAGGCGGACCAGGGTCTTGATCGGGGTGACATGGCTGACGAGCAGGACCGTACGGCCCCGGTGTGCCGCGACCAGTTGGTCGCGGGTGGCGGCGACGCGGTGGGCCACGGCCTCGAAGCTCTCGCCGCCGCCGGTGGGTTCGGCGTCCGGCGAGGCCAGCCAGGCGTTCATGTCGTCGGGGTAGCGCTCCCGCACCTCGCCGAAGGTGAGCCCCTCCCAGGCGCCGAAGTCCGTCTCCCGCAGCCCGTCCTCGATCGTCACCCCGAGTCCTAGCCGGGCCGCGACGATCTCCGCCGTCTCCCGGCAGCGGGCGAGCGGCGACGACACGACCTGCTGGATCGTCCCGCGCGCCGCCAGCGCGGCGGCGACCCGTTCCGCCTGGTAGCGGCCGATGTCGGAGAGGGACGGGTCGGAACCGCCGCTCCCCGAGAACCGCTTCTGGGGCGTCAGGGGCGTCTCCCCGTGCCGCAGCAGCACGAAGGTCGCGGGAGTACCGAGATCGGGGGCGGCGGAGGCGACGTTCCTCGCGGCGCGGAGGTCGGCGTCGACGTTCCGCCTCACGGCGGGGGTGCCGGCGGCGGCGTTCCTGGCGGCACGGGTGTCGGCGGCGGCATCCCGCGCGGCAACCGCGTCGGCCGCGCCCCCGGCGTCGATTTCGGCACCGGGCCCGACCTCGGCACCGGCACCGACCATGGCACCGGTCGCCGTCGTGGTCCCGGTCTCGGCCTCGGTTCCGGTCTCGGCCTCGGCGACGGCTCCGGTCGCCGTCGTGGTCCCGGTCCCGGTCCCGGTCCCGGTCTCGGCCTCGGTCCCGGTCTCGGCCTCGGCGACGGCTCCGACCTCCGCTTCGGCACCGGTACCGGCTTCACCCCCGGCCGACCCGGCCCCGGCGGCGGCCCGGGCCCCGACGGAAGCCGTCCTGGCTCCCCCGCCGCTCGCGACGCCGGTCTCCCCCCGGGCACCCGCCAGCGCCGCCCTGGCCCTCGCCGCGCCCGCCGCGGCGTCCCCGGGCGGACCCGACGGCTCGGGGACGGCGCCCGCGCCCGAGGCGGCGGCCCCGGTCCGGGTCGCCCGGGTGTCCAGGTCAGCCGTCGACGTGGACGGCGACCACCGCTCGCCCCGCTTCCCGGCGTCCATCGCCTCGTTGGCGAGCCGGTCGGCGTGCTTGTTCCGGTCCCGCGGGATCCACTCGTACGTGACCTGGCCGGGCGGGAAGACCCGCGCGGCCTCGGCGGCGAGGGGCTTCATGTCGGGGTGCTTGATCTTCCAGCGGCCCGACATCTGCTCCACGACGAGCTTGGAGTCCATGCGGACGCGGACCGTTGCCGCCGGGTCCAGCTCGTACGCCGCCCTCAGGCCGGCGATGAGGCCCCGGTACTCGGCGACGTTGTTCGTGGCGACACCGATGTACTCGGCGGCCTCCACCAGCGGCTCACCGGTCGCCGCGTCGAGGACGACCGAACCGTAGCCCGCGGGTCCCGGGTTGCCCCGGGAACCCCCGTCGGCCTCGACGATGAACTCCCGCACCACATCAGCCTCTTGGTCTGTCCGCCCGCCCTACAGACCCGACTCCGCCGTGCGCACCAGGATCCGGCGGCAGTTCTCGCAGCGGACCACCGTGTCGGGAGCGGCCTTGCGGATCTCGCTCAGCTCGGTGATCGCCAGCTCCTGGCGGCAGCCCTGGCAGGTGCGCTGGTACAGCTTGGCCGCACCGATGCCGCCCTGCTGCTCACGGAGCTTGTCGTAGAGCTTGAGGAGGTCGGCGGGCACGGACGCGGCGATGACCTCGCGTTCCTTGGTCACCGAGGCGACCTCGCCGTCGATCTCCTCGAAGGCCGCGTCCCGGCGGGCGGTCGTGTCGTCGATCCTGCCCTGGACGGCGCCGACCCGCTCCGTCAGCTCGGCGACCCGCTCCTGCGCGGACTCCCGGCGCTCCATGACCTCCAGGACGATGTCCTCCAGGTCTCCCTGCCGCTTGGCGAGGGAGGCGATCTCACGCTGGAGGTTCTCCAGGTCCTTCGGGGAGCTGACCGCGCCCGAGTCCAGGCGCTGCTGGTCACGGGCGGCACGCTGGCGCACCTGGTCCACGTCCTGCTCGGCCTTGGTCTGCTCCCGGGCGGTGTCGCTCTCCTCGGTCTGCGCGGCGACGAGGAGGTCGCGCAGCTGGGTGAGGTCCTTGGTCAGCGACTCGATCTCGGCGTGCTCGGGCAGCGACCTCCGCTTGTGCGCGAGCTGCTGGAGGCGCACGTCGAGGGCCTGGACGTCGAGGAGTCGGATCTGGTCGGCGGGCGCGGCGTTCAGTTGGGGGCTCCCAGGTTCTCGGTGGCGGTGGTGGACGCCGCGTGGGCGGTCCAGGGGTCGGTGACCGTCTTCGAGACGTGGACCCGCAGGTCCCATCCCTTCCGGTCGGAGATCTCGTCGAGCTGTGCGGCGGCCAGCTCGCACCAGGGCCATTCGGTGGCCCAGTGCGCCGCGTCGAGCAGCGCGAGGGGGGTCGCCGCGGCTTCCGTCGTACGGGCGACGGCCTCGGAGGCGGGGTGGTGACGCAGGTCCGCGGTGAGGAAGGCGTCGACACCGGCCGCGCGCACGTCGTCGAAGAGGCTGTCGCCCGAGCCGCCGCTGACGGCGACCGTGCGGACCAGCGCCTCGGGATCGCCGGCGACCCGGATGCCCTGCGCGGTGGCGGGCAGCCGCTCGGCGGCCCGCGCGGCCAGCTCCCGTACGGTCAGCGGGTGGTCCAGCTCGCAGACGCGGCCGAGACCGCGCCGCCCGGCGGGGTCGGAGGGGTCCGGCACGAGGGGTCGTACGACCCGCAGGTCCAGCGCCCCGGCGAGGGCGTCGCTGACCCCGGGGTCCGCGGTGTCCGCGTTGGTGTGGGCGACGTGCAGGGCGATGTCGTTCTTGATGAGGGTGTGCACGACGCGGCCCTTGAAGGTGGACGCCGCCACCGTCGTCGTACCGCGCAGATACAGCGGATGGTGGGTGACCAGCAGGTCCGCCCCCAGCTTCACCGCTTCCTCGACGATCTCCCGCACCGGGTCGACGGCGAACAGGACCCGGGTGACCTCCTGGTCGGGGTCGCCGCAGACCGTGCCGACCGCGTCCCACCCCTCGGCCCTCTCGGGCGGCCAGAGAGCGTCGAGCTCGGCGATGACTTCAGACAGACGGGGCACGCACAAAGGCTACCTGCACCACTGGCGTCCCCGACCGGCCACGGGTCACTTGACCAGCCGCCCCGACGCCCGGCCTCGGCTGCCGCCGCTCCCGTGGCCGTCGTTCCCGACCTCCCGTGGCCGTCGTTCCCGACCTCCCGTGGCCGTCGCTCCGGACCTCCGGCCCGCCGCTCCGGACCTCCCGCCGGGCGACGGCGGCCACCTCCACCGGGCCGGTGATCGCCTTCCCGCGGGCCGGTGGGCCCCCTCACCCCTGGTGACCGCCCACGCCGCTCGACGCCTCCGGCAGCACATCCCTCGCCGTTCCCTCAGGTGAATCGCAGGGCTTGCACCCTTATGTGTGAAGGGGAAGCCCGGTTGCCCCACGCCTGTGCGTGCGAAAACTAGCTTCATGGCCGGAGGTGATCGAACGATGACGGCCTGTGCATCCCCATCCCCCGCGACGGGCCACGGGAACGCGACGGGACAGGGGCACGACGAGAGCGAGGAAGGCGGCCCCGGCGACGGGAAGAAACGGTCCTCGTCGCCGCCCGGCTGCGTGATCACCGCGGACGGGAGCTACGCGGCACGCCTCGCCCTCGCCGGTGACGCGTCCTGGTTCCCCGAGCGCTGGACCCTGGACGGCCCCGAGCCGTACGCCGTACCGCTGCCCGCGAGCCAGCCCGAGGAACCCGGCACCGAGGTCCTCCCCCTGACGGACGGCCGTGTCCTCATCCACCGACGGGCGGGCGAACGGCATCTGTTCTCACTCCTCTACCCGACCGGACCGGGCACCGGCGAACTGCTCCTCGGCGCGGTCGACTGCGGGGATACCGCCACCGAGCTGCGGCTGCTGCCCCCCGCTCCATGCGGGGAGTGGGCGTACGCCCTCGCCGTGGGCCGGAGCTCCACGGTGGTGTGGCTGGTGGCGGGCGGAGCGTTCGGGCCGGAGCGGGTGGCCGAGGTACCGGGGCGGTGTTCGGGCGGGGTCTGGCTGGACGCGGCCGGCCGGCTGCTCGCCCTGGACCGGGAGTGGGACGGCCGCACGAAGACGGTCGTGGTGGACCTGGAGCGGGACGGGGAGGTCTCGCCCCTCCTCCAGATCGCGGACGACAGCAACGACCGGCTGCTGCTGGCCGATACCGACAGCGGGCTGCTGCTGATCAGTTCGGACGCGCCCTCGCCCGGCCACGACCGGCTGGGCTGGGGCGTGCTGGGCAGCACCCTGCCGGTCCGCTTCCCGGAGTGCCTGCGGGCCCCCGACGGCCACCGTATGACCCCCTTCGCCATCCAGCCGGGCCAGATCCTGACCCCGGAGCGCTGCGCGGTCGCGCTGCGCGTGGACGGTGCCCGGGGCAGCTGGGTCGGTCTGTGGCGCCCCGCCTCCCGCCACGTCTACCATCTGCCGTCCCCCGAGGGGTGGTTGACGGGGGCAGGACTGTGGACGAGGGACGGAGTGCTGCAACTGCCCTATGCCACAGGGGTGGTGCGGTGCGGACTGGCTCGGGTGGGCGTGCCCTGGAGGGAGGAGCCGGAAGCCCGCGAACCGGCCCCCGAGGATGCTCGGGGAGTCGGTCCGGCGGACGAGGGGGCCCCGCCGGGTGTGCGCGGAGTGCCCGACGAGCCGGGCGAGACCACTGATTCCGGTGCGCCGGGTACGCCAGATGTGCCTGGTGTGCCAGGTGTGCCTGCGCCAGGTGTGCCTGTGCCAGGTGTGCCTGTGCCTGGCGTGCCTGTGCCTGGCGTGCCTGTGCCTGGCGTGCCTGTGCCTGGCGTGCCGTATGAGGTGCTTGAGCCGGTCGTGCCGGTTGTACCGGATGGGGTGGGGGCCATGGGCGTCTCGGGGCTCCCGCCCGCGCCCGAGGCCGTGGCGGCGGGCGGGCCTGCCCTCACCCGGCCCGTGCCGCTGCAACAGGCTCCGCTGGAAGGGCGGGTGAGCGAAGAGCTGACCGTCGGGTGACGTGCTCGCGCCGGGCCCTTACAGGTTTCGGCCATGGCGGCGCGACGGAGGCCGACACGCCTTCAGGCGCCTTCGGATCGTGGGCCGAAGCCCGTTAAACTCACCCGCCTGTAAGAAGATCATGCCGACGGGGAACACATTCCATGAGCGACGCGCACACCACTCAGCCGCCCACTGCCGACCACCACGAGGTGGACGGCCACGGCAGGCACCGGGGCCAGATCTCGGCCCACGACGCCGAGGCGACGCCTCGCGGGCGTCACCGCAAGCCGGTCGAGCAGGCGGAGACGACGACGGCCGCCTGAACTGCGGCACACGTCATCTGCGATCGGTCCGGACAGCCGATCTGAAGAAACGTCAATCCGGTACCGGACCGCTCATCACCGCGATACCCGGCCCCGCCCCGTCACCGACGGGGCGGGGCCGTGGCCGTTCCGCCGCGCCTGTGCCCCGCGGCCGGGCAGGGCGGGTCAGCCGACTCCGTCCCGCTTCCTGAGCCCCAGCACCTCCGTCGCCGCGAAGGTCTCCCCCTGGGGGCGGTCCGCGTAGTACGGCGTGAGCAGGCCGTCCAGTTCGTCGTAGGTGAACGTGTCCTGCTTGGTGTCGAACTGCGCCTGCACACGCGGCCGTTCGACGACGGCCACCATGCCGCCGTGGACGACGAGCAGCTGCCCGTTGATGTGTCCGGCGACGGGTGAGGCCAAGTAACCGACGAGCGGCGCGACATGCTCGGGGGCGAGCGGGTCGGGGCCCCGCTCGGGGCGGGCGAGGCCCGCGAACACGTCCTCCGTCATCCGGGTCCGCGCCCGGGGGCAGATCACGTTCGCCGTGACGCCGTACCGGCCGAGCGCCTGGGCCGAGGACGTGGTCAGTCCGACGATCCCGCCTTTCGCCGCCGCGTAGTTGGGCTGGCCGGCCGAGCCGGCGAGGAACGCCTCGGACGAGGTGTTCACGATCCGCCCGTACACCGGCTCACCCGCGGCCTTCGCCCTCGTACGCCAGTGCGCGGACGCGAAGCGGATCGTGTTGAAGTGGCCCTTGAGGTGGACCCGGATCACCGAGTCCCACTCGTCCTCGGACATCGAGAAGACCATCCGGTCGCGCAGGATGCCCGCGTTGTTGACCAGGATGTCCAGCTTTCCGAACTCCCCGATCGCCGACTCGACCAGCTCCCGCGCCTGGTGGTGGTCGGAGACGTCACCGCTGTGGGCCAGGGCGCGGCCGCCCGCGGCCCGGATCTCCGCCGCCACCTCCTCGGCGGGCCCGGTGGACGCGCCCCCGGTGCCGTCCCGGCCCGGCTGTCCGTAGTCGTTGACGACGACGGCCGCGCCGAGCCGGGCGAGCTCCAGCGCCTCGGCCCGGCCGAGGCCCCGGCCCGCGCCGGTGACGATCGCCGACAGTCCCTCCAGTGGCAATGACATGGGCATCCTTGAAGTCGTCGGAGTCCGTCCAGGCCGGCAGCGGCACCCGGGCCGTGCTCGGCCTCCGGAGTCCGCTTCGGAGTCGTCCGTGGCGCCGGGGACGTCAGACCTCTATGCAGGTCCGCAGCGCCGCTCCGGTGCGCATCTGGTCGAGTGCCTCGTTGATGTCCGCGAGGGGCACCCGGTGGGTGATCAGGCCCTCCAGGTCGATCCGGCCGGCCCGCCACAGGGCGATGGCCCGCTCGTAGGAGCGCAGGACGTCGCCGCCGCCGTACATGGAGGGCAGGATGCGCTTCTCGTCGAAGAACAGCTCGAACATGCTGAGCTGGAGGAAGTCGTCCATGGCGCCCGCGCCGACGACGACCAGGGTGCCGCCGCGCCGGGTGTTCTCGTAGGCGGTGCGGGCGGTGGCCGAGCGGCCCACGACCTCGAAGACGTAGTCGAAGCCCTCGCCTCCGGTGACGGACTGCTTGGCGTCGGCCAGCTCCTCCGGGGAGACGGCCTTGGTGGCGCCGAACCTGAGGGCCGCGTCGCGGCGTGAGACCACCGGGTCCACGGCGACGATCTCGGCGGCGCCCTTGAGCCGGGCGCCCTGGATCGCCGAGATGCCGACGCCGCCGCACCCGATGACGGCGACCGAGGAACCGGCCTCCACGTCGGCGGTGTTGAGGGCCGCGCCGAGACCGGTGGTGACCCCGCAGCCGATGAGAGCGGCGACGTCGAACGGCACGTCGTCGGGGATCGGCACGGCGCACCCGGCGTCGACGACGACCTCCTCGGCGAAGGTGCCGGTGCCCGCGAAGCCGAAGACGTCACCGGTGGGCCGCTTGAAGTTGGGGGTGCCCGCGTTGAGGAACCCGGCGAGGCACAGCTGGGTCTGGCCGCGCTTGCAGGCCGGACAGCTGCCGCAGGCCGGCAGCCAGCAGACGACGACCCGGTCGCCGGGCTTCAGGCCGCTCACGCCCTCCCCCACGTCGAGGATCTCCCCGGCGCCTTCGTGTCCGGGGACGAAGGGCCCCGGCTGCGGCAGCACCCCGGCCATCGCGGACAGGTCCGAGTGGCACAGGCCCGTGGCCCGCACCCGGATCCTCACCTTGCCCGGCCCGAAGCCCGCCGCCTCGACGTCGTCGAGCACCTCCAGCTTGTCCTGGCCGATCTCGTGCAGTACGGCTGCGCGCATGGTGCGGCTCCCCTCAGGAGTACCGGCCGGCAGTAACCCGTCAGGAGTACTGAACCTGTCCGGCGTACATGACCTACGGTTGCGCTGAACTGCTCATTCGTGCTCGACCAGGGTGTCCGCCAGCACCGGAGCGTCGTCCCGGTCGGCGGCGCTGACCGCCACCCGGACCGAGCGGTCGTCCGGCCGCCACATCCGGATGCGGAGGGTCTCGCCCGGGAGGACGACTCCCGCGAAGCGGGTGCCGTAGGAGCGGACCCGGGCGACCTCCCCGTCGAGCAGCGTGTCCACCACGGCCTTGAGCGTGATCCCGTAGGTGCACAGACCGTGCAGGATCGGGCGGTCGAACCCGGCGCGGGCGGCGAACTCCGGGTCGGCGTGCAGCGGGTTCCAGTCGCCGGAGAGGCGGTAGAGCAGCGCCTGGTCCTCGCGTACGACGCGCTCGACCTCCTTGTCGGGGGCGGTCGTCGGTGACTCCTGACGGGCGGACGGGCCGCGCTCGCCGCCCCAGCCGCCCTCGCCCCGGACGAAGATCTGGGCCTCGTTCGTCCACAGCGGGCCCTCGGTGTCGGCCACGTCGGTGCGCATGACCAGGACGGCGGCCTTGCCCTTGTCGTACACCGCCGCCACCCGGGAGGTCGCGGTCGCGCGGCCCTCGACGGGGATGGGCCGGTGCAGTGCGACGCGCTGGCCGCCGTGCAGGACCTTGGCGAGGTCGACGTCCACGCCCGGGACGTTCAGGCCGCCGATGACATCCGGTGAGCCGGCGCCCGCGACGGTGGCGAAGCTCGGCAGGACGTGCAGCCGGGACTCCAGGGTGTAGCGCAGCTCGTCCGGATCGGTCGCGGGGGTGCCGGCGCCGATGCCGAGGTGGTAGAGCAGGACGTCCTTGCGGGTCCAGGTGATCCCGGCGGAGCGGGGCTCGGCCGCGAGGGCCCTGGCTGCGTCGATGGGCATGGGGCTCCTGTTCTCGGAAGAACCTCGGAACCTCGGCACGACCGTCCGCACCAGCGGCCGCGCCGAGGTCGTCACAGGGGTCCGGAACCCGCCCTTCTAGAACGCGTTCCAGTCCGGCGACCCTCTGTATAGCCGAGGCACGTGCACTTGTGAAGACTCCTGACACTGTGTCAGATGAGGATCGGAAGCCGCCTCGGATGCGGGCACCCGGCGCCGGGCGCCCACCCCCGCGGGCCACCCGGCGACCACGCCCGCCCCGAAACCCACACCGGCCCCGACACCGGCCCGACCCCCGGGCCGCCGCGACGCGACCCCGCCATCCCCCCACCGCGCCCACCTCCACCGCACCGCACCCCACGCCGGACGAGTCTCGGGCGCGCCGCCGCGGACATCGCCCCTCCCGGCCTGACGGGCGATCACATTCCCATGAGCAGGTCAAGATTTCGTTAGCCACTCAAACCATCGGAATAGTTGCCCAGGTCGACGAGGTTCAGCCGTCACGCACCTTCGTCCGGCCAGGAGGCCCGCTCCATGACGCATCCGCACACACCAGCCGCACACGAGCCCACCCGGAGAACGAACGGCGGGATCGTCCCCGTGCTGGCCTTCGCGGGCATCGTGGTCGCGGTGATGCAGACCCTGCTGGTCCCGGTGATCAAGGACCTCCCCCAGCTCCTCGACACCACCCCCGGCAATGCCACCTGGGTCCTGACCTCCACCCTTCTCTCGGGCGCCGTGGCCACCCCGATCATGGGCCGTCTCGGCGACCTCCACGGCAAGCGCCGGATGCTGCTCGCCAGCCTGGCGGTGATGGTGGTCGGCGCGCTGATCAGCGGATTCACCAGCGCCCTGATCCCGATGATCGTGGGCCGTACCCTCCAGGGCTTCGCCATGGGCGCGATCCCGCTGGGCATCGGCCTGATGCGCGACGAGCTGCCGCGCGAACGCCTCGGCTCGGCGATGGCCCTGATGAGCTCGTCCATAGGCGTGGGCGGCGGACTCGCCCTGCCGCTCGCCGCGGCCGTCGCCCAGAACGCCGACTGGCACGTCCTCTTCTTCGGTGCGGCCGGCCTCGGCGTCCTCTCGATCGTCCTCACCCTCGTCGCCGTGCCCGAGACGAAGACGCGCGCCGAGGGCACCTTCGACCTCCTCGGTGCGCTCGGCCTCTCCCTCGGCCTGGTCCTCTTCCTCCTGCCCATCACCAAGGGCAGCGACTGGGGCTGGACCTCCGTGACCACGCTCGGACTGTTCGCCGCGTCGGCTCTGGTGCTGATGCTGTGGGGCGTCCTGGAACTGCGCATCGCCGCGCCCCTGGTGGACCTGCGCACGACCGCCCGTCGCGAGGTGCTCCTCACCAACCTCGCCTCGATCATGGTCGGCGTCTCCTTCTACGTCGTCTCCCTCGTTCTGCCCCAGCTCCTCCAGCTGCCCACGTCCACCGGCTACGGCCTCGGCCGGTCGATGGTCGTCGCGGGCCTGTGCGTGGCACCGCTCGGTCTGACGATGATGTTCACCGCGCCGGTCTACGCCCGGCTGTCCGCCAAATACGGGCCCAAGTACACCCTCATCCTCGGTCTGGTGATCATCGCGGTCGGCTACGGCGCGGGCCTCGGGCTGATGAGCGCCGCCTGGCAGACCGTGGTGGTGTCGGTGGTCCTCGGCACGGGTATCGGCCTCGCCTACTCCTCGCTTCCCGCGCTGATCGTCGGCGCCGTCGACCCCTCCGAGACGGGTGCCGCGAACGGTCTCAACACCCTCATGCGCTCCATCGGCACATCGGTGTCGAGCGCCGTCGTCGGCATGGTCCTCGCCAGCACCGCGAACCACGTCGGCGGTGTCGCGGTCCCCACCATGCACGGCTTCCGGGTCTCGTTCCTGATCGCCACCGCCGCGGTCGCCGTCGGCATCCTCGTCGCCGTGTTGCTCCCCGGCCGCCGTCCCGTGAACGGCCCGACCCTCCGGGCGAGCAGCGCGGAGGACACGGCAGGCGTCGAACGCCCGGTCGAGCGGGTGTCCTGACACCGTCCGGGGGACGGGTGTCCTGACGACGCCGACCGGCCGCATGGCAGCATGGAGCGCCTCCGGGGACGTACGGCCATGAGGCCCCGTACCGCACCCGGCCAGGCACCCGCCGACGCATACGACCACACCACCACGGAGGACCCCATGCCCGCGGCCCCCAAGCCGGAGATCCTCGCCGCGTTCGAGTCGGCCAAGGGGTTCATGCCCGTGGGCGAGGGGCTGGCCCTGTACGCGGCGGCCGTCGAGGCGGGGCGCCTCGGGCTCCCGCTGCTGGAGGTCGGCACGTACTGCGGCCGCTCGACGATCCTCCTCGCGGACGCGGCGCGTGAGGCGGGCGTCCCGGCGATCACGGTCGACCACCACCGGGGCAGCGAGGAGCAGCAGCCGGGCTGGGAGTACCACGACCCGGAGACCGTCGACCCCGAGATCGGCCTGATGGACACCTTGCCGGCCTTCCGCCGCACGCTGCACCGAGCGGGCCTGGAGGAGCACGTGATCGCGCTGGTGGGCCGCTCCCCGCAGGTGGCGAAGGTCTGGAACTCCCCCCTGGCCCTCGTCTTCGTCGACGGCGGCCACACCGACGAGCACGCCACCGCCGACTACGAGGGCTGGGCCCCGCATGTCGCCGAGGGCGGCCTCCTCGTCATCCACGACGTCTTCCCCGACCCGGCCGACGAGTTCACCGGCCAGGCCCCGTACCGCGTCTACCTGCGGGCCCTCGCCTCCGGCGCGTTCACGGAGGTGTCGGCGACGGACTCACTGCGGGTGCTGCGGCGCACGGCGGCCGGTATCTGACGCGGCCCCCTCCCGACCCTGCCTACGCGACCTCGATCCCGTAGTCCTGGACCAGTTCCTCCAGGCCCCCGCGGTAGCCCTTGCCGCCGAGGACGAAGTCCCAGTCGCCGTTGGCGCGGCGGCGGAAGGAGCCGAGGACCAGGGCGGTCTCGCCCTGGCGGCCGTCGGAGACGTCGAGCCGGCCCTGCTCGGTGCGGGACGGGTCCAGGAGCCGGATGCGGGCGTCGGTGAAGCCGGACAGGTCGGCTTCCGGGTTGACGGCGGGGTCGATCGCCGCCACGAGGACGAGCCGGTCGGCCTCGGCGGGCAGCGCGTCGAAGGAGACCTGGATCGCGGCCTTGTCCGGTGCCACCGGGGGGAGCGCGCGGACCGTGCCGTCGGGGGTGCGCAGGTTGTTGTAGAAGACGAAGTGGTCGTCGCTGAGCACCCGGTTGCCGTGGCAGACGAGCGCGCAGACGTCCAGGGCGACGGTGCCGCTCCACCCCATGCCCAGCACGCTGAAGGCGTCCGTGGGCCCCGTGGGCTCGCCGGTGCCGGGGCTTGTGGCCATGGCCTGCCGGGGGTCCTGCGCAGTCCGCTGGGCGGGGACGGCGCGCTCGCCCGTGCCCAGGCGCCCGCGCAGGCCGTGCCGGTGGAGCAGGTCGACGAGTTCGCTTCCGGAGACCAGTTCGAGCGGCTTGCCGTTGGCGAAGGTGTGCGAGCCGGGTCCGAACCTGGACGTCGTCACCAGGACGCCCTTGTTGGCGCCCGCGTGCTGGACGGTGCCGTAGAGGTCCCGGACGGCCGTCGGGGGGACGGTGTTGCGGTAGCGCTTGACCTGGACGACGATCTTGCCGCCGCGGATCGGGGTCGGGTCGAGGGCGTCGACGTCCACACCGCCGTCGTTGGAGCGCTGGGTGGTGACCGCCTGCATCCCCATGGCCTGGAAGAGTTCGGCGACCAGCTCCTCGAAGGCGACCGGGTCCATCTCCAGCAGATCGGGGTCCTCGTCGCCGCCGTGGGTGACGACACCGTTGCCGACGTCGGCGGGCCGGCGGCCCGGCCGTACGGCGGTGCGCTGGTCCGGCTTGGCGGACAGCTGCCCGCGGAGCCCGTCGAGCAGACAGTCGACGGCGCTGACCTGCTCCAGGTGCAGCCCCGTGAACACCGCACGCGGTGCCACGACGCTCGCGAGGACGATCTGCGCGCGCCGGCCGGTCGCCGGGTCGTGGTCGTCGACGAACCCGTTCAGCGTGACCGCCTCCAGGGCGCCGAACTCGTCGGCCGCGAAGAGGTCGTGCAGCACGAGCAGGACGCACTGGGCGAGGACGTCCCGGTAGAGGGCGCGCCGCTGGGTGACGGGTCGGGCGGTCTCCTTGTCCTGGTCGGCGTTGTACAAATAGCGCACGGACTTCGTCTCGGGGACGACGTCGAAGCGGGGCAGCTCCCAGTCGAGGACGAGTTCGCGGGCGGCCGCGTCGTAGGCGGCGGAGACCTGGCGGGGGAAGCCCTCGGGCCAGGCGGCGGAGGCGTAGAGCGCCGCGGAGAAGTACTCGACGGCGGCCTCCGGGTCGCTGCCGTCCCGCAGGGCCGTCGTCATCTCGGCGACGCCCGCGTTGTGCCGGCGGATGTCGGCCAGCTGTCCGTCGGCCCACTGCTGGTACTGCCGCTGGTACTGGGCGAGTTGACGCTGCCGCTGAGCCTCCGCCGCCTGGGCCGCGTGCCAGTCCTGCTCGAACCGGTCCCTGGCCTCGGCCTGCGCCTGGGCCCGCCGGCCGGCGGTCCAGCCGCCCTGGGCCTGGTAGTGAGCGGGGTCCGGCATGGGCACCGGGTGGGCGAGCACGCCCGGAGCGAAGGGTTCCAGCTGTTCGGGGCGGGTGAGGGAGGCGGCGCGGAACGCCGGGGCCCGGCAGCCGGCGGCCAGCAGCCCCTGGAGGGCGGCGACCTGCGCGTCCAGTTCCTCGGTGCGCCTGCGGGCCTCCGCCTCACGCCGCTGCCGGTAGGCCTGCTGCTGCTCGCGGTGGCTGCGGGCCACCTCCCGCTGGTACGCGCGCTGCTGCCGCTCGTACTCCCGTTGCTGCCTGGCCCGCGCCTCCATCTGACGCTGCTGCTGGCGCTGTGCCTCGGCCCAGACCCCGACCAACCCGTTGGAGCGACGACTCATCCGTTACAGGCCCTCCCCCCAGGGCTCCTGCCACCGCCCGGCCGAGCCCTGCCCCCACGACAAGCAGTAATTGGCCGACTCTACCGTGCGACCGCCTGTACGCCCATCCGCTGGTCACACCCCTGCCGGGGCGCCGGGCCCGCAGGGGCGGCGGCAGCGGCAGCGGCGGCAGCAGGGGACGGACCACGGCGGTACGGCATCGGGTACGGCGCCGGGCAGCCGTCACCGGCGGCCCGCCCCGTATGGTGGCAGGCGTGTCGTACGTAGGACCGGACTTCGAGCCGCCCCAGCCCCGCCGTTCACCTCTGCGCCGTCCGCTGACCGTGGCCGTCGCCGCCGTCGTGGTGGGGTCGGTGGCCGGGTGGGGGGTGTGGCAGGCCGTCGGTGACCCGGGCGGAGGGAACGACGGGTCGAACCGGGCGGCCCCGCAGGGCGAGCCGGAAACCGCTCCCCCGGCGTCGCCGACGCCCTCCGCCGAGCCGGCCCCTTCGAAGGACGGCGACGGCAAGGACGGCAAGGAAGGGGGCGACGGCGGGAAAGCCAGCCCCACGCCCTCCTCGGGAGCCGCCGCCGACGGTCCCCTGAAGGGCAAGGTCGTCGTCATCGACCCCGGCCACAACACGGCGAACTTCCGGCACACCGCCGAGATCAACCGCAAGGTGGACATCGGCACCGGGATGAAGGAGTGCGACACCACGGGGACGTCGACCAACGACGGTTACACGGAGGCCAGGTTCACGCTGGACGTCTCGCGACGGATCCGGACGCTGCTCGAACGGCAGGGCGCGACCGTGAAGTTCACGCAGGACGGCGACCGCGAGTGGGGTCCCTGCATCGACGAGCGGGCCCGCATCGGCAACGAGGCGGAGGCCGACGCGGTGGTGTCGATCCACGCGGACGGCTCAGGCGCCGGCAACCGCGGCTTCCACGTCATCCTTCCGGGCGCCGTGAACGAGGGCGCCGCCGACACCCGCCCCATCGTCGGTCCTTCCCGCGACCTCGGGGAGCGCATCGCCGGGAAGTTCGTCCGCGAGACGGGCAGCGCGCCCTCCAACTACGTGGGCGCAGGTACCGGTCTCGTCACACGTCAGGACCTGGGCGGTCTCAATCTGTCAACGGTCCCCAAGGTGTTCATCGAGTGCGGCAATATGCGCGATAGCAAGGACGCGGCACTGTTGACCAGTGGCACATGGCGGCAGAAGGCCGCGCAGGGGATCTCTGAGGGAATCGTGAGTTTCCTGCGCGGGTAGGGGAAGGGTCGTGATCATCGTGGCAATCCCGACGTACGGCTACGTCGGGCGGACGATATGGTCGTCCCTACGATGAGGGGCCACCCCCGCGCTTCCCACCGGAGCCTGACGGCGACATGGTGAACAGCGACGCCTCCACACCGATGACGAGACGACTGACGAAGGACCTGAAGTGAATATCCGCTCCCTCACCAGAGGCGACGGCGTCGTGATCGGAGCAGCGGTATTGCTGTTCATCGCGTCGTTCCTCGAGAACTACTCGTACGACGGGGTTCCCGACAGCATCGACATGCCCAACCTCTGGGAGAGCGGGCCCATCCTGCTCAGCGTCGTCCTGGCGGGCATCTTCGGCGCCGCGTTCATCGTCATCGCCCGTGGGCTGCCGCAGGCTCCGAAGATCGCCGGTATCGACCTCGGCCACTTCGGTATCGCCTTCACGGTCTTCGCCGCGTGGAGCGCGCTCGGGAACATCTTCGACCCGGGCGGCGGCGTGGACAACGTCAACGACGCCAACGGCCCCGACGCCGGCACCGGCCTCATCCTCGCCCTCATCGCGACCCTGGTCATGGCCGCCGCGGCCATCGCCACCCCCCTCGTCCCCGCGCTCAAGGCCGCCCTCGTCGGCGCCCCTCGGCCCGCCGCCCCGCAGCCCTACGGCGCCCAGCCTCCGGGGGGTTACGGCTACCCGGGTGCCGGTGCGCAGGCGCCGTACGGTGCGAGCCAGCCGCAGCCGGGCCAGCCGGGCGCGCCGTTCGGTGGCCAGCCGCCGCAGCAGCAGGCCCCGGCCCCGCAGCAGGCGGCGGCGAGCGACTTCTCGCCGTTCTGGTTCGCCGTGCCGGTGGCGCGTCCGCTGTTCGCCGAGGACGGCTCGCAGTCGACGATCGCCGAACTGGCGCCGGGCACCTGGTACCTGGCGGTCGAGCAGCGCGGCGCCAACCTGGTCGCCCAGACGCAGGACGGCCGTCGCGGTGTCCTCCAGGACACCACCGGCATCCAGCGCGGCTGAGCGCGGCACCGCGCCCCTCGCCGTACGACCGGCCCCTCGCTCTTCCGAGCGGGGGGCCGTTGTCGTACAGTCGCCCTCCTCACCGACAGAACTGACGAACCGTCAACCGTCAGGAGGCGGGCGCATGCGGCTCGGTCTGGCACTCGGGTACTGGGGGCGCGGTCCGTCGGCGGACCATGTGCCGCTCGCCCAGGAGGCGGAGCGGCTCGGGTACGACTCGGTGTGGACCGCCGAGTCCTGGGGGTCGGACGCGTTCACGCCGCTCACCTGGATCGCGGCGCGCACGTCGCGGATCAAACTGGGCACGGCGGTCGCGCAGATGGCGGCCAGGTCGCCGACGGCGACCGCGATGCACGCGCTCACCCTCGACCATCTCTCCGGGGGGCGGATGCTCCTCGGACTGGGGCTGTCCGGTCCGCAGGTCGTGGAGGGCTGGTACGGGCGGCCGTTCCCGAGTTCACCCTTGACCGCGACACGGGAGTATGTCGACGTCGTACGCCAAGTGCTGAGGCGGGAGGCGCCCGTCGAGCTCGACGGACGCTTCCACGCGCTGCCGTACGGCGGTCCGGACGGCACGGGCGTGGGCAGGCCGCTGAAGTCCATCACCCATCCCCTCCGCTCCGATCTGCCCGTCCTGCTGGGCGCCGAAGGGCCGAAGAACATCGCGCAGACCACCCGGATCGCGGACGGCTGGCTGCCGTTGTACTGGTCGCCGACGCGGACGGACGTCTACGAGGCGTCGCTGACCGGTCTGCCCGAGGGGTTCCTCGTCGCGCCCATGGCGCGGGCGCAGCTCTGCGACGACGTCAGCGAGGGGCTGCTGCCGGTGAAGGTCATGCTCGGCTTCTACATCGGCGGGATGGGGCACGCGAAGCGCAACTTCCACGCCGACCTCATGGCGCGCATGGGGTACGAGGAGGAGGCCCGGCGGATACAGGCGCTGTTCCTCGACGGCCGTCGTGAGGAGGCCGTGCTCGCGGTGCCGGACGCGTTCGCCGACGAGATCTCGTTGGTGGGGCCGAGGGAGCGGATCGCCGAGCGGCTGGAGGCGTGGCGGAAGGGGCCGGTGACGGATCTGCTCGTGGTGGCACCGGACCGGCCGACGCTGCGGGTGCTGGCCGAGCTCAACTCATAGGGTTTCGGCCAGGTGTTACGGGCAACCCGTCAAGCATGTCTCGATATAGCGGCTCCAACCAGGCGGGCCGGGTCATCGCGATCGTCGCGGACGTGATGGCCTTCATTCTCGGCCTGTGGATCCTGATGTACCTGCTGGGTGCGAACGGCGGAAACGACTTCGTGCAGTTCGTCCATGACGCGGCCCGCTGGCTCGCCGGCTGGTCCCACGACCTGTTCACCTTCGACGAGCAGTGGGCGCGGGTCGTCGCCGGCTACGGCCTGGCCGCGGTGGTCTACCTGCTCGTGGGCCACGCCATCGCGAACCGCATGCACCGCCACTAGCGCTTCGCGGAGCGGGCCGCCCGGTCGGAGGTCGGGTGGTCGCGGCTTCCGGGGGCTGCGGGTGGGTCGTGGTCGCTCGCGCAGTTCCCCGCGCCCCTGAACACCCCCGGGCCCGGCCCGTGTTCTTCAGGGGCGCGGGGCAGGGACACATGCGGCGCGGCCGCGTGGGCGCGACCAGCGCCCACTCACCCGCGGCCGCTTCACGGCCTCAAGCCCCCTGCCCGGACGGCGGAGCGCAGCACTCCGAGTCGTCGAAGTCGTCCAGGCCCCGCGGCAGCCGCTCCCCGCCGAACACCGCGCATGTCGCCTCGTGGCCGCCCAGCGCGGCCACGGCGAGGAGCAGGGACCCCGCGGTCCAGGAGGTCAGTTCCTCGGGCCAGACGGCCTGGTCCTCGAAGACGTAGCCCGTCCAGTAGAGACCGGTGGCGGGGTCGCGCAGGTGCTGGATGGACTGGAGGATCTCCAGGGACCGGTCGGACTCGCCCATCGCCCAGAGCGCGAGGGCGAGTTCGGCGGACTCGCCGCCCGTCACCCACGGGTTGGGGACGACGCACCGGACGCCGAAGCCGGGGACGACGAAACGGTCCCAGCCCTCCTCGATACGGGACTTGGCCTCCGTACCGGTCAACGCGCCGCCCAGCACCGGGTAGTACCAGTCCATCGAGTAGCGGTCCTTGTCGAGGAACCGCTCGGGGTGGCGGCGTATCGCGTGCCGCAGCGCGCCGACGGCCAACTCCCAGTCCGGCTGCGGCTCTTCGCGCTGCTCGGCGATGGCGAGCGCGCAGCGCAGCGCTTGGTGGATGGAGGAGGAGCCGGTCAGCAGGGCGTCGGTCACGGGCGTGCCGTCGTCCTCGCGCTTCCAGCCGATCTGGCCGCCGGGCTGCTGGAGCCGCAGGACGTACTCGATCGCCGCGTGGACGGTCGGCCAGACGCGGTCGAGGAAGGTGTCGTCGCCGGTGGCCAGGTAGTGGTGCCAGACGCCGACGGCTATGTACGCGACGAAGTTGGTCTCACGGCCCCGGTCGGTGATGTCGTCGGCGTCGCCGTCGGCGTACGCGGCGTACCAGGAGCCGTCCGCGTTCTGGTGCCGGCGCAGCCACTCGTAGGCGCGCTCGGCGGCGTCGTGCTCACCGGCCGCGTCGAGGGCCATGGCGGCCTCGACGTGGTCCCAGGGGTCCAGGTGATGTCCGCGGAACCAGGGGATCGCGCCGTCCTCCCGCTGCACCGCGAGGATCCCGCGGACGGTGGCGGCGGCCTGCTCGGCGGTGAGGACCCCGGGCAGGACCAGGTGTTCTGTCCGGGGCGTGGTCACTTGGCGGCCGCCCCGGCCTCGGTCCCGGCGGCGCCGCCGTCGGCGATCCGCGGCAGGTGCGGCTTCGTCGCGTACACCACGAAGCTCTTGCCGATCAGCGGGTTGAGCGCCTGCTCGGCGACCCGGGTGGCCAGGGGCTTCTTCATGATGTCCCAGACCAGCAGCTTGTGGTACGCGCGGACCGGCAGCGCCTTGTCGTTGTCGACGCCGAACGCGCACTTCAGCCACCAGTACGGCGAGTGCAGGGCGTGGGCGTGGTGGGTGCCGTACGGCTTGAGGCCGGCCTCGCGGACCTTGCCGAGGAGTTCGTCCGCCTTGTAGATGCGGATGTGACCGCCCTCGACCTCGTGGTACGCGTCGGAGAGCGTCCAGCAGACCTTCTCGGGGCCGTAGCGCGGGACGGTGATCGCGATGCGGCCGCCGGGCCTGAGCACCCGGACCATCTCGGCGAGCACGCCCTTGTCGTCGGGGATGTGCTCCATGACCTCGGAGATGATGACGACGTCGAAGGACTCGTCGGGGAAGGGCAGGGCGAGGGCGTCGCCCTCCATCGCCGTGGCGGTCGCGCCTTCGGGGGCTTCGCCGGCCTCCTTCATCGCCGCGAACCACTTGGCGACCTCGCGGATCTCGTCGCCGTTCTGGTCGAGGGCGACGACCTGGGCGCCGCGCCGGTAGCACTCGAAGGCGTGCCGGCCCGCTCCACAGCCGAGATCCAGGACGCGGTCCCCCGGGGCGAGCGGGAACCGGGAGAAATCGACGGTCAGCACGTGGCCCTGCTTTCGCGGTCGGCGCTTTCGCGGTTTGCTTCAACTGCTTCTTCGACGGCCTCGCCGGCGTCGACGGCTCGGTCGGCGGTGCGGTCCGCCGCCGGTACGGCGCGGGCGGCGGTGCTCACGGCGGCCCCCGCCGGGCGCCCCTCGGCGCGGGCGATCGCCTCGCGGTAGTGGGCGACCGTGCCCTCGGCGGCCTTGGCCCAGGTGAACCGGCGCAGCACCCGTTCGCGGCCCGCGTGGCCGAGGCGGGCCCGCAGGTCGGGGTCGCCGAGCAGCCGGTTCAGCCCGGCGGCCAGGGCGCCGGCGTCGCCCGTGGGGACCGCGAGGCACGTCTCGCCGTCGGGTCCGGCGACTTCCGGTATGGCGCCGCCGGTGGTGGCGACCAGGGGTGTGCCGGTGGCCATGGCCTCGGCGGCGGGGAGCGAGAAGCCCTCGTACAGGGAGGGCACGCAGGCGACCTCGGCGGAGCGGACCAGGTCGACCAGCTCGGCGTCGGAGATGCCCTTGACGAACTCGACGGCGCCTTCGAGGCCGTACCGCTCCACGGCCTGGGCGACGGGGCCCTCGGTGGGCCGTTTGCCGACGACGACCAGGTGGGCCGCGGGGTGCTCGGTGCGGACTTTCGCCAGTGCCTCCACCAGGAAGACGAGGCCCTTCAGGGGCACGTCGGCGCTGGAGGTGGTGACGATCCGGCCGGGTATCCGCGCCACCGAGGGATCGGGCGAGAAGAGGTCGGTGTCGGCGCCGATGTGGACGACGTGGATGCGGTCGCCCCGTACGCCGAGGTGGTCGACGATCTCCTGGCGGGAGGTGCCGGAGACGGTGAGCACGCTCGGCAGCCGGCGCGCGACGCGCTTCTGCATACGGGTGAAGGCGTACCAGCGGCGTACCGACGTGCGGCGCTGCCAGCCCTCGGCGGCGTCCAGCTCCAGCTGCCGGTCGACGGTGATGGGGTGGTGGATGGTGGTGACGAGGGGCGCGCCGACATCGCCCAGCAGGCCGTAGCCGAGGGTCTGGTTGTCGTGGACGACGTCGAACTCGCCGCGCCGGGCGCGCAGATGGCGGCGGGCGCGGAGGGAGAACGTCAGGGGCTCGGGGAAGCCGCCGGTCCACATGGTCGCCACTTCGAGCGCGTCGATCCAGTCGCGGTACTCGTCGCGCTTCGGGGTGCGGAAGGGGTCGGGCTGCCGGTAGAGGTCGAGGCTGGGCAGCTCGGTGAGGGAGAGCCCGCCCGGTCCGGCGTCGGGAACCGCGTCCTCGTCGAGGACGGGGTAGGGCTGGGAGCCGATGACCTCCACCCGGTGGCCGAGGCGGGCGAGTTCGCGCGAGAGGTGCCGTACGTACACGCCCTGGCCCCCGCAGAACGGGTTCCCTTTATAGGTGAGGAGCGCGATGTCGAGCGGTCGGCCGCCGTCGGCGGCGGGGCTTGCCCGATGCCCCGCCTCACTGGCCTCAGCGGTCACTCTCGGCCCCCTTCTGCCTGTGTTGTCCGGTGAGATTACGTCGGGACGGTAATGTAGAACAAGTTACAGACTTGATCGTTCAAGGAGCACTGAATCTACCGGCAGGTAGGGCCGCGGTGAGCGGAGGATCAGGTGATTCACGCCACGGCACGCGCCCTGGCATGCTGTCGGATCGCACGCCCTCACCGACTGTCACGGAACGGTACCCATGCCTGCGGAAGCCAAGGTGGACGCCAGTAGCGCGAGACAGGAACCGCGACCGGAGTCGCGGCGGGACTCGCCGCCCCTCACCCAGCGGCAGGAGGCCCGCCGGCGCCGCATCCTGCACGCGAGCGCGCAGCTGGCGAGCCGGGGCGGTTTCGACGCCGTGCAGATGCGTGAGGTCGCCGAGTCCTCGCAGGTCGCCCTCGGCACGCTGTACCGCTATTTCCCCTCGAAGATCCATCTGCTGGTCGCCACGATGCAGGACCAGTTGGAGCACATGCACGGAACGCTGCGGAAGAAGCCGCCGACCGGCGAGACGGCGGCGGAGCGGGTGGCCGAGACCCTGATGCGGGCCTTCCGGGCCCTTCAGCGCGAGCCGCATCTCGCGGACGCCATAGTCCGCGCGCTCACCTTCGCCGACCGCAGCGTCAGTCCCGAGGTGGACCAGGTCTCCCACCAGACGACCGCGATCATCCTCGACTCCATGGGGCTGGAACACCCCACCCCCGAGCAGCTGTCCGCCGTCCGCGTCATCGAGCACACCTGGCACTCGGCCCTCATCACCTGGCTCTCCGGCCGCGCCTCCATCGCCCAGGTGAAGATCGACATCGAAACGGTCTGCCGCCTGATCGACCTGACCGCGCCGGAGGGCGAGAAGTAGCCCCGGCACCGCGGGGGGCACCGGGGCTCGTCGGAGACACACGCCGAAGACACACGCCGGGAGCGCACGCCGGGGCACATCCGGCCCCACGGGAGAGGCGCGCCATGAAGGACCTACGAGACGGGTTCCCTGCGCCGGTATGACCCGGATCAGGTGCTGGGGGTCGCCGTCGGTCCTGTACCAGCGACCTTCCGGCCTCTCAGCCCGACCGTCGACGTCGGCACCAGCGGAGACCTGCGCCTCTCGCCCATGTCGGCTACTCCGGTTGGACTCCCTCACTCGTCCCGTAGGCCGATTTCCAGGATAGAACGCCCATAGGCATATACAACCCCTCACAGGGGATTCTTTACCTTCCTCGGGGGTCGCGAGGGACACGCGCCGGGGCGCCCGCGTGGACGTCGCGCTCCTGGTGGAGGGCCCTAATCCTCCGGCGGGAACACCGGCTCCCCGCTCCCGAGCAGGGCGATCGAGATCGCCTCGACCGGGCAGCCCTCCGCCGCCTTCAGGATGCGTTCGCCCGCGTCGGTGTCCGGCTCTACGGGGTGGGACTGCATCGCGGAGTCGAGCCGGAAGGCGTCCGGGGCGAGGTGTGTGCACTGGGCGGAGCCGATGCAGATCGCGCGGTCGACCTCCACGTGCCAGCGGTCGCCCATCAGCCCACCCCCTTCCCCGCGTCGGCGTCGGCGTCGGCGTCGGCGTCGGCGTCGGCGTCGGCGTCGGCGTCGGCGTCGGCGTCGGCGTCGGCGGGCGGCTGGTATCCGGCGGGCAGGTGGATCATCTTGTGCTCCAGGTACTCGCCGTAGCCCTCGGGTCCGAACTCGCGTCCCAGGCCGGAGTTCTTGTAGCCGCCGAAGGGGCCGAACATGTCGAGGCTGAAGGTGTTGACGGAGTAGGTGCCGGTGCGCACCTGGCGGGCGATCTCGATGCCGCGCTCGTCGTCGGCGGTCCAGACGCTGCCGCTCAGGCCGTAGTCGGAGTCGTTGGCGATCCGTACGGCCTCGGCCTCGTCGCCGTACGGGAGGAGGCAGATCACCGGGCCGAAGATCTCCTCGCGAGCGATGCGCATGGAGTTGTCGACGTCGCCGAAGAGGGTGGCCTCCACGTACCAGCCCCGGTCGAGGCCGGCGGGGCGGCCGCCGCCGGCGAGGATCTTGGCGCCCTCCTCCTGGCCGATGCGGATGTAGTCGAGGCTGCGGCGCTGCTGGCGCCGGGCCACCAGCGGGCCCAGTTCGGTGGCGGGGTCGAGGGGGTCGCCGACCGTGAGGGCGGAGGCGGCCGCCGCGAAGGCCTCGGCGAACTCGTCGTAGCGGCCGCGCGGGACGAGGATGCGGGTCTGGGCGACACAGGCCTGGCCGTTGATCATCCAGGCGAAGGGCGCGATGCCGTTGACGGCGGTCTGCGCGTCGGCGTCCGGCAGGATCACGGCGGCCGACTTGCCGCCCAGCTCCAGGGTGACGCGGGTGAGGTTGCGGGCGGCGACCTCCATGACCCGCTTGCCGGCGGCGACCGAGCCGGTGAAGGAGACCTTGTCGACGCCCGGGTGCCCGACGAGGTACTCGCTGACCTCGCGGTCGGCCGGCAGGATCGACAGGACGCCCTCGGGGAGCCCGGCCTCGGCGGCGATCTCCGCGAGCAGATACGCGTCGAGCGGGGTCTCGGGCGAGACCTTCAGGATCGCGGGGCAGCCCGCGAGCAGCGCGGGGGCGAGTTTGGCGGCGGCGGTGAACTGCGGGACGTTCCACGGGACGACGGCCGCGACGACCCCGACCGGTTCGCGCCGCACGAGGATCTTCCCGAGCACGCCGTCGCGGTGCTCCTCGTAGGTGAAGTTCCGTGCCGTGGTGATCGCCGCGTCCCACACCATCATCGAGGCGAGGGCCTGCACCATGACGCTGGACGTGAACGGGGTGCCGTTCTGGGCGCTGATGAGGCGGGCGAACTCCTCGTGGCGCACGGCGAAGGCGTCCTTGATGCGGGCGACGACCTCGATGCGTTCGCCGAGGGTCGTCCGGGGCCACGGTCCTTCGTCGAACGCCTTCCGCGCGGCGGCCACGGCCCGGTCGACGTCCGCGCGTGAGGCGTGCGGTACGCGGCCGATGACCTCCTCCGAGTGCGGCGAGACCACCTCGATGACGTCCGTGCCCAGGGGATCCGTCAACTCCCCGCCGATGAAAAGCTGTCCGTGTTCCACGAGCTCGGTCATGGCCGACTGCCTCCCCTGAGCCGATCTCTGACGGTGCATCAGATACGGAACTGATACCAGCTCCGATGGAAGGAGTCCACGGGGCGACGACGGTTGACTCGGCCTCCCATCGAAACCTGTTCTAGTTATAGTTGCGGGAAGGCGGCGATTGGGGAGCCCATGGCGCAGGTGTACGACCACGGCGGCGGCGTCCGGTCCCTCCAGGTGCCCATCCCGGACAACCCCCTCGGCCACACGCTCGTGTACGTCGTCGACACCGACCGCGGCCCTGTGCTCGTCGACACCGGCTGGGACGACCCGGCCTCCTGGGACACGCTGTGCGAGGGCCTCGTCGCCTGCGGTACGTCGGTCGGGGAGATCACCGGCGTGGTGATCACGCACCACCACCCGGACCACCACGGCCTGTCGGGCAAGGTGCGGGAGGCGTCCGGCGCCTGGCTGGCCATGCACGCGGCGGACGCCTCGGTGGTACGGCGGACGCGGGAGACCCGGCCGGAGCGCTGGTTCACGTACATGGCGGCCAAGCTGACGGCGGCCGGCGCGCCCGAGGAGCACGTGGCCCCGCTGCGCGCCCCGCGCGGCCCCCGTACCCTGCCCGGCCTCTCCCCCGCGCTCCCCGACCGCGAGATCGTCCCCGGCGAGCTCCTCGACCTGCCGGGCCGCCGCCTCCGCGCGATCTGGACGCCCGGCCACACCCCCGGCCATGTCTGCCTGCACCTGGAGGAGGACCACCCCGCCGAACTCCCGGGCCGGGGACGGCTGTTCTCCGGGGACCACCTCCTCCCCGAGATCAGCCCGCACATCGGCCTGTACGAGGACCCCGACGACACCACCGTCACCGACCCCCTCGGCGACTACCTCGACTCCCTCGAACGCGTCGCCCGCCTGACCCCGGCCGAGGTCCTCCCGGCCCACCAGTACACCTTCACCGACGCCTCGGCCCGCGTCCGGGAGCTGCTCACGCACCACGAGTCCCGCCTCACCGACCTGCGCTCCCTCCTCACCACCCCGCTCACGCCGTGGCAGCTCGCCGAACGCATGGAGTGGAACCGCCCGTGGTCCGAGATCCCCTACGGATCGAGGAACATCGCCGTCGCCGAGGCGGAGGCCCACCTGCGCCGCCTGGTGAAGCAGGGCCGGGCGGAGGCGGTGGCGGGGAGCGACCCGGTGACGTACGTGGCGGTGTGAGACCGGGCTGCGCCCGCCGGAGGGCTCAGCGGGAGCCCCCTCCGGCACAGGTGGCCTCGGGCTGTTGGCTACCGACAGGTAGAGTGGCCGGGTCGTCACGCCCGTACAGGGGGAAGCCGGTGCAAATCCGGCGCTGACCCGCAACCGTGAGCCGATGCCGTCCGCGCGATCGGCGAGTCGGACTGCCCTGTGCGGAACTGTGACCGGCTCGCGTCACCGGCGTCCGCCGGTGTACGGCACCGTCGAGGAATACGGAGCCGAGCCGCCCGGCGTCGCGCCGTGCCGCCCGGCTCCCGTCAGGGAGAGGCACCGCCGATCATGAATGTCCGCCGCAGCGCCGCGGTCGTCGCCGTACTGGCCGCCACAGCCGGGGTCGGCACCGGACTCGGTACCGGTTTCGCACCGGCCGCCCTCGCCGACGACACCGCCCCCGCCGCGCCGTCCGCGTCGCCGTCGCAGGCGATACCCACCGGCCTGTACGGGTCGACGGACCCCAGGTACGACGGCGTATGGCGGCAGTCACTCACGCTGGTCGCGCTGGACGCCGTGGGCGAGAGGCCCGGCGCCGGGGCCGTGGAGTGGCTGCTCGGCCAGCAGTGCGCGAGCGGGGCGTTCGCGGCGTACCGGCCCGACCCCACGGCGAAGTGCGACGCCAAGACCGCCGTCGACACCAACAGCACGGCGGCCGCGGTGCAGGCGCTCGCCGCGGTCGGCGGGCACGACGCCGAGGCCGGGCGGGCCGTCGGCTGGCTGAAGGACAACCAGAACGACGACGGCGGCTGGGGCTTCACCGCCGGCGGGCCCAGCGACGCGAACTCCACGTCCGTCGTCATCGGCGCGCTGGCCGCCGTGGGCGAGAAGCCCGACGGCCAGAAGAAGGCCGGCCGTTCCCCCTACGACGCCCTGCGCGCCCTCGCCCTCCCGTGCGCCGTCGGCACCGAGGGCAGCGGCGCCTTCGCCTACCAGCCCGACAAGAAGGGCGGGCTCGCCGCCAACGCCGACGCCACGGCCGCCGCGGTGCTGGGCAGCCTGGGCGAGGGGTTCGTGGTCGACGCCGGGAAGGCGGGGGAGGGCGGCGGCGCGAACGCCGGTGCCTCGGGTGAGTGCGCAGGCGGCACCTCGCCCGAGGACGCGGCCCACAACGGTGCCGTGTACCTCGCCGGGGCCCTGACCTCCGACGGCTATCTGAAGTCCGCCCTCGCGGGCGCCGAGGACCAGCCCGACCTCGGCAACACCGCCGACGCGGTCGTGGCGCTGGCCGCCGCCGGGGAGACGAAGGCCGCCGGGAAGCCGCTGGCCTGGCTGGCGAAGAACCACGGCCCGTGGGCGGCGAAGTCCGGCCCCGCCGCGTACTCCCAGCTCATCCTCGCCGCGCACGCCACCGGCACCGATCCGCGCGACTTCGGCGGCGCGGACCTGGTGGCACAGCTGACGGAGACCGGGCCGGCCCGGGACGTGGCCGACCACACGGGCGTGCCGGGCGACGACACCGCCGACGGGGACGAGAACAGCGGCGGGGTCGCGACCGGAGTGGTGCTGGGTGCCGGACTCGGGCTCGCCGCGATCGTCGGCGCGGCGCTGACGGGGCTCACCAGGAAGCGGCGGCGGCCGTGAGCCGGTCACGGCCGCGAAGCTCCGCCGGGCGGTCGTTGCCCGGGCGCGCTTCGGTCACGCCGCCGCCGGTCACGCCGCCGGTCACGTCGCCGTCGGTGACGCCGCCGCCGGTCACGTCGCCGGTCACGTCGCCGTCGGTGACGCGACTCACGGGGGCGCGCGTCGTGGCCCGGCGCGTCACGGCCGTGTTGTCGTCGGCCGTGGTGCTGCTGTTCGTGCTGGTGGGGCTGGGCGGGCAGGCCCATGCCGCCGCCTATCGGTACTGGTCCTTCTGGGACCGGACGTCGGACGGCTCCGGCTGGGTGTACGCCATGCAGGGGCCGTCGACCGCCCGGCCCTCGGACGGGGACGTGCAGGGTTTCCGGTTCGCCGTCAGCGAGGACTCGGACGACGCCGCGAAGCCGCGCGGGGCCGCCGGCTTCGACGCCATCTGCTCGGGTACGGCCGCCCGCGACGGACAGAAGCGGATCGCGCTCGTCATCGACTTCGGCACGGCCGCGGACGCCCCGGCGGGTGAGACGCCCCCGTCGGCGCGTACCGCGTGTGCGCGCGTGCCGTCGGACGCGACCAGCGCCGACGCGCTCGCGGCCGTGGCGAAGCCGCTCCGCTACGACACGAACGCGCTGCTCTGCTCGATCGCCGGTTACCCCCGGAAGGGCTGCGGGGAGGTCGTCGCGGGTGACGGGGCGGCCGACACGTCCGGCTCGGCTCCGAGGACCACCGGCCCCGACGCCTCAGCCGCTTCCGGCGGCACCGGCACGTCCGACGAGAAGGGCCCGTCCGTCGGCCTGTTCGTGGGCGCGGGCGCCGTCGCGGTGCTCGGCGCGGCGGCGGCGTGGCAGGCCGGGCGACGCCGCCGTGGGTAGCCATGGGCTGTCGTACCGCCGGCGCCCCGTGCGGCGCGGGCACCGGGGGCGTTCCGTGCACCCCCTCGCCTGGTGGCTCTGGGCCCTGGGGCTCGGCACCGCCGCGTCCCGCACCACCAACCCCCTCCTTCTGGGCCTCCTCATAGCCGTGGCGGGGTATGTCGTGGCGACGCACCGCACGGACGCCCCCTGGGCCCGCTCGTACACCGCGTTCGTGAAGCTCGGCCTGGCGGTGCTGGTGATCCGGCTGGCCTTCGCGGTGGTGCTCGGCTCCCCCGTCCCCGGCACGCACACCCTCCTCACGCTCCCCGAAGTCCCGCTGCCCGGCTGGGCGCAGGGCATCCGCCTGGGCGGGCGGGTGACGGCGGAGGGGGTGCTGTTCGCGCTGTACGACGGTCTGCGGCTCGCCGCGCTCCTCATCTGCGTCGGCGCCGCGAACGCCCTGGCGAACCCGGCCCGTCTGCTGAAGTCGCTGCCGGGCGCGCTGTACGAGGCGGGCGTGGCGGTGGTGGTGGCGATGACGTTCGCCCCGCATCTGGTGGCGGACGTGCAGCGGTTGCGGGCCGCCCGGCGGCTGCGCGGGCGGCCGGACCGGGGAGTCCGGGGTCTGCTCCAGGTCGGACTGCCGGTGCTGGAGGGCGCGTTGGAACGGTCGGTCGCCCTGGCCGCCGCGATGGACTCACGCGGGTACGGCCGCACCGCCGAGGTCCCGGCCCCCGTCCGCCGTACGACCGCCGCGCTCACCCTCGGCGGACTGCTCGGCGTCTGCGCGGGAACGTACGGCGTACTGACCGCCGCGGGCGGCAGCTACGGCCTCCCCGTGCTGCTCACCGGTCTGGCCGCCGCGCTCGCGGGCCTGCGGCTGGGCGGCCGTCGCTCGCCCCGCACCCGCTACCGGCCGGACGCGTGGGACGCACGGGCGTCGCTGGTGGGGGCGTCGGGCGCCGCCGTCGCCGTACTCCTGGTCCTCTGCGCGGCGTACGACTCCGCCGCCCTGCACCCCACCGTCGTCCCCCTCACCGCCCCGGACCTCCCGCTGTGGCCGGCCGCCGCGATCCTGGTGGGCCTGCTGCCGTCCTTCACCGTGCCCGGGCCGCAGGCTCCGGCTCCGGCTCCGGCCGCCTTCGTCACCCCCACCGCTCCCGCCGTCATCACCGCCCCCGGCAAGGAAGACGCATGATCCGCTTCGAGGACGTGTCCGTCACGTACGACGGTGCGGCCGAACCCACCGTCCAGGGACTCGACTTCGAGGTCCCGGAAGGTGAACTCGTCCTGCTGGTCGGGCCGTCGGGGGTCGGGAAGTCGACGGTTCTGGGCGCCGTGAACGGGCTCGTACCGCACTTCACCGGGGGCACCCTGCGCGGGCGGGTCACGGTGGCGGGCCGGGACACCCGTACGCACAAGCCGCGCGAACTCGCCGATGTGGTGGGCGTGGTGGGGCAGGATCCGCTCGCCCACTTCGTCACGGACACGGTCGAGGACGAACTCGCCTACGGCATGGAGTCGTTGGGCCTGGCTCCGGCCGTGATGCGGCGGCGGGTGGAGGAGACCCTGGACCTCCTCGGCCTCGCCGACCTCCGCGACCGGCCCATCGCGACGCTCTCCGGGGGTCAGCAGCAGCGTGTCGCCATCGGTTCGGTGCTCACCCCGCACCCCGACGTCCTGGTCCTGGACGAGCCGACCTCCGCGCTGGACCCCGCTGCCGCGGAGGAGGTCCTGGCGGTGCTCCAGCGCCTGGTCCACGACCTCGGTACGACGGTGCTGATGGCGGAACACCGCCTCGAACGCGTCATCCAGTACGCCGACCAGGTCCTCCTGCTCCCCGCGCCGGGCGCACGCCCCGTCCTGGGCGCCCCCGCCGAGGTGATGGCCGTCTCCCCGGTCCATCCCCCGGTGGTGACCCTGGGCCGCCTGGCCGGCTGGACCCCGCTCCCCCTGACAGTGCGGGAGGCCCGGCGCCAGGCAGCCCCCCTGCGAGCCCGCCTGGCCGGCCACACCCCTGCTGCTCCACCCCACACCGCCGCCCCCCAGGGGCGCGGGGAACTGCGCGCCCAGCCACCCACCACCCGCACCCGACGCACCCCGGCCCACCCCACCCCCACCCCCTCCCCCGCCCTTCCCCGACTCCGCCGCCTCCTCTCCCGCGAACCGGCCCCCGCACCCACCGCCCGCACCCAGCCCACCGAGGCCGTCCCCCTCGCCGAAGCGACCTCCCTCGCGGTCCACCGCGGCAGCGGCCGCGCTCTGCACGACGTGGATCTCACGATCACCCCCGGCGAGATCCTCGCCCTCATGGGCCGCAACGGCGCCGGAAAGTCCACCCTGCTCTCCGCGCTGGTCGGCCTGGTGCCCCCGGCGGCCGGTTCCGTGCGCGTCGGCGGAGCCCTGCCGCACCGGACGGCACCGAGGGACCTCGTGCGCCGGGTCGGGCTCGTCCCCCAGGAGCCGAGGGACCTGCTCTACGCGGACACCGTCGCGGCCGAGTGCGCGGCGGCGGACCGGGACGCGGGCGCGGAGCCGGGCACATGCCGCCGGCTGGTGGACGAGTTGCTGCCCGGCGTGGCGGACACCACGCATCCCCGCGATCTGTCGGAGGGCCAGCGGCTGGCACTCGCTCTCGCGGTCGTGCTGACGGCACGGCCCCCGCTGCTGCTCCTCGACGAGCCGACCCGCGGCCTCGACTACGCGGCCAAGGCCCGCCTGGTCACGACACTGCGCGGCCTCGCCGCCGGGGGCCATGCCATCGTGCTGGCCACGCACGACGTGGAACTGGCGGCCGAGCTGGCCGACCGCGTGCTGATCCTCGCCGACGGTGAGGTGGTCGCCGACGGCCCGACCGCCGAGGTGGTCGTCGGCTCCCCGTCCTTCGCCCCGCAGGTGACGAAGATCCTGGCCCCGCAGAAGTGGCTGACGACGACCCAGGTGAGCCGCGCCCTGCGAGCGGCTGAACAGGAGGGGCCATGAAAAGCACCCCCTCCCCGAACGAACCCACCACACCCACCACACCCGCGGCACCCATGGCACCCACGGCACCGCATCCCGCACCCGGCCCTCGCCCCCGCCCTCGCCCCCGTCCCGTCCCCCTCTCCCTCCGTTCCCTTCTCGCCCTGGCCCTCGTCAGTCTCGTCGGTGCCGCCGCCTTCGCCTGGCCCTTCTTCGCGTCCCCCGGTTCCCAGGTCAGCGCGCACGCCCAGGACGCCCCCTGGCTCTTCGCCGGTCTGCTCGTGCTGCTCGTCGGCGTCGTGGCGGCCACGATCTCGGAGGCGGGGATGGGTGCGAAGGCCGTGGCGATGCTCGGGGTCCTCGCCGCGACCGGCGCCGCACTGCGCCCGATCGGCGCGGGGACGGCGGGGCTGGAGCCCATGTTCTTCCTGATGGTGCTCAGCGGACGTGTCCTCGGCCCGGGCTTCGGCTTCACGCTCGGCGCGGTGACGATGTTCTCGTCCGCCCTGCTCACCGGTGGTGTGGGGCCGTGGCTGCCGTTCCAGATGCTGTCGATGGGCTGGTTCGCGATGGGCGCGGGACTGCTGCCGGGCGCCAGGCGGCTGCGGGGCCGCGCCGAACTCGTCCTGCTCTCGGCGTACGGCTTCGTCGCCGCCTTCGTCTACGGCACGGTCATGAACCTCTACGGCTGGCCCTTCATCGACGCGCTCGCCTCGAACATCGCCTTCCAGCCGGACGCGTCCCCCGCCGCCAACCTCGCCCGTTTCCTGGCGTACTGCCTGGCCACCTCTCTCGGCTGGGACCTGGGGCGCGCCGTCGTCACCGTCGCTCTGACGCTCACACTCGGCGCCCCGGTTCTGCGGGCGCTGCGCCGGGCCACGCGCCGGGCCGCCTTCGAGAGCGCGGTCACATTCGACCCGCCCCGGCCCTGAGCGCGGAGTCGCCCCGCGCATACGTACCGTCGCGCGCGCGGTGAAGCACCCCACAGGACGCAGGTCACATACGAAGCGTGGTCGTAGATCGAATGACGTGGCATGACCACGTCGCAACAGCGCCCGACCTGCGGGTTGAGAGCCACGTCACAGAGTCCGCCACACACCCTCATACGACCACGACTAGCAAAAGGGGTGTTTGCGGACAGGTCACCCGGGCTGCTTCTGTGGACGAGTCGCACGGCGCCGACCACCCCCACGGGCTCGGCGCCGACGTACGCCGCCACCGCACCGCATGCGGTGAGGGCATGCCCGCGATGTACCAGTCCCCGTAGAAAAGGTTCCCAGTGACTCGCACTCTTCTCCGCCGCATCGCCTCCCCGAAGAAGGCCCTCGCCGGTACCGCCGTCGTCGCCGCCACCGCCGGTGCGCTGCTCACCGCCGTGCCCGCCCAGGCCGCGACCTCGGAGGCCACGCAGGCCCAGGCGACCGCGAAGAAGATGATCGGGAACTCGGCCCAGTACACCTGCTTCTCCAAGATCGTCGACCACGAGAGCGACTGGAACGTCAACGCGACGAACGTGTCCTCGGGTGCCTATGGCCTGGTCCAGGCGCTCCCCGGTTCGAAGATGGCCTCCGCCGGTTCCGACTGGAAGACCAACGCCGCCACCCAGATCAAGTGGGGCCTGGACTACATGAAGGACCGCTACGGCAGCCCGTGCGGCGCGTGGGAGTTCTGGCAGGCCAACCACTGGTACTGACGCGCCACGCGCAACCCGCCGAATCACGGCTGAAGGCGGCGGCCCCCGATCCCCGGGGCCGCCGCCTTCGCCTTTCGCCTCCACTTTTCGCCTCGGCCTTTCACCTCCGCCTTCGTCCTCGCCTCCACCCTCGCCTTCCCGGGCAGCGCATACTGCCCTCCGGGGCGCTGCCCGAAGAGACAATTACCCGCCCTCCCCGCTCACACATACGTTCGTCGGGACCCCAGGACGACTTCCGGGCAACCGCCGTGCGCCGAACGGGACATGACCCCGTACGAACGGTGCGGCGGCCCGCGTGACGAGGAGAACCACCGTGCGCAACCGCATCACCGCGACCATCGTGGCCGCAGCGGCCTCCGTGGCCCTGCTCGGCGGCTCCGGCCAGGCGTTCGCCGCCGACACCGCACCCACCGCGCCGTCGCAGCTGACCGTGGACGCCTACAAGACATGGCTGAAGAGGGCGCCCGGCGGCGGCACCACGTTCAAGGCGTTCAGCAGGCTGCCCGCGCCCAAGCAGCGGGCGTTCGTGGGCTATCTGCAGAACGCCCGGGTGTTCAGGGCGTTCGCCGTCACACAGTCCGGCGACATCCCGAGCAAGGCGAAGACGAAGACGGTCCGTTACAACAAGGACGTCACCTTCACGAGCACCACGGTCGCCGCGTCCCGCGCCGCGAAGAACACCAAGACGGTCAGCCTGTCCGTCACGGCGACCCAGCGGATCTTCGACATCCCGGTCACCAGCGCGACGACCACGCTGTCCTACGAGACCGGCAAGAACGGCATGATCACCGGCAAGGGCTGGAAGTCGGGCCACAAGGGCGTCAACCACAACGCCGCGTTCAGCGTGAAGGCCGCCGCCACGAAGTTCGGCCCCGAGGCGAACATGCTCGACGCCGTCACCACGTGGACCGCCACACCCAAGTTCAAGAGCGCCGGTACCAAGCCCGTCAGGAAGCTCCAGGTCCTCACAGGCCTGGGCGACCACGGCACGGCGACGACGTTCAGGAACATCGGAGGCTGACGTCGCAGGTCGGCGGAGGGGGCGGCCCTGCGCACGGGTCCGCCCCACCACGTCCTGGCCCCGTCGGCCGCGCCCACCCGCCCGGCCGCCACCCCAGACCACCTACGGCTGTGGCTGACCCTCCGCGACACGGTCCCCTGGGACCGCACACGTGCAGTCATCCCGCCCGGGCTCCTTCCCACCGGCCCGCACGAACGCCTCCCAGTCGTACCGGTCACCCCGGTAGACGACGGGGCGGTGCAGGACGTCCACGCCCACGACCACCCGCGGTCCCCGGTACGCTCCGTCCGCCTCCGCGCCGCCCTCGACCGGGCCGGCGCCGACGTCAGCGCCGGCCGGCCCCTCACCTTCGAGCACCTCGCCACCTGGCAACGCCATGTCCTGGGCCTGCCGAAGCGCCCGGCGTTCCGCGCGTTCCCCGCGTACGCCAAGCAGGGCCGCGAACGCTACGGCACCGGCCCCGGCCTTCCGGACCGCCTCGCCGACCGCCTCGCGCAGAGCGCGAACCCGACGCTTGTGCTCCCGGCGCGCACCGCCCGCGTCTACCTCGACGTCTGCTTCTTCCACCCGTTCACCGACGGAAACGCCCGTTCCGCGTTCCTGGCGCTGACGTACGTACTGGCCCGCGACGGTGTCGCGCTGGACGAAGTGGGGCCCGTACGCCGGGTGCCCCGCCCCGCCGACGATCCCGGCGGCGCGCTGTCCCTGGCCGATCTGGTCGCCGTACCCATCGCGGGCACCACCCGTCGCGCCGCTCACGCGGACCTCTCCTCTCCGCCGCTGCGGCACTCGAACCAGACGGTCTTGCCGTCGCCCCACATGCCCACACCCCACTTGTCCGCGACCGCGTCCACCAGCACGAGCCCCCGGCCGCCGAGCGCGTCCGGCGACAGGTCCGCCCGTAACACCGGGAGTTGAGTCGACCCGTCCGTCACCTCCACCCGGACCCCGGCCGCGGACCGCAGCATCAGCAGCGTGCAGCGCCGGTCCGGGACGTGCCGTACGACGTTGGCGAGCAGTTCCGTGACCCCGAGTTCCACCGCGTCGGCCAGCTCCGGCATCTCCCACTCGTCGAGACAGGAGCGGAGGATGCGGCGGATGTGATGCGCGGAGTGCTCACCCACGGTGAAGCACATCCGGTACTGGACGGGACGAGCGCCCAGAACGATGGGGGGAAAGTGTCCGTTCACACCACAAGGGTGACCTGCCGCGACTACTGTCGGCGACAGAACGGACACAACCCGTAGAACAGTGAGTTCAACCTTCAACGACGGGACGGCCCATGACCCAGATCAACACCCTCGACCCCGGCGCCTCACCGCTGGACTACTACGGCTACGAGTTGCGGCGTTGCCGGGAGGCGGCGGGCCTGACGCAGAAGCAGTTGGGGAGCATCCTGGGCTACACCGCGTCGCTCATCGGCCAGATCGAGACAGCGAGGAAGGTGCCGACGGCGGAGTTCAGCGAGCGGGCGGACGTGGCGCTGGGAACTGACGGGCTGCTGTCGCGTCTCCTCACGCTGGTGATGCGCAGTCAACTTCCAGGTTGGTTCCAGCAAGTGGCGGAGCTGGAAGCACGGGCAACCGCGATCTACGTCTTCCAACCTCAACTGGTGCACGGCCTGCTTCAGACGGAGGCGTACGCAGGTGCCGTTTTCAGCGCCGTGAACGACCACGACCTGGACAATCGCATCGCTGCCCGGATCGCGCGACAGCGCATCTTCGAGAAGGACAAGCCCCCCACCTTCTGGGCCGTACTGGGCGAAGCAGTGCTGTACCAGAAGCTCGGCGGCACCGACGTCATGCGAGGCCAACTGCTGAAACTGTTGGCCTGCGAGAAGAACCCGAACGTCAACATTCAGGTACTCCCGTTCACCGCCGGAAGCCACGCGGGCTTCCCGGGGGCATTCGACGTCTTCCGTTTCTCGAACGACCCCACCGTCGTGTACAGCGAGGACTACGAAACGGGCCACGCGACCGCCAATCCGGACGCGGTCGAGAACCGCATGCTCCGTTACGATCATCTGCAGGCTGCCGCTTTGTCCATCAGAGACTCGGTGGAGCTGATCCGGCATGTGATGGAGGAACGCTATGGGTAGCATCCCTCGCCCGACCGGCGCCCGATGGCGTAAGTCGAGCTACAGCACGGACACCGGCGGCTCCTGCGTCGAATGCGCCCCACTCGGCCCCCTCACCTGGCGCAAGTCGTCGTACAGCGGCGACCAGGGCGGTGATTGCGTGGAGATCGCCACACCCCCCGCCTCCTCCCCCACCCCCACCATCGCCATCCGAGACTCCAAGAACCCGGCGGGACCCCATCTCGCCCTGGGCCCCGCCGCGTTCAACCGCTTCGTCGGCTGGGCCACTACAGCCGCTGGATGATCGTGCCGGTGGCCAAGCCACCCCCCGCGCACATCGTCACCAGGGCGAACTCCTTGTCCCGGCGCTCCAGTTCATGGAGCGCGGTGGTGATGAGCCGCGCTCCCGTCGCCCCCACGGGGTGACCCAGAGCGATCGCACCGCCGTTCACGTTGACCTTCTCCAGGTCCTGCTCGAAGACCTGCGCCCAGCTCAACACGACCGACGCGAACGCCTCGTTGATCTCCACGAGGTCGATGTCGCGCAGCGACATCCCCGCCTTGCCCAGCACCGCCTTCGTCGCGTCGATCGGGCCGTCCAGGTGGAAGTGGGGGTCGGAGCCCACCAGGGCCTGGGCGACGATCCGCGCCCTCGGCCGTAGCTTCAGCGCCCGGGCCATCCGCTTCGACGCCCACATGATCGCCGCCGCCCCGTCGCTGATCTGGGAGGAGTTCCCGGCCGTGTGGACGGCGGTCGGCATGATCGGTTTCAGGCGGGCCAGCGCCTCCGCGGACGTGTCCCTGAGCCCTTCGTCCCGGTCCACCAGGCGCCACATGCCCTGACCGGCCCCCTGCTCCTCCTCCGTCGTGGGGACCTGGACCGCGAACGTCTCCCCCTTGAAGCGCTCCTCGGCCCAGGCCACGGCGGCCCGTTCCTGGGAGAGCAGGCCGAGGGCGTCGACGTTCTCCCTGGTCAGTCCCCGGTGGCGGGCGATCCGTTCCGCCGCCTCGAACTGGTTGGGGAGGTCGACGTTCCACTCGTCGGGGAACGGCTTCCCGGGCCCGTGCTTGGAGCCCGACCCGAGCGGCACCCGGGACATCGCCTCGACGCCGCAGCTGATCCCGACGTCGATGACGCCCGCCGCGACCATGTTGGCCACCATGTGCGACGCCTGCTGGGACGAACCGCACTGGCAGTCGACGGTCGTCGCGGCCGTCTCGTACGGCAGGCCCATGGTCAGCCAGGCCGTGCGCGCGGGGTTCATGGACTGCTCGCCGGCATGGGTCACCGTGCCGCCGACGATCTGCTCGACGCAGTCGGCGGGGATGCCGGCGCGGCCCAGGAGTTCGCGGTAGGTCTCGCCCAGCAGGTAGGCGGGGTGGAGGTTGGCGAGCGCGCCGCCGCGCCTGCCGATGGGGCTGCGTACGGCTTCGACGATCACGGGTTCCGCGGCCATGAGGATCCTCTCAACGGTTACCCGCGCGGCGCGGGGCGTCCCGGCCCGGCCCGCCACGCAGAACTAGTACGCGTTCTAGTTCCCGCCAGCAGTCTGCTGAGCGCGGCTCCGACAAGGCAAGGGGCGTGCGGCAATTGGGGGGCTCGTACCCCTTGCCAGTTGTAGAACCCGTTACTACGGTCACCGCAATTCCGTCATAGCTGATGCTCCGTCAGGAGTTGCCGATGCCCTGTCCAGCGATGCCCGACGGGTTCGACTTCACCGACCCCGATCTGCTGCACCATCGTGTCCCCCTCCCGGAGTTCGCCGAGCTGCGCCGCACGGAACCGGTCCACTGGGTCCCGCAGGCACCGGGCATCGCGGGCTTCGCCGACGAGGGCTACTGGGCCGTCACCCGGCACGCGGACGTCAAGTACGTCTCCACGCATCCCGAGTTGTTCTCCTCGTTCCTGAACACCGCGATCATCCGCTTCAACGAGCACATCGAGCGGGACGCCATCGACGCGCAGCGGCTGATCCTGCTGAACATGGACCCTCCGGAGCACACCCGGGTACGGCAGATCGTCCAGCGCGTCTTCACCCCTCGGGCGATCCGCGCGCTGGAGGACAACCTGCGCGAACGGGCCCACGCCATCGCCCGGGAGGCGCTCGCCCAGCCGGGTCCCTTCGACTTCGTCACCGAGGTGGCCTGCGAACTGCCGCTCCAGGCCATAGCGGAGCTGATCGGCATCCCGCAGGACGACCGGGCGAAGATCTTCGAGTGGTCCAACCGGATGATCTCGTACGACGACCCGGAGTACGCGATCACCGAGGAGGTCGGCCAGGAGTCGGCCACCGAACTCATCGCCTACGCCATGAACATGGCCGCCGACCGCAAGCAGTGCCCGGCGAAGGACATCGTCAGCACCCTGGTCGCCGCCGAGGACGAGGGAAGCCTGGCCTCGGACGAGTTCGGCTTCTTCGTGCTGATGCTGGCCGTCGCGGGCAACGAGACCACCCGCAACGCCATCACGCACGGTATGCACGCCTTCCTCACCCACCCCGACCAGTGGGACATCTTCAAGCGGGAGCGCCCGGCGACCGCCGCCGAGGAGATCGTCCGCTGGGCCACCCCGGTCAACTCCTTCCAGCGCACCGCCACGCAGGACACCGAACTCGGCGGCAAGAGGATCAGGAAGGGCGACCGCGTCGGCATCTTCTACGCCTCCGCCAACCACGATCCGGAGGTGTTCGAGAACCCGGACGCCTTCGACATCACCCGCGACCCCAACCCCCACCTGGGCTTCGGCGGCGGCGGACCGCACTTCTGCCTCGGCAAGTCCCTCGCTGTGCTGGAGATCGGCCTCATCTTCAACGCGATCGCCGACGCCCTGCCGAACCTGCGGCTCGTCGGCGACCCGGACCGGCTGCGCTCGGCCTGGATCAACGGAGTCAAACACCTTCAGGTCAGCGCGAGCTGACGACATCGCCCCGACTCGGGCCGACGGCCTCCCGGCGCCGTCGGCCCGTTCCGCGCGCACGTCGTCGCGCACGTCGTCGCGCACGTCGTCGCGCACGTCGTCGTTCGGACGGGGTTCCGTGGGTCGGCTGGGGGTCAGCCGTGGACGGGGTTGCGTGGATCGGTTGCGGCGGTTTGCGGGGTGCTGTCGTCGGTGCTCGTGTCGTGCTTGCCGGGCTTCGCCC